>NZ_KB905554.1 GCF_000380965.1 Paenibacillus ginsengihumi DSM 21568 | reverse complement strand
GCGGGCGGCGCGCTGCCGGGCGGCACGGCCTGCGGCACCGCCGCTGCGCTGCCGCCCGGGACCGCCGCTGTGCCCGCGGCCATGGCGCCTCCCGGCGGCGGCGCGATCGGCGCGCCTGCGGCAAACTGCCCGGGCGCCTGCGCTAGCGGCAATGCCGCTGGCGAGCCCGCTGGCCCTCCGGCCGGGACCCGTGCCGCCGTTTCTCCATCCGCGCGGGTCAGTTCGGCAGATGCTTGCTTAATCTGCTGGATAATGACGCGCAGCTGTTCCAGCCATCCGCGGCTTTGCGCGGATAACTGCGGCTGGCGCTCGAGCGCGCGAGCGGCAGCTTCCCCCAGCTCCCCAAGCATTGCGTGCAGCGGCTGGCCTTGAACGGCTCGCTGAATCGACGCCACCGTCTCGCTATTTAGCGGAAGCCCTTTATGAAAAGCGATGACCGCTGCGCCGAGCCACTGCTCGGGTGAAATATGAGCAGGCACCATACTGCGGACGGCGGCGAATGCCTGGACATTGTCCTTCGTCAAAGCGATTCCCGATCGATGCAGCAGCTGGACCAATTGCCGAGTGTCCGGCGTATCGGGCAAATCCAACGATTTCAATACTTCCTTGAGCGACGCGTCGGCTATCGGTACGCTCGAGGCATCGAGCGGCTTCAAGACGATCTGCCCGTCCTCAGACATCGGCTGCACCTGGAGCATCGTCGCTTGCCCCGTCGCGAGCGGCGTCTCCAGCCGCGCTCTCACCTGCACTCCGTTGATGCTCAGCACCGCTTCCTGCTCGGAGACGAGCTGCTGAACGACACCACGGACCACCTGGCCGGTCTTCAGCTCCAGAGGCTTTGCTTCCCCTGCCTTGACCTCTCCCAGCATGCTGCGGAACATGCCGCTTACATTCATCGTCCGCTCCTCCCCGTTTGCGCCGCTTGCGCGGCAGGCTATTGCATTATTCCCGTGTCGATAGCAAAAACCGGCCATCCGCCCGGCGGTTCGCTAGCGAAACCGTTCCGGAGCGGCTTGCGCCGGCTCTGATCGCACTGCGTTATGATATTTTATCGGCATTGCGCCCCTCATTATTTAGAAGATCGAATGATTTCAACCGAACTATGCTCGTTTGGCCGCTTAGAACAGCACCTGCTGCTCGTAGGCGATCTTTTTCAAAAACGTTTTGCGGTGCAGCGGGGACGGACCGAACTCAATAATGCGCTCTCTATGATAAGCAGTAGCGTAACCTTTATGTATCGCAATGCCGTATTCTGGATACTGCGTGTCCCAATGCCGGCACATCCGGTCTCGCGTCACTTTGGCGACAATCGAAGCCGCCGCAATCGATTGGCTGAGCGCGTCGCCGTGAATGAGTGCCATCTGTTCGATCGGCAAATCGACCTTCTCCGCATCGACGAGCAGCATATCCGGCTTCACCGTCAGCTTCTCTACGGCCTGTCTCATGGCCAGCCTTGCCGCCTGTTTAATATTGATCTTCTCGATCGTCGGGACGTCTACAACCCCTATACCCACAGCCACGGCGCAATCCATAATGACGTCGTACAACGCTTCCCGCTTTTTTTCGCTCAGCTTCTTGGAATCGTTGACGCCCTCCAGCACGACGCCTTCCGGCAAAATCACCGCTGCAGCAACGACATCTCCGAACAGGCAGCCTCTTCCGACTTCGTCTACCCCGGCAATCCGGCCGATCCCCCGATCCCATAATTCGCGTTCGTATTCCAGCATCTTTTCCTCACCTGCCAACTGCTGCCCAAGAATACCTATCATTATATAGGAAAAAAGCCGCCTCGAAAACCGCAATTTGCGCAAATCCGTCTCCTCTACCAGCCTGTTCAATGCCAACCGATTCGTGCATGTATTGCAGCGAATGGTCCACCATATCGGATCAATGTTGTATAAGAAATGCTCGTTCCTGCCATGGAAAAAAGAAAAATTCTTGCCTTCGGCAAGGTCCTTGATCGTGCAAACCTATATTTTGCAGCGTCAAGCTGCGACGGGGGATAATCAGTCGGCAGCCCCGAACGCCGCATAAGCGTTCGTTAGTCGCGGCGGCGCTGCTGCTCGGCCCGCATGCCCTCAATCGGAGAAAAGCGCCGATTGGCCCGCATACGCCTACTCCGTATTGCGTTTGAACTTCGCGCTAGCGGTGCCCCTCCCCGGGCACATGTGACGACAAATCCTGCAAAAAATGCAACATTTTCCGTATTCTTTACACAAGAGGTAAGGCAATGTTGTATTTTGTGCAATATTTTGGGTATCATTAGCTGCAAATCGAGGAACATTGCCAAAAATGTTGCACAAAGTGCAACATTGAGCCGCAAATAGGGCTTATCCCCCCCGTTTTTGTTGTACAAAATACAACATTCGCTGGCTCTCCTGAAAATTCAGCAATGTCCACTCGTTGAATTTGGTAGGTACCGCAGGTGACGGCCGATACCGAAGAAAACGCTCGTCATAGGGGGGTGGCCGGAAAGTACAGAGCAAGTTGAGGCAGTGGGCACCAGCTAGAGCACAGGCACTAGCCGGGACGCGAGCACCAGCCCCAGCCAGGGCTCGGGCTCTCGTCGCGACACCAGCTCCTGCCGAGGCTCAGGCTCATGCCGCGTGCACAAGCTCCTGTCCGGAGCACAGCACTAAACCGGGCCATGAACGCAGGCCGCGACACAAGCTCCTGCCGAGGCTCGGGCTCATGCCGCGCACACAAGCTCCTGTCCGGAGCACGAGCACTAAACCGGGCCATGAGCGCCGAACGCGAGCACCAGCCCCAGCCAGGGCTCGGGCTTATGCCGCGCGCTCCTCCCCGGAGCACGAGCAGCGCCAGCCCGCTAGTTCGCGCTGGACGCCTGTAATCGCCTGTAACGAGCAAGTACCGCCTCATCGGGCGGCCTCAGCAGCGTCCATCGACGTCCATTCAAGGATGAACGACTGCGCCTTTAGCGGTCGTTGTGCTGGTACAGAAGCCGCACATTGCTTTAACACTTTAGCGAGTTACGCTTTCTGCAACTTAAAAAACCGTCCGAAATCAGACGGTATGCTTGCAGTCTATCACGCGAACAGCCGAGCATTCCGCTATGTACGTGCACGCGCCAAGCGCCAACGCTCCGCTCCGCTTCGCTTCGCCAAGTCGCTGCTCCTCTTACAATGGCGCAGGATTCTCCAGCGTAATGCGGCCCAGCTTGCCGGCGCGCAGCTCGCGCAGCACCAGCAGCGACGTTTTTTCCAGATCGACCCTGCCGCCGCTCATGAGGGCGCCGCGCTTGCGCCCGATGTTCTCCATCAGCTTGACCATTTCGTCTGTATCGGACGGATCATCAGGCACGCTGTCCAATGCATAGCGCCCCTTCAGCGCGTCCGCATAATGCGCCGCCAAATAGCGCAGCGTAAACAGCGCGATTTCCTCCGGGTGAAGAATCGTCTCCTTGATCGCTCCCGTCGCCGCGAGCCGCATGCCGACGTCCTGATCCTCGAATTTGGGCCATAAAATGCCCGGCGTATCGAGCAGCTCCATTTCGTTGCCGACGCGAATCCACTGCTGCCCCTTCGTGACGCCCGGCTTGTCTCCGGTAATCGCCGCTTTCCGCCCGGCCAGCTTGTTGATCAGCGTCGATTTGCCGACGTTCGGAATGCCGACGATCAGCGCCCGGATCGAGCGCGGCTTCATTCCCTTGCTCAGCTGCTTCTCGATTTTGTCTGCGAGCAGCTCCTTGCAGCGGGCAAGAATGTCCTTGCTCGGGTTGCCGGAGGCGGCATTGACCGGCAGCGCCTTCAGCCCGCGGCCGGCAAAATATTCGATCCACTGTGCCGTCGCCGCCGGATCGGCCAAATCGCTCTTGTTGAGCAGCACCAGTCTCGGCTTGCCGGACAAGATGTCGTCGATCATCGGATTGCGGCTCGACAGCGGAATGCGGGCATCCAGCAGCTCGACGGCCACGTCGATGAGCTTCAGCTTCGCCTGGATTTGCCGGCGCGCCCGCGTCATATGACCGGGAAACCATTGGATTGTCATGAGGTCGCCTCCTTTTCGCTCAAAAAGCCGCAGCACATTGAGCGGCGGCTTAATGAATAAAGCTTATTTTATTGAGCGGCCAAAAAATCAGATCCGCCCGGCCGACGATTTCTTCGTACGAAATCACGCCGATATCGCGGCTGTCCGAGCTGTTCGAACGATTGTCGCCCATCACGAACACGCTGCCTTCGTCCACCGTCATTTCCGGAAAGTTCCTCGTATTATAGGGTATCCCTTTTTTTGCGGCGTCATCCAGCGCTTCCTTCAAATAAGGCTCGTCCAGCACCTCGCCATTGATGTACACCTTGTCGCCCTCGACGCGCACCGTCTCACCCGGCAGCGCGATGACCCGTTTGATGTAATCCTTGTCCTCTGTCGCGTGAAACACGATAACGTCGCCGCGCTTCGGCTCGCCAAACCGGTAAATAAACTTGTTCACGATCAACCGTTCATGGCTTTCGAAGTTCGGCAGCATGGAAGGCCCTTCAACAATGAACGGAGCGAAGACGAGCCAGCGTATAAAGAAGACTAGCACGGCCGCAATGAAAAGCGCCTTGATCCATTCCCAGGCTTCGTTCTTCGCAGAGTTCGTTTTGCCGGATTCAACGGTTTGTTCCTGCTCCATCGCTATGCCTGCCTTTTTGGATGATGGGCCGCCGATGACAGGCGAATCTTCCGCATTCGTCGTCACCTGCGGCTGCTGAATATATGGCGAAATGATCGTCATACGATCAGTATCGTTTCCGGGAAAACGAAAAGGAGCTTGGTTCTCAAGCCCCCGGTCGTATTAACGAATTTCTTGAATTCTTGCCGCCTTGCCGCGAAGATTACGCAGATAGTAGAGCTTCGCGCGACGGACTTTACCACGGCGAGCCACTTGAATCTTCTCGATCTTCGGAGAATGCAGCGGGAACGTTCTTTCAACGCCTACGCCGTAAGAAATTTTTCTTACCGTGAACGTTTCGCTGATACCGCCGCCGCGGCGCTTAATAACGACGCCCTCGAACAGCTGTACCCGTTCGCGGGAACCCTCGATAACCTTCACGAACACTTTCAGCGTATCGCCTGGGCGAAAGCTCGGAATGTCTTGGCGCAGCTGTTCCTTCGTAATTTCCTGGATCAAATTCATGGATGACTCCCTCCTTCCACACAGGTGTTCATGCCGCCCCTTGGATGTGCTTGCTTCGATGTCATGCGCAGAGGACCACCGTATTTAGGCAAAAATGCCACAACAGTCATTATATTAGCATACTTCCGGGCTATTTTCAACTACAATGCGAGCCGATGTTATTGTTCTGTGATATTGTCAGGGCAATGCGAGCCTATGCCGGACCTTCATGAAAGCTCGCTTTCGGCTCGCCGTCCGTTCTCGCCTTTGCCGCTGCCACCGCCTGCCTGCTGCTCGCGGCGCTTTTCTTCATCTAGCCAACGTCTTTCCTGATCGGTCAGCGGGTAATTGTCCAGCAGCTCGGGCCGCTTCCTCAATGTCCGCAGCAAGGACTGACGCTTCCGCCATTCCGCGATTTGCTTGTGGTGGCCGGACAGCAAAATCTCCGGCACCTCCCAACCGCGAAAATTGACCGGTCTCGTATAATGCGGGTATTCGAGCAGTCCCGTGCTGAACGAATCGGTGACAGCCGACATTTCGTTGCCGAGAACGCCCGGCAGCAGCCGAACGATGCTGTCGATCGCCACCATCGCCGGCAGCTCGCCTCCAGTCAGCACGTAGTCGCCGATGGACAGTTCGTCGGTGACAAGATGCTCGCGAATGCGCTCGTCATAGCCTTCGTAATGGCCACAGATGAACACAAGATGCTCCTCCCGCGCCAGCTCCTCCGCTTTCTTCTGGGAGAACGTCTCGCCCTGCGGACACATCAATATGATGCGCGGTCTGGAAGCCCCGCCAGGCCGACTGGCAGCGGCTCCGGAATGGGACTTGCCGCTCTCGGCCAGGCTGCTCAAAGCGGCGCCGGCCCCCGGCCTGCCCGCTGCTGCGCCGTCATCGGTCTGGACATTTGCCGCTGAACCGCCTGCAGCCGCACCGCTGCCGTTTGTCTGCACATCCGACCTCGAACCGTCCGCTGCCGTGCCGCTGCCTTCCGGCCGGACCGGCGCCGGGCTTTGCAGCCCGCCTTCCAACGAGCCCTTCCGCGTCTGTTCCAGCAGATGCTCCACCGCGGCAAAGATCGGCTCCGGCTTCAGCACCATGCCGCCCCCGCCGCCGTATGGATAATCGTCGACCGTATTATGCTTGTTGTTGGCATAATCGCGAAAATTGACCGTATTCAGACGGACGATCCCTTTGTCCCGGGCTTTGCCGAGAATGCTGGCGGAGAAGACGCCCTCGAACATTTCGGGAAACAGCGTCAATACATCGATGCGCATCAGTCCAGCAAACCTTCCATCAGGTGAACCTTCACCCTTTTTTCCTTCACATCAACGTCCAGCACGACCTCGTCGATGTACGGCAGCAGCACGTCCTTGCCCTTCGGCCGGCGGACGACCCAAACGTCGTTAGCTCCGGGAGAGAGGATTTCGGAGATTGTCCCTAGCTCCTCGCCCTCATCCGTGACGACCGTACAGCCGATAATTTCGTGGTAGTAATATTCGCCTTCGTCCAGCTCGCTCAAATGCTTCTCCGACACCTTAAGCAGCCAGCCCTTGTATTTCTCGACGTCGTTAATATTGTCCATCCCGTCGAAGAGCACGAGGTACATACTTTTATGTACGCGCGCCGATTTGACGATGACGGGAACCGTCCGCCCTCCGGCCGGATCGACGAACAGCAGTTCGCTGCCTTTGGCGAAGCGCTCCTCGGGAAAGTCGGTTTGCGGAACGATTTTCAGCTCGCCGCGAATTCCGTGCGTATTGACGATTTTGCCGACCGTGTACAGCTTTTCGCTCATTGCTACCCTCCGACGCTTCATACTCCAGGATCAAGAGAAAGAGAGCTAGGAGAAGCTCCTAACCCTCATCGTGTCCATTATGATACGATTTCAACCGAAATCCGCTTCGGTTCCTTCACTGCAGCGGAGGTGACCACAGTCCGGAGCGCTTTCGCGATCCGTCCCTGCTTGCCGATGACCTTGCCCACATCCTCGGGATGAACGGACAGCTCATAGACGATACTGCGCTCGTCCTCCACGCGATGGACGCGGACTTCATCCGGATGATCGACCAACGCTTTGGCGATAACGGTGATTAGATCCTTCATCGTCTCCCCCGAACGTCACAGATTACTTCTGCAGCTTGGATTCATGAAACTTTTTCATAATGCCGGCTTTGCTGAACAGGCTGCGAACAGTATCGGAAGCTTGCGCGCCGGTTTGAAGCCATTTCAGCGCTTTTTCTTCGTCAATATTCACAACGGCCGGGTTCGCAACCGGATTGTACGTACCGATCTCTTCGATGAAACGACCGTCGCGCGGCGAACGGGAATCGGACACGACGACGCGATAGAAAGGAGCCTTGTGGGCGCCCATACGCTTCAGACGAATGCGAGTTGCCATAAGTATCACCTCCCACACAGAGTAAGATTTCATGGTTCCCGCAGGAACCGTTCGTGCTAATCCTCAGGCAAGCTTATTTAAAAAGGAAACTTCATGCCGCGACCGAGCTTCTTCAGCTGCTTGAGCCCTTTGCCGCCCTTCGGCCCCATCAAGCTGGAAAACTGCTTCATCATCTTGCGCATTTCCTCGAACTGCTTGATGAAGCGGTTGACGTCCTGCACCGAGTTGCCGCTGCCTGCGGCCAGCCGCTTGCGCCGGCTCGGGCTCAGCAGATCCGGGTTCGCCCGCTCTTCCTTCGTCATTGACTTGACGATCGCCGCCACGCGCGCCATCTGCCGGTCGTCCACCTTGATGTCCTTCATCCCCTTCATCTTGCCCGTGCCGGGCAGCATGTCCAGAATCTGGTCGAGCGGCCCGAGCTTCTTGACCTGCTCCATCTGCTCGAGGAAGTCGTCGAAGGTGAACTCGGCGTTGCGCATCTTGCGCTCCATCTCCTTCGCCTTGTCGGCGTCGATGGTCGCCTGCGCCTTCTCGATCAGCGTCAGCATGTCGCCCATGCCGAGAATCCGCGACGCCATCCGTTCCGGGTGGAACGGCTCCAGCGCGTCCAGCTTCTCGCCGACTGCCGCGAACTTGATCGGACAGCCGGTAACCGCCTTGACGGACAGCGCCGCGCCGCCGCGGGTATCCCCGTCCAGCCGCGTCAGGATAACGCCCGTCAGCTCCAGCTGCTTGTGGAAGCTTTCCGCCACGTTGACGGCGTCCTGACCGGTCATCGCGTCGACGACGAGCAGCGTCTCGTCCGGATGAACCGCGGCGGAGATTTGCTTGATCTCCTCCATCATGCTCTCGTCGACGTGCAGCCGCCCGGCCGTATCGATGATCAAATAATCGTGATTGTGGTCTTTGGCGTGCTGCAGGGCGCGCGTTGCGATCTCCACCGGGCTGACCTTGTCGCCCAGCGAGAAGACAGGAACGTTCAACTGCTCGCCGAGCACCTGCAGCTGCTTGATCGCCGCCGGGCGGTAGATGTCGGCTGCGGCGAGCAGCGGTCGATGATTCTGCTTCTGCAGCAGCCGCGCCAGCTTGCCGCTTGTCGTCGTCTTGCCGGCCCCCTGCAGACCCGCCATCAAAATAACGGTCGGCGGCTTGTTCGAGCGCGCCAGCTTGCTCTGCGTGCCGCCCATCAGCTCGGTCAGCTCTTTGTTCACGATGTCGACGACGACCATCGCCGGCGTGAAGCTTTGCAGCACGTCCTGACCGATCGCTCGCTCCTTCACCTTGGCGATGAAGTCCTTGACAACCTTGAAGTTGACGTCCGCTTCCAGCAGCGCGAGCCGTACTTCCCGCAGCGCCTCGTTCACGTCGTCCTCGCTCAATTTGCCCTTGCCGCGCAGCTTGCTGAATACGCTCTGCAGCCGATTGGCCAAGCCTTCGAATGCCATGACGCTCACCGCCCTTTCCCTAAAATCAATCGAGATCGCCTATCCGCCGAAGCAGCGCCAGCGCCTGCTCGCGAGGCTCCGCCGACAGGCCGCCGGCCAGCTCCTCGAGCTCTTGCAATAGCCGCTGCCGCTGTTCATGCTTGGCCAGCAGCTGCAGCTTCGCTTCGCAGTCCTCAAGCACCGCCTCGGCCCGCTTGATATGCTCATACACCGCCTGGCGGCTGATCGCGAATTCCGCAGCGATCTCGCCAAGCGAATAATCGTCGTGAAAATAATGCTTCAAAAACATCTGCTGCTTCTCCGTAAGCAGCTGTTCATAAAAATCGAACAGCAAGTTGATGCGGGTCGTCTTCTGCAATGCAGCCTCATCCGTCAACGTGCTTCCCTCCGTTAAGGTAAAACACTTTACAGGATCAACAGAGCTTATATTACTTCATCCCAGGCTTGTTGTCAAGCTCGATCCCTTGTCAGGCTTCCGTCCCGGCCTGCTCCTTGTCCGATTCCGCAATCCACTTGCTGAACAGCGCGTGCACGAACTGGTCCGAATCGAACGGCTGCAGATCGTCCATCTTCTCGCCGAGGCCGACGAATTTTACCGGCAGCTTGAGCTCCTGGCGGATTGCCACGACGATCCCGCCTTTGGCCGTGCCGTCCAGCTTCGTCAGGACAAGTCCGGTCAGGCCGGATTTCTCGTCGAACAGCTTCGCCTGCTGCAGCGCATTCTGGCCGGTCGTCGCATCGAGCACAAGCAGCACCTCATGCGGCGCCCCCGGCACCTCGCGGCCGATGACGCGGAATATTTTGTTCAGCTCTTCCATCAGATTGACCTTGTTCTGCAAGCGGCCCGCCGTATCGCACAATAGCACGTCCACGCCGCGCGACTTGGCCGCCTGAATGGCGTCGAACATGACCGCCGCCGGGTCCGAGCCGGCCTGCTGCTTGATGACGTCGACCCCGACGCGCCGGCCCCATTCGTCGAGCTGCTCGATCGCCCCTGCGCGGAAAGTGTCTCCGGCGGCCAGCAGCACCTTTTTGCCCTGCGATTTCAGCATATGGGCCATCTTGCCGATCGTCGTCGTCTTGCCAACGCCGTTGACGCCGACGAACAGGAAAACCGTCAGGCCGCTCTCGGCCATGCGCAGCCCTGCCTGCTCCTCGCCCTTCAGCAGCGCGATCAGCTTCTCCGTCAAAATCGGCTGCAGCTCGCCCGGCTCCTCGATCTTGCGCTTTTTCACCTCGGCGCGCAAATCGTCGATCAGCTGCACGACCGTCCCCACGCCGACGTCGGCGCTGATCAGAATCTCCTCCAGCTCCTCGTAAAACTCCTCGTCGATCTTCTTGCGGCGGGAGAACAGTTCCTCCACGCGGTCGACGAACACGTCCCGCGTCTTGGCCAGGCCCTCCTTGAACTTGTTCGTCACCGCCTCGGCTTTGCCGGAGATCGCTTCCTTCAGCCGTTTAAAAAAGCTCATTGTCGTCGCTTACCTCCCACGTTATGGCTGCTTCCTCAACAAATTACTTCGCTTTCGCGTCAGGCCGTCTGCCGCGCCATGCATGCGCCTCTGCCGCCCGCAGTGTCCGAAGCCGCATGGCAGCTGGCGGCCGGCAAAACACCGCGCCGCGCACTCTCTGCACCCGCAAGGTGCATGCCGAAGCCGCAGGACGGCAGGCAGCCGGCAAAACACCGCGCAAGCGCGCAGCTTCGGCATTCGCGGCATATCCGGTATAACGGCAATCGGCCCGCCGCATGCCGCATGCCGGCCTTACGAGGCGATAATCGCCTCGTCTTCCTCCAGCCGCACGGACACGAGCTTGGAAACGCCGCCTTCCTGCATCGTGACGCCGTACAGCACGTCGGCTTCCTCCATCGTCCCTTTGCGGTGCGTGACGACGATAAACTGCGTCACCTCGGAAAATTCCCGCAAATATTGGGCGAAGCGGGCTACATTCGCCTCGTCGAGCGCCGCCTCCACCTCGTCCAGCACGCAGAACGGCACAGGCTTGACGTGCAGGATGGAGAACAATAGCGCCATCGCCGTCAGCGCCCGCTCTCCGCCCGACAGCAGCTGCAGGTTTTGCAGCTTCTTGCCCGGCGGCTGGGCCACGACCTCGATGCCGGTGCCGAGCAGATCGCCTGGATCGGACAAAATCAGATCCGCCCTGCCGCCTCCGAACAACTTGGAGAAGACGACGACAAAATGCGAGCGGATCGCTTCGAACGTCGCCTTAAACCGTTTGGCCATCTCCTCGTCCATCTCGCGGATGACCTCATACAGCGCCGCCTTGGCGTCGATCAGGTCCTGCTTCTGGGCGCTGAGGAACTGGTAGCGCTCGTTGACGCGCTCGTACTCCTCGATCGCTCCCAGGTTCACGTCCCCGAGCAGCGCGATGTCCCGCTTGAGCTCGCGGACCTTGGCCTGCGTGCCGGGCACGTCCTCCGGCACCGGATAACGCTCCTTGGCCAGCTCGAAGCTGAGCTCGTACTCCTCGGCCAGCTTCTTCAGCAGGTTATCGAGCTCGACGTCGAGGCGGTTCACCCGCACCTCGGTCTGATGAAGCTGCTCCTCGACCGATTTCAGCCGGTTGCGCTCCTCCCGCGTCTTGTTCTCCTCCTGCTCCAGCTTGGCCAGCCATTCCGCCCGCTCCGCGCGCTTTAGGTCAAGCTCCTCGGCGCACGCCTGCTTCCTCAGCTTCAGCTCGTTCAGCAATTGAATCTGGCGCACCGATTCCTGCTCGTGCGCCGCCTGGTCGCGCTCCAGCCGGGCCAGCATGTCGCGACTCGCCTCAAGCTCCGAGGCAAGCTGAGCCAGCTCCTGGCGGGTGCGGCGCTCGCGGTCCTGCTCGGACTGCTTCTCCTGCGACAAGGAAGCGACCTTGATCTTCAGGTCCGTCAGCTGCGACTGCAGCTCCTCCTTGGCCGACTCGCTCGCCTTGCGCTGCAGCTCGGCCGCGCGGATCGCTTCCTGCAGGCGGGCTTCCTCCCGCTGCAGCTTGTCCAGCTCGGCGAGTCCCGCCTCGCGGCGGCGTTCCAGCTCATGGAGCTCCTGCTCCAGCGATTCCCTGTCCGAGCCGTACAGCGCCAGCTGCTCGCCGACCTGCTTCGCCTCGTGCTCCAGCGGCTCCAGCGAGGCGCGAATTTGCTGCTCCTCGATGCGCAGCGTCTCACCGGTCTGGCGCAGCTCGTCGATGCTCCTGTTCAGCGCAGCGATCTCCTTGCGCAGCGAGTCCGACTTGCTCCGCAAGGTGCCAAGCTGCGCCTCCGACGCGGCGATCTCCTTGCCCATCTCCTCGATCTGCCGCTGCCGGCCGAGCAGGCTGGTCGTCTTCTTCTGCTGGCTGCCGCCCGTCATCGAGCCGCCCGGGTTCACGACGTCGCCCTCGAGGGTGACGACCCGGTAGCGGTACTGCACCCGCGCCGCAATCCGGTTGGCCTGCTCAAGCGTCTCGGCGACGATGACGTTGCCGAGCAGGCTGCCGGCGATCTGCCTGTATTTCTCGTCGAAAGCGACAAGCTCGACAGCAATGCCCACGAAGCCGGGCAGCTCGCGGACATGCCGCTGCTCCGCCTCGGGAATGCTGCGGCCCCGAATGACGTCGAGCGGCAGGAACGTCGCCCGGCCGGATTGGCGCCGCTTCAGGAAGGCGATCGCATCGCGGCCGGCCTTCTCGCTGTCGACGACAATGTGCTGCAGCGCTCCGCCGAGAGCCGTTTCCACGGCGACCTCGACATGGGCCGGCACCTTGACAAGCTCCGCAACCGCCCCCTGGATGCCGTGCAGATCGCCGCGGTCCTTCGCTTTCAGCACTTCCTTGACCCCGTGCATAAAGCCGTCGTAGTCGCTGGCCATCTCCTGCATCGTATCGCGGCGAGAGACGAGCGCATCCAGCTTCTGCTCCAGCTTGCGGATGACGCCCTGCGCTTCATCGGACAGCGACGTCTTCTCCTTGAGCGACTGCGCGCACTCCATGTAGCGCCGCCGCACGTCGGCAAGCTCCTCCACCGTCTTCGCCAGCCGCCCTTCCAGCTTCGCCTGGCGCTCTTTAATCTGCTCCTGCTGCTCCTGCCATTTGCGCCGCTCGTCGCCGACGCGCTCCATCCGGCGGGCCAGCGCCTCGGCCTGCTGCTCGGCGTAACGGATGTCGTTCCGCGCGCCCGCCATTTGGTTCAGCGTCTCGAGCAGCTCCGATTTGAGCCGGTCTTCCTCCGCGCTGCTGATCCCGCCGGCTACGCCGACAAGGCGGCTTTCCTCATCCTTCAGCATCAGCTGCACGCGGGAGAGCTCCTCGCCGAGCGAAGCGAGCTTGAGACGGATCGCCTCCAGATCCGATTCCTTCTCGACGCGCCGCGCCTCCTGCTGCCGGATCGTCTGCTCCAGCTGAGCCTGGTTGGCTTCGTAATTTTTTTTGCGCTCGCGCAGCACCTCGCCGTGACCTTCGCACTTCTCGAACTCTTCGCTGATTTGGAGCAGGAGCGCCTGCAGCTTCTCGATCTCTTCCTCCAGCCGCCGCGATTCCCAGCGGTGCGTCTCCAGCTGGGCGTCGTGCACGCTGACGAATCCGGCCAACTCCTCCTGCTGCCCGCGCAGTTCCTCCAGCTTGGCGTTCGTCTCGGTCCACTGGGCGTAGATTTGCTCGATCTGATAGACGTACATCGAGATCTCGTTCTTCTTCAGCTGCTCCTTGAGCTCCTTGTAGCGCACCGCCTTCTCGGACTGCGCCCGCAGCGGCTCGAGCTGGTCTTCCAGCTCCGAGACAAGATCGTGAATGCGCAGCAAATTTTGCTCCGTATCGTGCAGCTTCTTCTCCGTCTCTTTCTTGCGCGATTTATACTTGACGATGCCCGACGCCTCTTCGAAAATGCCGCGCCGGTCCTCCGACTTCGTGCTGAGAATTTCCTCGATCCGGCCCTGGCCGATAATCGAGTACGCCTCCTTGCCGATGCCGGTATCCATGAACAGCTCGGTAATATCCTTGAGCCTGCAGGCCTGCTTGTTGATGAAATACTCGCTCTCCCCGCTCCGGTGGACGCGGCGGGTGACCGTCACTTCGTTATATTCCAGCGGCAGCGACTGGTCCGAATTGTCCAGCGTCAACGACACTTCGCCGTAATTGACCGCTTTCCGGGCGTCGCTGCCGGCAAAGATGATATCTTCCATCTTGCCGCCGCGCAAGGAACGGGCGCTTTGCTCCCCGAGCACCCAACGGATGCCGTCGGAGATGTTGCTTTTGCCGCTGCCGTTCGGGCCGACTACGGCGGTGATACCCCGTACGAATTCCAACTCCGTCTTGTCCGCGAACGACTTGAATCCGGACAGCTCGATCCGTTTTAAATACAACCGCCTCACCTCCAGCCTATTGTAACATATTTCTTAAGCCAAGCCTTGGCGCTTACAGAAACCGGACTTAAGACTAAAGGGCCGCGCCGCAAGCTTCCCGGATGGCTTGCCCATCGTGAAATCGGGCGGTTGCTCCGCCCGGGCGCCATGACCGCGGGCCGAAGGGGACGACCGCGGGCCAGCACCCGATCGTCGCCAGGCGTCAATGCAGCAAAAAAGGCAAAGCTTCCGGGAATGACCGGTACCAAGAGCCGAATCATCCATGCTGCGGAAAGCTTTGCCTTAAGTCCGAACGTTACGACGGCTTCACCTTGACGTCAAGGGCATCCAGCGCCTGGGCCGCCGCCTGCTGCTCCGCCTCTTTCTTCGAGCGGCCGGCGCCCCGGCCGAGCAGCCGTTCGTGCAAATACACTTCGGCCACGAACTCCCGCTCGTGTGCCGGCCCCCGCTCGTCAACGATCCTGTATTCGGGAGACCCGAGGCTGTGCTGCTGGGCGTGCTCCTGGAGGAACGTCTTGTAATCGGCCGTCAGAAGCCTGCCTTGATTCGGCAAGTTCGGGAACATGTGGGCGCGAAGAAATTCGCGCACCTTGTCCATGCCAAGATCCAGGTACAAGGCGCCGATGAACGCTTCGAACACGTCTGCAAGCAGCGCCGGCCGCATTCTTCCGCCGGTCTGCTCCTCGCCTTTGCCAAGCAGCACATACGAGCCGAACTCGAGCCGCTCGGCAAATCCTACCAGCGAAGATTCGCATACGATGGACGCGCGCAGCTTGGTCAGCTCGCCCTCGGGACGATTGGGGTATTTCTCGAACAAATATTCGGAGACAGCCAGTTCCAGGACGGCGTCCCCGAGAAATTCCAGCCGTTCGTTGTCCTTATGATGGAGCGAGCGATGCTCGTTCACGTAGGATGCATGAGTGAAAGCCTGGCGCAAAATGTCGGGATTGCGAAACGCCAGCTTCAGCTCCGTCTGCAGCTGCTTCAGATTGCGGTGCATAATTCGTCACCTCTTGTGCGAGCCGTGATAGGTTTGCCGGATGCGCCCGATAAGCTCCGCGGCTGGCGGAATATCCCGCAAGCCCGCGGACAATCGGTTATCGTTAATGTAATCTTGGATCTTGGCCTTTATGCCCGGGCCATTCGCATCTTTAGCCTTCGAATTTCTTCATCACGATGGTGGCGTTGTGCCCGCCGAATCCGAAGGAATTCGACATGACCGTGCGAAGGTCCGCTTTCCGCGCCGCATTCGGCACATAATCGAGGTCGCACTCGGGATCTTGATTCTCGAGATTGATCGTCGGCGGAATGTAACCGTTCGTGAGGGAGAGCGCGCAAATGACGGCTTCCACACCGCCGGCGGCGCCGAGCAGATGGCCCGTCATCGACTTCGTCGAGCTGACCGCCAGCTTGTACGCATGCTCGCCGAACGCCGCCTTGATCGCCGCCGTCTCGGACTTGTCGCCGACCGGCGTGGAGGTGCCGTGCGCGTTGATATAATCGACCGCCTCCGGCGCGATGCCGGCGTCCTTCAGCGCTTTCGTCATGCAGCGGGCTGCGCCGTCCGGGTCCGGGTCGGTCATGTGGTAAGCGTCGCCGCTCATGCCGTAGCCGATGACCTCGCCGTAGATGCGGGCGCCGCGCTTCTGCGCATGCTCCAGCGATTCAAGCACGAGAATGCCGGAGCCTTCGCCCATGACGAATCCGTCGCGGTCCACGTCGAACGGCCTGCTCGCCTTGTGCGGCTCGTCGTTGCGGGTCGACATCGCCCGCAGCGCGCAGAAGCCGGCGACCCCTGTCGGGCTGATCGTCGCTTCGGCGCCGCCGCAAATCATGACGTCCGCGTCGCCGCGCTGGATCGTTTTGAAAGCGTCCCCGATCGAATGCGTGCCTGTAGCGCAAGCGGTCACTGCCGTGCTGTTCGGCCCTTTGGCGCCGGTCAGCATGGAAATTTGGCCGGAGGCCATGTTCGCGATCATCATCGGAATGAAGAACGGGCTGACGCGCTTCGGTCCTTTCTCCAGCAGCGTCTTATGCTGCTCCTCCCATGTCGTCAGGCCGCCGATTCCGGAGCCTACGTACACTCCGACGCGATCCGGGTCGGTATCCTCCTTGATATTCAGCCCCGCATCCTGCAAGGCCATCCGGGCCGCCGCCACGGCAAACTGGACGAAGCGGTCCATGCGCCGCGCTTCCTTCTTATCCATATATTCCTCAGGGCTAAAATCCTTGATCTCGGCTGCAATCCGGGTCGGATACTCGCTCGTATCGAATGCCTCGATCAAGCTGACGCCCGACTTGCCTTCCATCAAACTGTTCCAAAACGTTTCGAGGTCGCGACCGAGAGAGGACATAACGCCTAGACCCGTAATAACGACTCTTTGCTTCACGATATCCACCTCTATCTAAAATAACTTGCGTTATTTGCTTGCTTTATCAATTGTGATTGCATCGAAGGACGGTTCCGGAAAAGAAATGTCGTTTCAAGCCGCTGCAGCTTGACTATTCATGAATGGAGATAAGTCCCGTCATGCTTGCAACGGGACTTAATTCGGCTCAGGTATGGGATTTTATGTACTCCACTACTTGACCTACCGTAGTGATCTTCTCTGCGTCTTCGTCAGAGATCTCCATATCGAACTCATCTTCCAATTCCATTACCAATTCGACTACGTCGAGAGAATCGGCACCCAGGTCATCCTTAAACGATGCTTCGAGGGTAACTTCCGCCTCGTCCACGTCAAGACGATCAACCACGATGCGCTTCACGCGATCGAAAATATCGGACATCCGGTTCACCTCCTCCTTGGTATTATACTTAACTTATGGACAAATTGCCATAGCTTGTCCCGGCGGCGAAGAAAAAAACAAATTTTGCGAAAATTCCTCGTTTCTCGCGCTTTTTGCCTTGCTTACATGTACATGCCGCCATCGACATGGATCGTTTGTCCTGTCATGTAGGAGGCGTCGTCGGAGGCCAAAAAGCGAACGGCGCGCGCGATATCCTCCGGCTGCCCCATGCGGGCGAGCGGAATTTGCTGCAGCAGTTGTCCCCGCATATCCTCAGGCAGCTTGTCGGTCATATCGGATTGGATAAAGCCCGGTGCGACGCAGTTCACCGTAATGCCCCGCGAGGCCAGCTCCCTGGCCGCCGCCTTGGTCATGCCGATAACGCCCGCCTTGGCCGCCACATAGTTGACCTGGCCCGGATTGCCGAGCGCGCCCACGACGGAGGAAATATTGATGATCCGGCCGGAGCGCTGCTTCATCATCGGGCGGGTCGCTGCTTTGACGCAGTTGAACACGCCCTTCAGGTTGGTAGCGATCACCTGGTCGAACTCTTCCTCTTTCATCCTCATGATCAGGTTGTCGCGGGTGATCCCGGCATTGTTCACGAGAATATCGATCCGGCCGAACGCATCCAGCGTCTGCCTGAACATCTCTTCGACGTCCTGCGTCGAGCTGACGTCCGCCTTCACCATGAACGACTCGCGTCCCAGCTCCTTGATGCGCTGAACTACCTCGGAGGCGGCCGCTTCGCTGCCCGCATAGTTGACGGCGACGTCGGCGCCGGCTGCCGCCAGCTCAAGCGCAATGGCCCGGCCGATACCGCGGGACGCTCCGGTAACGAGCGCTTTTTTTCCGGTAAGCATAGTTTCGGTTTTCCCTCCCTGAACGGTTCGTATTCATTCGCGCGTTTTCTCTATTCGTCTTTAAGTGCGTCTTCACGCCATCGCCTGGGCAAAAGCGTCCAGCGCAGCCGCGCTGTTGATCGAGTGGGTCTTGACGCTGCGGTCGATTTTTTTGATCAATCCGGCGAGCACCGTGCCCGAGCCGAACTCGATGAACGTATCGACGCCCTGCTCGATCAGCCAGACGACGGTATCCTCCCACAGCACGGAGGAATGCACCTGATCGACAAGCAGGCGACGGATCTCGTCCGGGCCTTGCGCCGGACGGGCCGTGACGTTCGCCACGACGGGCGCCTCGGCGGGACGCACCTCCAGCTCCGCCAGCACGCCGGCCAGCCGCTCCGAGGCAGGCTTCATGAGCGACGAATGGAACGGCCCGCTCACCTCAAGCGGCACGACGCGCTTGGCGCCGGCCTCCTTGCCGCGCTCGACGACCGCCTGCACGCCCTCCTTGCTGCCGGATACGACGATTTGCCCCGGGCAGTTCAGATTCGCCAGCTCGACCGCCTGGCCTAAAGCGCTGATCGAGGCGCACAGCTCCGCCAGCGCCGTCCGCTCCGCGCCGAGCACGGCCGCCATTGCGCCGCGGCCGCCCGGCACCGCCTGCTCCATAAATTCGCCGCGGGCGCGCACCGTGCGCACCGCGTCCTCGAAACCGATCGCTCCGGCGGCGACAAGCGCGGTATATTCGCCAAGGCTGTGTCCCGCCAAAAAATCGGGCTTCAGCTCGCAGCGATCGCGGAATACTTGCCAATACGCGATGCTTGTCGCCAGCAGCGCCGGCTGCGTATGATACGTCTGCTTGAGCTGCTCTTCCGGCCCCTCGAAAATGATCCGGCTCAGCTCAAAGCCCAGCGCCCGGTCGGCCGCTTCGAATACGCCGCGCGCCCTGGGCTCGGACTCGTAAATGTCGCGGCCCATGCCGACGGCCTGCGCGCCTTGCCCAGGAAAGACAAATGCCGTTTTCCCCATGCGGATCTCCTCCTTGAATCATCGGTCACATCTATCGTATATCGGCCGTTCGAACGTTGATCGGCCGTATGTCGTCGTCCGAAGACGCGCGGGCTCCGCGCTTTTCGAATTACCAGACGAGCGCCGCGGCGCCCCATGTAAGCCCGCCGCCGAAGCCGACAAGCAGCAGCTTGTCCCCTTCCTTGACGCGCCCGCTCTCCACCGCCTCGGCCAATGCGAGCGGAATGGAAGCGGCCGAAACGTTCCCGTACTTGTCCAAATTGATCATCGCCTTGTCTTCGCTCAGGTGAAGCTTTTGCAGGGCGGATTGGATGATGCGGATATTCGCCTGGTGCGGCACCAGCAGGTCGATCTCGGCCTTGTCGATCCCCGCTTTGCGCAGCGCTTCCTCTGCGGCGCTGCCCATGATCCGCACGGCGAACTTGAACACCTCGCTGCCGGCCATATAAATGAAATGGCGCTTGCTCTCAAGGCTTTCCGGCGAAGCCGGGCAGCGCGAGCCGCCGCCTTCCACCTTGAGCAGTTCGCCGCCGGAGCCGTCGGCGCCGAGCTCGAACGAACGGAAGCCGCGGCCTTCCGGCACCGCTCCCAGCACGACGGCCCCGGCCCCGTCGCCGAACAGCACGCACGTGTTGCGGTCCGTGTAGTCGGTAATTTTGGACAGGCATTCCGCACCGACGACGAGCGCGTACTTGTACGTTCCCGTCGCGATGAAATTGGACGCGTTGGCGAGACCGTAAATAAAGCCGGAGCAGGCGGCCGACAGATCGAAGGCAGCCGCTTTCTTCGCGCCGAGCTTCTCCTGCAGAATGCAGGCCGTCGACGGGAAGGCCATGTCCGGCGTAATCGTGGCGACGATGATCAGATCGAGCTCCTCGGCGCGTATCCCGGCGTTGGATAGCGCCTCCAGGGACGCCTCGTAAGCGAGGTCGGAGGAAGCCTGCTCCGCGGCGGCCAGTCTCCGCTCGCGAATGCCCGTCCGCGTCACGATCCATTCGTCGTTTGTATCCACCATCTGCTCCAGATCCTGATTCGTCAGCACGCGCTCGGGCACATATTTGCCTGTTCCGATAATTCCGACAGGTATTAAACTCATGTTAACCATCCAACTCGCTTCCCTTGCTGATTTCCGCAGATATGCTGCGGACCAAATCGTTTTGCACCGCGATGCGCGCTTGTCTTACCGCATTCTTGAAGGCGACGGCGTCCGAGGAGCCGTGGCTCTTCAGCACCAGCCCGTCGATGCCGAGCAGCGGCGCGGCGCCATGCTCATTGTAGTCCATCTTGCGCTTGAAATCCGTGAGGCCCTTCTTCAGGACGGCGGCCGCCAGCTTCGTCGCCCACGAGCGCATAAATTCCGCTTTCAGTGCGGAGAAGATCATCTGCGCCGCTCCTTCGAACGACTTGAGCATAATATTGCCGGCGAAGCCGTCGCACACCAGCACGTCGCACGGCTTCTGCAGCACGTCGCGCGACTCGACGTTGCCGACGAAGCGGATCGGCGCCGCTTCGAGCAGCGGGTAGGCCGCTTTCGTCAGCTCGTTGCCCTTCATGGCCTCTGTCCCGACGTTAAGCAGTCCGACCCGGGGCTCGGCCAAGCCGTGCACCTTCCTGCGGTAAATGCTGCCCATGATCGCATACTGCAGCAGCTGCTCGGGCGTGGCATCCATGTTGGCGCCGAGATCGAGCGCGAGCACCCCTTCCCCGTCGGAGGTCGGCAGCATCGGCGCCAGCGCCGGCCTCTCGATGCCGCGAATGCGCCCGACGACAAGCAGCCCCGTCGTCATGAGCGCTCCCGTATTGCCGGCGGAGATGAAGGCGTCGGCTTCCCGCTCCTTCACCATGCGGCCGCAGACGACCATCGAGGAATCTTTCTTGCGCCTTACCGCCTTGACCGGCTCGTCCTCCGCTTCGATCGTTTCCGAAGCATGACGCACCTGAAGGTTCGGCGGCTTGCGCTCAAGCAGCGGCTCGATGCGGGCGGCGTCACCGACCAGTATAATCGTGGCGTCGCTCCATTCCTCCGCCGCGGCGACCGCTCCTTGTACCGGCGCCTCGGGAGCGCCGTCTCCGCCCATCGCGTCAATCGCGATCCTCATTCGGCTCCCCCTCCTCTCCCTCGGAACGGCCCCTGCTGGAATGATAAATAATAAAGTTGCCCTGGAAGACGATTTCTTCCCCTACATATGTAAACACTTCCACCTTGGCTTTTCCTTTCGACAGGGAGCGCACATACGCCTTGGCGATGCACTTTTCCCCCAGTTTCACTTGACGTACGAAGCGGATGTCCGCCGCAGCCGTCAGCGCTACTTGATCGTTGATCAGCGCCACCGCAAGGGAGTTGGCCTGCGAGAAAATATGATGGCCGCGGGCGATCTTCGTCCGGGAGAACACATGCTCCTCCCCGATCTCGAACATGGAGATCCCGCTCTTGTCCAGCTGCAGGTCGATCACGTCCCCGATCACCTCGTGCAGCGGCAGCGAGCGGACCTGATCGTACGACTGCTCGGCCATCAGCTTGATTCGTTCGCGGAGCTCCGGAATGCCAAGCTCCAGCCGGTCGAGCCGAATCGTCTGGATGCTGACCTGGAACCGCTTCGTCAGTTCCTCGTCCGTTATAAAAGGGTTCTCTTCAATCGCTCTCGCCAATTGCTGCTGGCGCTGACGTTTCGGAAGCCGTTCGATGACGAGCACCACCTTTGGATAGGTTGATGATTGAAGCTTTGGCACTATACGTATGAGCTGACACTTCATCTTATGACCAAGTAATAAGTGATAGTATACTGGATTCCTGCGCAAAAAGGAAGCTTCCCCGGCTTGTCTGCACAAAAAAATAGCACCTCACCGATGATGAAGGTACTATCTCTTTGGGTTCATATCCAATTACTGGTTGATGATCTCTCTCTTCTTATAATGACCGCATACTTTGCAGACGCGGTGAGCGAGCTTCAGTTCTCCGCAGTTATCGCATTTAACCATGCCCGGAACTTCCAGCTTGAAGTGAGTGCGGCGCTTGTCGCGGCGAGTCTTGGATACTTTTCTGAATGGTACTGCCATGTTCCCACCTCCTTCGACGAAATCAGTCGCTTGCGCTAATCCTTGGATTGTGCAAAAAAATCGGCAAGCCCGGCCAGCCGCGGGTCGACCTTCTCCTGTTTGCAGCCGCACGCTTTCTCGTTGCGGTTCGCTCCGCAAACGGGGCACAGACCTTGGCAGGCTTCGTCGCAAAGCGGCACGTACGGCAGGGCGAGCATTACGCTCTCCGCAAGATAGGGCGCCAGCTCGATCCGCTGGTCGGATACCCATTCCACGTCATAATCCTCATCCGATTCGAGGTTATCCTCCGTCTCCGGGGCCTCGCCCAATGCGAACGTTTCGTGAAAAGGAATCGTCAATGTATGACGAACCGGCCCCAAGCAACGGGAGCAGGGCTGCTCCACTTCGATCGAGAGCTCTCCGGTTACTTCCGCCGTACCGAATTTATCGTGCGCTTCCAGCTTCACATGCAGCGGACCGAAGTCCGTGAGCGAAGCGCTCTTCGGAAGCGTGTCCTGCAAGTCGACGGTCTCTTCAATGCGGACGACGCCTTTGCTCTCCACATCCTTCAGATGAATGAACACGAAGAATCACCCCAAACAGACAAAGTCTATTATAGCGACATGAGTTTCATTTTGTCAACATTTTCAGTCCGTGCTATGATGAAAAATTAGACAAGGACTTTTGCCGGCATTCGCCTGCTGCCGCAAGGAGCGACGAACGTCCAGTCGCCCCGCCGGCGGTTGCGGCGAAAGCTTGCTTCAGCCTGCGAACGGAGGGATTCCCATGCGCACTGTCGGACTGATTGTCGAATACAATCCGCTGCATAACGGTCATCTGTATCATTTCCAACAATCGATGAAGGTATCTTCCGCCGAAGCGGCGATTTGCGTCATGAGCGGGCATTTTCTCCAGCGCGGCGAGCCGGCCCTCGCCGGCAAATGGGCTCGCGCCGAAATGGCTCTGGCGATGGGAGCCGACGTCGTGCTGGAGCTGCCCGTCGCCTTTAGCAGCCAGCCCGCCGAATGGTTCGCCTACGGCGCGGTTTCGGCGCTCGATGCGTGCGGCGTCGTGGACACCCTCTGCTTCGGCAGCGAGAGCGGCGACATCGGCTGGCTGGAGCGGGCGGCGGCGGCCGTATGCGACGAGCCGGAGCCGTTTCGGCGGCTGCTGCGGGAAGAGCTGGCCGCCGGCCGGCCTTACCCCGCCGCTTACAGCCGGGCGCTCGCCCGCTTCATGCCCGGCGTGCAGGAGGCGGAGCTGGCCAAGCCGAACAATACGCTCGGCCTTCATTACCTGATCGCGCTGCGCCGTCTGCGCAGCCGCATCCGGCCGCTGACGATCGCCCGCGCCAAGGCCGCCTATAACCAGACCGATATTTCGGATGCGAGCATCGCCAGCGCAACCGCCATTCGCAAGCTGCTGGCCGAAACCGGTCGCCCGGAAGCAGCCGCTCCCTACATGCCTTTAGCCGCGCTGGCCATCCTGGAGCGGGAATGGGCGGCAGGCCGCGCGCCGATCGATTGGAGCCGCTTCGAGCGCCCCTTGCTGCACCGGCTGGCCGGACTCAGCGCGGCTCAGCTGGCCGAATATGCCGAGGTCGCCGAAGGCCTCGAGCACCGGATCAAACGGTCGCTTGCGACGCTTCCTCCGCTTTCGGGAGGCGCCGTCGAGGCGCTCGTCGAGCGGCTGAAGACGAAGCGGTATACGCGCACGAAGCTGCAGCGCACCCTGCTGCGCATTTTGCTGAACCATACGAAGCCGGAGCTTTCCCGGGAGGTGCTGTCCCGCGGCGTGCCTTACCTGCGCGTGCTCGGCTTTTCGGAGCGCGGCCGCGCCCTGCTGCGGGCGATGAAAAAAGCGGCGAAAGTCCCGGTCATCGAAAAGGTGACGACCGAAGACTCGCCGCTTCTGGCCATGGATATCCGGGCGACCTCCGTCTATGCGCTCGGTTATGACGCCCCGGATTCCCGCGACTTGCTGCGCGATTATTACGAGCCGCCGGTCCGCACGCCTTAGACGCCCGTCCATGACATCGGCTTCGACCGTGCGCGGCAAAGCCGGTCCGCACGCCTTAGACGCCCGGGCGTTAACCGCGAACGCGCTGCCGACAGCGGCTGGCAAGCAGCCGACGCGGCATTGACGCGGCAAGCCGCAGAAACCCGGCGGCAAGCTTTACGACCCCGGCTGCTTCGGATCGAGGCCGGCCAAATATTGCAGCGCTTCGTCGATCGTGCCGACAGGCACGATCGACATCCTCGAGCCGATCTGTTTGGCGCGGGCCAGGGCATCGGAATAGTTGGGCGCCTTGAGCTTCCCGTCCGGGGATGTATAGTCCTTCGGACTGAAGAAAATGTCGGCACCCGCCCGGTCGGCGGCTACCACCTTATGCTGAATGCCGCCGATCTGGCCGACGTTGCCGTCCGTATCGATCATGCCGGTGCCGGCGATTTTGTAGCCTTTGGAAATATCGTGCGGGGACAGCCGGTTATAAATTTCGAGCGCGAACATCAGGCCCGCCGACGGCCCGCCGATTTCCCCGGCTTGAATATGTACCTGCTTGTCGGGCGAACTGGCCTTGACGCTCTGCACGTTCGCGGATACGATCCCGAGTCCGGCCCGCCGCTCCGGCGCATTCCCGCCCGGCTCGCCGGAGGCGAGCGGCAGAACGGCCAGCTCGATCTCCGCGGTATGATCCGTCCCGTCCCGGCGGAACGTCAGCGAGATGGCGTCCCCGGCCCGCTTCCCCTGAAGCTCCTCCTGAAGCTCCTCCGTCGTACGCACCGGCTTGTCTCCGGCTTTCACAATGACGTCCCCGGGCCGCAGCACGCCTCTCGCCGGAACCCCCTCATGCACCTGCACAACCATGACCCCGTCCCGGCTGATCTCATAAGGAATGCCCAGCTTCTTGTAGGCGGCTTGAATGGCGTTAGCCTGCGAAGAAAGCATGACGGCCTCCTGCCGCTGGGAATATTCGTCAATCGTCTCGCCCCCTTGCAGCAGCTCGGATTGCAGCCGCACCTCTTCCAGGCCGTTCAGCATCGCCTTTAAATAACCGAACAAGGTCGCTCCGCTGACGCTGACTGTCGTCAGCATGAATTCGCCCTTATCTTCATAGCGGAACTCTTCGATCTGGACCATCGGCCGAACGTTTTCTGCCGTGCCCGGCTTGAAAATAAACAAAGGCAGCGGCAAAAAGTAAACGGCATACACCGCAATAATGGCGATAAAGACGGAAAATACGATGCGCGACGCGCTTCTCAAATGCTTAGCCTCTCCCATGCGCTGTTGTCTCCCCCGGCTCTCGGATTCTTCACATCGACTGCATAAGTATCGTACGCCCGCTTGGTCTAAACCATTCGGACAAAGCGTAGACATGTACCAATTCGATTGCTGGAGTGATGCCGACATGTCTAGCCCGTCCTTCTCCGTGTCCCCGCGGGCGACCACATATCTCCTGGGCGCCGGCGCGCTGACGCTGATCGTCAGCATTATCCTTCATCCCGACCGGGCGTTCCAAGCATCGCTGCAGGGCTTGACGCTGTGGTGGAAATATGTATTTCCGGCGCTGCTGCCTTTTTTGATGATTACCGAAATCATGCGCGGGCTCGGCGGCATTCATTGGCTCGGCGCGCTGATGGAGCCTCTGCTGCGGACGCTGCTGCGTCTTCCCGGCCTCGGCGGCTGGGCGATCGCCCTCGGCCTCACGGCCGGCGCGCCGGCGGGAGCCTCGGCCGTAGGCGCGCTGCGCCGGGACGGGCACCTGGACCGGGACGAAGCGGAGCGGCTGCTTGCCGTCTCGCATCTGATGAGTCCCGTGCTGATGATTACCGTCGTCGGCGTCGGTTTTTTGCACGATGCGGCAGCCGGCCTCGCTCTGGCCCTGATTCATTACGCCGCAGCCCTGCTCATGATGCTGCTCTGCCGAAGGCGGGCGGCCTCCGCTTCCGGTGCCCGCGAGGCTCTGCCTGCGGACGGCGTCTTCGGCCGGGCGTTTGCCGCGCTTGCGGAAGCGAGGCGGCAGGACGGCCGCGCCTTCGGCAGGCTGCTCGGCGATTCGGTCATGGCAAGCGTGCAGCAGCTCTTCGTGCTCGGCGGCTACATCATGATGTTCTCGGTGCTGCTGCAGATGATCGCCTCCTCCGGCCTGCTGCCTTCGCTTTCCCCTACGGCAGACGGAGCTGGCGGCAGCGGCGGGACGATCACGGGAGCGCTCGCGGCCGCCTTCCTCGAGCCCCATCTCGGCAGCTACGCCTTGTCGCAGACGGATGCTCCCGGCTCCTGGCCATATGCGCTGCTCAGCCTGATGCTGGCCTGGGGCGGCTTGTCCGTCCACGCCCAGACGGTCACCCTGATGGCCGGGACGGATCTGCGCTACTCCCGCTTCCTGCTGGCCCGGCTTATCCATGGCGGCATCGCCTTCGCCTTGACGCTGGCCGCCTGGCAGCCGCTAATGAAGTGGCTGTCCGGCTCCGCCCCCTCCGCGGTTTCGGCCTTTCCCGCAGCGCATGCCGGGCTAAGGGCAGCGCCGCATTCGCTGTGGCCGCTGATCAGTCCGATGATGCTGCAGTTCGCCGTCGTCCTGCTGCTTCTGCTCGTGCTGTCCGTATTCGCCGCTTTTCTGTTCAAACGCAAAGAACGGCAGGATTAGGCCTGCCGATGCCTTCTAGCCTCCGCTGAATTTTCGGGTCAGCGCCCGTTCTACCTCCGGCGGCACCAGATCGCTGACCGGCCCGTGAAAGCGGGCGATTTCTTTGACGATACTGGAGCTTAAAAAAGAATACTGCGGCGTCGACGGCATAAAGAACGTTTCGATATCCTCGGAAAGATGGCGGTTGTTCAAGGCGAGCTGCAGCTCGTACTCGAAGTCGGAGACCGCTCTTAAGCCGCGGACGACCAGATGCGCGTTCTTTTGCTTCATATAACTGATCAGCAGATCGCGGAAGCCGTCGATCTCCACGTTCGGCAAATCGGCCGTCGCCTGCCGCAGGAGCTCCAACCGTTCTTCCAGCGTAAACAGCGGATTTTTGCTTGTATTGTTGAGCACGGCCACGATCAGCTTGTCAAACACTTTGGCCGCCCGGCGAATGATGTCGAGGTGCCCGTTCGTTACCGGGTCGAAGCTCCCCGGATACACCGCCACCTTCCAGCCCTTATCTTCCATTGTCTTCAACTCCTCTGACTTCCGCTTCTTCTTCCGATGCGAGCCCTTCCAGGCGGCGGTACACCGTAATGGCCGTATCGCCATATTCCGCCCGGCGAGTCGGCCTCAAATCCCCGTACGCCGTATCGTGCCGATCCTCCGCGTCATGCTCGAGCACGACGATCGCCCGGCCGCTCAGCAGCCCGCCGTCTGTCAAACGCTCCAGCAGCTCCGGAATGACCTTCATTTTATAGGGAGGGTCGATAAATACAAGATCGAACGTCTTGCCCCGCTTGGCAAGCGCCTTCAGCGCCCGGACGGCGTCGTTCCTGTAAACCTCCGCGCAAGCGGCAAAGCCCGCAGCCTGCAAATTGTGCCGCACCGTCTCCAGCGCTTTCTTGTCGGCGTCGATCAGCACGGCCCGGCTCATCCCCCGGCTCAAGGCCTCGATGCTCAGCCCGCCTGTGCCCGCGAATAAATCCAGCACCTCGCCGCCGTCGAAATACGGCCCGATCATGCTGAAGATCGCTTCCTTCACCTTGTCGGTCGTCGGCCTCGTTCCCATGCCAGGGACGGCTTTCAGCGTCCTTCCCCTGGCGCTGCCCGAAATAACTCTCATGCGTTGTCACCTTCACCGGATAGTAATGCTATCGTACCATAATCGGATTCATTTGCAAAAAAAATCGAAAAATATTTTTTCCTGAAGGGGTATATTTTGCGGCCAATCGGTGCATGCTTATATCAACGACATGAAAATGTCGTAGACAACCGCGGAGAAGACTTACGTTCCCCATAAGCTCTTCGTCCGGTTTCTCCTCTCCCATGAAAAGGCCTCGTCGTGAGACGAGGCCTGAAATCTTTTCGCAAGCGGCTTAAGTCCGCTTTTCCCATATAGGTCAATCCCGCTCGCGCGTCTGCTTGAGCAATTGATGGCCATACACCGAGAACGCCCCGGCCAGTATGCCCTGGATGATCGCTTCGGGACCGAAGCCAAGCAGCCATACGGTAAGCAGCACAGCGGCGACCGTGACAATATATACGATCGTCCAGTCCGGGACCCGGGGGGTTTGCTTCAGCATATACCCGAAAGCCCAGCAAGCGGCAACAACAATGAGCAATCGCGGGTTGATCAGCTCGAAGATTGCGTCCCACCCCATCTCCATCCCTCCCGCTATTAATATATGACGGAGCCGATGGCGGGATGTTGGCGATCCGTCCCGGTTCAAACGCTTTTTTACCGCACGAACGCCGCGAACACCGGGGAACGCAGCTGCCCTGCCTTGGTCCAGCCGCGCATGTTCACCCTCGCCTTGAGGAGAGGCGCAAGATAAACCCATTCGCCGTCCTCGCCGGTGAACAGCGCATCCCTGACGCGGTACAGCGTCATTTTGTGCCTGGCCGTAAGCCCGTCCGCCACGACGCCCGCAGGCTGCAAAGCGCCGTTCTTCGATGCGGCCGCTACCAGCAAGCCGCTGCCGCTTTTGCGATATCCGGTAACGACGACCTCGGCCTCGCTCCAGTTGATGATCGCCTGCCAGGCACCGGTCTGGTTTATCACATAGATGGAGTTCGAATGCTTGGCGACGATGCCTTCCCAGCGGCGCTGCTGAATTTCCCGAAACAGCCGCTCTCCTTCCTCTTCGATATACGGAATTTGCGCTATGTATGGATTTCCGAAGCGAATGCCGGACAAAATGCGTTTGCGCTGATACAGGGGCAGCCCCCGCAGATCGGCGCCCTTGTACCGCAAAATATCGAATACGATATAATTGACGGGATCGGCTGCCGCTGCCTGCCGAATGCGCCCCGGATCGCGCAGCGCCAGGCGCTTCTTCACCGCCTCGCCGTCGATGCGGCCCGCGGCGTCGGTTGCGGCCACCTCGCCGTCGAGAACGATATCGTCTGCGGCGATCGGCAGCAGCTCCGGATACTGCAGCGTACAATCAGCCAGCTGTCCGGTATAGAGCCGGGTTCGTCCGCGGCTGCGCGACAACAGAAGACGATGCCCGTCTATTTTAGGCTCAAAGATGAACTCCTCGTCCGTGAACGGAGAGTCTGCCGTCGTAAGCGGCATGGGAGCATAATACACGCAGTCACCACCTCGCATTCGATTATACCAAGGGAAAGCGGGGCGGAATATTGGTAAATAATGTACCCGGCCGGCTCGCCTGCGGCTCGTCCTTGGCGCCGGACGCAAGAAAAACGTCTACCGAGGTCCATTCAAGGATGAGCGGCGCGGTTTGGCAGTTGTTTTTCTTGGCACAAAAAATCGCACTCGCACTTCGCTTGATCGCTGTAGAGCGAGTCCTCTGAGTCACGATATCCTCTCCACCCTCTCTATCCTCTCTAACGCAAGCGACAAACGCTATTTTGCTGAATCGAGCACTTTTTGAAATGTAACGAAACGTAGTAGCGCTGTTTGGTCAGAAACGCTGAATCGGGCAGCCAAACATGCGAATAAGGCTGCTCACTTGCGTTACAATTTCAAATCGAGCGTTTCGAATGAAATAAGCTCTGTGGCTTTCGTTAGCTTAAGGTCGTCCGGCAAAAAACGTGAGCCCCGGCCAGCGAAAACGCTAATCAAAGGGCAAATTCTTATACGCCAAAAAGGACTCCTTGCGGAGTCCCCCGACGGTGAAAGATTTTGGAATACGTCTTGAATCTTGATCGAACCTCGGGTTTACCTATCGAACACTAAGGCTTCGGCACCCCGACTACCTTAACGTGTCTTTGGCACATCCCCTCGCTTCTAACGGGATTCAATAACACCTTCCCCGGTATTTCTCGTTGAAACGTTCAACGGAACCACACCTCTCTTCTCACCGTCGCTTTTAATATGTCCCTTTTCGCCTATCGTTATGCATCTTCGGAACAACGGCGGAGGGCACGGGCAAGAGGACGCTTCGCCGGGCAAGATGAAGGGCGGCCAGCGGTGAACGAACGCCAGGTCGCGGGCGCTGCCTGGAGGCAAAAAAAGCCCCGCCTCATCGATGGCAGTCGGCAGGCGGGGAAATGACGATATATTTTAAAGGGATTGACAATTCATAGTATGAGCCGGAAACATTAAAGAAACCTTAAAAAAGACTCAGTTTTTCATTAAAATCCGGATTTTTGCCGAAATATTATCCTTTTCCGAACAGCAGGGACAAAATCCCGGCGGCGATCAGCGGCCCGACGGGAACGCCCTTGAAAAAGGCGACTCCCAGAACTGTTCCGACCAGCAGGCCTGTGACGATGATCGGCTGGTTCGACATGAGGGTGACGCCGCGGCCCCCCAAATAAGCAACGAGCACGCCCGTCGCCACGGCAAGAAGCGATTTCCAGCTCATGAACGACTCAAGCAGCGACGGCATCGTCAGCTTGCCGCTGGCCAGCGGCGTCATGATGCCGATCGTCAGCAAGATGATGCCCCACGTCAGCCCGTATTTCTCCAGCCACGGAAAGACTTGATGCAGGTTCATGGTCCGCAGAAGCAGCAGCGCGATCATGGCGATCGTGATCGTGCTGTTGTTGCTCAGCACGCCGAGCGCCGCGATCAGCAGCAAAACGAGTGAAGCCATATCGAACGAGAACACGGGTGTTCATCTCCCCTTGCGTATTGTTGGCGCAACATTGTATAGGATGCGTGAGACGGCTCAAAACATCCCCATTCGTTCTCCCTTCGAATCTCCGAAGGTGAAGCTGGTCGCCGAGATGCCGGACGACAGCGGGACGCGCGGGGCCGGCGCGACGACGGCGCGGAGCCGGCGCGACGACGGCACGGAGCTGACGCGAGGCTGCGCGGGCGCCAGCGCGACGCCGACACGGGGCCAGCGCCAGGCCTGCATAGCGCCAGCGCGACGCCGGTGCGAAGCTGCGCGGCTATAAGCGATGGGGCGCCGGATTCGGCGCAAAAATCCCATGCCGCCTTGGAAGCGGCATGGGATTTTTGCACAGGCAAGCGCGACACCGCAACAACCGTTCAGTAGCTGATCAAGGAAGCGAGCAGCAGCCCTGAAGCGATGCTCAGGCAGAAGGAGAAGTTGCCTACCGATACGTTCCCCTTCGGAATTTCGGCGACGACCTTGAACGGCGTGAGCAGCTCGAACAAATAAAAGACAATAATCTGGAACGCCACGCCGATCAGTCCCCAAATGACCAGATCGAGCAGACCGAGCGAATGGTATACGGCAGATGCCAGAACGAGCACCTGGCCGATGATTTTGCCGCCGAGATCGCTGGCCGCCGCTTTGGCGGCCGCGGCCTTGGACGGATCGGAAGTGTCCGCCCCGTCGCGGATCAGACGAAATTCGTTGTACGGAGTCGTCAAATTGAAAAATAAAATCCCGATGCCTACGAGCGGGACCGTAACTCCCAAATACAGCAAAAAATTGAGCAAAGAGCTCATTTGCTCCACGCTTTTTCCCTCCTACCCGTCATATCAATGCGGCCGGCATATAGTACGATAAGTTGCCGGTAATTTTGCCGCCTACGCGAGCAATGACGGCGGACGGCGCGCCGCCGATCAGAAAGCAGCCCCACAGCAGACTGCCGCGAAAACGGCCGGCCAGCGTCTCCGTCTCGATCTCGGGAAGCTGCACGTACTGCTGGTATACCATCGGCTGATCGGCGTATTCGTCCTCCGCGCTTCGCTCCACGGCAAGACCGTCCGCACCGTAGATGGTGACATCGCTTCCTTCCCGGCCGAAAATCGGCTTCGCCACATAAGGGATTCCGGCCGAAGCGAAGCGCGGCTCCAAATACGTTGGCAGCATGTACCGCCCGATCGCCTCGTGCTCCTCCGGCGTATAAAACTCGCCGGCCTCGTGCAGATTCCAGATCAGCGCCTGCAGCGCCTTCGTCTGGGCGACGAACCCGGACGGCGGGTTGATGATCGCCACCCTCCGTTCGGCCGTCAGCCGCAGCGCTTCCTCGCCGGTCGGGAAGCCGTCCGCATCGCTGTCCTCGGCCAGCTTCTCCAGCGCATGCAGCCGGTACCACACATCGACCGGCCGGAGCGGGCCGCACTCGCCGGACGCTTCGGCCGGAGCCCACAGCCGCTCGTCCATCAGGCGCAGATCGGCCAGGGCGGCGAACGACGCCCCGGCGATGCCGGACTGGCGCAGCAAGTAGCGGGTCGTGCCGGCATCCTCCTCGTGCCAGTCCAAGGCGCTGAAGACGACCCGCTCCGCCGCATATCCCTGCTCCCGGTAAGCCTGCAGCAGGCGTCCGAACGCCTCCGTCAGCTGCCGACTGCACCCGCGGTTCGGGTCTTCCGCGCCGTACGCCGCGCAGATGCGCCCGTTGACGTGAAACGCCTCAACTATGCCGGTCGGGGTATCGCTGTTGAACTCCAGCATTTTCACCCCGGACGGCGTGACCGCAAAATCAAACCGGCCGATGAGCGTAGCGATCGACTCGTCGATGCAGAGCCGAATCGCGCCATAGGTCGCCTCCGGCAAACCGAGCTCGCGCCACAGCACAGGCTCTCCCTGCTGAACGACGCGAACGGTGCGGGCGTAAATGCGTCCCAGCGCTTCCGCTGCCGTTCTCATTTCCTGCAGCAAGCTCCGGCCCAGCCCATACAGATCGGCGAGCGCGTATTCCTGCCCGTACATCATGTCCCAGGTGAACAGCCCTTCCGCGCGCAGCGGACCGTACAGCGCTTCCCGCCGCGCGGCGTAGGGCTGCCCGGCTAGAGCAGACTTTCGTCCCTTCAAGGGAGCGTCCTCCTTCCTCCAGCCTTCAGCCCGAGCTCCGCGCGCCGCTGCTGCCGATGCCGCCTTTGGCGCCGCTCGTGATGCCGGAGCTGCTGCTTTTCTTATACGAGCCGTCATCCGTGCCGTAAGAGGCAGACGAGCCGCCGCCCGAACCGTAATACCGGGACGCGCTGCCGGCTCCGCCTCCTCCGTCGTCGCAGTAACCGTCGTTGTTGCGGTCGATGCAATCGCGGGAGCCGGGGCTGTTCTGGCAGCCCGAAGCGAGCACGAGCGCCGTAGCTACGAACAGCGAGACGATTTTGCGCGACCTGTTATGAAACCCTTCCATCCGTTCCTTCCTCCTCCAGAAAAAAACGGCAGGCTGCCTGCAGTAACATGAATGCAGCCCGCCGCAGCGCCCTAATCGGCCTGGCCTGCAGGCTCCGCATAATACACGTAAGTTCGCCGGTCCTCGTCGATCTCCGTCGAGCACCGCTGCCATTCCTTGCCTTCCGCGTACAAATAGTTCGCCTGCAGACGAAGCATCGCTTCCAGCGTGTCGGGAAAGCGGTATGTATGCACAAGCCGATAGTCGGCCGTCCATTCCTTGTACTCCCTCAGCTCCATGGCGACCCCGCCGCCGCTCGGGTCGGGCGGGCTCCAATGCATCGCCCGTTCTCCCTCCGCTTCGCGGACGTAGATGACATAGCAGCCGGTCTCCACCGCCGCGGACGTTTTCTCGAACACTTGGCCTTCTTTCACGAAATAATCGCATGCCAAACGCAGAGCCGCCTCGTCGCGCCCGATTCCGTCATAATAGTACAGAATCGGAAATTCGGCAACCCCTTCCGCATATAACCGATATTCCAATCGAGCCAAACCCACAACTCCTCTCATCGACGATGTACATTAATACGCGCGAGCGGCGAATTGGCTCCTAGGCTGATCGGCCTATTTTTGCCCTGAGCTGCCGGGACGAAGGGCGAGGAAAAATTTTCCCCCTCTTGAAATGCGAATATTTGTTCTGTATGCTAAATAAACTAGAACATATGTTCCTATTTATTCATCCTGCTGCCCGCACCGTCAGGCAAAAAGCGGCCGGTTACCGGAAGAGCCGCCGCGCGATTACGGCCCATGGAAAAAGATTCGCATCGTGTTCGGGCACTCGAGTATGGAGCAGCCACATCCATGGAGCAGCATTTTCGTCTATTATGCTCCATGCTGCGGGAAAGTGCCGAATGAGGAGTTAGGCGGGAGGCTGATTGCATGGCACAGGCACCCTTGGAGACGGAAGGCGACCTCCAATTGATCAAAGAGTACATTTTGCTCCCTATGCTTTTGGACGTGCTGGAAAGGGATATTCAAGCATTAGGGACAGTAAAGCTCAAGATGGACGTTGTATATGTAAAGGCCTTGCGGTCTGCGCAAAATGTAATTACGGCAGACATTGCGCTGCTTCGGAAACGAATGCGCGGCAGAGGAATAAAGGTGTACGAGCAGCAGCGAACCGAATGGGGCATTGAGGCCCGTTATTTGTGCCGGGGCTATCATCACAGCTTCTCGATGCTTTGGGGGTTGGTGAAAGCGGAGCTTAGTCAATATTTGAGCAAATATCTCAACGTCGACTTAAGGAGCAGCCTATGAGAAGCAATCGCCAAGGTCGAATCGTCATGCTGGCGGATTGTCAATCCTTTTACGCCAGCGTTGAAAAAGCCGCCCATCCCGAGTATGAAGATCAACCTGTTGTTGTGGCGGGAGACCCGGCCCGTCGCTCCGGGATCGTCCTCGCCGCGTGCCCCCTGGCCAAGCAGCATGGTGTTACTGCAGCAGAGAGGCTTGGAGAGGCGCTTGCCAAATGTCCTGATCTGGTGGTCATTCGTCCTCGCATGGAGGAATATATCAAGGTATCCTTGCAAATTACGAAAATTTATCAATCCTACACCGACTTGGTAGAGCCGTACAGCATCGATGAACAGTATTTGGATGTCACGGGAAGTTTACAGCTTTTTGGCGGTCCTCATGAGATTGCGAAGAGCATTCAGGATAAAGTCATGAAAGAAACGGGCGTTCGGGTACGCATTGGAATTAGCGAAAACAAGGTGCTCGCCAAAATGGCATGCGATAATTTCGCCAAACGCAATCATTCGGGCATTTCCCATCTGCCTGTGGAAAAGCTGCCAGCCATGCTTTGGCCGCTGCCGATTCATCAGATGTTTATGGTGGGGTCCCGGATGTGCCGGCATTTAACGAGCATGGGGATTTATACGATTGGCCAGCTGGCTCAAACTCCCCTGGCCAAATTAAGAGCCAAGTGGGGGGTGAACGGCGAAGTGCTGTGGCTCATTGCCAACGGCAAGGATCATTCCCCGGTAACTCCAGGCACGCACGATTTGCAAAAAGCGATCGGCCATCAGATGACTCTTCCATTCGATTACCGGGAGCTTGACGACATCATGGTTCCCCTGTTAGAGCTCGCCGAGTTAGTATGTCAGCGAACCCGAATGAAAGGCTATATGGGCTCGGTCGTTTCCGTAGCTTGTCAAGGAGCCGACTTTGACCGCCCTTCCGGCTTCTACAGACAAATGAAATTACCCGACCCGACGAATCTGACGGATGAGGTTTTCCACGCCGCGAAAAAACTGTTTAAACGACATTGGGATGGGCTGCCCATTCGCAAAATCGGGGTCACTTTAAGTCAATTGGTCAGCGATCGGGAATATCAGCTCACTTTATTCGATAACCGCGAAGTCAAGTTAGCGCTGGAAAGAACGACTGACCGAATCAAGGAGAAATACGGAAACGCCGCGATCATGCGCGCCTCTTCTTTAAAAGCTGCGGGCCAGGCGCGGGATCGGGCGCAAAAAATTGGAGGACATTATAAATGAGTAAAAAGCTGCAAGGAAACGGTCTGTTCGAATCGTCCAGAATGATGCTTCCGGAGCATAAGGAGGCTTACATTCGGCACCAGCAAAATTTGCGAAAAAACGCGCGGCCGCAATTGGATGATCAGGAGATGGAACGCATATCCATGCTCCTTTCTGAATCGATGCTTTGCAAAAAAGAAGTGGAATTGGCATTATTCAAGGAATTTGAAATCTCCAGATTAACAGGAATCATAACAAAAATCGATCGGCAGCGAAAAAGCGTCAGGCTTGCCCAGGAAAATGATTATGTATGGGTGCAGGTAGCGGATATTATGGATGCTGCGCTGAAATAATTTCATAGCGAAACATCGAGCCAAGCGATGCCGCGCCGCAAGCTCACGCTGCACGCTGCCTTTAAGAAGTATTCCATTATGGGCATTATTGTGATCGGTTCAATCGCATTGACGATTTTGATGTTGATCGCTTTATTGGTTTTTATCGGAAATCGAATGTCGAACAAGTTAAGTGCCAATAAGAAGAAATGGTGGCTCATTGCTCATGTAATTTTTGTTATGGCGTACTTTGCCGGATTGCTGGGAGAACTTGTAATGGCCGTTTCGACTACGCTTGCCCATTTTGAAGAGCATATTTACGCAGCCCATTGTATATCTTGTTCTTCGACAATTTCCTGATTATACCTGGCGGCTTCGGTTGTTTAATAACGGGAATTTGGCTTGCCGTCCGCACTAACTGGGGACTTGTCAAATCAGGAAAGGTGACCTTCAGCTATGCGCCTGAATAAAGGCGAAATTTTGTTCCGGCAAGGGGAGACCGGACCGCTGTACCGCGTCAGCAGCGGACTCCTTAAAATACTCCGGGTGCACGAGGACGGCAATCCGATCCTCGTCAACATCATCGTTCCGGGAGAGGTGATTCCGCACCATTCGCTCATCTCTCCCAAGGAATACCACGGCACGGCCGTAGCGCTCGTCGCCTGCGAGATCGAAACGATACCGTCCCGCGAATGGTACGCGGAGCTGGAGGGCAACGCGGCCAAATGCCGGGAGGTTGCCCTGCTGCTGCAGAGCAAGCTCCGCATGATGCAGAAGCGCATCGACCAGCTGACCCAGATGACGCCGGCCGCCAAGCTGGACAAGCTCGAGCGATGGTTCGAGACCTACATCTCCCCCGCCTCGCTGACGGAGGTGCTGACGCAGGAAGAGATCGGCCAGCTGATCGGCCTGCGCCGCGAGACGGTCAACCGGCTGCTGCGCGAGCGGAAGCAGGCTCGGTAGCGCAAGCGGCAGGCTGGCCGAACTGGCGCAAAGCCTCGGCGGCCGCCCGCCATGCCCCGCCAATGTTCAGCGCCGAAAGCGAAAAGAACCTCCTTACCGCAATCAAAGCGGCAAGGAGGTTCTTGCATCGATGCGTCGCAGCGGATAAGCCGCCGGCCATACCCTCGGCTTCGTCAGCGCCGGACCGCCTGCTCTTCTTCCAGAAGCTGGCCTTGGGGGCCGAAAAATTCGTAGCGAATATCATTCTCCCGCACGCCCAGGGCGAGAAGCTGCCGATACATGGCGGCCATGAACGGAGTCGGGCCGCACAAGTAGACCCGGACGTCTGCCTGCGGCACGACGCTCCGCAGCCACTCTGCATCGATCAAGCCTTCCTTATCGTAACCGCCGGCAGCGCGATCCTCCTCGGTCGGCGACGAATAAGCGTAGTAGACGCGAACATTCGGGCACCGGGCAGCAACTTCGTTCACCTGCTCCTTCAGAGCGTGCACGCTGCCGCGCAGTGCTGCGTGAATGAACGTGATCGAGCGGTCCGAAGGCTGCTCCGCGAGCGTGTTCAGCATGCTGACCAGCGGGGTGAGTCCGACTCCGCCGCTCAGCAGAACGATCGGGCGATCGTCTTCGGCGTCGAGCGTAAAATCGCCGGCCGGAGCGCTGAGCTGAAGAACGTCCCCTTCGCGGACCGATGTATGCAAATATGTGGACACTTTGCCTGCCGGCTTGCCGTCAGCGGCATCCTCGCGCTTGACCGTAATCCGGTAATAAGGACGCCCGGGCGCATCGGACAGGCTATATTGGCGAATATGCGTATATTGCTCGCCGGGCATCTCCGGCTTGACGCTCACATATTGGCCGGGAACGAACCGCGCCAGCGGACCGCCGTCCTGCGGCACCAGATAGAACGAAGTGATCGTCTCGCTTTCCCGCTCCTTGCGCTGCACCACGAACGGGCGGAAGTCCGCCCAGCCACCTTCCTGCTGCTCGGCTTGTCTGTACATCTCGGCTTCGACCGAAATAAAGACGTCCGCAATGACGCCGTACGATTCGGCCCAAGCCTGGATGATCTCGTCCGTCGCGGCATCGCCGAGCACTTCCTTGATCGCCGCAAGCAGATTTTCGCCGACAATCGGGTACTGCTCCGGCCGGATGCCGAGGCTGCGGTGCTTATGAGCGATCTGTCTGACGGCAGGAAGGATCGCCTCCAGGTTGTCGATATGCGCCGCGGCGGCATAGACCGCTCCCGCCAGCGCCTCGGGCTGGCGGCCGCGATGCTGGTTGGCATGGTTGAATATGTTCAGAAGCTCCGGATGATTGGTGAACAAACGCTTATAAAAGCATTTCGTAATCGCCGTGCCGTGCTCGGCAAGCACCGGCACCGTCGATTTGATCACGGCGATCGTCCTCTCGTTCAGCATACGTCATTCACACCTTTCGGGTTGTTATAAACCCAGTATACAGGCGGGGATACGCATGCTTTGTGATTTCGATCACACGAAATAAGAACAGATCATGACATCAGCGCTTTCCGACCAAAGACAACCGCCGATTCGCCGCGTGCCCCCCATCTCCCGCTTTCCGAGTTAGCGGAACATGCCCCACAGCTTGATCAAATGAAACGTGTTGTTCGGGTCGATCTTTTGCGAAATGACAAAGCTGACCAGATGCTCCTTCTGCTGCGGCGTCATCGATTCGCCCAGCAGGGAACTCAGCTGGTCGACGAAACGGCGCACCTTGGTCCGGTCCTGCAGATCGTACTTGGTCACGCCTTTCATCATCATTTTGACTCTTTCCTTGACCGCCGGATTTTTCAGTTTGAATTTGATCCGCTCTACCTGGACCGGATCGAAGCCGTATTTCACATAACTCATGCCAGGCACCTCCGCTCGTCTTGCCGATTGGACTTACTGTAGTCATACAGTAAAGTCTATGACGAAGGGCTCGGACATGTGTACCTATTTTATGGGATTAGTCCAACAGCTCGTTATCGAAAATGTGCTCCCGCTGCAGGAACTCCCGCAGCGGCGCATAGACGGGCGCCGTCCAGAAATCGGGCCGCTGCACCAGCTCCGCCGCGTCGTCGCGGGCAAGCTCCATCTGCTCGAAGTCGGCGGCCGGGTCCGCCAGCTTGAATTCGGGCAAGCCGCTCTGCTTCGTTCCGAAGAAATCGCCGGGCCCCCGCAGCTCCAGATCGCGGCGGGCGATCTCGAAGCCGTCGTTCGTCTCGGTCATCGCCTTCATCCGCTCCTTGCCCGTCTCGCTTTTCGGATCGGCGATCAGCACGCAGTAGGATTGATGCTCGCCGCGGCCTACCCGGCCGCGCAGCTGGTGCAGCTGCGACAAACCGAACCGGTCGGCGTCATAGACGACCATCAGCGTCGCGTTCGGCACGTCGACGCCGACCTCGATGACGGTCGTCGAGACGAGCACGTGCAGCCTTCCTTCGCTGAAATCGCGCATCACCTCGTCCTTCTCGGACGGATGCATCCGGCCGTGAAGCAGGCCGACGCGGCATTCCGGAAGGGCGAATTGCAGCTGGGCATGCACGTCGATCGCGTTCTGCACGTCCAGCTTGTCTGATTCCTCGATCAGCGGGCAAATGACGTACGCCTGACGCCCGGCCGCCGTCTCCCGGCGGATGAAGCCGATCACGCGGTCCAGCATGCTGTGGGCGACCGCATACGTCTTGATCGGCTTGCGTCCTTGCGGCAGCTCGCGCAGCGTCGAGACGTCCATATCGCCGAAGGCGGTGATGGCCAACGTCCGCGGGATCGGCGTCGCCGTCATCGTCAGCACGTCCGGGTTCATCCCTTTGCGCCGCAGGACGCTGCGCTGCTGCACGCCGAAGCGATGCTGCTCGTCGGTGACGACGAGACCGAGCTGGCGGAAGAACACATCCTCCTGAATGAGCGCATGGGTCCCGACCACGATATCGACCAGCCCCATCTGGATCGCTCCGAGCGTCTCGCGCCGCTGGCGGTCCGTCAGGCTGCCGGTTAAGAGCGCCGTCTGAATGCCGTACGGCTCCATCAGCCGGTCGAGCGAGCGCTTGTGCTGCTCGGCCAATATTTCCGTCGGCACCATGAGCGCCCCCTGATAGCCCGCCTTCACCACGGCGAACAGCGCCGCCGCGGCGACGACCGTCTTGCCTGAGCCGACATCGCCCTGCAGCAGACGGTTCATGCAGTACGGCTGCTGCAGATCGTGGAGAATTTCCGCCAGCACCTTCTTCTGCGAGTCCGTCAACCTGAACGGCAACGCACGCACGAAGGCGCGGACGGCCGGCAGATCGACCGGATGCGCGACACCGTCGGCGCGGCTGCGGTTCAGCGCGCGGTAAGCCTGCATTTTCAATTGAAACAGGAACAGCTCCTCGTACACCATCCGCCGCCGGGCCAGCTTGCCCTGCTCGACATTGCCCGGGAGATGAAGCAGCGTCACCGCCGATCGCCGGGGCGGCAGCTTGTATTTCTGCGTCAGCTCGGGCGGCAGCACCTCGGCGATGGCGGCGGAGAATTGGGCGAGCGCCTGGCTCATCGTTTGGCGCATCCATTTTTGCGTAAGACCCGCGGTAATGGAATAAACAGGCTGCAGCGTGCCCGTTCGGGAGGGGCCTTGGCCGGGAAATTCGACCTCCGTCACGTTCAGCTGCAGCCTTCTTTGATCCCACTTGCCGGTAAGCACGATCTCCTCGCCGGTCCGAAGCTTGTCCTTCAGATAATGGCGGTTGAACCACACAGCCGTGATGAACAGCGGGTCGACGACGACCTTGCAGGTCATCCGCGACTTCGTCCGCCCGTACATCTGCAGCTGCGGAACGCCGACGATGGTGCCCTGCACCGTGATCTTGTCCCCGTCCTTCACGTCCGACCAATCGCGGAGCGTATAGTCCTCGTAGCGGAACGGATAATGGTCGAGCAGGCGCCCGACCGTGTCCAGTCCGAGCGCCAGCAGCTCCTGGGCTTTCTTGCCTTTGACGCCTTGCACCTGCGTCACCGGAATATCGTACAAATTCATAGTCTCGTCCTCACGCCGGGTTGGCGAACACGGCGACGGTCCCCGGACCGACATGCGCTCCGACGACCGGACCGATGTTCGTATATTGCACCGATCTCACGTCAAAATGCGGCCGGATCGAGGCGTACACCTCTTCCGCTCCGGAACGGGCGTTCGTATGCGCCATCATCAAATGCACCGGACGGTCTCCGAGCTCCTTCTGCAGCAGCTCGATGACGCGCGCGACCGCTTTTTTGCTGCCGCGCACTTTATCGACCGAATAGACGATGCCTTCGTCATTGATGGACAGAATCGGCTTGATGTTGAGCAAAGAGCCGACCAACGCCGCCGCCTTGCCGATGCGCCCGCCCTTCTGCAAATACTCCAGCGTGTCGACCAGAAAATAGAGTCTCGTCTCCGCCCGCAAACGGCCGACAAGCTGGACGATTTCATCCTTGCTCTTGCCTTCCCGCGCCGCCTTGGCCGCTTCGACGGCGAGCAGGCCGATCCCGTACGACGCGGAGCGGGAATCGACCACCGCAATATCCGGCCCGCCATCCATCATGGATGCGGCCAGCTGGGCCGATTGATACGTGCCGCTGAAGGCGGCAGACAGGTGGATCGATACGATCGACCTCGCGCCCTCCTCCGCCAGCTTGCCATAGACGTCCATAAATTCCGCGGGAGACGGCTGCGACGTCGTCGGCAAGCCGCCAAACGACGGCAGCCTGTCGTAGAATTGCTCCGCGCTCATATCGACGGCGTCGCGATACGATTCGGAGCCGAACAATACTTTGAGCGGCACCATCCCGATGCCCAGCTCCCGCCGAATGTCCGCGGGAATGTCGGCGGTGCTGTCCGTTACGATGCGAACTTGCTGCAATCCGCTCACCTCATTCCGCAGATATAATGTAGTAATACAGCGGCTGACCGCCGCTATGCACTTCCAGCTCCAGCTCGGGATACGTCTGCTCCACGTACTCGATCAGCCGGCGCGTCATGTCCTCCGACGCATCCTCTCCGGAATACAAGGTGACGATCTCCGCCCCGCTTTCGGCCATCCGGTCGATGAGCGAGCGGCAGGAAGCGACGCAATCCGGCTCGGAGACGACGATCTTCCCGTTGTGGATGCCAATGTAATCGCCCTGCCGAATGTCCATGCCGTCCATCTGCGTATCGCGCACCGCATAAGTTACCTGGCCGGACTGCACCTGCTGCAGCGCCTGCTGCATCTCATCGGCGTTCTCCTCGGGAGCGGCGTGCTCCTGAAAGGCGAGCGCCGCGGCGATGCCCTGCGGGATCGACTTGCTCGGAATCACGATGACCTGCTTGTTCTCCACAAGCTCGACCGCTTGCTGCGCGGCCATAATAATATTCGAATTGTTCGGCAGCACGAACACCGTCTGGGCGTCCACCTTGCCGATCGATTTCACGATATCCTCCGTGCTCGGGTTCATCGTCTGGCCGCCGGGCAATATTTCGTCCACCCCGAGGCTGCGGAAGATGGCGGAGATGCCTTCGCCCGCCGATACGGCGACAAAGCCGTACCGCTTGGCCGCCATTGCCGCCTCCTGCTTGACCGCCATTGCCGCCTCCTTGGGAAGATCGGCGGCGGAAATGTGCAGCCCCGGCGCTTCCTCGCGCAGCAGATGGGCATGCTGATCGCGCATATTCTCGATCTTGATGCGGCTGAGCTCACCGAACGTCTGCGCATGGTTCATGACGCTGCCGGGATACTCGGCATGAATGTGCACCTTGACCAAATCTTCGTCGGCTACGACGAGCAAAGAATCGCCAAACTGCGACAGCTCGCGGCGAAAGCGCTCCTCGTCGAACGGGCGGCCGGCCAGCTTGGCCGGATTCAGCGTCACGATAAATTCGGTGCAATAGCCGAATTCGATGTCTTCCGTCGCCAGCTTCGCCTGCGCTCTCCCGGGCTCCGCTCCATGCTCATAAGCCGCGGGAAGCGGGCGCTCGGCTTCAAAAGAGACGTCGATCGACTCCGTGCCGAAGGCGGCATAGGGCACGCCCGGCAGTTCCGGCTCGCCCTCGAGCGCTTCCAGAGCGGAGGCGAAGCCCTCGTAGATGTATATCAGACCTTGACCGCCGGAATCGACGACCCCGACCTGCTTCAGAACGGGCAGCAGCTCCGGCGTTCTGGCCAGCGCCTCTCCGCCCCCTGCCAGCACCTCGCGCATCACGACGCCGACATTGCTCGTCCGCTTGGCGACGTGCCCCGCGCGCTTCGCCGCTTCCTTGGCCACGGTCAAAATCGTGCCTTCGACCGGTCTCACGACCGCCTTGTAAGCCATATCGACGCCGCTCTGCAGCGCCGCTGCGAACAGCCGCGCATCGGCGGATTCATGGTCGGCCACCGCTTTGGAGAAACCGCGGAACAATTGGGACAAGATGACGCCGGAGTTCCCGCGCGCGCCCATGAGCAGTCCTTTGGCGAGCGCTTCGGCCGCCTTACCGAGATGCTCCGATGGGCGTCGGCGCAGCTCTTCCACGCCGGACGTCAGCGTTAAATTCATGTTGGTGCCGGTATCCCCGTCAGGGACGGGAAAGACGTTCAGCGCGTTCACCTTGTCCGCATTCGTCTTGAGCTGCAAGGCCCCGGCCTCCACCATTCGGATAAAATCGTTGCCGTTAATATTTAAGCGCTTTCCCAATAAAACCATTCTCCTTCCTGCAATGAACCCTCCCGGCGCCCGCTGCCCGGCGCCGGACTGCCGCTTCAGCTTTATTGTGCGATTCGTACCCCCGCTACGAAAATATTGACGGCTTCCACCTGCAGGCCGGCGACTTCGTTCAAGACGTATTTCACCTTCGTCTGGACGTTGTGCGCGACCACGGAAATTTTCGTGCCGTAACTGACGACGATATATAAATCAATGACAAGCGCCCCTTGTTCGCTGCGCCGCACCTCGACGCCGCGGCTCAAGTTGTCCTTGCGCAAGAGTTCGGCAATGCCGTCTTTGAGCTGATTGCGAGAAGCCATTCCGACCAATCCGTAGCAGTCCAAAGCCGCAGAGCCGGCCAGTAAGGCAATGACTTGATCGGTAACGTAAACCTTGCCATATTCTGTTTCCAGTTCGATAGCCATCGCGAACAGCTCCTTATGTATAGTTTAGGATGGTCACATCTTATTGTACTATAATGAGACAAAGAAATAAACAAACGCGGCCTTGACCGCCGGCAAGCCAAATAGATTGCATTGACGCGGCATTTTAAGCTGTGATATGATGGATAAGTGTGTTTTTTAGTGTGTTCGACCGCCTGCGGTCATTGGAACTTGTAAGGAGGTGTAACTCGATGTCCCGCAAATGTTTTATCACTGGCAAAGGACCAGGCACCGGCAATCACGTGTCTCATGCCAACAACAAGACGAAGCGCACTTGGGGCGTGAACGTTCAGAAAGTCCGCATCCTCGTCAACGGTAAGCCGAAGCGTGTATGGGTAAGCACGAAGGCTTTGAAATCCGGCAAGGTTACTCGCGTGTAAGCTTTGCGGCTTACAGACAAAAAGCACCTGGTTCAGGTGCTTTTTTTAGTTTGCGGCCGCCGCGCTTTAAGGATCATCCGTTTTTGCTGAACGTGTTCAGGATCGCCTTGACAAACCCGCCTAAAAATTTAGGAAGCTTGATGGTGTAAAATTTCATTGCCTTTCCCTCCTCCAAGTTCTGCCTGGCCCGATTTCTCGCCATCCTCCCGCCTCGGGGGCTTCATCCCGGCACAACCCCCTGATTGCCGCATGCTTCAATATATTCGCCTTTCACTCAAAATGTTCCCATACCTTATACCCGCCGACAAGGCGGATAAAGACAAAAAAGGCTACAAAAGCAAGCTCACTTTTGTAACCATGTTATTCCGGCCGCAGGCCGTTTATGCATCTTTATGTATTCGCTCATAACGGCGGCATTTGCTGCATAGCCACGTATACGGCATAAATGAAAGCGAAAATGAAGTAAAGCACAATCGTGACGGAAATGAAGGCGATGCGCATGCCGAGAGCTTCATAACGCTTGAAAAAATGAATCCCCGCATAGAGCGCCCCCAAAGAAAAAAAGTAGCGGAACAAATCCTCAATCTGCGAGAACAAACTGAGCAGGGCTGCGCACAGCAGGCTGTAGCCGATCACCGCTAACGCTCTCATCGCTAACAATACCTCACTCCTCCCGGCCGCGAATGCGCCGAATCGCCTCGGCCCGGTCCGGCTCATTGAACACCGCATTGCCTGCGACCAGCACATTGGCGCCCGCTTCGATCACCTGCCTGGCCGTATGCTCATTGATCCCTCCGTCGACTTCAATGTCGATATGAGATAACCCGCGCTCGTTCAGCATGCGGCGAAGCTCCCGGATTTTGCGCAGCATGGCGGGGATGAACTGCTGCCCTCCGAAGCCCGGGTTCACCGTCATCAGCAAAATCAGATCAGGCTGCTCGTCCAATACGTAATCGAGAACGGCGAGCGGCGTCGCCGGATTCAGCACGATTCCCGCCTTGACCCCCTGCTCCTTAATAAAGCCGACCGTCCGGTGAAGATGCGTGCACGCCTCGACATGCACCGAAATCAAATCCGCGCCCGCCCGGGCGAAGGCGGGAATGTACCGGTCCGGCTGCTCGATCATCAGATGGACGTCGAGCGGAAGCGCGGTGACAGGACGAATGGCCTCCACCACCAGCGGGCCGATCGTCATGTTCGGAACAAAGTGGCCGTCCATCACGTCAACGTGAATCCAGTCGGCCCCGCCCTTCTCCACATCGGCAATTTCCGCGCCAAGCCTGGAAAAGTCGGCAGACAGTATAGATGGTGCTATCCGCAGCAAGACTAGTACCTCCTTTTCTTCTCTTTCATTTCTTCGAGAAATTGCACGTAATGATTGTATCGCGAGGCGGCGATCAAGCCTTCTTCCTTGGCCGCCATGACCCGGCAGCCCGGCTCGTGCCGGTGCAGGCAGCCGCGAAAGCGGCATTCCTCCGCATATGGCGCGAATTCGCGGAAGCAGGCGGACAGACCGTCCGCTTCCACGTGAAGAAAATCAAGCTGGCTGAACCCCGGCGTGTCGGCCACCAGGCCGCCGCCCGGCAGGCGGACAAGCTCGACGTGACGCGTCGTATGCTTGCCTCGTCCGAGCTTCATGCTGATCTCGTTCGTCTCCAGCCGCAAGCCGGGTATGAGGGCGTTCAGCAGCGAAGATTTGCCGACGCCCGATTGGCCGGCGAACACGCCGATGCGCCCCTTCAGCCGCTCAAGCAGCTCGCCGAGACCTGTTCCCAACCGCGAGCTCGTCTCGATCACCGGGTAGCCGATCGATTCGTACAGGCGGCGGACGGCCTCCGGAGCAGCGGAGTCCTCCGCCTCTAGCGCGCCGGCTGCCGACGCCAGATCGCTCTTCGTCAAGCAGATGACGGCGCCGAGGCCGGCGCTTTCCGCATGCACCAGAAACTTGTCCAGCAGCTGCAGATTGAGCGCCGGCTCGGCGACGGCGAACACCAGCACGACGAGATCGACATTGGCCACCGGCGGGCGAATGAGCTCGGAGGAGCGGGGCCGAATCTCGGTCACCGTGCCTTCGCCGTTCTCCGTCAGCTCGAAGCTCACCCGGTCGCCGACCAGCGGCGAGACGCCCCGTTTCTTGAAGACGCCGCGGGCGCGGCATTGGACCGGCTCGCCGGAATCCCCCCCGTCGGGCAATACGTAATAATATCCGCTTAACGCCTTGACGATCAAACCGGTTGGCATGTAAGAAATGCTGCCTCCTGTTTTATTGATTTTGGCTGCCCTCCCGGGCCTCATCGCCTTCCTGCTTCTGCTCGCCTGCCGCCGGCGCTTGGTTCGCCTGGTTGGACTGCCCGTCCTGGGCCCCGCCCTGCGCCGGCGCATGAACGGGCTGCGTCTCCTCCGAACCGCTCTCCCCGGCTTCCGGCGGATTCGTCTCCCCGTTCTTCCAGGCTTCGTAATCCTTATAGGTAATCGTGCGCACGTCCGTCTGCTTCCCGTCCGTCCGAATTTGGATCGTCGCATTTTTGTCCGGCGAGACGACGAGCCGAACCTCTACGTTCTCCGACGCGGTAATATTGCTTAGCGTCGTATATTTATGATTGTCGAACTGCGCATCGCTCAAAATGATCTCGACGGTCGACGGGCGGCCTTGCTGAGCCGGACCGATCGGCACCATGACGGTCATCTGGCCCGCTTCCTCGGGAAAACCGGAGCTGACGACGAGCTTCGTAATCTCGCTTCCTACAGGCACCTGCTCATCCGGCTGAAACGGGAACTGCATGATGACCCGGTCCTTCGGATGCTTGTAGCTCTCCTCGTATTGGATCGCGTCCTTGGCCAGCTTCAGCTTTTTGGCGGCGATCATGTTCTTCGCTTCCTCTTCCGTCGCCCCGATCAGATTCGGCATGGCGACCTTTTCCGGCCCTTTGCTGACCGTCAGCACCACCTTCGCCTCGGCCGGATCGACCTCCGTGTTCGGGTCCGGCTGCTGGGCCGCAACCGTTCCTTCTTCTTCAGGCATAGGCTCTTCCTTCACCTGAATATTGCCCTCGGGAATGCCGAGCGCCGTCAGGGCCAGCTTCGCGTCGGCGAGCTTGCCGCCGATGACGTTCGGTATTTTCTCTTTCTTGCGCCCGTCGCTCACAATCAGGGTGACGGTCGATTGCGGCTTCACCCGAATGTCGGCCGGCGATTGGCGGATAACGACATCCTGAGCCACCGTATCCGAATGTTCGCGCTGAACGGCGGGCTTGAGCTGAGCGTTCGTCAGCAGCTGCAGCGCCTCTTCGAGCGGCTTGTTGACGACGGTCGGAACGAGCACGTCCTGGACGACCCAAGCCTCCTTCACGTACCCGACCAAATACCACATGCCGGCGAGCAGCGACATCAGCACGGCGAACCAGACCGTCGGCTTCACCCAGCGCTTTTGCCGGCGGGGCGGAGCGGCTGCCGCGTCCTCCCCATCCAGCTCGGCTTCCTCCTCGTCCGCTGCGGCGCGGATGTCGTACTGTCCGGGACGGATGGCCGGCATAACCAGCGTCCGCTCCTCGTCGAGCTCGTCTTCATCCGCAAAATCAAGCTTCGGCTCGTTGCGGCGGTGCGGCAGCAAGCTTGTCTCCAGATCGTTCATCATATCCTTGGCCGAGCGGTAGCGCTCGGACGCGTTTTTGCGCATCGCCTTCAGGATGATGTTCTCCACGCTCTGCGGAATGAGCGGATTCACCTTGCGCGGCTCCTCAACCTCTTCCTGCAAATGCTTGAGCGCCACGCTGATCGGGCTTTCCCCGAGGAACGGCAGCCTTCCCGTAAGCATCTGGTACATGACAATGCCGAGCGAGTACAGATCCGACTGCTCCCCGGTCGAGATGCCCTTGGCATGCTCGGGCGAAAAATAATGTACCGAGCCGACGACCGAACCCGTCTGCGTAATCGTCGAAGACGTGACGGCGCGGGCGATGCCGAAATCGGTGACCTTGACCCGTCCGTTGCGTCCGATCAAAATGTTGTGGGGCTTGATATCGCGGTGAATGATCTGATTGTGATGGGCGTGATCGAGCGCGTCGCAAATTTGGCTGGCGATATGCACCGCCTCCTCGACCTGCAGAGGCGCCCGTTCCTTGATCAGCTCGTTCAGCGTCGTGCCCTCGATATACTCCATGACGATATAGTGAGTGTCGTCCTGCTGACCTACATCGTAGATGCTGACGATATTCGGATGAGATAAAGAAGCCGCCGCCTGAGCTTCGCGACGAAAGCGGTGAATGAATTCCTCGTCATGCACGTATTGCTGACGCAGCACTTTGACGGCGATGTGGCGGTGCAATAAAATATCGAGTCCTTTGTACACAATAGCCATGCCGCCGCCGCCGACTTTCTCGAGAATCTCATAGCGTCCTCCCAACCGGCTGCCGATCATTCATTCTCACCCCGCTTCTCCATCGTTATGCCCGGCGCCGTCCCCCGTATTAGAGAGCAGCACCACCGTGATGTTATCGTCTCCTCTCGCATGAAGCGCCTCATTGACGAGAAGCTCCGCTTTTTCCTCCAGGTCGCCCTCTCCCGCAATCAATGCGGCCATCCGCTCGGAATCGACCAGGCTGCTCAGTCCGTCGCTGCAGAGGAGCAGCGTATCGCCGGACTGCCAGGCAATCTCGCGCACATCGACCTCGATGGCCGATTCCGTGCCGAGCGCCCGCGTCAGCACATTGCGCCGCGGATGATGATCCGCTTCCTCGCGGGTAATTTGGCCGTTCCTCAGCAGCTCGTTGACCAGGGAGTGATCCTCGGTCAGCTGCTCGATCCGGCCCGCCCGGACAAGGTAAGCCCGGCTGTCGCCGATATGCGCGATGACTGCGCTCTTGTCGTCCGCCAGCACAGCCACGACCGTCGTGCCCATGCCGTGAAAATGCTCTCTTCCAGAGGCGAACTCGAATATTTGTTCGTTCGTCGTCACGACAGCCGCTTCCAGCAGCGCTTTCCTTGCTTCCGGCGGCACCTCCCGGGTCACCGGCCGCAGCTGCTGCTGAAGCAGCTCGACGGCCATCTGGCTGGCGATATCGCCGGCCTGATGGCCTCCCATGCCGTCTGCCACAATCGCCAGGGACAAGCCGCCGAGATCGTTCACGACGACGGCCCGGTCTTCATTGACCGTGCGCACCCGGCCGATATCCGAGCGATATGCCGATTTGATCATCGCTCCTCTCACCTCGCTCCCGTCTCCATATGCTTCGCCCGCAGCTGTCCGCATGCAGCGGCAATATCGCTGCCCTGCTCCCTGCGGATCGTCGCATTGATCCTGTGCTTCTCCAAGATGCGTTGAAACGCGAAAATGTCGTCCTTCGGCGTCCGCACATAATTCCGTTCGGATACGAAGTTGACCGGTATGAGGTTGACGTGAACGAACGGAAACTGCTGCAGCACGCCAGCCAACTCCTCCGCATGCTCCGGCTGATCGTTCACCCCGCCCATCAGCGCGTACTCGAACGTGATGCGGCGTCCGGTCTTCGCCACATAGTAGCGGCACGCTTCGATCAGGTCGGCGAACGGAAAGCGCCGGTTGACCGGCATCAGCTTCGAACGCAGCGCGTCGTTCGGCGCATGGATCGAGATCGCCAGATTCACCTGCGTGTTCTCGTCGGCGAAGCGATATATATTCGGAACGATGCCGCTGGTCGACACGGTAATGTGCCGCTGGCCGATATTCAGCCCTTTCGGGTGAATCATGACGCGCAAAAACTTCATCAGGGCGTCGTAATTTTCGAACGGCTCCCCGATGCCCATCACGACGATGCTGCTGACCCTCTCCTGCGTGTCATCCAAGAGCTGCTGCGCCTTCACGACCTGGGCGATGATCTCGCCCGGCGTCAGGTTGCGCTTCAGCCCGCCCAGCGTCGAGGCGCAGAACGTACAGCCGATCCGGCAGCCGACCTGGGTCGTCACGCAGACGCTGTTGCCGTAGTTATGCTTCATGATGACTGTTTCAATGGCGTTTTTGTCCGCCAGCTCGAACAGGAACTTGACCGTGCCGTCCTGCGATTTGTATTTGGCGATCTCGGTCAGCGTGACGAAGGCGAATTGCGCCGCCAGCTTCTCTCTCAGCGCCTTGGGCAAATTCGACATCGCCTCGAAGCTCGAAACTCTTTTCACATAGAGCCAATCGAAGATTTGTCCGGCGCGGAAAGCGGGCTCGCCGTTCAGCCGAACCCATTCCTGCCAATCCTCCAGCGTGTAATCGTAGACGTACGGCTTGTTCTCCGTTTGCTCCATCGGATAGATCACAACCTGTATTCAAAAGTGAAAAACCACGTTTATTTTACCACAATGCGGCTGCTTATGCTCGCTTCCTCAGGCGGGCGATGAAAAAACCGTCGGAGCCGTAATCGGACGGCAGGATCTGCACCGCGGCGCCGCCGAGCGCATCCGGCCGCGTTAGGCGAAGCTTATCCGCCTGCGCCGCCCCTTGCGGCGCATCCGGCGCGAACTCGGGATGGCGCCCAAGAAATTCGGCGATCTGCTCCTCGTTCTCGCTCCGCTCGACGGTGCATGTGCTGTATACGAGCACGCCGCCGGGCTTCAGCAGCGGATGAACCGCCTCCAGCAGCTCGCGCTGCACCTCGGCCACCGCTGCGATTTCGCTTTCGCCCTTGGCCCATTTCATGTCCGGCTTGCGCCGGATGACGCCGAGCCCCGAGCAGGGGGCGTCCAGCAATATCCGGTCGAAGCTCGCCGCCGGGAAACGCTCCTGCAGCGTCCGGGCGTCGGCGACGACCGTGCGGATCGAGCGGAGTCCGAGACGCTCCGCCTGCTCGCGGACCAGCTTCTCCTTGTGCTCGTGGACGTCGCAGGCGACAATCTCCCCGCGGTCGCCCATCTTCTCGGCCATATGCGCCGTCTTCCCTCCGGGGGCGGCGCAGCAGTCCAGCACCCGCTGCCCCGGCTGCGGATCGACCCACTCGGCCACGAGCATCGAGCTTTCGTCCTGCACCGAGTACAGGCCGGCGCCGTATTCCGGCGCCAGCGCCATGTTGCCGCCGCCGCGGACGAGCACGCCGCCTGGAGCGACGGGCGACGGCTCCGCCGTCAGCCCGGCCTCCCGTAGCCGCGCGATCAGCTCGTCACGGGTCGTCCGCAGCCGGTTGACGCGGATGCTCGTGTGCGGCGGCTCGTTGTTGGCCCGGCACATCGCCTCGCAGGCCGCTTCCCCGTACTGCCCGATCCAACGGCGCACCATCCACTCGGGATGCGAATGCTCGAGGGCGATGCGCCGGACCGGGGGCAGATCGCCTGGCAGGACGAGCTCGGCCCTGCGCCTCGACACGTTGCGCAGCACCCCGTTCACCATGCCCGATATGCCGGGATGGCCGCGTTTTTTGGCGATGTTGACCGCCTCGCTCACGGCCGCATGGGCGGGGATGCGCGTCAAATAATGCAGCTGATAAAAACCGAGCCGCAGCAGGGCGCGAACCCACGGCTGCAGCTTGTCCATTCCTTTGGCGACGAAGCGCGCCAAATAGTAATCGATCGTGTTCAGCCGCTGGATCGTGCCGTAGACAAGCTCGGTGGCAAGCGCCGCGTCCTGCCGCTCCAGCCGGTACTGCTGCAGCGTCCGGTTCAGCAGCAGGTTGCTGTAGGAGCGGTCCTCCTCCACGCGGACGAGCACATCGAGCGCCGCCTCCCGGGCGCTTCCCTTCCTGCCTGCAGCGCCGCCGCTTGTGCCTCCGCGCTTCACGAGCCCAGCACCGTCCCTGGCTTAAGCTGCCCGCTGCGGGCCAGCGCCGCCGCAGCCATCGCCTTCTTGCCGGCGGGCTGCACTTCCAGCACGGTCAGTACGCCGCGGCCGGTGGCCACGTCGATGCCCCGCTCACCGGCAGCCAGCACGGTGCCGGGCGCAGCGCCTGCCGGGGCCGCGGCGCCGGCAGGCTTGGCGGCTTTCCATATTTTGAGCACGTCGCCGTTCCAGAGCGTATACGCCCCGGGACGGGGATGCAGCGCGCGGGTCAGATTCCAGATCTCCTCCGCCGAACGGCTCCAATCGATCCGCTCCTGCTCGCGGGTAATGTTGGGGGCGTACACGGCCTCCGCTTCGTTCTGGGGCACGGCGGTGACCGTGCCGGCCAACAGGCCGGGAAGCGTATCCAGCAGCAGCTGCGCTCCCGCCTCGCTCAGCTTGCGGAACATCGTGCCCGTCGTGTCGTCATCGCCGATCGGCACTTCGATCTTGCTGATCATATCGCCGGTATCCAGCCCCTCGGCCATGTACATGATCGTCACTCCGGTCACGGCGTCGCCGTTCATGACGGCGTAATGAATCGGCGCGCCGCCGCGGTATTTGGGCAGCAGCGAAGCGTGCACGTTGATGCAGCCGAGCCGCGGCAGATCGAGCACCGCCTTGGGCAATATTTGCCCGAAGGCGGCGGTGACGATCAGATCGGGGCGCCACTCGCGCAGCGCCTCGACGGCTTCGGGCCGGCGCAGCCGTTCGAGCTGAAGCACGGGCAGAGCGTGCTTCTCGGCCTCGACCTTGACCGGGGGCGGCGTCAGCACGCGCTTGCGGCCGACCGGGCGGTCGGGCTGGGTCACGACGCCGACGACATCGCCCAGACCGCTGCCCAGGAGCGCCCGAAGGGAAGGCACTGCGAACTCCGGCGTACCCATGAACACAATTCTCATGCTTCCTCCCGCTCTCTGGCCTCTTTCGCGTCGCTGCGGTACATCGCCTCGGCCAAATCCGTGTACAGCACGCCGTTCAAATGATCGATCTCATGCTGGATGCAGCGGGCGAGCAGTCCGGTCCCTTCGATGACGATCTCATTGCCGTGACGGTCGAGCCCCTTCGCCTTCACCCGCTCGGCCCGGCGCACATCTCCCGTAAGGCCGGGAATGCTGAGGCAGCCCTCCGGCCCGAACTGCTCCCCTTCCCGCTCGATAATCTCCGGATTGATCATTTCGATCAGCCCGTGCTCATCGCCTACATCCATCACGATGACGCGCTTCAAAATGCCGATTTGCGGCGCGGCCAGCCCGACCCCTTCCGCGTCGTACATCGTATCGGCCATGTCCTTCAGCAGCTTGTGAATATTCGGCGTAATTTTGCTGACCGGCTTGCACACCTCGCGGAGAACGGGGTCCGGATCTTTGACAATCATTTTAATAGCCATTCGATAAGGCACCTTCCTTCATAAATCGCAGGTCGTAGCGAAAATCGCAGGTTACATCAAAAACTGCGGATCGACGTCGACGCTCACGCGAAGCTTCTTCTCCTTCACCGAGTCGTCCAATACGGCGACCGCCCGGGCGACAAGCCCCGGTACGTCCGCATCTCCCCGATATTTTATCATGCATTGGAATCGATATCTATCTTTGATGCGGCTGATCGGCGAGGCGACCGGACCGAGCACCTCCAGCCGGGACGCGCTGCCGTCTGCAAGCTGTTCGGCCAGCTCCTTCACCCGGCGCGCCAGCGCCTCCCCGGCCCGGATTAACAGCGCCGGCTGCTCATGCGACAAAGTGACGAGCACCAGGCGATGGTAGGGCGGATAATTGTGCAGCTTGCGCAGCTGCAGCTCCTTTCTCATGAAGCCCATATAATCGTGGCGGCTTGCGCAGGCGATGCTGTAGTGCTCGGGAGCGTACGTCTGCACATACACTTCCCCGGGAAGCTGATGGCGTCCGGCGCGGCCCGCCACCTGCGTCAGCAGCTGGAACGTGCGCTCCGCCGCCCGGAAATCGGGCAGATGCAGCACCGAATCGGCAGCCAGCGCGCCGACCAGGGTCACGTGCGGAAAATCGAGTCCTTTGGCAACCATCTGCGTTCCGAGCAGCACGTCGGCCTGCCGGTTGCCGAACTGCGTCAGCCATTTCTCGTGCGAGCCTTTCTCCGACGTCGTATCGACATCCATGCGGATGACCCGGATGCCCGGAAACAGCTTGCCAAGCTCCTCCTCCACGCGCTGGGTGCCGGTGCCGAAGTGGCGGATGTGCTCGCTGCCGCAATCCGGACAGACCGCGGCTTCCCGCTCCGCGTAGCCGCAGTAATGGCAGCGCAGCGCCCGCGACGTCTGATGATACGTCAGCGAAATGTCGCAATGCGGGCACTGCGCCACGTAGCCGCACGTGCGGCACATGACGAACGTGGCGTAGCCGCGGCGGTTCAGCAGCAAAACGATCTGTTCTTTCCTTTGTAACCGTTCTTCGATCGCTTTATACAACGCCCGGCTGAACATGGAGCGGTTGCCGTCCTTCAGCTCTTCCCTCATATCTATGATATTCACTCTGGGCAGCGGCCGACCCTCTACCCGGTTCGACATCGACAGCAGCTCGAACGGCGGCTCCGCCGCTTCGCCTGGCTGCGGCACAGCTTTCGCAGCACCGTGCCGCTGCGCGGCCGCCTCCGGCGTCGCCCTGTAGATGCTCTCCAGCGACGGCGTCGCCGAGCCCAGCACGACGGCCGCCCCGTGATAGCGGCCCCGCGCGATCGCGACATCGCGCGCATGGTACTTCGGGCTTTCCTCCTGCTTATAGGACGATTCGTGCTCCTCGTCGATAATGATCAGGCCGAGCCGCGTGAACGGCGCGAAGATCGCCGAGCGGGCGCCGATGACGACCTGCACCTGGCGGCGGGCGATTTTGCGCCATTCGTCATAGCGCTCGCCGTGCGACAGCCTGCTGTGCAGCACCGCCACCGCTTCTCCGAACCGCCCCTTGAAGCGGTCCACCATCTGCGGCGTCAGCGAAATCTCGGGAACGAGAACGATCGCCTCCCGGCCCCGGTTCAGACAAGCCTGGATCGACTGAAGATATACCTCGGTCTTGCCGCTGCCGGTCACGCCGTGCAGCAGGAAGACGCGGTGCTCCCCCGCCTCGATCCTGGCCTGAATGCGATCGTACACGTCCTGCTGCTCCGGCGTAAGCGGCAGCGGCGACGTCTTCCGGAACGATCGCGAGGCGTAAGGGTCGCGCTGCACCTCGGCCTCCTCGAGCCGCAGCCAGCCCTTGTCGGCCAGGCTCTTGACCGTGCCTGCTCCGACGTTGAGCGCAGCCAGCAGCTCGGCGAGCCTGACCGGCTCGGGGTGCTGCAGCAAATGCTCCAGCACCTCGCGCTGCCTGGCGGAGCGGGTCGGCAAGGCGGCGAGCCCCTCGGCCAGCCGTTCAGGCTCGGACGGAAATACGGTCAACGCCTTCTTTACCGCGACCCGATCCTTCACCATGCGCAGCTCAATGAGCCGCCCTTCCTCCAGCAGCTGCCGGATCGCCACGACGTCGTTCGGAAATGCAGCCGTCAGCGCGTCCAGCTCCACCGATTCCCTCGCTTCCACATAGCGCAAAATATCGCTGTGAACCGGCAGCTCCAGCAGCGATTGGCCAAGGGCTGCCAGCTCCCCGGGAGCGGCCGCGCGAACGCGCCGCTCGTATTTCGCCTTGAGCGCCCCCGGCAACATCGCCTGCAGCGCCGTCAGCTCGCTGCATATATAGCGGCGGCTCATCCAGCGGGCCAGCTCCACCAGCTCGGCCGTCAGCGGCGGCGTCATGTCCAGCACGGCGGTGATCGGCTTCAGCTTGTCGTTTGGCAGCTCGCTCGTCTCCCGCAGCTCGACGATGAAGCCTTGGACCGTGCGCGGCCCGAAGGGCACGAGCGCCCGGCTGCCGACGGCGGCGACGCCGCGCAGCGAAGCGGGAACGGCATAATCGAACGGCCGGTCGGTTGGGCGGGCGGGGACATCGACAATGACTTTGGCGTACATGCTACTCCCTCTCCCGTTCGAGGCGGGACGCCGCAAGCGCCAGCAGACGCTCCGCCACCTCCCGCTTGCTCATCAGGGGAAGCGCCTCGACGAGCCCGTTCGCATCGAAAATGCGGACGATATTCGTATCGATGCCGAAGCCCGCCCCCGGCTCGGTCACGTCGTTGGCGACCAGCAGATCGCAGCGCTTGCGGCGCAGCTTGTCCAGCGCAAACTCTTCCACCCGGTGCGTCTCGGCCGCAAAGCCGATGACGAGCTGCCGTGTCTTGCGCTCGCCGATAGCCTGCAATATATCCGGATTTTTGACGAGCTTTAGCGTCATTTCTTCTTCCGTTTTCTTTATTTTTTGCTCGAACGTCTGCGCAGGGCGGTAATCGGCGACGGCCGCGGCTTTGATGACGATATCCTGCCCGTCCAGCCTATCCAGCACGGCATCCAGCATTTGGGCGGCCGATTCCACCCGCACCGTCCGCACGCCGCCTGGCAGCGGCGCCGTCGCCTTGCCGGTGATCAGCGTCACGTCGGCGCCCATCGCCGCCGCGGCCGCCGCAATCACATAGCCCATCTTGCCGGACGAGTCGTTCGTCAAATAGCGGACGGGATCGATGCGCTCCACCGTCGCGCCGGCCGTCACGAGCACCCGCTTGCCTGCAAGCGGCCGCCCCCCGCGAAAGAAGGCAGCGACGGCCTCCGCGATCTGCTCCGGCTCGGCCAGCCGCCCTTTGCCGACGTAGCCGCAGGCCAACTGCCCGGTTCCCGGCTCGACGAAGCGAACCCCTCTTTCCGCAAGGATTCGCATATTGTGCTGAACGGCGGGATTCGCGTACATGTGCACATTCATGGCGGGCGCGATGAAGATCGGCGCCGTCGTGGCCAGCGCCGTCGTGCTCAGCATGTCGTCGCCGAGCCCCAGCGCGATTTTCGCGATCATGTTGGCCGTCGCCGGGGCGATCAGGAACAGATCGGCCCGATCGGCGAGATCGATATGGGCGACGACCGACGGGTCCTTCTCGTCGAACGTATCGATCGCTACCGGATTCCTCGACAACGTCTGAAACGTCAGCGGCGCGACGAATTTGGCCGCGGACTCCGTCATGATCACCCGCACGTCCGCCCCGGCCTGCGTCAGCTTGCTGCAAAGCGCAGCAGCCTTATATGCGGCGATGCCACCGCAAACTCCAAGTACGATCGTCTTCCCGCTTAGCATCCGATCTCCTCCCTGAACGTTGTCTGTCTCATTCCTCATAGGCATAGCGCCGGTCCCGCAGCCTATTTTCATCTTCAGATGGCGCGGCGCAAGCCTCCCAAGCCGTGTTCTTTTCAACAGCTGCTTCTTCCCGTGCTGCCCATTCCTGTGCTGTTCCTTCCTGCGCTGTCCCTTCCTGCGCCCCTGCCGAAGCTTCCGAACCTCTAACTTCCGAACCTCTAACGCTGATGACAAAAGCTATTTTGCTGAATTGTACCTTTTTTAAAATGTAACGAAACGTAGTAACGCTATTTGGTCAGAAACGCTGAATCGGGTAGCCCAAAATGCCGAAGTAAGGCTGCTCACTTGCGTTAGAGCCAAATCGAGCGTTTCGAGGGAAATAAGCTCTCTGGCTAGCGTTAGCTTAAGGTTTGCCCGGCAAAACAGCCCCCCTAGGCCAGCGAGCATGAAGAGACACTTCACGTTCTCGTTCGAACTTCACGTGGCGGTATACGCCGACAAATTTTCAACACCGAAGGCGACGACCGACGACGAAAGAAATCGTTCGTCATAGGCGTCTCCCTGATCATTAAAGACGAGTCCTTCGGCCAATAATCAGCATCAAAGCTTTGAAAAAAAATAACAACCGCAAAGGGTTGTTTTTTACTTGAGCGTTTCTTTTGACTGCAGCTTCTCGTAGGAGATTTGTCCCTCGTAAATTTCCTCGAGCGAGAGCCCGACGAACTTGTGCGATTTCTGCTGCTTCACTTCGGTCTTGGCGCCGTCGCGCAGCATGCGCGCCCGCTTGGCGGCAGCCACCACCAGCGAATATTTGCTGTCGACTTTATCGAGCAAACGGTCAATGGAAGGATACAACACGTCACTTCACCTCGGCCATCCAATGTTTGATTTTGTTCACCATGCGATCCTTGCGGCAGTGCTCCGCTGCGATGATCGCTTGAATCCGCGAGCACGCCAAGTCAACCTGATCGTTGACGATGGCGTAATCGTAGTGCTCCATCAAGCGGATTTCCTCCATGGCAACGGACATCCGGCTGCGAATGGATTCCTCGGATTCGGTGCCGCGACCTTCAATCCGGTTCTGCAGCTCATTCATGGACGGCGGCAGCAGGAAAATAAACACTCCCTCGGGGAATTTCTGGCGTACCTTGAGAGCGCCCTGCACTTCGATTTCCAAGATGATGTCTTTGCCCTCGGCCAGCGTATCTTCTACGAATTTGCGGGGCGTGCCGTAGAGATTGCCGACGTATTCGGCCCACTCCAGCATCTGATCCTCATCGATCAGCCGCTGGAACTGCTCTCTCGTTTTAAAAAAATAGTTGACCCCGTCCACTTCCCCTTCCCGGGGCGAGCGGGTGGTCGCCGATACCGAATATACAAGCTCCGGCGCCTTGCCGCGCAGCGCTTTGCATACGGTGCCTTTGCCTACTCCGGACGGGCCGGAGAGCACAATCAGAATCCCTCTCTCCGCAGGGGAAACGTATTGATTACTCGTCATGATCATCGTCCTTGTTGGATAATCGGTGTGCTACGGTCTCTGGCTGTACGGCGGACAAGATCACATGATCGCTGTCCGTGATGATCACGGCGCGGGTTCGGCGTCCGTAGGTCGCATCAATCAGCATGTGGCGGTCTCTCGCTTCCTGAATGATCCGCTTGATCGGGGCCGACTCCGGGCTTACGATCGAAATGATGCGGTTGGCGGATACGATGTTGCCGAAACCGATATTGATTAATTTGATCGCCATGTTGGTTCCCCCTGATATCTTTCTTCAACGAAAGAGGAGATTAAAGAAAGTCTTGTCAAAATAAAACTATTCGATATTTTGAATCTGCTCTCTCATTTTCTCCAGCTCTGCCTTCATATCGACGACAAGCGCCGTGAGCTCCGACAAGTTCGCCTTCGAGCCGATCGTGTTCACTTCCCGATTCATCTCTTGCACAAGAAAATCAAGCTTGCGTCCGACCGGCTCCCTGGCGCGCAGCAGCTCTCCGAACTGGATCGAATGGCTGTGCAGCCTTGTTAATTCTTCGTCGATATTGGCGCGGTCCGCGAACAAAGCGATTTCCATAGCCAGCCTTGCTTCGTCCGGATCCGTCTGCAGCAGCTCGCGCACCCGGGCCTTCAGCTTCTCTCCGTATTCCCGGACGGCTCTGCCCGCCAGCTGCGCCGCTGCCAGGCGATACGATTCCAATGAAGCGAGCCTGGACTCTAGATCGTTCTGCAGATTGGCGCCTTCCTTCTCCCGCATGCTGGCAAGCTGGTCAAGCGCATCGTTCACGCAGTCCAGCAGCGCCCGTTCGATCTCCTCCGCGGGCGCCTCCGGCGCCTCCCGAACGGCAGCCACACCCGGAAGCTCCAGCAAATCGCGAGGCGTCAGCGCATCCTCCAGCCCGTAGCGCTCCTTGAGCTTCGCAGCCGCTTCCACGTATGCGTCGGCCAGCCGCCAGTCGATGCCGACAGCCTGCTCGGCCTCCTTCTCCCGCTCGACCGACAAGAAAAGGTCCAGACGTCCGCGCTTGATGCGCTGCATCACCGCTTTCCTCAGCAGGTCCTCGTAGCTTGCCAGCTCCCTCGGCAGCCGAACGACCACCTCGCAATACCGGTGATTGACCGATTTCAGATCGATATGCAGCGCCATGCCTGCTACGGTGCGGGCTGCTTGTCCGAAACCGGTCATGCTTCGCAACATGGCATTCACATCCATTAACCTATTTTAATTGATTTTCCTTGCCGGTACAAGGGGAATGTCACTGCGTCCAGCCTTTTCCCAGACGTAGCGGGTCAGCTCCACGGTCATCTCGTACGCAAGGAACGGGGTCATCAAATAAATGCCGTTAAAATGCTCCATCGCCGCATCCAGCAGCTCCTTGGCGATCTGCACGCCCATGGAGCGGCCTTCCGGCCCGCTGAGCCCCGCCATGCGCTGGCGGACGTCGTCGGACAGCTGAATCCCCGGCACCTCGTTGTGCAAATATTCGGCGTTGTTGCCGCTCGCCAGCGGCATGATGCCCACGAAGATCGGGATATCCAGATGCCGGGTCGCTTCGCGCAGCTTGCCAAACATCTCCGCATCGTAGATCGGCTGGGTCATGATGTAATCCGCGCCGGCCCCGATCTTGCGCTCGAGCCGCTGCACCGCTTTGTCCAAATATTTGACGTTGGGGTTGAACGCAGCCCCGACGATGAAGCCCGCCTTCTTCTTGAGCGGCTTGCCCGAGAACGCGACGCCTTCGTTCAGCTGCTTGATCATGCGGATGATTTCGAAGGACGTCAGGTCGTAGACCGAGCTCGAACCGGGCAGATCGCCGAACCGGGCCGGATCGCCGGTGACGGCCAGCACATGGTCGATGCCGAGCGCATGCAGCCCCATCATATGCGACTGCGTTCCGATCATGTTGCGGTCGCGGCAAGCGATATGAACGAGCGGGCGAATCCCGATCTTCTCCTTGACGAGACTGCCCAGCGCCAGATTGCTCATGCGCGTAACGGCCAAGGAGTTGTCAGCCATCGTCAGCGCGTCGGCGTGCGCTTCCTTGAGCGCTTTGGCCCCCTGCATGAACTTGGCGATATCGAGATCGCGCGGCGGGTCCAGCTCGACGATGACCGTATGGCGCCGCTTGACGAGATCGACGATCGTCGGCTCGGCAGGCGCCGCCGGCGCCTCCTGCTGGCGCACAAGCGCAATGCCCGGCTCCGTCGGCGCGTCGGCTCCCGCTTCCGCTCCGTCCGCGGCCGCGCCCCCCTCGCGAGGAGTATAGCCGGCCAGGGAGCGGGCCATCGCCTCGATATGCTCCGGCGTCGTCCCGCAGCAGCCGCCGATGATCCGCGCCCCGAGATCGGCGAATTTGCGCGCCGTCTCGGCAAAATATTCCGGCGTGGCAGCATACGTATATCTGCCGTCCACATAATCGGGAATGCCGGCGTTCGGGAAAATCGAGAACGGCGGCGCGCCTTCCATGCCGGCAACCTTCTCCAGCGAGCGCAGCAGCGCGTTCGGGCCGCTGCGGCAGTTGAAGCCCACGATGTCCGCGCCGTGATCCATCAGCCTGCGGAACGCCTCTTCCAAGGGAACGCCGTCCTGCGTATTGCCCGTTCCTTCGCTTGCGAACTGGCAAATGACCGGAATGGCGCTGAGTTGGCGAATCGTCTTGAGCGCGATCAGCAGCTCCTCCAAATCGTAGAACGACTCGAGCAGCAGGCCGTCCACCGGCGTATCGAGCAGCACCTCGATCTGCTGTCTAAGATCTTCCTCGACCTTGGCCGTGCGTACATTTTTTCGCTTGCCCGCGCGGATCGAACCGATCGAGCCGACGACGTAAGCGTCGTCGCCGACCGCCTTGCGGGCCAGCTCGACGCCGGCGCGGTTGATCGCCTCGACCTCCTGCTCCAGCCCGTATTTGGACAGCTTCTCGCGGTTGGCCGAGAACGTGTTCGTCTCGATCAGCCGCGCTCCCGCGTCGTAATACCGCCGATGCACGTCGGCGATGACCTCCGGCTTCAGCAAATTCAATTCCTCGTAGGAAATGCCTACGGGAAAGCCCATCTGGTACAAGTAGGTCCCCATCGCGCCGTCGCCTACCAGCACGCGGCCTTTCAATATTTCTCTCAAATCCGGTTTCACGGAAACGTCCCCTACCTTCCCATGATAAACATTATAACGTGCCTTTAAACACGATTTCCGCCGGTCCTGTCATATACACTCTGTTATCGCGCTCGTCCCACTCGATGAACAAGTCGCCGCCCGGCAGCGAAATCGTCGCCGCCCGCTCCGTCTTGCCGTTCAGCACGGAGGCGACCAGCGTCGCGCAGGCGCCTGTCCCGCAGGCCAGCGTCGGGCCGACTCCCCGCTCCCAGACGCGCATGTCGGCATGCCCGCGGCCGCGGACGGTAGCGAACTCGACGTTGACGCGCCGCGGAAACGTCGGATGGTTCTCCAGCTTCGGCCCCCAGACGTGCAGGTCGATTTCGGCGGCGTCCTCCACGAAAATGACGCAGTGCGGATTGCCCATCGACACGGCCGTAAACCGGAATTCGCGGCCGTCCACCTGAATCGGCTGATCGACAACGCGCTCCTTGGCGATCGTCGTCGGCACGGACAGGCCGTCGAGCACCGGCTCGCCCATATCGACGCGAACCGCGCGCACAGCGCCGCCGTCTACGGTCAGCTGCACCTGCTGCGGCCCCGCTCCGATCGTCTCGATCCGCAGCTCGGTCCGCGACGGATCGACCATCCCGTGGTCATATATATATTTGGCGGCACAACGGATGGCGTTGCCGCACTGCTCCGCTTCCGTGCCGTCGGAATTGATAATGCGCATCATATAGTCGGCCTTCTGTGAAGGCAGCAAATAAACGAGCCCGTCGGCGCCGATCCCGAAATGGCGGTCGCACAGCTTCAGCGCAAGGTCGGACGCGTTCGCAGGAAGCTCCGTATCCCCCGCAAAGACGATAAAATCGTTGCCAAGGCCCTGCATTTTCGTAAAATTCATCGTTTCTCTCCCCAAATCGAACCGCTGTTCTTCGTTAGACCCTATCATATCGCAAAAAGCAAGGAATGCATAGCCCTATTAGCTCATCTCCGCCCCTTTCAGCGTCCTTTGAAAAGGAAAGATCGATTGCTTGGCGGCGCGGCGCAATAAATACCACATTTCCCCTTTGATTTCGGCGAAAAGAGAGGGGATCATGCCTTTCGCACAGCACATTTTGGCTCCACAGCATCCGACGACATAAACTTTGCAGCATACCGCCCAAAATATTGCACGGAATGGACACAATGCAGCATCGCTCCGTCACTTTACACCATTTTATGGATTATATTTAATGAAAAGGAATATTATCCATCATCATTGCAAGCCCGCTCTTGTACTGCGCTTCTAAATTTAAGAAAAACCTTGCTTTGGGCAAGGTTTTCGTACAAATCTATACTTTGCTGCGACCGATACTCAAGCAGCGACCCCTGAACTTCGCATTAGCGCGGCCCCTTCCCAGGTGCATAAGGCGACGAATCCTGCAAAAAATACAACATTTTCCGGCCTCTTCGCACCAGAAGAAGGGTAATGTTGTATTTCGTGCAACAATTTGGGCGAAATTGGCCCCAAACCCGGAAACATCGCTCAAAATGTTGCACAAAGTGCAACATTGAGCCGCAAAGAGGGGTTATTCCCCCGTTTTTGTTGTACAAAATACAACATTTGCTATCTTGAAAATAGCGCCGGGCCCGCGCCCCATTTTCATCTTCTGATGGTGCTGCGCGAGCGGCATGGGCGTCTATCTTGAAAATAGCCCCGGGCCCGCAGCTCATTTTCATCTTCTGATGGTGCTGCGCGAGCGGCATGGGCGTCTATCTTGAAAAATTGGACGGAATCCTCCGGCGAATTTTCAGGCACCGCAGGTGACGACCGATGACGGGAATCGCTCGGCATAGGCCCTCTCCCCGCGGAAGCCGTCTCGTATCCGGCGGGATGCCTGTGGCTCCTGTTTCGATCCGCCGATGGGAGCCTGCGGGACCAGGTCCGGCTCGAATTGGGGGCCGCAGCATCGCTCGAAAGCGCACAGCGGGCATAGCGCCCGTTGACCTCCGAGGCCCGGCGCCGGCAATCAACCGGGGATCCTAAGCCGTCTTCCCTCGCCAATCACTCCGGGTCGGCCGCCCGGGCCAAAATCATTACGCCCCGCCCGGGAATCTTGACCTTCCCGGACACGTCCCGGCCAGTAAGGAGATCCCGCTGCCGGGGACCGATATCCACCGCCGTTTCGTCGGCATTGTGGTTTAACACAAACAGGAAGGAGCTGCCGTCCTTCACGCGCTCCGCGGTCTCGATCCCGGCGGGCGCATTCAGCAGCGGCTCCACCCCCTGCTCCTCGCACACATTGGCGAGAAAGCCTTGAAGAAACGCGGCGTCCGGACTGCTGGCCACATAATAGGCCCGCCCCTGGCCGAAGCGGTTCCTTGTCAGCACGGGACTCCCCTCGTAGTAATCGGCGCCGTATTCGGCGAGAACCTCTGCCGTTTCCGCATGGATGATGTCGCACAGTATTCCGCAAGGATAGCTCCCGTGCAGGGGGCCCCAATTCTCCTTCATCACGATCTCGTTATGCTGGCCCGGCAGAAGCGCATCGATCTCCTCCGCCCAGATGCCCAGCACCTTGCGCAGCTCGCCCGGGTAGCCTCCGAGCGTAACCAGATCGTTCTCGTTCACGATGCCGCTGAAGAAGGTGGTCACGAACGTTCCCCCCTGGGCCACGAACCGCTCTACCCGCTGCGCGAAGCCCGGCTTCAGCATGTACATCACCGGCGCCACAACAACCTTGTACCGGCTCAAATCTTCCTCGACGCCGATGACGTCGGTCTGAATGTTCAATTGATACAAGGCGTCGTAATATTTATGCACTTCATCGACATAATTCAGAGCGATGGACGGCCCGCTTGACAATTCCACTCCCCAGCGGTTTTCCCAATCGTACATAACCGCCGCCCGGGCCCTGGAGCGGGAATCCAGCAGCCGGCCGCCCAGCTGCTGCAGCTCCTTGCCGAGCTCGGCGCACTCGCGGAAGACCCGGGTAAACTCATGGCCCGCATGCTCGATGACGGCGCCGTGAAACTTCTCGCAGGCGCCGACGGAGCGGCGCAGCTGGAAGAACATGACCGTATCCGCACCGCGCGCCACCGCCTGATAGCTCCACAGCCTCATCACGCCCGGACGCTTCGCCGCATTGTAGGGCTGCCAGTTCTGCACGCTCGGCGTCTGCTCCATCAGCATGAACGGCTGTCCGTGCTTGAGGCCGCGCATCAAATCATGAGCCATCGCCGTGAAGCTGACCGGCGTATCCATGGCGGGATAGTTGTCCCAGGAGACAACGTCCATCTCCCGGGCCCATTTGAAATAATCCAGCTGCGGATAGAAGCCCATCAGATTCGTCGTTACCGGAATGCCCGGCGCATGCTTCTTGATCTCATCCCGCTCCAGCTTGTAGCATTCCAGCAGGCTGTCCGATTGAAAGCGGCGGTAATCCAGCGAGATGCCCTGAAAATTGGTGCGATTGCCGTTCCATTCCTCGCTCAAGGCGTTCGGAGCCACGATCTCCTCCCAATCGTAGAAGGTATGGCTCCAGAAGGCCGTGTTCCAGGCGGCATTCAGCTTCTCCAGCGTGCCGTAGCGCCGCCTCAGCCACACCCGGAACTGCCGCTCGCAGTTGTCGCAATAGCAGTAGCCTCCATATTCATTAGACACATGCCACGCCGCGAGCTGCGGATAATCCTTGTAGCGCTCCGCCAGCTTGCCGGCCAAGAGTCGAGCGTATTTTCGGTACGTCGGGCTGTTCGGACAGGAATTGTGGCGCCCGCCGAATTTGCGCTTGCGTCCCTCGTAGTCGACGCGGAGCACATCGGGGTATTTGCGGGCCATCCAGGCCGGATGCGCGCCGGTGCCCGTTGCCAGACAGACGAACATGTTCTCCTCGGCCAGCCGGCTTAAAATATCATCCAGCCAGGCGAAATCGTAGCTCTCCTCGTCCCGCTGGATTTTCGCCCAGGAGAATACGTTGACCGTCGCCACATCGATGCCGGCCAGCTTGAACATCCGCATATCTTCCTCCATCGTTGCCTTGTCCCACTGCTCCGGGTTATAATCTCCGCCATACCATATTTTAGGAAGTTTCCCGTTAATCATCTCGATTCCTCCATCCAAATAGACGCTGATAACGATCGAATCCTTCGGCCATCGGCCGCCAACTCCGCTTGCTGAAATTTAGCTGCTCATGCACGCTCGCAGCCGCTTCAATGAGCTTCGCCAGCTACAGCGACCCAGAGCGATTCAGGGCGATCCCCGGCATTTACCGACGCGCGGGCCGCGTTGCACCGGCGAACAGGCGGACTCTCCGGCGCTTTTCGAGCGATCTTGGCGATGACACCCGCAGTTTTGAGGCCACGTAACGGCAAGGCGCGCTGATCTCCGGCGCTTTTCGATCCATCTTGGCGATGACGCCCGCAGCTTTGAGGCCACGTAACGGCAAGGCGCGCTGATCTCCGACGCTTTTCAAGCAGGAGACAGCGCGCCTTGTTCACTGCGCAGACCGGGAATGAGCCGTTATTTTTTCAGGCTGTCCCAGGAGGCCTGCATATCTTCAAGCATTTTCTTGACGTCGGATTTGCCCGCGAAGTACGCCTGCATCGAGCCGGCGAATTCCTGCGCCACGCCGTCTGGGAACTTGGCGGAATGCTTCTCCAGCACTTTGCCGACTTTGACAAACTCGCTGACGGAAGCGCCCAGGTCGCCCATATCCTCCGGCGTCGATTCGATCGATGTCAAGGCCGGGATAAACTTGAATTTTTTCACGATATACTCTTTCCCGATATCCGAGGTGACGAACCAGTTCAGGAAAACTTTGGCCTCTTCCTTCACCGGCGAATCTTTGTGGACGACGAGGTTTGACGGCACGCCTACGTTCAGCTTGTCGTTCTCCTCCGCATTGTCGCCAAGCGGCATCGGCAGGAAGCCAAGGTTCAGATCCGGATTGATGGCGTCGATCTCCGTCTGGGCCCAGTTGCCGTTTTGCATCATCGCCGCTTTTCCCGTCGCCAGCAAGGAAATTCCCGTGTTGTAGTCGGTGGTCAGCGGGTTTTTGTTGCCGTGATCCAGCGTCAGCTTCATCAGCTTCGCCCATTCTTCAAAATATTTGTTGCCGACAAACGTCGCCGTTCCTTCATTCAAGCCTTTAATAAAGGCGTCGGGATCGTCCTGCAGCGCGAACGCCGGGTTGATGCCCTGGTTGCCGAGCAGCCACCATTCCTGATAGGCGTTGGCAAACGGCGTGACGCCGATCGCCTCCAGCTTTTTCGCTGCTTCCTCCAGCTGGGAATACGTTTTGGGCAGCTCCGTAATGCCCGCTTGCGCGAACAGGTCTTTGTTATAAATGTAGCCCCAGCCTTCGAGGTTCATCGGCATGCCGTACACTTTGCCGTCCTTGGTCATCGGCTTTTTGGCCATGTCCACCAGATCGGCTACCCACGGCTGATCGGACAAATCCTCAAGCCGGTCGAACCACATTTCCATCTCCGCATATCCGCCGTTGGAGAAAATATCGGGCGCATCGCCGGAGGCGAATTTCGTCTTCAAAGCGGCGCCGTAGTCAGCGCCCCCGCCCACAGTCTGAATATCCAGCTTGATGCCCGGATGCTCCTTCTCAAAGGCTACCTTCAGCTCGTTCAGGCCGTCGACGATTTCCGTTTTGAACTGGAAGATGGTGACGGTCTTCACTTCGCCCGAATCCGGGCTGCTTGCGCCGTTTCCTGCCTCCGGCTTGTCTCCGCATCCGGCCAGCGCAAGCGAAGCCGCCAGCGGCGCGATGAGCGATAGCTTCCATTTGTTCTTGTTGTTCATGTCGTTGCCCCCTTAACCTGATGATTTATTATGATGTTTCATAACATCCTCGGTATCAACCTTTGACGGACCCGGCCGCCACGCCCTCGACAATATAGCGCTGCAAACACAGGAAGAAGATGATGATCGGCAATATGCCGAGCACGAGCGCCGGCAGCGCCAGGTCCCACTGTTTGGAATACTGCCCGAAGAAAGCGAACGTCGCCAGCGGAATCGTCCGCAGCTCGGGACTTTGCAAAATCAGCGACGGCAGCAAATAGTCGTTCCAGATCCACAGGCAGTTCAGGATGATGACGGTGACCATCATCGGCCTTAGCATGGGCAGGATAATTCTCGTAAATACGCCGAAGGAGCTTGCGCCGTCCACCGTAGCCGCTTCTTCGATCTCCATCGGGATCGATTTGACAAAGCCGTGGAAGAGAAACACCGACAGCGGGATGCCGAGCCCCATATAGGCGAGAATCAGACCGGCCATGCTGTTGTTGATGCCGAGCCCGTTGATCACCTTGAGCAGCGGGATCATAATCGACTGGAACGGGATGACCATGGCCGAGACCATCATCATGAACACGATCCGGTTGAAGCGCGTATCCGCCCGCACCAGCCGGTAAGCGGCCATCGCGCTGAGCAGGGCGATCAGCAGATTGCTGACGACCGTAACGATCAAGGAATTGGTGAAGGCTTCAGGGAATCGCGTCATCTCCCATGCCCTGGCGTAGTTGCTCCAGTTGAACCGGCTCGGCCAGTCGGCTGCGTTCACCATAATATCGCCGAGCGTCTTAAGCGAGTTGACCAGCAGGAAGTAAAAAGGCGACAGGAACAGCAGCGCCACTGCGACGATGACCGCCTGCATGACGACGGCCGCAGCCGATGCGGAGGCTTTGGCTTTAGCTTTGACTTTAGCCATTTAAGCTTCGACCTCCTTGTTCTTCGTCAGACGAACCTGAATAAGCGTGATGATCGATACGACGACGAAGAAGATGAGCGCCTTGGCCGTGCCGAGCCCGTACCGGTTGTTCAGGAAAGCCTCGTTGTATACGTTCATCGCCAGCGATTCCGTCGAACGGAAGGGCCCGCCTTTGGTCAGCGACAGATTCAGGTCGAACATTTTGAACGACCAGGAAATGGCCAGGAACAGACAGATCGTTACCGCCGGCATGATCAGAGGTACAATGATGCTTGTAAGCATTTGAAAACGGCTCGCTCCGTCGATCTCGGCAGCCTCCAGCACTTCCTTCGACACATTGTTGATCGAGGCGATATAAATCACCATCAAATAGCCCGAGGAATGCCACACAAAGACGAGAATGATAGCCCAGAAGCCGGTGATCTCGTCCCCCAGCCAGGGCAGCTGGAAGAAGGCAAGCCCCGTCACCTCGCCCAAGGTGGCGAAGCCTTTGATAAAAATAAACTGAAAAATAAATCCGAGCAGCAGGCCGCCGATCACGTTCGGCATAAAGAAGATCGTCCGCAGCCAGTTGCGCCCCTTAATATTTTTGGTCAGGAAATAAGCCAGGAAAAAGCCGACCAGGTTCGTTAACACGACGCCGACCGCCGTAAACCGGGCCGTGAACCAGAAGGAATCCGCGAAAGCGCGGTCATCCGTGAAAATCCGCTTGAAATTGTCGAGCCCGACCCATGTCACCGTGCCCGATACGCCGTTCCAGTCGGTAAAGGAGTAGTACATCCCCATCGCAAAAGGAACGATGATCGTAACGGCGAAAAACAGCAGAGCGGGACCGACATAAACCGTTTGCTGCAGCAAAGAAGACGCTCTTCTTCTATTCACCCGATCCCCTCCATTCTCCATTATTTCTCTCGCAGCCGCCGATGATCGTCGAGCCGTTCCGTCATCGGCCGTCATCCCCGGTTGCCAGACATTGCTTGCGATCATCACCAATGATCAGGATAGTTCCATTATGCTAATATTAGAGACTGGGGACTACCATCGGATGTGAACGAAATGGTATAGAAAATTGATCGGCGGGTGAAACGGTTGCTAAATTGGAACAGCATACGCACCAAATTGATGGCTTTAATGATCTTGGCTGCCATCGTACCTACCACGTTCTCGATGATCATCAGCTATAGGATCACAACGAATTCCGTGAAGGAGCGTGCGGTGGTCGAAAATATGAACCTCCTCTATCAGGGACGGGTCAACCTGGAGAACGATCTGGAGGAGCTGAACCGCAATTCGCTGACCGTATACTCGGACCCGGAATTTTTCCGCAGCCTGCATTACAGCCACCAAAATATTAATGCCAGCGGCAGGCAATCGGCCACCTTGCAGTCCATCCATCACGCCATGAGCGGGACCAGGCAGGTCTATCTGTACGTGGACGGCCAGATGGAGGCCACCCTGTTCGCGCAGGATATCGCCCGCCGCACAAGCGATGTCGAGCTTTACCATGAAATCCCCGACCTCGGGGAGCGGGCACTCTATATCCAGCCTCCGCATCCCGTGCACACCTACGGCTTCCAGCTGGCGTATCCGTACCAGAGCGACCGGAAGGTCTTTACGCTGTACAGGGCCATTCAGCGCGTGCCCGACGCCGAACGGCTCGGTCTGCTGGCGATCGATCTGGACCTGACTTTTTTCAGCCGGATCGGCAACCAGCTGTTCCAGCCCGAGCACGAGCGTCTCTATATTTTGGGCGAGGAAGGGCATGTGATGTTTGCCGGAGACGACCGCCTGATCGGCCAGCCTATCCAGGAGGACTGGTACAGCCGCATCAAGGAGTCCGGCGAAGCGTCGGGGCATTTTGAACAAGGCGGCAACATTTACCTGTACAATACGATTCACACAGCGATCAGCCATTGGACGATGGTGAAAGAAATCCCTTCCTCCTACCTGCTCGGCAGCGCGGAAAAAGCGGCGTTTATCAATATTTTGTTATTGGCGGTATCCTTGCTGGTCATCATCGCCGCCACCGTCTGGATATCCATTCACATTACGGCGCCGATCCGGGAGCTTGTCGGGCTGATGAGCCAGGTCAAAAGCGGGCGCATGACCGTGGACATCTCCTCGGAGCGCAAGGACGAGATCGGCATATTGCACCGCCGGTTCGGCAGCATGATGGATACGATCAACAATCTGATTTTGCGGGAATACAAGCTGAAGCTCGCAAGCCGGACCAATCAGCTTCGCGCCCTGCAGGCCCAGGTCAATCCGCACTTCATGAACAATGCGCTGCAGACGATCGGGACGCTGGCGCTCGAGCACAATATGAAGCGGATTTATTCGCTGATCTCCGCCCTGGCCCGGATGATGCGCTACAGCATGTACAATACGGGCAAGCCGGTGCCGCTGGCTGCCGAGCTGGACCATATCAAGGATTATATAGAGTTGCAAAAAGAAAGATTTGAGAATCAGTTTGACTTCCGCTACGATGTGGATGAGTCGACTTTGCCCGTGGCCATCCCGAAAATGCTCATTCATCCGCTGGTTGAAAACTACTTCAAGCACGGAATGAATCCGCTGGCGGAAGACAATTATCTCTCGATCCGCAGCCGGCGCGTATCCGCGGACATTATCCAGATTATCGTCGAGGACAACGGCAGCGGCATGCCGGAAGACAAGCTTGCTGCACTCAAGGAGCATATGCTCCGGATGGAGCAGCCGGAGCAGGAGCCGCTTCCGGCATCGGCCGAGGACGAGCAGCCCTTCGGAAGCGGGATCGGGCTCGTCAATATTATGACCCGGCTAAAGCTCTACTACCGGGGCAAGTCCAATTTCAGCATGGACAACATTCAGCCGCACGGCTTCCGTGTTATGCTGACCATCAATGTGGAAGGTGAACCAGATGAAGGCGTTGATCGTTGATGACGAGAGCCGGGTCCGCAAAGCGGTCAGGCTGCTCGTCCATTGGGAAGAACACGGCATCACCGATATCCGGGAAGCGGCCAACGGAATGGAGGCGATCGAGCTGATCCGGCAGGACCCGCCGCACCTGGTGCTGATGGATATGCTGATGCCCTTGAAAAACGGCCTGGACTTGATGCAGTGGATTCACGACCATCATCCCGGCATCAAATTTATTGTGATCAGCGGGCATGACGACTTCGAATTTGTGCGCAATACGATCTGGTACAGCGGCACCGATTACATTCTGAAGCCGATCGACGAGGCCGTCATCAATCAGGCGGTCGGCAAGGCGGCCGCCGCCTGGCAGGCGGAAGAGCGGGAGCGCGCCGCCTCCCGGCAGCAGCATGTCCAGGTGAACGAGTATCGCCCGGTCTATTCGCAGAAGCTGCTCACCAGCCTGATCGACGACCCCGGCGCCCGTTCCCAGGCCGCAAGGCGATTGAGGGATGAACGGATCGTTCCGGAGCAGACCGGCGAAATCCGGCTGGCCGTGCTGCAGATCGATCCGGCGGATTCGGGACTGCACGAACGGTTCGGCCATCATCTGGATTTGCTGATGTTCGCGCTTCTGAACATCTGCAACGAATTTTTGCAGAGGGACCGCTGCGGCGTTGCATTCCGGTATTTTGGCGCTCTGCACAAGATCGTTATTCTCGTCTGGCAGCAGCCGGACAAGCTGCCGGTCCGTCTGCAGGAGATCAACGGCGGCATCCATCAGACGCTGGGGCGATACATGCACTTCGGAATCAGCCGGGCCGGCCGCTACCCTGCGGACATGCCGGAGCTGTTCGCGCAAAGCGTGGCCTGCCTGAGGACGCGCGATTTGACCGTGCTTAATCATTTCATCCATGACGGCGAAGCGGGGAGAAGCGAAAGCGGGGGAGTGCAGTTTAACCAATATGAGGACAAGTGGAAGCTCGCCATCCTCAGCGGCCAGCCGAATCTTATCGCAGAGGCGGTCGGCGAGTGGGTCGCGGCCATACGCCAAAGCGGCGCCGTCACTCCGGAGCTGCTGGACCGCTGGGACCGGGATATCGAGCGCTGCTTCATTCTCATTATTCACGAGGCGGCCCACCCTTCCCCGGAAGCCTTGTTAAAGGCGCATAAAGCGGGAAGCGCGGCCATCCAGCGGCCCAGCCCGGACAAATATATGTTCTCTTACGCCGAGTGGCAGCAGTATTGGGAAGCATCGGCCCGGCGCCTGGCTGACGCGCTGCAGTCCCTGAAGCAGACCGGCCAGGACCTGATTCACGACATCACCGTATATATTGAGCAGAACTATCAGAACGAATTGACGCTGTATGACATCGCCAACCGGTTTCACATAAGCCGGGAATACATTTCCCGCAAGTTCAAGCAGCGGCACCAAACGAACATTCCGGAATATATCAACCGCATCCGCATATCCAGGGCGAAAATACTGCTGCAAAATCCCGGCCTGAAAATGGCGGCCGTCGCGGAAATGGTCGGGTTCAAGAACGAAAAATATTTCAGTCTCGTATTCAAGAAGCTGGAGGGCATCTCGCCCAAGGAATTCCGCAAGCTGCACGGCAAGGAAGGATAGCGAATAGCGAATACCGTTTGCGCGGCGGCGCGGTGAACCTCGTTGAACGCCGGCATCGCTCGCCGCTTTAGAACGCGCGTTCCCGCTCCCCGGCGTCCGGGAGCGCTGTCGCCGGGGAGCCTTACGCAGCATCCTATGCTCAGCCGTTCCACAGCTTCACGCGCTGGCGGACGATCTCCGAGTATTCCTGCTCCATCTTCTCCGCGCCCGCCTCGTTCAGCTCTTGAATAAAACGGTCGTAGAGCTGGTCGAACTTCGCCGGGTCCGCAAGGATGATTTCCGGAATGCGCTTGCGGGTAATTTCCTCCACTTTCTTGTACGTAATATTGACGTTCGAATCGGCCGGCACCGGGATGTTGTACGCGGCGCCCCACGGCTTTTCTTCGAATTGATCGGCTTTCGGCCACAAATCTTTCCACATTTCCACGCCGTACGCCTTGAGCGTCGCTTTCGCCGACGGCGTGTAATTTTCCTTGATCTGCTCAGGGTAGTTCGTTGTAAAATAGTTGCCGGTCGAATCCTTTACGCCGTCGCCGTAGCGCGCCGACAAGCTGTAATAGAGCCCGATGCCCGTTTCCTTGGTAAAGTTGGCGCTGTCGTTGATTTTCCGCTCCTGAATGTCCTCCGGAATGACACGTTTGCCATCCACGACATGGTAGTGCTCGCCTTCGATTCCCCAGTTGTTCAAAATTTGCCCTTCCTCGGAAGCCAAATAATCCAGGAAGCGGATGATGCGAACCGGGTCCTTCGCCGATGTGGTGATGCCTACACCCCAGCCGGCCGCGTAACCTGCGCTTTGGAAGGAGGCATCCTTCGTCGTTTCGTCCAGCTGAATCGGGAATCGCGCATAGGTGCGGTTCTCCTTGCCGGCCTTCCGCAGCGCGTTGGTCGCGTTGCCGAATCCCCAATCGGCGTCGATGAGGCCGAGGACGCGGCCTGAAGAAATTTTGGCTTCGTATTGGTCTGTTTTTTGCACGAAAGCTTCTTTATCCAGCAGGCCGATATCGTTCATATGATTCAGCCAGCGGAAATAATCTTTTTCTTCGGGGCGCTTGTAATGCAGCTTCGCTTCATACGTTTTCGGATCGATATAATATTCGCCGTCATCCGACGCTCCCGTAGCGATAAACGCCGGATTCGTGACGGAAATCATAATTCTCCAGCCGTCCGCGTTCAGCGTGAGCGGGATGGTCGGCTGGCCGTCAATCACAGGATGGTTCTCATAGTATTGTTTCAGCGCATTTTCATAATCCTTGACCGTTTTGAGCTGCGGATAGCCCAGCTCCTTCAGCACCTCGTGCTGGATTTGGAACGTGCCGCCGGCATCGAAGGGCTCGTGGCCAACCGCATTCAGCGTAGGCAGCACATAGATCGCCTCGTCCTCGTTGCTCCACTTCAACCGGTTCATATATTCGCCGTAAACCTTCTTCAGATTGGGCGCATGCTGCTCGATCAGCTCGGTCAAGTCGATAAAGGCACCCGCATCCACGAACAGGTTCGCATCGCCTTTGGCGAACACGAGATCCGGATATTCGCCGCTGGCTACCATCAGCGGCAGCTTCTGGTTGGAGTTGTCGACGGCGAATTCGGCCTTGACCGATACGCCGGTCTTTTCCGTCAGTTTCCTGCCGACCGCATCCTGCATGTTGTTCCAGTTCGGGCTCGGGTCAGCGCTGTAGAACGAGATGGTCATCACCTCCTGCGAGTTCCCTTGCCCCTGGCCGGCGCCGCCGTCGTCGCTGCAGGCGGCAAGCGCCAGCGCGGACAGCAGCGACACAGACCGCAGCAGCGAAATCCTTTTCTTGCGTTTCATCGCTTTTACCTCCTCGGCAAATGAGATGTGTACCGACGCCCGGCCCTGTTCATATCGCTTAGGGCGCGGCTTTAGCTTTTGACGGCTCCAAGCGTCATCCCCTTCACAAAATAGCGCTGCAGGAACGGATAGACGAGCAGGATGGGGACCGTAACGACCATCGTAATGGCCATCCGGATCGACTCAGGCGATACCTGCTTCACCACTTCGGCGATGTTCTGCCCCGATCCCAAGCTGCCGGTCTGGCTCTGCGTATTCTGAAGCACCTTCATCAGCTCGAATTGAAGCGTGGTCAAATGAGGCGACTGACCGTTATACAAATAGGTGTCAAACCAGGAGTTCCATTGGCCGACCGCCACAAACAGGGCGATGGTCGCCAGCACCGGCTTGCACAGCGGCACAATGATTTTGTAATAGATCATAAAATCGCCCGCCCCGTCCAGCTTCGCCGATTCCTGCAGCGAATAAGGCAGCCCGTCGATATAAGAGCGGATCACAAACACGTTGAACGCGCTGACCATGCCGGGAATGATATAGACCAAAAAGGAATTCATCATGTTCAAGTCGCGGATCAGAATAAATACCGGAATCAAGCCGCCCGAGAAATACATCGTCAAGGCCAAAAAGACGGACATGAATTTCCTTCCCTGGAAATCCGTGCGGCTGAGCACATAACCGAGCATCGTTCCGCTCAGCAGACCGAGAAAGGTGCCCGTTACCGTGCGGAGAACGCTAATTTTGGCGCCGGTCAGCAGGCTTTCGTATTGGAGAAGCTGAGCGTAGTTTTCCAGGGTGAATTCCCGCGGCCATATGTGAATCCCCCCTCGCACCGCATCCACGGAGTCGTTCAAGGATATCGCCAGAACATGTAGGAACGGGTATAAAGTAACAATCATAACGAGCGTCATGAAGGTATAGTTGACCAGATCGAACAACCGGTCCGAGAGCGAGGGCTTGAATGCCGCTTTTGCGCGAGCCATGCCGCTTCCCGCCTCCTCACATCATGGAATGCTTCGTAAATTTTTTGAACAGGCCGTTAGCCGCCAGCAGCAAAATAATGCTTACGATGGAGTTGAACATGCCGATCGCCGTGCCGAAGGAGAACCGTCCCATGCCGAGGCCGTAGTTCAGCGCGTACAGATCGAGCACCTCCGAATAATCGACGACCAGCGGATTGCCGAGCAGAAACTGCTTCTCGAAGCCGATGCTGATCAGATGGCCGATCGACATAATGAGCAGGATGGCGATGGTCGGGGCAATGCTCGGCAGCGTAATATGCCAAATCTGCTGGAGCCGGCTGGCGCCGTCCACCTTGGCGGCGTCGAACTGCTCCTGGTCGATGCCCGCAATCGCCGCGAGGTATATAATCGCGTTCCAGCCCATCTCCTTCCACAGGTCCGAGCCTGTGACGATGTACCAGAACCAGCTGCCCCGGGCCATGAACTGGATCGGCTGATCGATGATGCCCAGCGCCATCAGCAATTGATTGACAGCGCCTCCGTCGACGGACAGCATTTTGCTGACGATTCCCGCTACGACGACCCAGGATACGAAGTGCGGGAGATAAGAAACCGTCTGAACCGTTCGTCTGAATGCGCTTCCACGCAGCTCGTTCAGCAGCACGGCGAATGCAATCGGAACGGTAAATCCGACGACCAGACCCATCAGACTCATCGCCAGTGTGTTGCGCAGCACCAGATAAAACTTCTCGTCCGTGAACAGGGCGACGAAGTGATCGAGACCGACCCATTGCTGCTCGAAAATCCCTTTTCCCGGCCTGTAATTTTGGAATGCCATCAACCATCCCCATACCGGCAAATAGTTAAAAATAAACACAACGACGATGAAGGGCAGCGACATGGCGTACAATGTTTTCTGCTCCTTGAAGATGGTCCAGAAGCTTTTCTTGCGCATGGCGGCAGGCCGGGATTCGCTCCTCGTGGCTGTTACCGTTTTCAAAAAGTCCCCTCCTTTCCCGGATATCTTGATCATAAACGAAGCGGGAGGCGGGAAATACCCGAAGGATTTCGCCAAAAATCATATAGAAATTAGACATTGCCTACGGCTGCGGCTCCTTGCGGTAATGCGACGGCGAGGTGCCGACATATTTTTTGAACTTGCTGTGAAAATAGTCCACATTGGCGTAGCCTACCTTCTCGGCGACCTGGTACACTTTCATGCCCTGCTTGAGCAGCTGCTTCGCTTTGGAGATTCTCACCTTGTCCAGATAGGTGTTGAAATATTCCCCTGTCGCATTTTTAAACATTTTGCCCAAATAGGCGCTGCTGTAGTTAAACACCGATGCGAGCGTCTCCAGCTTCAGGTTGTCGCTGTAGTTTCGGTGAATGAGCTCCACAATCCGCTTCATGTCCTGATCATGTCCGCCCTTGCCGGCCGCTGGCGACAGCTCCTCCAGGCAATAGGCGCAATGGCGGCACAGCTGCTCGGCGGTGCGCTGCCGGTATATGGCTGCAAGGCGATCCGAATAATGGGTGGCGCGAGCCCCAAGCTCCGCATCATGGAGCGCCAGCTTGTGATAGATGGCTGCCAGAAGCTCCGCAAACGCCTGCTTCATCCTCTCTTCCGTATAACCGTCCCGCGCCATGGCGCAAGCGGCGGAGCGGATCAGCTTCCGCTGCGCCTCCTTGCTGGCCGTATCTACGGCATAGTAGAGCTGCCTCATATACCGCTCCGCGCAGTAGCTTTGCTCTTCTTCCGCGGCGTGAGCGGCATCGCTGGCGAACCGGACCGAGAAGGACGACAGCAGCTCCGCCTCCGGATAGAAGAAGCGGCTGCGCAGCAAGTCCTCGGCGGTGCGGCACGACAGCGCAATGTCCTCCAGCCTGCGCACCGGCTCGCCGGCCGCCGCCCGGAAGGCGGTGTCGGCCTGCTTCGCCGCCTTCTCGATAAGGCGGTACATCGCAGCGCAGGCGAATCCCGTCCTGAGCGGCTGCGGCAGCAGCATGCCGACATAGGAGCGGTACGTAAACACCGCCCCGCCTCCCTGCTCCTCAACCGCTTCGCCCAGCGCCCGCTTCAGCCGCCCGTCCGCAGCCGCCGGCCCGTCCGGCGATTCCTGCCCCAGGACATCAATCAGCAGCACTTGATAACGCTCCCAGTTCAGCCCCAGGCGGGCCGCTTGCTCCAGCATCGCCGCATCGATAGCCGCTTCCTCCGCTAGAAGCGACTGGATCAGCAGCTCCCGGGTCACCTCCGCCGCCTTCCTCCCGACGTCCCTTAGCCACTCCTGCTCGATCGCCTCCTTGATCGCGACCAAATGTCCGGCAAGCTCCGCTTCATCCACCGGCTTCAGCAAATATCCGTCAACCCGCTGGGAGATCGCCTTGCGGGCGTAGTCGAACTCGGCATAACCGCTCAAAATCAGCAGATGAATGCGGGAATCCACCGCCCGGACCGCTTCGATCAGCGCCAGCCCGTCCATCCCGGGCATGCGGATATCGACCAGCATCAGAGCGGGCCTGTGAAGCCGGTGCTTCTCCAGCGCCTCCTGTCCGTTAGCGGCCGTATCCGCAACCCGGTAGCCAAGCTCGTTCCACGGGACGATGCTTTTCAGCCCTTCGCGCAATTTAGGCTCGTCGTCCACGATCAGCACGTCGATCATCGCTTTATCCCCCTTAGCGGTATGCAAAAATGTATGCGGGTTCCTCTGTTCCGCTCGCTCTCGATGCGCAGGCCGGCTTCCCGGCCGTAGGTCAGCTGCAGCCTGACATGCACGTTTTTGAGGCCGACCCGCTCCCCTTCCTGTTCTTCCTCGGCCTCCAACAATGCGCGAATCGCCGCGAGCCTGCCCGGTTCGATGCCGACCCCGTCGTCTTCCACGGATATCCGGACGCTGCCGTCCGCCGCAGTTACCTTGACGCTGACCGTCGTCCCGCCCTGCTTCTGGTCCATCCCGTGAATGACCGCATTTTCCACAAGCGGTTGAATGATCAGCGGCGGGATTCGGACCGCGGCAGCTTCGGCGTCAGCCTGAACCGCGAATGCGAGGCGCTCCTCGTAGCGGAACTTCTGAATATCGAGATAGCATAACACCATGTCGAGCTCTTCCCGGATCGTCGTCATTCCACTGCCTACCTCCAAATTGCTGCGCATCAGCTTCCCGAGCAGGCGGACGACTCTGGCAATTTCGGCCTCGCCCTTGATATGGGCTTCCATTCGGATGGACTCCAGCGCGTTGAACAGAAAGTGGGGATTGATCTGGCTGGCCATCATTTTAAACTTGATTTCGCTTTGCTTCTGCTCCAGCAGCCTCTTCTGCCGGTTGGATTCCTGCACCTTCCGCATCAGCTCGTTAATGCTCGCGACCATGGCATTGAATTGGCGCGCCAGCTGCCCGATCTCATCGTTGCCGTCGATCTCCATCGCGACCCCGAGATTGCCCGTGCCGACCTTGGTGATATGCTTGCTCAGCCGCAGCAGCCGGTTGGAAATCAGGTGCGAAAAGCCGTAAATCAGCAGCAGCGCAAGCAGCAGGCTGACGAGGATGACGGTCATGGCAAGCCGGTTAATCCGATTGGCCTCCTGGACAATGCTCTCGATGCCGAAGATGGAAATAATCCGCAGGCCGTTCGCCCCCGGCTCCGTGCTCAGCGGTTCGATCAGCACCTTGGAAGCCTTGTTGTTAATGACCGATTCGTAGCTCCCTTTCGGATTGTAGATGACGCCGCGCTCATCCTGAATTTCCGCCAGCGATTTTCCGTACAGTTCCGGAAGATTGGAGGCGACAATATGGTTTTTGCCGTCGACGATGAACGTATCGAACGCCTCCTGCGTCAAAATCGTGTTCAGCATGTCGGCATTCACGTTGATCACCAGCACCCCCCGGTTGTCCTTGCTCCCGAGATCGACGCCCCTGATCAGACTGAGGTATTGCCGCTGATCCCGCTCATCGGTGATATAGTCCCATTGAATGAGGCCAATGCGGCTTCTGGCGTTGATGTACCAATCCGCCTGCTCGATCTCCGGGCTGGGATGAATAAACTGCCAGTTGTTCAGCATCGTCTCGTTATCGCTGTAGAAGCGGATGTTCGCAATTTCTTTGTACATCTGCACCGCCTGCTGCAAATCGGGATATCCCCTGTAAGCGACGAACACGTCGTAAACGCTCTCATATCGGCGGTTAACGACATTTTTGAGCCTTTGATCGTAGGACAGCCGGTAGGACAAATCATCCGCCACATTGATGGTTTCGGTTACCCGCTTTTTGACCCGCTCCACATTTTGGCAAGCTTGTTCCAGCGCGCTGTCGAAAGCGAATTTCCGCAGCTCGCTCGTCAGGAAAACGCCGACGATCGCCACAGGTACGAAGACGACGATCACAAAGGAAACGATCAATTTATTCCGGATTCTCATGTTATTCACAAGCCGAACGATAATGGATAGCATAGGCTGCCGCTCGCTCCTGTCCTGCAGATGGAACAAGCCCGGCGTCAGCTTCGCGCTGAATCCGGGCTGTTATCCTCCTGTTATGAACCCCGCTGTCACCCGGGCCCTAAGCTTTCACAATGACCGTAAAAGAAAATTCATGCCGGCCGACGGCGATCTTGACGGCTCCTTCCGCCAATTCGGCCCCCTCGCCCTGGACCGCTTCGATCTCCCCTGCGCCGTGCAGCTTCACGGAGAAAGGCTTGCCGACGCCCGCGCCGGTGAAGGCGATGCGGTTTCCGTCGCGGCTGGCGCGGACTACAAGCTCGCGGGCGCCCTCCATGCTGTGCAGCGCGGTCTCTGCCGCCTTGCCGTTCTCCAGCTCGTAGAGATGAAGCTCCGCGCCAGCCGCGTAATCGTAGTCCGGACGGCTGTCGCTTGTGCCAAGCGCCACGAAGGAGTTGCTGCGGACAAACAGCGGCAATCCCAGGAAGCCGTACGTTTCCTTGCGCCACGCCCCTCCATCCGCCGTCTCGCCGGTCAAGAGATGCGTCCAGCGCCCGTGCGGCAAGTAATACGTCACCTCGCCGCTTTCGCTGAATACCGGCGCCACGAGCAGCGAATCGCCGAGCATGTACTGGCGGTCGAGCATTTCAACGGCCGGGTCTCCCGGGAACTCCAGGAACATGGCGCGCATGCACGGAATGCCCCTCTCCGCGGCCTGAACCGCGGCGCTGAACAAATACGGCATCAGCCTGCATTTGAGCTTGGTGAAGAAGCGCGCGACGTCGACCGCCTCCTCGTCATAGGACCACGGCACCCGATAGGAGCTGCTGCCGTGCAGGCGGCTGTGGCTCGACAGCAGGCCGAAGGCCAGCCAGCGCTTGAAGACGTGCGCGGGCGCCGTATTTTCAAAGCCGCCGATATCGTGGCTCCAGAAGCCGAAGCCGCCCAGCCCCAGCGACAAGCCGCCGCGCAGGCTTTCCGCCATGGACTCGTAATCGGCGTAGCAATCGCCGCCCCAGTGGACCGGGAACTGCTGTCCGCCCACCGTGGCGGAACGGGCGAATACCGCGGCCTGCTTCGGCCCGAGCTTCTCCTCGAGCACGCCAAACACGACCTTGTTGTACAGCAGCGTGTAATAGTTGTGCATTTTATGCGGGTCGGAGCCGTCATAATAGACGACGTCGGTAGGGATTCGCTCGCCGAAGTCGGTTTTGAAGCTGTCGACCCCCATGTCGACCAGCTCGCGCAAGTACCCGGCAAACCATTCGCAGGCCGCCGGATTCGTGAAATCGACCAGCGCCATGCCCGGCTGCCACATGTTCCACTGCCATACGTCGCCGTTTTCTTTTTTGACCAGGTAGCCCCTGTCCTTGCCCTCCTCGAACAGGCGGGAACGCTGGGCGATGTACGGGTTGATCCATACGCAAATTTTCAGGCCTTTGTCCTTGAGACGCTTCAGCATCCCCTGCGGATCAGGGAACACCTCCTCGTCCCACTGAAAATCGGTCCAGTTCAGCCCTTTCATCCAGAAGCAGTCAAAATGGAATACGTGCAGCGGAATGTCCCGCTCCAGCATGCCGTCCACGAAGGAATTCACCGTTTGCTCATCGTACCGGGTAGTGAAGGAGGTGGAGAGCCACAAGCCGAAGCTCCAGGCCGGCGGCAGCGCCGGTCTTCCCGTCAAAGCCGTGTATTTGTCGAGCACGCCTTTCGGGTCGGGGCCGTCAATCACGAAGTATTCCAGCGATTCTCCCGGAACGCTGAACTGCACCTTCTTCACCTTCTCCGAAGCGACCTCGAAGGAGACGCGATCCGGCTGGTTGACAAATACGCCGTAGCCCTTGTTCGTGATGTAAAACGGAATGTTCTTGTAAGCCTGCTCCGAGCTGGTGCCCCCGTCTTTATTCCAGATGTCGACCGATTGGCCGTTCTTGACGAACGAAGTGAAGCGCTCGCCGAGCCCGTATACCCACTCGCCGACGCCGAGATCCAGCTCCTCGCGCATATAGGTCTGCCCGGTATGTTCCACGATATGAGCCATCGATTTGAAGCGGCTGCCCGTAAGGCGCTCCTGCCCGCGATAAAAATGAACCGACCACTGCGGGCCCTTCCGAATCGCCACGCTCAGATTGCCGCTGCGTAGCACCGCCTCGTGCTCGTTCTCCTCAATGACGACATGCTCCCCTTCGTTCTTGTTCAGCCGGAAGGCCGGCCCGCGGTCGCGAACGCCCGCGTAGTGGATCAGCTTCACTCCGATGACGTCCGGAGCCGGGGAATGAAACTGAACGGTGATCAGCTGCGCGTTGATCGTCGCGCCCCGTCCGGGAATCGGCGCCGTGGACGCGTAGGCGACCAGCGTGTGTCCCTTGACCGCACAATCGTACGCCTGAACCGCCCCTGCCACGGAAAACCCTTCGCGAATAAGCCAGTTGCCGTCGGTAAATTTCATGACAAAACCGTCCTCCCTTGATGCTTGATGCGTTATAATTGTCATTATACTGATCGATTTTAGGCATTTCTAACAATATCCGATTGCTTTATAGCACGATTTTGATGAAAATGAAGCCAAAGCTTCACCCATTCAAGCTGGAAGGGGAGAACGAGAATGGACCAGACACTGCGCCAATCGCTGCAGGAAAACCAGAAGCACGGAAGCGAGCGCTTTCCGTTCGCCGCTTACCGCTATCATTTCCCCCCCGGCGCCCATGTCGTCGATTCGCATTGGCATAAGGAGGCGGAACTGTTCTGCGTGCTGGAAGGCGAGGTGTTGTTTCAGATCGATACCGAGTTTTTTCCGCTGCGGGCCGGCGAGGCGATCTTTATCGACGGCGGCGAAGTCCACACAGGGCATGCCCTGGGGGAGCGGGGCTGCCGCTTTTGCGCGCTGGTGTTCGATCCCGCCATGCTCGCCAGCGCCCGGTACGATGCGGTGCAGGAGCAGCTGATTGTCTCGCTGCACAATAAAACGGCAACGCTGCCCCGCTGGATGCGGCCTGAGACGGACGCCCCGCTGCTGGCGCATATTTCCGCGATGATGGCTTTAAGCCGAGATACTCCTCCCGGATATGAAGCGGCGCTGAAAGGGCATCTCTACCTGATGCTGTACGAAGCGGGCGCGGCCGGCCGGCTGGAGAACCGCAGCCGGAGCGGCGCCGAGAATACCGTCCGGACGGAGCGGCTGAAGAAGGTGATCGCGCACATTCAACAACACTACCACCGGCCGATCCGGCTCGGCGAGCTGGCGGAGCTGATCCCGATGAGCGAGGGCCAGTTTTGCCGCTTTTTCAAGGCGATGACCGGGCAAACTCCGGTAGATTACATCAACTCCTACCGCGTCAGGCAGGCGGCGGAGCTACTGCGCCAGCCGGAGCATAAAATATCCGACATCGCGCTGGATGTCGGATTCGGGCATATCAGTTACTTTGTCCGCGTGTTCCGCAAAATCATGCTGTGCACCCCGTCGGAATACCGCAAGAAGCTGCGGCAGAGCCTGCGGGGCGCGAGGAGCGATTAACGCGCCGCCGGCCCGATCGGCTTCGGACCGGAGCCGTAGGACGCGCGCCGGCGCTTGCCTTGCGAGCCGCTCCATACGCTGCCGAGGCCCATCAGGAAGGTCGGTATCCCGGCGAAGACGAGCACGATAAGCCAGTCGTACAGGCCGAGCGGCACCGTTTTGAAAATCGGCTGCAACTGCTCCACATAGAGCGCCGGCAGCATCAAGAGCAGCGAGGACGCCACCGCCAGCACGAGCCACTTGTTCTGCAGCGGATTGCGGTGGAAGATCGAGCGGGAGCTGCGGCAGTCGAACACGTGAATGAGCTGGGCCAGGACGAGCGTGGCGAAGGCGACCGTTTGCGCTTTGGTCAGCGCCGCAGCGCTGCCGTCGCCTTGGCGGAGCGCGATCCAGAAGGCGGTCAGCGTGCACAGGCCGATCAGGATGCCGCGGCTAATAATTTTCCAGCCGAGCCGGCGGGCAAAAATGTTTTCCTTGGCCGGGCGCGGCTTCTGCTGCATCAGATCCTTCTCCGCCTGATCGACGCCGAGCGCCATGGCCGGCAGGCCGTCGGTCACCAGATTGACCCACAATATTTGGATTGGCACGAGCGGCAGCGGCATGCCGGCCATCATCGCCAGGAACATGGTCATGATCTCGCCGACGTTGGAGGCCAGCAAATAGCGGATGAATTTGCGGATATTCTCGTAGATGCCGCGGCCTTCCTCGATCGCAGCCACGATCGTGGCGAAGTTGTCGTCGCTGAGCACGAGCGCCGACGCCTCCTTGGAGACGTCCGTGCCGCTGATGCCCATGGCGATGCCGATATCGGCCGCCTTGATCGCCGGCGCGTCGTTGACGCCGTCCCCGGTCATGGCCACGACGTGGCCGCGCCGCTGCAGCGATTTGACGATGCGCAGCTTATGCTCGGGCGACACGCGGGCATACACGTACACGTTGTCCACCCGCTTGTCGAGCTCGTCGTCGTCCATCTGGCTCAGCTGCTGCCCGTTCAGCGCCAGCCCGTCCGGCGGCATGATGCCGAGCTGCGCGGCGATCGCCTCGGCGGTCGTCTGATGATCGCCGGTAATCATGACGGTCCGGATGCCGGCCCGCTTGCATCTCACAATCGCGTCCCGCACTTCCTTGCGCGGCGGGTCGATCATTCCGGTCAAGCCGACGAACACGAGCTGGCATTCGAGCTGCGGGTCGTCCAGTCGCTGCTCCGACGCCTTCAGCTCGCGGTAGGCGAGCCCGAGCACGCGCAGCGCGTTTTTGGCCATGCCCTCGTTCGCCGCCAGCACCTTTTGCTTCAGCGTCGGGGTGAAAGGAATGACCTTGTCGTCCCACAGCACGTAGGCGCACTGCTGCAGCAGCACGTCGGGCGCCCCCTTCGTCAGCAGCATGCGTCCGCCTGAATGCTCGACGACGACCGACATCCGCTTCCGCTCCGAATCGAACGGCAGCTCGCCGATGCGGCGGTACTGCGACTCCAGCGCTCCGGCGGTCAGCCCCGCCTTCGCGCCGAGCACGACGAGCGCCCCCTCGGTCGGATCGCCCTTGATGCTCCAGACCGAGCCGCCCTCGGCCTTTTTCTTCTTGCCTTCGGGCTTCTCCTCTTTGTGCAGCGCCGCGTTGTTGCAGAGCACGGAGATTTGCAGCAGCCGGCGCAGCATCTGATTGTTGCGGAGATCGGCCTGCACGCCGCCGCTCACAATCTCGCCGTACGGCTCGTACCCGTCCCCGCTCACCTCCAGCACCTGTCCGCCGAGCCACAGATGGGTGACGGTCATTTTGTTTTGCGTCAGCGTGCCGGTCTTGTCCGAACAGATGACCGAAGCGCAGCCGAGCGTCTCGACGGAAGGCAGCTTGCGCACGATCGCCTTGCGCTGGATCATGCGCTGCACGCCAAGCGCCAGCGCGATCGTGACGATGGCCGGCAGCCCTTCGGGAATGGCGGCGACGGCCAGGCTGACGCCGGCCAGAAACATGCCGTACGGCTCCTGCCCGTGCACGATGCCCGCGACCACGACCATCACCGTCAGCATCAGCGCGACGACGATCAAAATTTTCCCGAGCTGCTCCAGCCGGTGCTGAAGCGGCGTCTCCGTCGCCTCGGTATTTTGGATCAAATCGGCGATTTTCCCCATTTCCGTCTCCATGCCGGTGCGGACGACGACGCCTTTGGCCGTGCCGCGGGTGAGCAGCGTGCCCATAAAGCCCAAATTGCGCTGGTCGCCGAGCGGAACATCGTCGCCAGCCAGCGGCTCGGCCGATTTGGCGACGGGCACGGATTCTCCCGTAAGCGCCGACTCCTCGACATGGACGCCGAACGCCTCGATGAAGCGGATGTCGGCGGGAATGCGGTCGCCGCTCTCCAGCAGCACGATGTCGCCGGGGACGAGGCTTCTTGCCGGCACCAGCTCCGCCGCGCCGTCGCGCAGCACCTTGGCGCTCGGCGCCGACAGCTCCTTGAGCGCGCGCAGCGAACGCTCCGCCCGGAATTCCTGGACGAAGCCGAGAATGCCGTTCATGACAATGATGGCGATAATCGTGATGGCGTCGAGGTACTCGCCCAGCAGGCCGGAGATCAGCGTCGCCCCGACGAGCACCAGCACCATGAAATCTTTGAATTGGTTCAAAAACAGCGTAAGCGGCGATACGCGCTGCCCGTCGGCCAGCTCGTTCGGTCCGTGCGATTCGAGCCGTTTGCCCGCTTCTGCCGAAGTCAAACCTTTGGACGGATGGGTTCCGGTCGCTTCTAAAGCTGCTTCGGCCGAAAGCTGATACCACTTCTTCTGACTCATCGGTTTTTCTCCCTCCCAAAAGGTCGTCTAGGCTAAATGTATTCAGACAAGCCGGAAATTAGCACACAAGACTTGTCCCGGAAGCGACGAAGCGGCCTTTTTGCGGAAAAACTTAAACTTTCGGCGAAAATATGGCATGATAGTGGTTAGCGCCGCCGGGGAACGGTCTTGGGGCGCGCGTTGTTCAATAAATAATCTTGTGTATCGTATAGAAACGGAGTTGTTGATATATGGCATTTGACGGTTTGGTCGTGCACAGCCTGGTCCGGGAGCTGCAGGCGCTGGTTGGGGGAAGGATCGGCAAGGTGCATATGCCATCGGCAAACGATATTGTGCTCAATCTGCGCGCCGCGGGGGGCGGCGTCAAGCTGCTCTTGTCGGCCAACCCGACGTACCCGCGCGTTCACGTCACCGAGCAATCTTTTGTCAACCCGCTTGAGGCGCCGATGTTCTGCATGCTGCTGCGCAAGCACTGCGAGGGCGGCATCGTGGAGAGCATCACGCAGCCCGGGCTGGAGCGCATCGTCGTGATCCGGGTGCGGCAGCGCGACGAGCTCGGCGATCTCAGCACGAAATCGATCGTGATCGAAATTATGGGCCGGCACAGCAACATCATTTTGCTCGATCCGGCGAGCGGACAAATATTGGACGGCATTCACCATGTCACCCCTGCGGTCAGCAGCCATCGCGTCGTGCTGCCGGGAAGCGCCTATGTCGCCCCGCCGGAGCAGCACAAGCGCAACCCTCTCGAAACAGAGCGGGAAGCCTTCGTCAAGCTGCTCGGCGAGGCCGCGCCCGAAGGAGCGGCGGCTGCAGACTGGGAGCGGGCTATCGTCCGGCATTTCAGCGGCATCAGCCCGCTGGTCGCAAGGGAGATCGTATACCGCGCGGGAATCGGACAGCCCGTCGCCGCAGAGGCAGGCGGCGGCGCAGATGCGGCGGGCCGGCTGTGGGACAGCTTCCGGGACATCATGGAGCAGATTGCGCAAGGGAATGCGGAGCCGAATATATGCGAGCAGCCCGCCAGCGGCAAATCGTTCTTCTCCGTCGTCCGGCTGAGTCATCTGCAGGGCGAGCCGCGTTCGTACGCATCGGTCAGCGCCTGCCTGGAAGCTTATTACGGCGACAAGGCGGAGCGCGATACGGTCAAGCAGCGGGCTTCCGATATGATCCGGCTGCTGACGAACGAGCGAGTCAAAAATGTCAAAAAGCTGGAGAAGCTTCGCGAGACGCTGGAGGAGGCGGGAGAGGCGGACAAATACCGCGTCGCGGGAGAGCTGCTGACCGCTTCCATGCACCTGTTCGCCAAGGGCGACAAAGAGGTGGAAGTGATCGACTATTACGACGAGCAGCAGCGCACGGTGAAGCTCGCGCTCGATCCGCTGCTGACCCCGTCGGAAAACGCGCAAAAATATTTTAAGAAGTATGCGAAGCTGAAAAACAGCCTGTCCGTCGTCAAGGAGCAGATGAGCCAGGCCGAGGCGGAGATCGTCTACCTGGACAGCGTGCTGCAGCAGCTTGCGAGCGCCGGCATGGCGGATATCGAGGAGATTCGCGACGAGCTTATCGAGCAGGGCTATATGCGCAGCCGCGGCAAGAAGCTGCGCCGCAAAAAAACGGGCGGCAAGCCTTCGCTGGCCTGCTACACCTCTAGCGAAGGCATCCCGATCTACGTCGGCAAAAACAATACGCAGAACGAGTATTTGACGAACCGGCTGGCCCATCCCGGGGACACGTGGCTGCACACGAAGGATATTCCCGGCTCGCACGTCGTCATCCGCAGTCCGGAGTTCGGCGAGCCGACGCTAAGCGAGGCCGCGATGCTGGCCGCTTATTTCAGCCAGGCCAGGGAATCGAGCCGGGTGCCCGTCGATTATACGCGGATTCGCCACGTGCGCAAGCCGGGCGGAGCGAAGCCCGGGTTCGTCATCTACGACCATCAGAAGACGCTGTTCGTTACTCCGGACCCCGAGCTGATCAAGCGTCTGCCGGTCAGCCAGAAATAAACCGGGGGCGGCCAGCGAGCCATGAGCTACAATCTCGTCTCTAACGCCAGTGACGAACGCTATTTTGCTGGTCGTACCTTTGGCCCCTTCAGGACCGCCGGTGCAGGCAGCTTGACGGCGAGCCCTCGCGGGCATGACAGGCTATCGGCCAAGGCGATTGGCGGCTTCCCCAATGGCAAAAAAGCGCAGAGCCCCTCGCTTCCCGCCGCTGTTCCATAGGCGAAAAAAAGAGAGATTCTGCGCTTTTGCTGCTGGCTGTTCTCGCTGGAGCCCGCCCGGCTCGCTACGATTCCCAGCCGCTTACGAGCTGCTGCAAGTAAGCCTTGAGCTCATCCTTCAAGCCTTCCCGCCGCAGGGCGAATTCGATCGAGGCTTCGATATAACCGAGCTTGTCGCCCACGTCGTACCGCTTCCCCTCGATCGGGTATGCGGCCATGCGCTGCATGCCGTTCAATACGCGCAGCGCGTCGGTCAGCTGAATTTCCCCTCCTCTACCGGGAGGCTGCCGCTCCAGGATGCCAAAGATTTCCGGGGAAATGATGTAGCGGCCGATCACCGCCAAGTTCGACGGGGCCCGGTCCTTGTCCGGCTTCTCCACCAGATCGTCCACCGGTATAAAGTCCGCATCGCCGCCGGCCCCCGGCGAGACGATCCCGTATTTGTCAACGTCGGACCATGCCACCTCCTGCACGGCAACAACCGACGTTTCGGTCTTCTCGTAAACGTCGATCATTCGTTTGAGGCACGGCGGATCGGCCTCGATAATGTCGTCGCCCAGCAGCACCGCAAACGGCTCGTGGCCGATAAATTTGCGGGCGCACAGCACGGCGTGCCCGAGGCCGAGCGGTTCCTTCTGGCGTATGTAATGCACGTCGGCCAGCTCCGATACGGAGCGGACAATGGACAGGAGCTCCTCGCTCCCCTTCTCCTCCAGCATCGCCTCCAGCTCGACGGACTTGTCGAAATGATCCTCGATCGCCCGCTTGTTGCGTCCTGTGACGATCATAATATCCTCAATGCCGGATGAGATCGCTTCCTCCACAATATACTGAATCGCCGGTTTGTCTACGATCGGCAGCATTTCCTTCGGCTGCGCCTTCGTCGCCGGCAGGAAACGGGTTCCGAGCCCTGCCGCAGGAATAATCGCTTTGCGTATGCGCATCGTCACGCTAACCTCCCCCTCCGTCGATATAATTCGTGAATCACCGCCGCATCGATTTTTCTGGCGCCGATCGGCGCGTGAAAGACGACGCCGTTCCGTTCGCCGTGGTAGTCGGAACCGGCCGTTATGGCCAGCCCGAGCGACGAGGCCAGCCGGACATATGCGGCTTCCTGCTCCGGCGTATGATCCGAATGATACGCCTCCAGCCCGGCCAGCCCCGCGGCAGCCAGCTCCGCAACGATCTCGTCCATGGAATACAGCCCGGGATGAGCCAGCACCGGCGCCCCGCCGGCCTCGCGAATCCACTGGATCGCCGTCGCCGGATCGATGCGCGGCGGATTGACATAGGCTGCCGCGCCTTTGGCCAAATAGCGGTCGAACGCGTCCTGCATGTCGGCGGCATAGCCTTTGCGCACCAAGGCGTCGGCGATATGAGGCCGGCCGATCGTATCGTCCTGCCGCTTGACCGAGGCCAGCGAATCGATCACATCCTGCATCGCGATGTGCACGCCGAGGGCGTTCAGCCGCTCCACCATCATCTCGTTGCGGCGTTCCCGCACGGCCCGCAGCTCGCTCAGCCGCGCCAGAAACCGCTCGTCGCCGGGATCGATCCAGTAGCCGAGCACATGAATATCCTGTCCGCCGCACGCAGTGCTGATCTCAACGCCAGGCACGACGGTCACGCCGAGGCGCTCCCCTTCCGCCAGCGCTTCCGCCACGCCGTTCACCGTGTCGTGGTCCGTTACGGCCATGGCCGCAAGGCCGGCCTCCTTGGCCAGGCGAACGTTGTCCCTTGGCGGGCGGGTTCCGTCGGAAGCCGTCGTATGCGTATGCAAATCCGCAAAGCTCATCGCCCATTCCGCCTCTCTTTCGCTTTTGATCGTTACAGCCATTGGCTTAAATCCTTCTCTCTCAGAAACGTCATGAAGGTTACCGCCGAAATCGGCAATAAAGTGGAATTCAAATAAATGGCGTTAAAGCTGCGCACGAACCGGACGCCCTCCACGTCTTTGACAAGCAGCACGCCCAGCGCGGATTCGTGCTTCACCGACGATTGCGACAAGACGGAAAGCCCAAGTCCCGCCTCCACCGCCGATTTGACCGCCCCCGTGCTGCCGAGCTCCATGACGATGTTCAGAGCGCCGATATCGCAGCCCGCTTTCGCAAGCTCCTCCTCCATCACTCTGCGCGTGCCCGATCCCTGCTCCCGGAGCACGAACGGATACCGCACCAGCTCCTCGATCGTAATGCGCTCCTGGCCGGCCAGCGGATGATTCCTGGCCATGATGAGCTTCAATTCGTCACTGAGGAGCGCTTCCGTATGTACGTCGGGGTGGTGCACCTCCGCCTCGACCAGGCCGAACGTCAGCTGGTGAGCCAATATTTCCTCCAAAATCTGTTTCGTATTGATGACCTTCATGCTTACCGAAATGTTGGGATATTCCTGGCTGAAAGGGCCGAGCAGCCGCGGCAGTATGTATTCCCCTACAGTTAAGCTTGCCCCAAGGTGCAGCCGCCCTTCCAGCATATGCGTGAACTTGGACATGCTGACGTCGGTTTCTTTCATCAGCTCGATGCTTCTTCTCGCATACGGCAAAAGCGTTCGGCCCGCTTCGGTCAGCTCGATTCTTTTGGTGGAGCGCAAAAAAAGCTTCGTGCCGAAGTAATCCTCCAAGGACTGCACCTGCATCGTCACCGCCGGCTGAGTCATATGGAGCGCTTGCGCCGCATGCGAGAAGCTGCCTTTCTCCGCAACGGTATAAAAAATATGCAGCTGATGAAAATTTAACGCCATGTTCGATTTCCCCCGGTTGCCGTAATTAAGCCTTATTTATTATAACAAAAAACGAAAAAGCCCGCCGTTGTTTTTACGGGCAGGCTTGTCCTGCGAGGCGCGGGAGCGCGCTCCGGAACCGTTCACTTATGCTTGCGGCTGTTCTTGATCAGCGTCATGCGGCGGGAATGGCGGAGCCACGAATAGTAGGAGCGCAAATCTCTCAGCTCCATCGTCTCCGACATTCTCCCCAGGAAGGTAACGACGATCATCTTGTGAGCCGTCTTTCTGTCGGCAATGCGGCTTACATCCAGCGGAGCAAATTCGGCAACCATAACCAAATCCTCATCTATGACATAGACGTCCTGTTCATTCTTGTAATAGGGACGTATCCTGTTCTCCTTCAGCTTGCTCCACAAATAACCGGCGATATTGTGAAAGCCGGTCCTGGAATCCTCGACGCGATCGTTCCAGCGGCTTCGGGCATGATGGGTAATGACGATCTCCGCAATGACGCGTCCGTTCAGCTCGCACGGCTCAAGCCGTCCCGGGCCCGGTCGGCCAAGGTTTCTTTCCCCCATAAACGATACCCCGCTCCCATAAAAATAGTGCTTGTCGCCTATATACACCATTCCACTATTTTCTATTGTACTTGATTTGGCGGGAGAATAAAAATTAAAAAAACTTTAGAAACTGTGTGCGGTTTCAATTCGCAGGCAACGGGTCGTCCTTGTCCGTTTAGTCTCTGTAAATGCGGGGAGCTGTCGCCATGGACCGGCATCCTTGTGCAGGCCGAAAGGATGTCCCGATCCTGCTCTAGCATACTCGGCTACAGCGTATAGAAACGCGTCTTGTCCGGTATGTTGCTGCTATATTCCGTCTTGATTTCGTTGCGGTACGAGCGTTCCACCTTTTTCACATACGGGAGCCGCTGCAGCTGCTTCATCGTCTCCTCCAGGCGGTCGGCATACACGTACATCGCCACATAGTGCAGCCGCTTGGAGATGAAGTGGACGCTTCCGTATTTCTCCATATGCCTGGCTGCCGCTTTGATATCGCTTACCCATACGATCAGGCCGGTGCGCTCGGTTAAGATGCCGCTATATTGGGACAAATTCGGTCACCTTCTTTCTTCATCAAATCATTCGCCGTAAAACCGGTTTCGGGCGGAAAAGCCGGCAAGCGCGGCGATTAACCGCACTTGCCGCTGCATGCGCCGCCGGAGGCGCAGCCTCCTGCCGCCGGCTCGTTGCCCGGCACCAGGATCGAATCCGACACCGCGCGGGCGATCGTCTCGGACACGTCGTGCAGCAGCTCATCCAGCTGCTTCTCGGCCAGCTTGAAGCGCCGCACCGACTCGAGCGCCTCGAGCCTTGCTTCCGCTTCGCGCATCCGGTCCTTGGCCTCATGGTAATTCGGATGAAAATGGCCGAACCGCTGGCATTCCTCGAACAATTCCTTGGTTCGATTGAATTCGCGGATCAGCCGCTGCGCCTCGGGGTCGATGTCGACCTGCCGGCGCCAGTATAAGTAATCCGCCGTTTCCGCGGAGTTCTTGATCATATCCGCCAGCTCGTAAGAGCCGAGCAGAATGGCAGACATATCGAGCGTCTGCGCTTCGGTGACCGCCAATTGAAGCACCTGCCTTTCTGTCTTCCAGCCTTCCAGCTTTTCAGCCTTTCAGCCTTTCAAGACAAGTCTATCATACCACAATCGGCCCGCGTCATGCTTCAAGATTATTTTTCATTGATTCCCGGCAATATCAATTTCATTTCCTGCCATTCCTCGGCGTACCACCGGATCTCCTGCCGCGGTTCGGCCGCCGCCGGCTTAGCGAGCCCCGCGTCCCGCGGCCAGCCGCTGCCCAGGCCGGCCGCGGCATCGCCCGGCGCTGGCGGCTCCCAACCGCTAAGGCACCACGATCCTCTGCTTTCGGTCACTTTCCTCGGGGCGATCCGATAATCGCACCCGCCTCGCCGCAGCTGCAGCACCGCCTTCCACTCGATCGCCTTCTCGACGATCTCTTTGCGCGTGGACGAATGATAGGCCCGGTATTCCTTGAGCCAGGCGGCCGGGATATGGGACAGCTCGGGATAAAGGTCGTACGGCTCGGGCAGCCTTTTCTCCATTTCGAAATAGGCGACCGGGGAGCGGACATAGAGCAGGCCTTTGCCGTCGGGCAAAGCTTGGGCCAGCTGCAGCGGCTCGAAGGCGGGGGAAGCCGGCTGCGGCGGAAGCTTCGGGTAACGCGGCTTGCTCAGCCCCTCGTCCCCCGGCTCCGGCAAGGCGACATCCCCCGGCATAAAGCCCGCTTTCTCCAGCAGCGCCTTAAGCGGCCGGACCTGCTGCGGGCTGACGAGCAGATCGCGCTCGCCGATCCGTCCCTGCGTCCATTCGGCCGCGCCGGGGAGCCGCTCGATTCGGTCCGCCACCTCCGGACCAGAGCAGCGCAGCAGGATCACCCGCTCGAAGCGGGCTTGTCCGAACGGCCGGGCCCACTGCGCCAGCGTCTCCCGGACGTTGCCGGGGACGCCGTACGCCGCGTTGCGCTCGAGCAGGGCGAGCATCTCCGCCGCGGTGCGGTCCGATTCCAGGCCGCGACGGACGCTGTCCTTGCTCATCCGGTAAACGGAAAGCTTGCCGGAGGCGACCCGGTCCGCAAAGCTCTCCAGCTCGAAGCGGACAAGCGGCGGCGTCTGCGGCGGCACCAGCACGTCGAAGTCGGGCTGAACGATGAGCACGCCGGCATCGCCCCCCGCAGCCGCCGCGTCCGCCCCGCACTGCGCCGGCTTCTCCGACCAGCGGTAATGGACGCGGCCGGCTTCGTCCGCCGCTTTCTCCATCCAGCCGAAAGCGATCATGGCGTTAATCCAGCTCTGCTCGAGCGAAGCGAGCAGCAGCTCGCCATCCTCAGCCGCCGCTTCGCCCAGCAGCCCGCTTGCCTGAAGCCAGCCGGTGAGCGACGAAGCGGCGAGCCACATCCCCTCAGGCAGCGATTCCAGCGCCAGCGCCGCATGCTGCAGCCAAGGCCGCTCCGGGAACGCCGCCATCCGCCACATGCGGTAAAGCACGGCTTGTTGCTCCGCGGCGCAGCGGCGCAGCCAAGCGGCGCATGCCTCGGGCTCCAGCGCCCACGCCTCCGGCTGCGGCTTCAATAGCCCCAGCCTGAGCAGCATATCGGCCACCAGCGCCAGCTTCAGCGGGTAGATGTCGGAGAAGGCGTATTTAAGCCCCAAGCCGGCAAGGAGCGACGTCTCGAGCCCGATGGAGTCGCTGAGCCGCTGCATCGTCTTCTTGTGCAGCGTGCCGTTCTTGGTCAGCTTGAGCGGACCTGCGGCGCAGCAGGCGAGCGCCTGGACGAGCTCGCGGGACAGCTCCGTTTCGGCGGAGGCGAGGACCGTCAAGCCGCTTTGGGGCGAAGGCTCCTCCTCGCCGTCCGTCAGCGGCTCCGGGACGAGAATCGCCTGCCACACCTTCAGCCCTTCCTGCGGCAGCACATAGACGTGCTCGCCCCACGACTTGCGGAAGGCGAAGACGATCAGCTTGTGCAGCAGCCCGATCAGCCCCGCTCTCGCCTCCGCTCCGGTCATCAGGCCGTCCGCCGCCTTCTCCAGCCGCCGCTCGTCGAACGGCTCGCAGCCGACAGAGCGGACGATCACGCCGAGCGCTCGCCGCTCCGCGCTGCTCATCCGATTGAACACCGTCTCCATGATGGATACGGAGGTCAGGATCGAGGCCATCGTTTCCCCACGGCCGAGCCACGGGGCGTAAATGTCCTGTCTCTCCAGGCGGGCCCGGAGCTCCCCCGGCATCCGCCGCAAATAAGCGTCGTAGCTCACGTCTGGATCACTTCCTTATCCGGCTTCCATGCTTCCGTGCGGTAGCGGTAGCCCTGCTCGACCAAAAACAGCTGCCGGTTCCAGGCAAATTCCTGCTCCCTGGAATCGGCGGTGACGATCGAGTAGAAATAAGCCCGGTTCGCGTCGGCCTTCGGCCGCAGGATGCGGCCCAGCCGCTGCGCTTCCTCCTGCCTGGAGCCGAAGCTGCCCGACACTTGCACGGCGACCGACGCATCCGGCAGATCGACGGCGAAATTGGCCACCTTCGAGACGATGAGGACGCGCTCCTCCCCGTCGCGAAAGCGCTGATACAGCGCCTCCCGCTTCTCGTTCGGCATTTCGCCGGTGATGAGCGGCGCCCCGGTCCGGGCGGAAATGCGCCTCAGCTGAGCGAGATATTGCCCGATAATAAGCGTCGGCTCGCCTTCGTGCCGCTTCAGGAGAGCGTCCACCACGTCCAGCTTGGCCTCGTTCTCGCTGGCGAGCCGCATGCGCGAGCGGGCGTCGGCTGCCATGTACCGTTCGGCCTCCTCCTTGCCGAACGGAACGCGGTATTCGATGCATTCGACGGCGGCGATCCAGCCCTGCCGCTCCAGATCCTTCCACGGGAGCTCGAACCGCTTCGGGCCGACGAGCGAGAAGACGTCCTCCTCGCGCCCGTCCTCGCGAATCAGCGTCGCCGTCAGACCGAGCCGGCGCGTCGCCTGAATGTCGGCCGTCATGCGGAATACCGGAGCGGGGAGCAGATGCACCTCGTCGTAGACGATGAGCCCCCAGTCTCTTTTGCGAAACAGCTCCATATGCAAAAAAGGCTCGTCCTTCGCTTTACGGTAAGTCAAGATCTGGTAAGTGGCGATCGTTACAGGCTTTACGTCTTTGCCGCTGCCTGTGTATTCGCCGACCATCTCCTCCGTCAGCTCGGTCTTCTCCAATATTTCCCGCTTCCACTGCCGCACCGACGTGCCGTTCGTCGTAAGAATAAGCGTGGCGCAGCCGAGCTTGCCCATCGCGGCGATGCCGATGATCGTTTTGCCCGCGCCGCAGGGCAGGACGATGACGCCGCTGCCTCCCTGCAGGCTTCCTTCGCGGTAGAACGATTCGACGGCCGAACGCTGGTAATCGCGCAGCGCGAAGCTTTTGCCCGCCGCCGTCCTTGACTTCAGCCGGATCGGCAGCGCTTCTCCCGGATTATAGCCGGCCAAATCCTCGATCGGATAGCCGAGCTTGATCAATTCCTGCTTGAGCAGCCCGCGGTATTGCGGGGAAAAGCGCAAGGTCCGCTCGTCCACCTGGCATAAGCCGTACGACTGGAGCGATTTGAACTGGCACATCTCCTTGATCGCCCCGATATCGTCCGAAACGAGCAGCAAATCTTCCCCGAGCCGTTCCATGCGCACGAGTCCGTACCGGTCGATGAAACGGCGGATTTCCCTTTGCACCGCGAGGGGAATGCCGAACTTGGCGCGGCTGTCCAAAAAAGCGATCACCTCGTCCGCGCCGACCCCTGACGCCGCCGCATTCCACAAGGACAGCGCCGTGATGCGGTAAGTATGCACATGATCCGGCGTTTTGACCAGGTCGGCAAACCGCGACAAGCCTTCCCGCGTCTCATCGAACGCGGGGTGCCTGGCCTCCAAGAGCACGCTGAAATCGCTCTGCACGATGAGCGGCCGGTCTTTATGGAATTGCACCGTCATCCCTCCTGCTGTCAATTAATTCTAGTATGAGGGTTGCGGCCCGGATTTAAACGTGAGCAAGCAAAAACCGCGGCCAAGGCATGAAGCCCTGACCGCGGTGAACGGGAGCGATTAATGAGTGCCGCTGACATCCATATGTCCGATTTGGCGCACTTCTTTCTTGAAGGTCGAGTGAGCAATGCGCTCCTGCAGCTTCTCGTAATACAAGTCTTCGTCGATCGGCAGATCCACCCAATTGTCCGTCCAGGTGGACAGGTGCATGGCGTTGGACAGCGTCAAGCCCTTGATGCCCTCTTCGCCCGGAGCGAGCAGCGGAGTGCCCTTCAGTATATGATCGACGAAGTTTTGCGTAATCCCCTTGTGCCCCCCTTGCCCGGGAGGAACGGGAATTTCGCACTTCCAGCATTCCGGAGACCCGAAGCCGGCCTTGTACTCGCGGTTGAATTGCGGCTCGGGCACGCGCAACCGCCAGAAGGTCAGCTTGCCGTCCTCGATGACGATTTTGCCGTTGTCGCCGGATACCTCGTAACGGTTCGTGCCCGGCGCCTCGCCTGTCGTCGTGACGAACAGGCCGGTCGCGCCGTTCTCGTATTCGACATAGGCCGTAACGTCGTCCTCCACCTCGATGTTGCGGTATTTTCCAAAGTGGCAAAAAGCGCGAACCCGCTTCGGCATCATATCGACGGTCCACTGCCACAAATCGAGCTGGTGCGGGTCCTGATTCAGCAGCACGCCGCCGCCTTCGCCGGCCCACGTCGCGCGCCAGCCGCCCGAATCGTAGTAGCTTTGGGAGCGATACCAGTTGGTGATGATCCAGTTGGTACGGCGCACCTGACCGAGCTCGCCGGAGGTGACGAGATCGCGAAGCTTCTGGTACAGGCCGTTCGTCCGCTGGTTGTACATAATGCCGAACGCCTTGTTCGACTTGGCCGCCGCCTCGTTCATCTCGCGAACCTGCTTGGTGTATACGCCCGCCGGCTTCTCCACGAGCACATGATATCCGTGACGGAACGCTTCGATGGCGATCGGAGGATGATCGTAATGCGGCGTGCAGATCAGCACGGCGTCGCAAGCGCGGGCCGCAAAGAACGCTTCCAGATTGTCGAATAATTGGAAGCGGTCCGGTCCGTAATTTTCTTTTACCCAATCCAGACGCGCCGGGTCCGTGTCGACAATCGCCGTAAGTTCTCCGCCCTTGACTTCGTTCTTCGTCAAGTAGCCGGCATGGCCCTTACCCATATTCCCCATACCGATAATGCCGATGCGCACTTTGTCCATTGTATCCCCGCCTCTCCCAAATTTGAAAGTTAAAGCTTCGGAAAATCGATGATGTAAGCATTTTCCGGATTGAGTTCATTATACAATGCACACGTGAACAATACAATGCTAAGCCGTCAAAAAATAAAAAGGCTCCTCTGCATTTCGCAGAAGAAGCCAAAATAAACGGAAATTATCGCAGCATACCTTCTTTGTTTTTCTCCGAAATTTGGCTCAGCGCCTCGCCTGCTTCGTCCTCGAAGCTGGCGCGCACAGCCAGGTCGCCGATGGATACGATGCCGACGAGATCGCCGTTCTCGACGACAGGCAGTCTGCGAATCTGCTCTCTGGCCATCAATTTGGCCGCTTCATCGACCGTCGTGTCCGGGCTGACGGACACTACCTTGTCGCTCATGACCTGCTCGACCGAGGCCGAGCCTTCCCGTTTTTCCGCGTAGCCGCGCAGCACCAGGTCGCGGTCGGTAATGACGCCGATCAGCTTGCGGCCCTCGACGACCGGAATAAAGCCGGTATCCTCCTGCTTCATCTTCACGGCGACTTCATAGACGTTATCCTTCAAGGTGACGGTCGAACAATCGGTCGTCATTATTTCGCGAAGCGTTCTGCTGCCCAAGGCTTATCCCTCCTGAAGCGAACTTGCGGGCAGACGGGGGCGAAGCCCCGCTCCTCACCCGCCCGCAGCCTTCTTAGGCTGTCCCGTTCGCCGCGCGAGGATGCACCGGGGCCGGCTAGCACTTAACGGAAGGAAGGCGGACAACGGCCCGTCAAGCTCCCATGCGGTCCCTTATCATCGCCAAAAACAGGCGGGCGGCATGTCGCATCGACGATTCGTCGATATCGAACTGGGGATGATGATGCGGATAGACGATGCCCTTCTCTTTATTCCCCGCCCCGACGAACATGAAGCAGCCCGGCACGTGCTGCAAATAATAGGCGAAATCTTCGGCGGCCATGATCGGCGGGCTGACCGACACCGCCTTCTCTCCCATGACATTGGCGGCTGCGCGGAAAAAGCGGTCGAACTCCGCCTTGTCGTTGACGACTGGCGGATAGCCGAGCTTGTACTCGATAGCCGCCTCCGCCCCATGCATGAGGCAGGTTTGCTCGGCAATCCGCTGGATGCGTTCCTTGGCGGCGAGCCGCAGCGATTCGTTGAACGTGCGGACCGTTCCCTTGAGCACGGCCCGTTCGGCAATCGCATTGAAGCCGGCCCCGGCATGAAAAGCTCCGACGCTGACGACGCAGCAATCCGTCGGGTCGGTATTGCGGCTGACGATCGACTGCAGATTGACGACGAGCTGCGAAGCGATGTATATGCTGTCCACCGTCTCATGCGGCAGTCCGCCGTGACCGCCGCGGCCCTTCACCTCGATGACGAACTCGTCGGCCGCCGCCATCATCGCTCCCGGCTTGCTGCAGGCCGTGCCGACAGGAAACGGCGTCCACAAATGAATGCCGTATATGGCGTCCGCATCCTGAAGCGCCCCTTCCTTGATCATCGGCAGCGCACCGCCTGGCGTCGTCTCCTCCGCCGGCTGGAACAAAAACAGCACATCGCCCGGCAGCTTCGCCGCGCTGGAGCTTAAAATGCGGGCCACCCCCAGCAGCACGGCCGTATGCGCGTCATGGCCGCAAGCATGCATCACGCCGGGAACTTGCGAGGCATACTCGCACGATTTCTCATCCTGAATCGGCAGCGCGTCCATATCCGCTCGCAGGGCGACGACGGGACCCTTTCCCTCCCCCCGCAGTCTTGCGACGATGCCGTGGCCGCCGACATCTGTCCTCACCTTAAGGCCCCAATTGCGAAGATGTCCCGCCACGAACGCGGCCGTGGCCGATTCCCGGTACGACAGCTCCGGGTGACGGTGAAGATGCCGGCGCCATTCGACCATCAGGGGATAGGTTTGCTCAAGCAAATCCGTCCAGTCCTTCATCCGATTGTCCCCCTCCACAGCCAGTGCGTTGTCTTGTCTATTCCGATATTTTACATGTTTTTATTGTAGCAAATTCGCCGTTTCGTTTCACGCAGGTGTCACAAGATTTTCATATATTTCAATTTCTCCGCCGAACCGCTTTTGCATGAGGCTTGCGCGCAGGGGGGAAACATAATATCATGATGAGAGGACAAACGCTTTATTCATTGATGTTTGCATTCGCACGATTTGCGCTTAGGAGGGCTTGCAATTGATTATTGAGAACACCGGCTTGAAAGGCTTGAAAAGCGACCTCGCCCATCTGGACGACGTCATGGGGCAGCTCGGATTTGTCCGCTGGCAGTGGGAATATTACCGGGCGACCTACGATTTGAAAATCGAGGACAAGAAAACCGGCAGCGATTACTTTCTGCGCATCAACGCGCGGGTGGAAAGCGGCAAGCTGGAGTCGCCCTACGCCATTTTATACATAGAGAGCGTCTACATCGGCAAAGCGACCTTCCCGCACGGTCTCGACTACGAATCGCCGATTCCGGATGCCGTTCTGAAGACGGCGAATGGCAAATTGGCCGAATTGAAGGTTAAGCTGGCTTAGGAGCCGCGAGAGCCATGACCTCACCGCGCAGAGGAACGCCCGACTTCATGCTGCTGTTTCTGACATTTTGCCTCGTATGCTTCGGACTGGCTTTCGTGTTCAGCGCAACGATGGCTTACGAGCCCGGCAAGCCTTGGGCAACCGCCGGCAAACAGGCGATTTTCATCGTCATCGGGACGGCGGCCATGCTTTTCTGCATGAATGTCGACTACCGCAAGTTTAAGAAATGGGTCGTACCTGCCATGGGGGCTGTCGTCATTTTGCTGCTGCTGGTGCCGATTATCGGCGTTGAGAGAGGCGGCGCGACAAGCTGGATTCAGATCTCCGGCGGCTTTACGCTGCAGCCGACGGAATTTGCCAAGGTCGCGGTCATCATCTATTTGGCCGCCCTGATCAGCAGGAAGGAAGAGCGTATCCGCGATTTTCAGCGAGGTCTCATCCCCCCCATTCTGATCGTCGCCTTCATCGCCATGCTCATCATGCTGCAGCCGGATTTAGGTTCGACCATGATTTTGGTCATGAGCGCAGCGCTGATGATCGTCGTCGGCGGGGCAGAATGGAAGCATCTGGCGATATTAGGCGCCGTCGGCTCTTTTTTGCTCGTTATCGTCATTCTCGTCTATTTCATCGCAACTGGCGGCAACACCCACCATATGGACCGGTTTACGGCATTTTTGGACCCGTGGGCCGATCCCGATGTGTCGGGATTCCAGCTGATTCAATCGCTGTACGCTTTAGGGCACGGCGGCTTGACAGGCGCCGGCTTCGGGCAAAGCGTGCAGAAGCTGCATTATTTGCCGGAAGCGCATAACGACTTTATCTTCCCCATCATCGGAGAGGAACTGGGCTTTTTCGGAACGACTCTGTTCCTGCTTCTGTATTTGGCCTTCTTGTGGCGCGGACTGATCGTAGCGCTTCGCTGCAGCGACACGTTCGGAATGCTCGCCGGCGTCGGCATCATCGGCCAGATCGGCATTCAGGCGTTTATCAATCTGGGCGGCGTAACGGGCACTATTCCGCTCACTGGCGTCACCTTGCCGCTGATCAGCTACGGCGGCTCTTCCATGCTGGCGACGCTGATCTCGATCGGCGTTCTGCTCAGCATCTCTCGCGAATACAACAGGCAGGAGAAAGAAGTCAAGAAGACGTCGGTAGACGAGGTCACGCGCAGGCAACGTTGGGTTGCCCACTAAAGGCAAGCATAAAGGGGCTTGGCCGAATGCTGCGGTTGCAGCGTGCGGTACAAGCCCCTTTTCATGAATGATCCGTTATTTGACCCGGTGCGGATCTTCGGGAGCAGCCGGTTCTTCCTCGCGAAACGCTACCCCTTCGACCTTCACGTTGACCTCGACGACGGTCAGCCCCGTCATATTCTCAACGGCTTCCCGCACGTTCTCCTGCAGCATGCGGCATACCTCTTGAATCTTGCTGCCGTAGTGGACAATCACTCGCAGATCAATGGCGGCCTCTACTTGTCCGACCTCGACCGATACGCCCTTCTGAACGTTTTTGCCGCTCAGACGCTTGGCCAAACCTTCCGATATGCCACCCGACATTGCGGCGATCCCCGGAGTTTCCAATGCTGCCAACCCTGCGATCGTTGATACGACATCATCGGATATACGAATAACGCCTGCTTGAATCTCTTCACTCATGAGGATCACTCCTTCAAGGGTTATGTCTCTATTGTAATAACTTCCCATAGGGAACGCAACTTCATGGGCCCCATATTGCCGACAAGAATTGACAAATTGATGTCTTTACCGAAAATATGGAATTATTACCGCGGCGCGACGGCCACATCAAATGGCCTTGACCAGTCCGCCGTCGACATGATAGACCGATCCGGTCATATAGCTGTTCTTCGGAGACAGGAGAAATGCCGCCACCGCGGCCAGCTCCTGCGGCTCGCCGTAACGTCCGAGCGGAATTTCCACGGCCTGCTCCCGCTGAATTTCAGCGAGCGTCTTTTGCTCCCGGGCGGCCTTGAGCCCATCGAGCTCGGCCAGCCGATCCGTCATAATCCGCCCCGGGCATACGGTATTAAGCAATATGCCGTCGCGAGCCCACTCGGTCGACAGCGTCTTCATCAGGCCGATGACGCCGGTGCGCAGCGTATTCGACAATACGAGCCCCGGAATCGGCACTTTGACCGACGAAGAAGCGATCGCTACGATCCGCCCTCCTTGCTCCTTCATGAGCGGATAAAACCCTTTGGCGAGCCGGACGACGCTCATCAGATTCGTCTGCACCGCCCGTTCCCATGCCTCCTCGTCCAGGGACAGGAAGCTTCCGCTCGGCGGCCCTCCCGCATTGCACACCAATGCGTCGACCGTTCCGTAACGGTCCGCGGCCTGCTGCACGAGCCAGCCGATCTGCTCCGCGCTGGACAGATCCACGGCCAAGCCTTCCGCCTGAACGCCGTACTGCTGCTGCAGCTGCGAGGCGGCGTCGCAGATCGCCTGTTCGTCGCGGCTGCACAAGAGCAGCCGCGCGCCTTCAGCCGCCAGCTGCTCCGCGATCGCTCTGCCCAAGCCTCTGCTGGAGGCGGTCACGACGGCAACCTTCCCTTTCAAACCTAAATCCATGCGGCCATCTCCTTTATGTACCGTTTTAAGTATTATAAGCTTTTTCCAGCAAGGCATTCAATTGGCTTGCTTCGCGGGCATCCTCTGCCGCCAGGCAGCGGCATGCCATAATTTGTATGGGCGCGGCCGTCGATTTTATCCCCGCGGCTGGAAATGCTATGCTTGGTTAATGCCGCAAGTGGGGTGATTGCATTTGAGACGTTTCGCTTTTACGATCGGACTGCTGCTCAGCTTTGCGCTAAGCGCCGCGGCGCATTATGTCGGCGCCCCGCTATTCGGCCCGACGGCGCAGTTTATCATCTCGGCGGTGGCGATCATCTTCGTGGCCGGCTTTCTCGGCCAAGCGACGGAGAGCGTGGCCCATTATGCCGGCGAACGGCTGGGCGGGTTCCTGAACGCCACCTTCGGCAATGCGGCGGAGCTGATCATCGCTATTTTCCTCGTGAGGGACGGCCTGTTCGAAGTGGTCAAAGCCAGCATCACCGGCTCGATCATCGGCAACATGCTGCTCGTGCTCGGACTCAGCGTGCTGCTGGGCGGCCTGAAGTTCAAGGAGCAGCGCTTCAATCTCAAGCTGGCGGGACATAACGCCTCGCTGATGACGCTGGCGGTCATCGCCCTGTTTATCCCGGCCGCTTTCTCGCGCAGCTTGACGACCCGCGAAGTGGCCGGCGTCAGCATCGTCGTCTCGATCTTGCTGATCGCCGCCTACCTGCTGTGGCTTTATTTCTCGATGGTGTCCCATAAGAAGGAGCTGGAGGGCGGGGCTGACCGAGAGCCGGAAAAGCCGGAAGAGCCGAAATGGCCGAAGGGCCGCTCGATCCTGTATCTTCTGCTGGCAACAGCGATGGTCGCCTTCGAGAGCGAATGGATCGTTCATACGCTGGAAGACTTCAGCAGACGATTCGGGCTGTCGGAGCTGTTCGTCGGGGCTTTCCTCGTCGCCATCGTCGGCAATGCGGCCGAGCACAGCGCCGCGGTCATGCTCGCGCTGAAAAACCGGATCGGCGCATCCGTCGAAATCGCTATCGGCAGCTCGCTGCAGATCGCCCTGTTCGTCGCTCCGGCGCTGGTGCTTCTCTCGATGCTGTTCGGCAGCACGATGGATATCGTCTTTACGACTCATGAGCTGCTGGCGATCGGCGTCGCCGCGCTGATTGCGATCTCGATCTCGCGGGACGGATCGACGAACTGGTACGAGGGCGTGCTGCTGCTTGTCGTGTACGCCATTCTCGGGCTCGTTTTCTTCCTCGTCTGAACAGGCAAAAAAAGAGCAGCCTTCACGGAAGAAGGCTACTCTTCGCAGCCGCTGTTCATCGCTTCATACAGCAAAGCCAGATTGCGTTCCAGCTCGACCAAAATCTGCTTGCCAGCGGCTTCATCGATAAGCTCTGCCCGAATCGCAAAATCGATAGAGCGGGAGAGTCCGTACATCTGCGTATCCAACACCTCTTCGTACAGAGGACACTTTCTCGTAGTCAAATTCTCCATCTGCACCTCGATCAGCTTCTCGATCTTGTTGGCATCCTCCTGAAGCAGCTGGAGGGCCTTCTGAGACAAGCTGAGCAGCACATCCGATGACATGTAGCTTCCCCCCTGGTTTCACCCGAGCATTCCGCGCGCCTTGTACAGCCGCGTCGGCGCTTTCCCATGACCTTCAATGACGATCGATGATATATGGGAATATTAAGAATAAGCTTACCCGCTCATACGGCGTCGTTCTCATAGTTTAATATTAGACGAAAATCGGACAATAAACAAGTGATAAGCGGTGATTATCCGTATCAAAACAAACGGGGCACCCCCGATTGCTTCGGAGATGCCCCGCCTGTGCCGGATCAATCCTCGACGATGTTCACGTTCAGGTTATGCTTGGCAAAAACTTCGGCCATCGTCTTCTTGGCCTCGTCCGCGTCCGGTCCGTGCACATGGAGATCGTATGTTCCGGATGTCAGCAGCGTGGTGAACAGTCCGAGAATGCTCTTCACGTCGATGTACTTGTTATCATACTGAAGAACAATGGAAGAACGGAATTTGTTGGCGGTTTGCGAAATTTCCACAATCGCTGCGTTGTTGGCGTTTGGCATAAAAATCCCTCCATGCGTATCGATCAATCATTCGCTGTATGCTCCGGTAACCGGGTCACTAAATAAATCGCTTTCTTCCCCTATGATACATGGGAACGGTTCGGCCCGCAACCCTTATTTCAAGTTTTCGGGATTGAGTCCTTCCAGCTCGGGAACAACGAATCGCCCGTCCTTGCGGATCAGCCTGTCGTCAAAATAAATTTCTCCGCCGCCGTATTCGGGCCGCTGGATAAGGACCAGGTCCCAATGAACGGCGGACCGGTTCCCGTTATCGGCCAGCTCATAAGCTTGGCCGGGGGTAAAATGCAGGCTGCCGGCGATTTTCTCGTCGAACAGCGTATCCTTCATCGGATGCAAAATATGTGGATTGAAGCCCAGGCTGAACTCCCCGATATAGCGGGCGCCTTCGTCCGTATCCAGTATATCGTTCAGCCGCCTCGTATCGCTGGACGAAGCTTCGACGATTTTCCCGTTTTCGAACCTGAAGGCGATGCGCTCGAAGGTCACGCCGGAATGAACGGACGGCGTATTGTAAGCGATCGTGCCGTTTACGGAATGCTTGATTGGCGCCGTATACACTTCCCCGTCCGGAATATTGCGGCGGCCGCTGCATTTGACGGCCCCGATGCCTTGAATGGAGAAGACGAGGTCGGTGCCGGGACCGACGATGCGCACCTTGTCCGTTCGGCTCATCAGACGGTGCAGCGGATCCATTGCCGCATCCATGCGCGAATAATCCAGGTTGCATACATTAAAGTAAAAGTCCTCGAACGCCTCGGTGCTCATATTCGCGGACTGCGCCATCGAAGCATTCGGGTAGCGCAGCACGACCCAGCGCGTCTTCTTCACCCGCTGTTCCAGATGCACCTTCTGCTGATATATGCGGCTGTACAGCTTCATCCTCTCTTCCGGGACGCCGGACAACTCGCTGGCATTCTCCCCGGCCCGAATCGCCACATAGCAGTGCATCTCCTTCATGCGCGCCAAATCCATCTCTGCCCAATGCCGAATCTGCTCTTCCCCGGCTGTCTTCAGCACGGCGGCGAGCACGCGGTGATCCTGCAGATGAACATAAGGATGGCCTCCCCGCGCATGCACCTCCTCGACCAGGCATTTGACAAGCTCCCGCTCCGAGCCGATCATATCGATCAGCACTCGTTCCCCTGGCTGAACGTCCAGCGAATAGCTGGCCAGATTGCGGGCCAACATCTGCAATCTCGGATCTCTCACAGGCTACTCTCCCCTCATTGTTGTCCTCCGCCCGCTTTCGCTTGCCCCGGCTTGCCGAACCACCTTCGCTTCAGACCGCGGCCGACGATCAGCAGCACGGCGAAGACGGTCAGCAGCACAAACAGGCGGGCCTTGTGCTGGTGGAAAAACAGCAGATCGTGCCCGATCAGCGACTCCACCCATATCATCGGCAGCTTCCCGATCAGCGTGCCGAGGACGAAATCCCTGGCGCGCACCTTCGTCACCGCGGCCGCCAGACTGATGGCCGTCGAAGGAAGGATCGGCAGCAAGCGGCTCGCCGTTATGTAAAACAAACCGTTCGTTTCCAGCAGCTTGTTGAGCTTTCCCATATATTCGTACTGCTCGAGACGGGCTTCTATTCTCGCTTTTCCGTATTTGCGAACCACGGTAAAGACGGCTATCGACCCCAGGCACGCAAACACATAATTGACCGCAAAGCCCGGCCAAAACCCGAACAAAAGCACGTTAGCTCCGGCCAGCACGACGAACGGCACAACCGGAAATGCCGACTGCAGCGCGACAAGCAGCGCGCCTGCGGCATAACCGTACCAACCAAATGACCTCAGCCATTCGGACAACTGTCCGATATCCAACCCCGTCACGCCGGCCACCTCCCATCGTCTGCTCATCCTGCTCTCTGGCTTGCCGGCGGCTTGTCCCCCGGGCGCCTAATCTCATGGTATCATCCCGGGCGCGATTTCGTCACGCGGATTTTTGCCAAGGAACAAGCTGGAACAACAGTAGCATGTCCCCCTTTGAACGGAATATTCTCGGGGATCGCCCCCTCCTGCAAAAATGCGCTCTCCGGCGGCTGATTTCGGCCGTCCACTCTCTTGACACGGCGCCTCGTTATCTTATAGAATAAGAAGTCGAGAACTAGCGTGTGCCGGGTATTGGACGGCTGCATGCTGGATGGCGGAAGCTTGTGTCACCCTCACTGGCTTTGTGCCGGCGGAACCGCGGCTGGGTTTCTTTCCGCCGGAAGCGTAGTTCGCGCCTTGCGATCTCACGCTGCCGCATTGCCGGGCACAAACTTCGCCCGTTCATTTCACAAACTCATTTTATTAGCCAAAGGAGCTTTTGACGCACATGTCACGTTATACTGGACCTAAGTTTAAATTAAGCCGCCGCCTCGGCATCTCCTTGAGCGGCACAGGCAAAGAATTGGCGAAGCGCAACTTCCCTCCGGGACAGCACGGCCCGGGTCAACGCCGCAAGCTGAGCGGATATGCCATTCAATTGCAAGAGAAGCAAAAACTGCGCCATATGTACGGCCTGAACGAGAAGCAATTCCGCAACCTTTTCGAGAAAGCGTCCAAGCTTCCGGGGATCGCCGGCGAGAACTTCATGTTCCTCCTGGAGAGCCGTCTGGACAACCTCGTATACCGCCTCGGGTTCTCCAATTCCCGTGCGGGCGCGCGCCAACTGGTCGCTCACGGCCACGTTACGGTGAACGGCCATAAGGTGGACATTCCGTCCTATATCGTGAAGCCTGGCGACGTGATCGGCCTGCGCGAAAGAAGCCGCGGCCTGAAGGTCATCAAGGAAGCGCTCGAAGACCGCGCCTATTTGCCGGCATACCTGGAATACAATGAAGCCGCCGTCGAAGGCAAATACATCCGTTTGCCGGAACGCGCCGAGCTTGATCCGAACATTGACGAGAAGCAAATCGTCGAGTTCTACAGCCGTTAATCCGAATAGCGCATCTCAAGGTCCGGATCATCCGGGCCTTGTTTTGTCGCCGACATCCGCGATCGGCGAAACTGGGCTGCCGGGAATGGATTGCTCGCCTGGCTAGCCCCCCCTTACCTATGCTGTTTGCGCTGCACGCAACAGAAGGCCTTACAGCCGCCCTCCTCGGTCGGCTATAAGGCCTTCACTTCACTCATTTACCCCAGTTTCACTTTGGCGAATTTGCGCTTGCCTACCTGAACGATATCCCCGTCCTGGGGTGTCAGCTCCGCATTCGGGTCATCGATCCTTTGCTCGTTGATGCGGACGGCCCCCTGCTGCACGCTGCGGCGCGCCTCGCTGTTGGAGCTCTGCAGGCCGAGCGCAACGAGCAGCTTGACGATCCGGATTTTGCCGCCATCCAGCTCGGATGCCGGAAGCGCGATCTCTTCGATCTCGTCGGGAAGAGCCCGCTGCTGGAATACGGTGACAAAATGCCGCTCGGCCTCCTGCGCTGCCGCCTCGCCGTGGTACATTCGCACGAACGTGCCGGCAAGGCGCATTTTGGCGTCCCGCGGATGCACCGCGCCGCTCGCCAGCCCTTCCCGCAGCTGCTGCAGCTCTTCGTTCGAAATGTCCGTCGCCAGCTCGTAGTATTTGACCATCAGCTCGTCCGGGATCGACATCGCCTTGCCGTAAATTTCGTTCGGCTGCTCGTCGATGCCGATATAATTCCCGAGACTCTTGCTCATCTTGTTGACGCCGTCCAGCCCTTCCAGAAGCGGCAGCATGATGGCAATCTGCGTCTCCTTGCCGTACTCCTTCTGCAAAGTGCGGCCCATCAGCAGGTTAAACTTCTGGTCTGTGCCGCCCAGCTCGATGTCGCTCTCCAGCGCGACCGAATCGTAGCCCTGCATGAGCGGGTAGAAAAATTCGTGAATGTGAATCGGCTGACCGGCAGCGTACCGTTTGGAGAAATCGTCCCTCTCGAGCATGCGGGCCACCGTCAGCTTGGCCGAAAGCTCCACCACATCGGCGAAGGTGAGCGGACTCAGCCATTCCGAATTGTAGTAAACCTCCGTCTGCTTCGGATCGAGTATTTTGTATATTTGTTGTTTGTAAGTCTCGGCATTGCGCTTGACGTCCTCTTCCGTCAGCTGCTTGCGCGTCTCCGACTTGCCTGTCGGATCGCCGATCCGTCCGGTAAAATCGCCGATAATCAGCTGCACCTGATGTCCCAGCTGCTGGAATTGGCGCAGCTTCTGCAGGACGACCGTATGGCCGACATGAATGTCCGGCGCCGACGGATCAAGCCCGAGCTTGACCTTCAGCGGCTTGCCGCTGACGACCGATCGCGCGATCTTGTGCTTCAGCTCCTCCTCCGGCACGATTTCCACGACGCCCCTCCGGATCCATTCCAGCTGGCGCTCCACCTCCGACTGCTGCTCGCGAGTCAGCTCTTCCCATTTGATCATTGCCAATGCTCCTCCTGTCCTTACTTGTTACGCCTTATGCCGATGAACAACTAAAAAAGCCTTCCGTCCATAAGGGACGAGAAGGCTTTAAACTCGCGGTACCACCCTAATTAAAGCTTGTCCGGCGGCGTCGCGGCAGAAACGCGATGGCGTCTTATGCGTCTTGCCAAAGGCGCGCACAACAAGCTTTCACTCTGCTGGGTAACGGGCGATGATAACCCGGCGGGAAGCTACTGAGCCGGGCCGTACAAGACAGCCGCCGTTCCCTTCCTCTGCTCCGGACCGTAATTCGGCGCCGGGGCCAGTACCGGTTCGCACCATCCACCGGCTCTCTGACAGCTGGAATCCCCGCCCTACTGCGTGTCCATCTAAGCATTTGGTCGATATAAAAATGTAAACTCATTTATACCACAGGCCCCCCGGCATTGTCAATGGTCGTATCGTTCGTGTCCATCCTTGTCGCTTTATGTTATAATATGAGCGAATGTTTTCCAGTCAGGAGGAATACATGCTTAATGGAAAAGGAGAAAGATTGGGACAACGAAAGAGATAAGGAGAACCAGACTGTCGAAGCGCCAAAAGGATCCAAAGCTAAAAATATAGCTTTAGCCACCGGCAAATACATATGGCTCACTGTCAAATGGCTGTTCATCATCGGAATCATCGCCGGCTTCCTGGCCGGAGGAGCGGGGTTCGGCTACGTCACCGCGCTGGTCAAGGACGATCCCGTGCGCTCGAAGGAAACGATGATGAAGCAGATTCGCGAAAACGATTTGACCGGCTTCGTTTATTTTCGCGACGATACGGTCGTTGGCCAGCTAAGGTCCGAGGAGGATCGGCGTTTGGCGGAGCTAGGCGAAATTCCGCAGGTGGTGCTCGACGCCGTCTTCGCCATCGAGGACAACAACTTTTACGAGCATATCGGCATCGACTTGAAAGGAACGATGCGCGCCGTTATGCAGAAGCTGCTCAAGCAGGAGGTTCAGACCGGCGGCAGCACGATTACGCAGCAGCTGGCGCGCCGGGTGTTCCTCACCCTGGAGAAGGCCGACAGCCGCAAGGCGAAGGAGATTTTGCTCGCGCTGCGCATGGAGCGGCTGATGTCGAAGGACGAGATTTTGCTCGCCTATTTGAACAAAATCCCTTACGGCAACGGATCGTCCGGCTACGGGCTGTACGGCATCAAGGCGGCGGCCAAAGGCATCTTCAATATCGACGATCTGAGCCAGCTGAACATCGCCCAGGCGGCTTATTTGGCGGGGTTGCCGCAGCAGCCGAGCAATTATTCGACGTTCACCAGCAAAGGCATTTTCGACCCGGCTGCCTTCAAGCGGGCCAAGCAGCGCCAGGAGCTTGTGCTGCGCCGCATGCTGGAGGAGAACAAGATTACGCAGCAGCAATATGAGGAGGCGCTCGCCTTCGATCTGCAGGCGACGCTTGCGCCGACGTCGCAGAAGGCGTACAACACTTACCCTTATTTGATGATGGAAGTGGAGAAGGAAGCGGCCAAAGCGCTGCTCAAGGCGAAGCAGCCCGAGCTGACCCCCGAGTCGGACCCGGCCGCATACAGCGAGGCGCTGAAAAGCGCGCAGTCGGACTTGACCCGCGGCGGGTATCACGTTTATACGACGATCGACAAGCAAATTTACGATAAGATGCAGGAGATCGCCAAAGACAAGAACAATTTTACGCCCGACGATCCGGTCAAGGGCATGGAACAGGTCGGGGCGATGATGATGGACAGCAAAACCGGCGCAATCCTCGGCATGATCGAAGGCCGGGACTTTATGAAAGAGCAGCTAAATCACGCGACCCAGGCGTACCGCCAGCCCGGCTCCACCATGAAGCCGATCGCGGCGTTCCTGCCAGCGATGGAAATGGGGCTGATTCAGCCCGCGTCCGTCATCGACGACGTGCCGATTCTGCTCAAGGACGGGCGCTACGGATACCATATTCCGGAGAACTGGGACGACGGGTATCACGGCCTCATCACGGCCCGCCACGCGCTCAACCATTCCTACAACATCCCGGCCATCCGCCTGTTTACGGAGGTCGTCGGGATCGATAAGGCGTGGGAGTTCGCCCGCGGCATGGGGATCACTTCCGTAACGGAAGAAGATTACGCCGCCCAGACGGGCGTTATCGGCGGATTGAAATACGGCACTACCGTCAAGGAGATGACGAACGCTTACGCCACGATCTCCAACAACGGCATCTACAACGAAGCGTTCCTGATTCGCAAAATTACCGATTCCGAAGGCAAAACCGTGTACGAGCATGAGCTTAAGCCGAGCACGGCCTTCTCGGAGGAGACGGCTTTCCTGATGACGGATATGTTGCGCACCGTCATCACCTCGGGCACGGCGACGGACCTGATGAAAAAATTCAACGCATACGGCAAAATTCCGATCGCCGGCAAAACGGGCTCGACGCAGGACGACGCCGACGCCTGGTTCATCGGCTATACGCCGGATATCACGGTCGGCGTATGGGCCGGATACGAATCTCCGGTGCATAAACTGAGCAAGGCTGGCCGGCAGCGGGCCAAAAATATATGGGCACTGATCATGAACGCCGCCGTCGAGACGAAGCCCGAGCTGTTTCCGACCAACAAGTTCCATAAGCCGGACAATATTGTTTCCATGGTCGTCTCTTCCTTGTCGGGCAAGCTGCCGAGCGCAGCGACGAAAAGCGCCGGCAAGCTGACGACGGACTACTTCAACAAGAAATATGTGCCGACGGAAGAAGACAACGTGATGGTCCTGCTGCCGATCATCACATACAACGGCATCAATTATATCGCCCAGAAGAGCACGCCGGCGGATTTCGTGACGGAGAAGGTCGTCGTTAAGCGGGATCAGTCGCTGAACGAGCTCTTCAAGAAAATTCAGGAGATTATGCCGTCGCTGCCCAAATCGCGGCAGCGTCCGATCAGCTTCTACTTCCCTAAGGATTACTCGAGCGACGCCCCTTCCGAGACCGATCCGCGGCAGGACGACGGCAAGGCGCCTTCCCCTCCGACGATGGTGGTTGCCACCAATTCGGGGGATAGGAGCACGATCACGTTCCAGGCCAGCGAGAGCCCGGATGTCGTCGGCTACCGGCTGTACCGTTCGGAAAACCGGGGAGATTTCAAAAGGGTTAACGGCAACGTCGTAATGGCCGGCAGCGAAACGAAATTTACCGATGGCGGAGCGCTTACCGGCGTCCTGTACGGCTATTATGTCACGGCCGTTGATGTGGCCGGCAACGAATCGGTGCCGAGCAAGGCGGCCTATACGGATGGAACGGCGGTGGACTTGATGTTCCTGACGCCGGACGGCAATGAGCCTAGCGCCCCGGCGGGCGACGGGCAGGACGATAAGGCGAAGGGGAACAAACCGAAGGACGGCTCCGGCGATGCCAAGCCGCAGGCCCCTCCTACCGCTCCTCCTTCGCCGCCTACCGGCCTGTCCGTGAAGGCGAACGGCTCGGGGATCGAATTGAAATGGAAGGCGAACCCCGACAAGGAAAGCGTAAGCCGCTATGTCGTCTATCAAAGCGACAAGGAGAACGGAACATACAAGGAGCTCGGAACGGTCGAGGGCGGCACGGCGTTTCGCTATTACGCCGCCGGAGCCGACGGCTACTACCGCGTCATCGCGGTGAACAGCGTCGGCGAATCGAAGCCTTCCGCTACGGTGCGCTTCAAGAAGGAAAAAGACCATTGAGCGAAAAACAACCCGGCATCAGAACGCCGGGTTGTTTGTGTTCAAGAAGCGTTAGCGATCAGGCATCGCTGCATCATGTTGGCATAGCCATGAGGTTTATTTCTTAATCTTCGATCGTCGACAGATCGCCCGTCGGCAAATTGAGCTCCCACGCCTTCAGCACCCGACGCATAATTTTGCCGCTGCGCGTCTTGGGCAGCTTGTCGCGGAATTCGATCTCGCGCGGCGCCGCATGAGCGGATAAGCCGACCTTGACAAACTTGGCGATCTCCTCCTTCAGCGCCTCCGACGGTTCATAGCCTTCGCGCAGCGCGATGAACGCTTTGATAATCTCGCCGCGCATCGGATCGGGCTTGCCGATGACGCCCGCCTCTGCCACCGCCGGATGCTCGACCAGCTTGCTCTCTACCTCGAACGGGCCGACCCGCTCGCCGGACGTATTGATTACGTCGTCGATGCGTCCCTGGAACCAGAAGTAGCCGTCCTCGTCCATATAGGCGGAGTCCCCGGATATATACCAGCCGGGCACCCGGAAATACTCCTCGTATTTGGCCGGGTTGTTCCAAATTTTGCGCATCATCGACGGCCAAGGCGTCTTGATGGCCAGGTTGCCCATGCGGTTTGGCGGCAGGATGTTCCCCGCATCGTCAATGATCGCCGCCTCCACGCCAGGGATCGGCTTGCCCATCGAGCCCGGCCGAATCGTCATGGCCGGATAGTTACAGATCAGATGCGCCCCGGTCTCGGTCATCCACCACGTATCGTGAATGCGCTGGCCGTAGACCTTCAGCCCCCAGCGCACGACTTCGGGATTGAGCGGTTCGCCGACGCTCAGCACATGCCGCAGCGAGCTTAGGTCGAACGACTTGACCGCTTCGTCGCCCGCTCCCATCAGCATGCGGAAAGCGGTCGGAGCGCTGTACCAGACCGTGACCTTGTACTTCTCGATCGTCTTGTACCAATCCTGGGGGCTGAACCGTCCGCCGCGGATCACATTGGTCGCGCCGTTCAGCCAAGGAGCGAAAATGCCGTAAGACGTTCCCGTAACCCAGCCCGGGTCAGCGGTACACCAATAGACGTCGTCCTCCTTCAAATCGAGCACGATCCGGCCGGTATAATACTGCTGGATCATCGCATTGTGAACATGGAAGACCCCTTTCGGCTTGCCCGTGGAGCCCGAAGTATAATGAATGATCATGCCGTCCTCGCGGTCCACCCATTCGATGTCCAGCTCCTCCGAAGCGGAGGCCATCTCCTGATGAAAATCGACACGCCCTTCGCCAGGCTCCACCTGATCCCCGACGATAATGACGTGCTTCAGCTGCGGCAACTGAGCGGCCGGCACGCGCGGCAGCAGGGCCGGCGTCGTCACGATGGCCGTCGCTCCGCTGTCCTCCAGCCGATCCTTGACGGCCGTTTCCATGAACGCCTCGAAGAGAGGGCCGACGACCGCCCCTATCTTGATCGCTCCCAGCAAAGCGAAGTACAGCTCGGGCGTTCTCGGCATGAAGATGAATACCCGGTCGCCCTTCTTGATGCCCAGCTTGCGCAGGACGTTGCCGAAGCGGTTCGAATTCGCTTTCATTTCCTCGAATGTATACTTCTCGTCGCGCTTGTCGTCGCTGTAATACAAGGCAATCTTATCTTTGCGCGTCCCTTCGGCGTGACGGTCGATCGCCTCGTAAGCGATGTTCACTTTGCCCGACCGGGACCAGGAGAAAGCTTGTTCAACCGATTCCCAATTGAACCCAGCGCGTTCCTCCTCATAGCTTTTCATGTTCGGAGAGCTTGCCGTAGGTGCTATCGTTTCGATTTTCGTACGGTCCATGCGACTACCTCCTAATACCTATCGTTTTTATGATCCGGGAGAAAGAAATTGAACCGCTTTCAACCGGCGGTAATATATAACCTAATAATTGTATAACACACGGCTAATTATAGCACAACCCTTTCGCTGCGGCTATTTTTTTGGTACCATCAAAGGAGAGAAAAGGAACGCCTTCCAATAGAGGGAACTCCTCCGCGGACGAACAAGGCGCGGCTACGAAGGGGGCAGCATGCATTGAAGCATCTGAAAACTTATCATTCCAAAACCGTTGAGCGCAATAACTTACAGATTATCGTCGAGGGGCCCGTGCCGCCGGAGCAGCTCAAAACCTACAGCATGCATCCCGAGCTCGACGCCTTCCGCAGGCCGCCGGAGCAGTTCGCGGCGCTCGTGGAGATTGCGGAGCTTCCTGAAGGCCGCATCCTGGTCGCCCGCAAGGATCGCCTGATTGTCGGTTATGTGACTTTTCATTATCCGGATGAGCTGGAACGATGGTCGGAGGGCGGCATGGAAGATTTGATCGAGCTTGGCGCCGTCGAAGTAGCCAACGAGTACCGCGGCCTGGGCCTGGCCAAACAATTGATTCGGCTGGCGTTCGAGGGCGGACAGATGGATCGTTATATCGTTTATTCGACCGAATATTATTGGCACTGGGATTTGGAGAGCAGCGGACTCAGTGTATGGGAGTATAGAAATATGATGGAGAAGCTGATGAAAAGCGCAGGGATGGTCTGGTTTGCCACTGACGATCCGGAAATATGCTCGCATCCGGCCAACTGCCTGATGGTGAGAATCGGCAAAGAGGTGCCGCTGTCCTCCGTCGAGCAATTCGACCGGGTGCGCTTTCGCCAGCGGTTTATGTACTGAGAACATATTGGGGGCCACAAGCGATGAGCAACAATCGTTCGACGTCCTGCTCGGATGCCTTGTTTATTTATAACGAGCGGTATACGGAGTACCGCTTTCACGAGACTCACCCGTTTAACCAGCGGCGTCTTGTGCCGGCCGTCGACCTGCTTCGGACGGTCGGCGCTTTACATGCCGGGAACAGCTTGACCGCGGAAGAGAATATCGCGACAGAGGAACAGCTGCTGTACGTGCACAGCCTGGAATATGTGAATGCTGTGAAAGCGCTTAGCTCGCTGTCCCCCAATCCGGAATGGCAACGCAAGGCGGGAACGTTCGGCCTGGACACCGAGGATACGCCTTATTTTCCGCGCATGCACGACATCGCCTCGCGGCTGGTGGGCGGCTCCATCGCCGCCGTCGACGCCGTCATGTCGGGCCGTACGGCTCATGCGCTGCATTTGGCCGGGGGTCTTCATCATGCTATGCCGAGCAAAGGCTCCGGATTCTGTATCTACAATGACGCGGCGGTCGCTATAGCGCATGCCAAGCGAACCTACGGGTGCCGCGTGCTGTATATCGATACGGACGTGCATCACGGCGACGGCGTTCAGTGGAGCTTTTATACCGATCCAGACGTATGCACCTTCTCCATTCATGAGACCGGCAAATATTTGTTCCCCGGCACGGGAGCCGTGAACGAACGGGGCGAAGATCGCGGCTTCGGGGCGAATGTCAATATGCCTGTCGAGCCGTTCACCGAGGACGAATCGTGGCTCGAATGCTTCACCGAGGTGCTGGAGCGAACCGCGGCGCATTTCAAGCCCGATCTGATCGTCTCCCAGCACGGCTGCGACGCCCACGCCTTCGAGCCGCTCGCTCACGTTCACTGCAGCATGAACATTTATCGGGCGATGCCGCAGCTGATCCACCGGCTCGCTCATGTCCATTGCGGCGGTCGATGGGTCGCCCTGGGCGGCGGAGGGTACGACGTCTGGCGGGTTGTGCCGCGCGCCTGGAGCCTTCTGTGGCTGGAAATGTCGGCCCACCCCCTGCTCGCCGAGCTCGGGCGCAGCCCGCACCTGCCGCTCCCGGACGAATGGCTGAAGCGCTGGCAGCCGTACAGCAGCGAGAAACTGCCGGACACCTGGCTCGATCGGACGGAAGAATGGGTTCCGATGCCGCGCCGGACGGAAATTGTGCAAAAAAACCGCCAAATGAAAGCGTTGGCGATGCTGTATTTAAGCTGACGGCAGCGGGGAGCGCGGCCTGGAGCAGCTGCCTGCTTGCGCGAATTGCCTCTGCTCAGGCCTAACGCTTGTGCCCGTATCTTTCCAACAGCGTTTTTTTGGACATGACGATATATTTGGGCGATTGTTTTTTAAATGTCTTGAGCGGTTGCGTCACCGAGAGCAAATAAATCGGCAAAATGGTCAACCATTTGAACAGCCTGAACCATGGACTGACGATAGGAAAAATGTCAAAGCCCAGAGGCTTGCAGCCTTTATTCAATGTGCTGATGCCCACGATGCCCCGGATGCGCTCGGACTGGGGATGACTTTGGACATAATCGGCAATGCCGGGAAGCGACCGCTCGATCGCCTGGTAAATATAACGGCCCCTTTGCAGATCGTTGCGAATCGATGAAAGACCGCGCAATAAAACAACATTGTGCAGATGGATTTTAAGCAGCAGATCGCCCTTGTGCAGCACGGTTCCGTCGGCAAGCGTGCCGCCCCGCCCGCGAAAGCGGGTGAGCCTCACCCGGAAAATGTTGTTGTCCGACTTGGGGCCGACATAAGTCAGCCGCGTTAGCGAATAATAAACCGGGTCCAATATGTTCCAAATATTGATAACGTACGACTTGACATTCATCATCGCTCTTCCCCTTTAACGCCTTCTTTGAACGCCTGCGGTTAATATTTATTTTTGCACCAATTGCGTCAAAATTTTAAAGGGACTTTAAGGAGAACGGAAGCGCTTGCCGATTGCCGTTACACTGCGGCGATGTTGGCCTTCTCCGCCGCTTCCTTCGTCAGCGCAATCCATCGCGTTTCCAGTGAAGAAGGCAATTGTCAGCGGTAAATCGTGGCGCCGCCGCAAGTGATACATATCTTCGCGCCAATCGGTCAACATACCTTGTAGACTGATCGATTCGTGGGGGGATGCTACTTGAAAAAAGCGCTGCTTATGCCACTTCTTTCCATGCCATCTGGCCATCATCAAGTTGCCGACGCGCTCGCCGCCTACTTCCAGCGCGAAGCTCCGACAATCGTCTGCGAAAAAGCCGAGCTTCTCTCTTACGCGCTCGGAAAGCTGGAATCGATCGTTTGCTTCTTCTATACCGCTTGGATTCACCGGTTTCCCCGCACCTACAGCCGTTTATACCGGTATGCGGCCTATCGCCACAAGCAAGCCTCACCGCGTTTTCGCTCGTATGAGCTATTCTTTTTGAAACCGATGCAGCGCATTCTGAGCGAGCAGAAACCGGACATCGTTCTTTGCACGCATTGTCTGCCTTCCTACTTGGCCAGCCGCCTGAAAAGAAAAGGACTGCTGTCTATTCCGGTCGTGAATGTGTACACCGATTTTTTCGTCAACGATGTGTGGGGCATCGAAGGCATCGACCTTCACTTCGTCCCCGATCAGCATATCAAGCATATGCTGCTGGAGAGAGGAGTTTCTGAACGGCAAATTGTCGTCACAGGCATCCCGGTACATCCCCATATCACGGACAAAGCGGAATCGCGCGGCGCATCCGCCCCTTTGAACGTGCTCGTCTGCGGCGGCAGTCTCGGAGCCGGCTTCATGAAGCGGCTTATTCAACAAGCGAGTCCAGGCGGAAACGTGCGCTACATCGTGCTGTGCGGCAAAAATCGCCGTCTGTATGAGGAACTGGCCGCCTTGCGCAGCGACTTTGTCATTCCGCTGCCTTATATCAGTTCGAGAGAAGAAATGAACAGGCTGTATGATCATATCGACCTTGTGCTGACGAAGCCGGGAGGCGTCACGGTCAGCGAATGCCTGATCAAGGGCATCCCGATCATCGTGTATCACGCGCTTCCGGGACAGGAGGAAATCAATCTGCAGCATTTGCTGCGGCTCGGCTTGGCCGTGCATTGGCACGATTGGGCGGAGGGCCATGTCGAAGAGCGAATCCATGCATTATGTAGCAGCGGCAGCGAGCTTGCTCAATGGAGAGCCCGCATGACGCGCTACCGGCAGCAGCTCGCCCGGCATGAGCTTTCCGATGCGATTCGGCGAATGATCCGCTAACGGTAAGCTGTCATTTCAGCGCCGTCAAGCGCAGCAAGCCTCCGCCGGCCGCTTGCGTGCGGGTCCATTGGAGGCTTGCAGGTAATGTATTAGAAGTCGATCTTGGCGTCGAGAAACGCCTTGAGCTCGCTGATCGGCATGCGCGTCTGCTCCATCGAATCGCGATCGCGCACGGTCACTTGACCGTCCTGTTCGGACTCGAAGTCGTATGTGATGCAGTACGGTGTGCCGATTTCGTCATGGCGACGATAACGCTTGCCAATGGAGCCGGCTTCGTCGTAATCGACCATATAATGCTTGGCCAAGTCCTCGAACACTTTGCGCGCTCCGTCGGACAGCTTCTTCGACAGCGGGAAGACGGCCGCTTTATAAGGAGCGAGGGCCGGATGCAGGTGCAGCACCGAACGGCTGTCGTCGCCTTCCAGCTGCTGCTCCTCGAACGCGTCGATCAGGAACGCCAGCGTTACGCGGTCGGCTCCGAGCGACGGCTCGATGCAGTAAGGAATGTACCGCTCGTTCGTCTCCTGATCGATGTAATGGAAATCTTCGCCGGAATGCTCCATGTGCTGCTTCAAATCGTAGTCGGTGCGATCGGCGATGCCCCACAGCTCGCCCCAGCCGAACGGGAAGCGGAACTCGATGTCAGTTGTCGCGTTGCTGTAGTGCGACAGTTCGTCTTCCGAGTGATCCCTGAGCCGGATGCTCTCTTCCTTGATGCCGAGCGACAGCAGCCAATCACGGCAGAACGATCGCCAATATTCGAACCATTGCAAATCTTCGCCCGGTTTGCAGAAAAATTCAAGCTCCATCTGCTCGAACTCGCGGGTGCGGAAGGTGAAGTTGCCCGGCGTAATCTCGTTGCGGAAGCTTTTGCCGATCTGGCCGATGCCGAACGGCAGCTTTTTGCGCATCGTGCGCTGCACGTTCTTGAAGTTTACGAAAATGCCCTGTGCGGTTTCCGGCCGCATGTACACGACGTTGGCGCTCGATTCGGTGACGCCCTGGAACGTCTTGAACATCAGATTGAACTGGCGAATCTCGGTAAAATCATGCGATCCGCAATCGGGACAGCCGATATTGTGCTCCTTGATAATCTCCGCCATTTGCTGGAAGGACATCCCGTCCACGATCATTTCGATGTTTTTCTCGCTAAGCGCATTTTCGATCAGCTTGTCGGCGCGGTGGCGCGCTTTGCACTGCTTGCAGTCGATCATCGGGTCGTTGAAGTTGCCGACATGGCCGGAAGCGACCCATGTCTGCGGGTTCATCAAAATAGCCGCGTCGAGGCCTACATTGTACGGCGATTGTTGAATAAATTTTTTCCACCAGGCGCGCTTGATGTTGTTCTTGAGCTCAACGCCGAGCGGACCGTAATCCCACGTATTGGCCAGTCCTCCGTAGATTTCCGACCCGGGAAAAATAAAGCCTCTGTGCTTCGCAAGCGCTACGATTTGATCCATCGTTACAGCCATTCGTCTAATCTCTCCTTCGTCATCTGCACCATACTTGAATTTCGGGATGCCCCGCGCGCTTACAGGCGCCGAAGCATCTGTTCCACGATGCGGTAGGAATGCTCGGAGGCTTGAACCGTAAACTCCGCAAAGTTGACATGCGCCGAGCCGTCCGCCTTGTCGGACATCGAGCGGATCACGACGAACGGCAAGCGGTTCATCGAGCATACCTGGGCGACCGCGGCGCCTTCCATCTCCGTGCAGCTACCGCCGAGCTCGCGGTAGAGCCGGCCAACCGTCTCCCGGCTGGCGATGAACTGATCGCCGGACAGCACCCGTCCCGCCTTGACCCTGCCGGGAAACAGCTCGCCGGCCGCCTCCATGGCCAGCACTCGCAGCGCTTCGTCGGCCACGAACAGCGAAGTGTCCTCGTAAGGAATCGTTCCCCGCGGAAAGCCGAGCGCCGTAACGTCCATGTCATGCTGCAGGCATTCCGTCGATACGACGATATCCCCAACCTCCAGCGACGGATCGACCGCCCCGGCGACGCCGGTGAATACGATCGCCTCCACACCGAATGTGTCGATCAACAGCTGCGTGGTCACGGCGGCGTTGACTTTGCCTACGCCGGATTTGCACAGCACGATCGGCTTGCCCTGAAATTCTCCTTCAAAAAACGTAATTCCGGCCTTCACCGATTCGGCCGGCTGCTGCATATGCCCATGGAACAGCTCGATTTCTTCCTTCATCGCGCCAATGACGCCGATCTTGCTGTAAGCCAAATATAACCCTCCCATTCATTCCGGAAAGGACGGAAGCGTCCTTTACAAAAGAAAGAGGCTCACGTTATAAATGAGCCACCGAATTTCTATGAATAACCTCGTGCGGCAATACAACCTGCGTGAGCTCCGCCGTATCCTTCGTCTCTTTATTCATCAGCTTCGTCAGCAGCCTCATCGCCACCGCCCCGATGTCGTACATCGGCTGAGCTACCGTCGTAAGCTGCGGCCGCACCATGGAAGCCATGCGAATATTGTCGACGCTGATCACAGATACGTCGTCAGGCACCTTGAGGCCTCTATCCTGCAGCGTATGAATCGCGCCGATCGCCATCTCGTCTGTCGCCGCGAAAATCGCCGTCGGACGCTCCGGCAGCTCCAGGAAATAGTTGGTCAGCTCAAGGCCGGATTCATAGCGGTAATTGCCGACGCGCACATACTCCTCGCGCAGCGGAATGCCGGCATCCTCCAAAGCCTTCTTGTAGCCTTGATAGCGCGCAAAACCGTTCGCCGGGTCCTGAAGCGTGCCGGAAATCATCGCGATATTCTTATGCCCGTTCTGAATCAGCACGTTCACCGCATCGTAAGCCGCCTTCTCGTGGTCGATGTCGACCGACGGGATCAACCGCTTCTCATCCGCTGTGGCGCAGAGCACGACAGGCACGGAGGATGTCTTGAACGCCTGAACATGGTCGTCGGTAATCGCCCCGCCCATGAACAATAGCCCGTCTACCTGCTTCTCCAGCAGCGTATTGACTACGCGAATTTCCTTTTCCTTCTTCTTGTCCGCGTTGCATAGAATAATATTGTAATGATACATATTCGCGATATCTTCTATGCCCCTGGCCACTTCCGAAAAGATCGAATTGGATATATCGGGAATGACCACGCCGACGGTTGTCGTCTTCTTGCTGGCCAGACCGCGGGCAACCGCATTAGGACGGTACCCAAGCCGTTCAATCGCTTCGAAGACCTTCTTGCGCGTCTGCGGCTTTACATTGGGATTGTTATTGACTACCCGCGAAACGGTCGCCATGGAAACGCCTGCTTCTCTGGCTACATCATAAATGGTTACAGTCACGGACATTCTCTCCAATTATTGTAAGATATAGAGTACGATCCTTGTAATTAGATTTATCATACGACAAAAAGCACGTTTTCGCAATGAACTTGGACATTTCCTAGCATTATAGTACCAAAAAAACGCAAAAAAGCCAACTGCCGCCCGGCAGAGGCTATTCATCGCGCTTTTTCCCTGTATTCCGCCGCTTGACGAACGGGGAGAAAGCGGTCAATGATTTGCGCGTTCAGGACAAAACGCCTATAACGAACGAAACTTCGTCATCGGTCGTCGCCTGCGGTGTTGAAACTTTGTCGATGGATACCGCCAATGATTTCAAGATAAATCATGCGCGGATAAAGAGTGCTTGGCAATTTGGGACAGCCGCCCTCTGACGTCCGCCATCCAGGCTTCGTCCTGCAGCGATTGGGCGAGCAGAAGCAGGTCCAACAGCTCATTGACCCGCTCTTCGATAATCTTCTCCACCGGGTCGGCTTCCCGCGATTTCTCGGAGGCCTTCAGCATCAGGCCGGCGATTTCGCTAATCTCCTCAAAATGCAGCAGGCTCTTGTCCGGCTTGGCGCCAAGCTGCTTGATCAGGCCGGTCAGTTCCGGCTTCACCTCGGCGAACACCTCGCTTCGGTTGCAGTCATCGCAGGAGAATACCGGAACGTTCTCGATCTCCACTTTGTTCTGATAAATCACGGTTCGCAGACGAATATTCATATTCGTGCCGCACTGGCAAACCTTATGCAACAAATACCACTCCTTTGTAAAACCAGCCGACGTTTGCTTTATTACAATCATTCGATTTTCCGTCGGCAAACTCCTGCCCGCAGCCTCTAGCAATATTTGGCGCAAGCGCCTGGGACGGCCATCCGGCTGCGAACAGCGCCGCCTTCCGAAGCTTCAGCCAAAAAAGCGGACAAGCCGCGCAAAGCGGCGGTATACGGCAGGAACGGACATCAGGAGCATGGCCAGCGCGGCCCCGATTCCGTCATTGCGCAAATCCGCAACGTCGGGCGTTCTCCCCGGAACAAACGACTGGTGAAATTCATCTGTCAAGCCGTAAAGCAGACAAAGAGCTACGATGCCCGATTTCACGCCAAGCGTGAGGCGCTTCGGTCTCCAGGCCCACAAATACGTCAGCGCCAAAATGAAATAGGCGATAAAATGCCCCCAGTCGAAGCTTTTCATGAAGGGGACCAGCCAGCGAATTTCGTCGAGCCAGCCGCCAAGATCGTCCCCCGTTCGCGACGACAGGTAATAGATCACCGCCATCCAGCCGGCAGCAGGCAGCCAGCGCACAAGGTGCGCCGCGCTCCTCGCCTTCCCTTCCGCCACGGGCGCTCCTCTAGGATCGTCCCGCATATTCCGCAAGCACTCTCACGAATTCGCGGGTGAATGCCGGCAAGTCCGGCGGACGTCTCCCGGAGACGATGTGGCGATCGACGACGACCTCCCGATCGACCCAGATCGCTCCCGCATGCTCCAGGTCGTCCTTGATTCCCGGCGTGGAGGTCATCGTGAAGCCGGCGCAAATTTTGGCCGAGGCGAGCACCCAGCCGGCGTGACAAATGTGGGCGATCGGCTTGGACGCTTCGTGAAATTCGCGCGTCAGCCGCAGCACCTGCTCGTAGCGGCGCAGCTTGTCCGGCGCCCAGCCTCCGGGCACGTAGAGACCGATATAATCCTCGGATTTCACTTCATCCAGCGAACGGTCCGCTACGAGGGGCACGCCGTACTTTCCGCGATAAGCGCGGCCGGCCTGCAGGCCGGCGGTGTGCACCTCGCAGCCGGACTCGCGCAGTCTCAGTACCGGGTACCACATCTCCAAATCCTCGAACTCCTCGTCGACGAATGCAAGCACCTTGTATCCTTTCAGTTCCATTGTCTTACCTCCCGCTTGTTGGATTTTGCAGCTTTTCCTTATGTCAGCCTTGGGCAGGCGGAGCCGCATCGATCTCTCTCGCAATGTCATGCTGCGCATATTTGCCCAGCACCTGCGCAATCTCCTCGCTCGATCCGCAGCCGGCCAGCTCCTCCCATATTAGCGCGCTTTCGCTGGCGCGGCTTTGCAGCAGGCTGTTCTTGACCCGCAGTATCGACTGAACCGACATGCTCAGCTCCGATATGCCGAGCGCGATCCACAGCGGCAGGGCGCGAATGTCGCCGGCCAGCTCGCCGCAGACGCTCACATGCGTGCCGAAGCGTCTGGCATTGTCCACGGTGCTTTTGAGCATGCGCACAACGGCCGGGTGGAACGGGTCGTACAGATGGGCTACCGTCTCGTTCATCCGGTCGACCGCCAAGATGTACTGCACGAGATCGTTCGTGCCGATGCTGAAAAAGTCGACCTTCTGCGCGAGCAGGTCGGAAATCATGACGGCGGCGGGAACCTCGATCATAATGCCCACTTTGATGGAAGCATTGAAGGGCTGGTTCTCCCACTCCAGCTCCCGCTTCGCCTCAGCCAGCACCTCGTTGGCCGCGGCCAGCTCCTTCAGCGAAGAAATCATCGGATACATGATCTGAATGTTGCCGTAATGGCTCGCCCGCAACAGCGCCCTCAGCTGCGTTTTGAACAAATCCTTGCGGTCCAGCGAAATGCGGATCGAACGATAGCCGAGCGACGGATTTTCCTCCTCCGGAAGCTCCAGGTAATCGAGCAGCTTGTCGCCGCCGATATCCAGCGTCCGGATCACGACGCGCCTGCCCTCGAGCCGTTCCGCCACCTGCTTGTAGACGCGGAACTGCTCCTCCTCGTCGGGGAATGTCGAGCGGTCCATGTACAAAATCTCGGTCCGGAACAGCCCGACGCCGGACGCTCCGTAGCGCAGCGCCTGCTCCAGCTCGCTGACCGAGCTGATGTTGGCCGCGAGCTGAAACGGCTGGCCGTCGGCGGTGCGGGACGGGAACCCCGCAAGCTTCTGCAGCTTCTCGCGGATCGCGATCAAGGAGCTTTGCCGCTCCTCGTACTGGCGGATGACAGACTCCTCCGGGTTGATGTGAACAACCCCTTCATCGCCGTCCAAAATCAAATAATCCCCGGTCTGGATCGGCGTCTCCAGCTTGCCCTCCAGGCCGACGACATAAGGAACTCCCATCGCTCTGGCCATGATGGCCACATGGGACGTTTTGCCCCCCAGCATCGTGACGATTCCGAGCGCATGCTTCGTATCCAGATGCACCATCTGCGAAGGGGATAGCTCCTTGGCTACGAGAATATAAGGCTTATCCTTCGGCGGCATCGTCTCCTCCAGCGCGCCGAGCAAATGCTTGAGCAGCCGGTTGCCGACGTCTTTAATGTCCAGCGCCCGCTCCTTCATATACTGATCGTCCAACAGGTCGAACATGTTGACGAACTTTTCGATCGCTTCCTTCACGGCCACCTCGGCCGCCTTGTACTGCCGCTGCATGATCCCCTGAACCTCGTTCATAAAGATCGGATCTTCCAAAATGGCCAGGTGCGCATCGAAAATTTGCGTCTGTTCCTCGCCAAGCACACTGACGAATTCCTGCTTGATCTGCTCGATTTCGTTGCGGGAATGACGGATGCCGTCGTACAAGCGTTCAAACTCGTAGGCGAGATCCGCTACGTCGATCAGCTTCTCGGGAAAATCCCATTCCCAGGCGGGCAGGACGAAAGCCCTGCCCATCGCAATCCCGGACGAAGCCCCAATGCCGTCAACCAAGCGTGTCCCCTCCCCCTGTTGCCGCCGACTTGAGTACAACCGACATGACGGACGCCTGCCCTTTTTTGACCGCCTTATACGGAGCGAAGCTCCACGATTTGACCTTGTCGGTATTCGTAATCAGCATCGGCGTTGCCAGCGATTTGCTGTTCGCTTTTACTTTTTGCAGATTGAATTTGACAAGCAGCTGCCCCGGCTCCACCTCATCGCCTTCCTTGACGAATGCGGTGAAATATTTGCCCTGCAGCTGAGCCGTATCGATGCCGATATGCAGCAGCACCTGCAGCCCCTCCTGCATTTCGATCCCGACCGCGTGAAGCGACGGATAGACGTGAATCACCTTGCCCTTGACCGGCGAGACAAGCTCGCCTCTGTCCGGAAGAAACGCCACACCGTCGCCGACCAGCTTCCCTGAGAAGATCTTGTCGGGGACCTCCTCGAGCGGAATCATCCGACCCTGGATCGGCGAGCTGAACATGATGCGCTGCACGTCCTTGCGCAGCACCTTCATAATCTCTTCGCGGATCAGCTCGGAATACGTGCCAAACACGACCTGCACGTTGCCGCCGCCGAGGGAGATGACTCCCTTGGCGCCGAGATGCTTCAGCGCGACGGTGTCAATCAGCTTCTCGTTCTCCAGCGTAAGCCTTAGCCGGGTAATGCAGGCTTCGATGTTCTTGATATTTTCCTTCCCCCCGAGCGCTTGCAGAATGAGCGGAGAGCGATAAGGAATGTCGCCTGCCCATTCCTCAAGCGGCGAGCCTTCCTCCCGGCCGGGCGTCGGTATGCGGAAGCGGCGGATCGCCCAGCGGAACAGCACATAGTAAATGAGACCGTAAGCCAGGCCGAGCGGGATCAGCAGCCAGCCGTTGCTCGACAGATGAAGATTGATCAAGTAATCGATCGCCCCGGCGGAATACGAGAAGCCGTGGCGGATGTTCAGCTCGTAAGCGATCCACATCGCCGCCCCGGACAGAATGGCGTGCCCGACGAACAGATAAGGCGCCACGAACAAAAAGGCAAACTCGATCGGCTCGGTGACGCCCGTCAGGAACGAAGCAAGCGCCGCCGTCAGGAACGTTGCCCGGATTTTCGGCTTAAGATCCTCCCTCGCCTCCTGAATGATGGCCAGCGCGATCGCCGGCAGCGCGAACATCATGATCGGATACAAGCCGGCCATGTAAATGCCCGCCGCAGGGTCTCCGGCAAAAAAACGCGGCAGATCGCCGAACACCGGCTCACCATCCGCATCGTAGGCGCCGAGCTGGAACCAGAAAAAATTGTTGAACACATGATGCAATCCGGACGGGACGAGCAGCCGGTGAATGATGCCGTACAGGAACGTGCCGAAGCCTCCCAGGCCGAGAATGGCGTTCGTAAGCGCCTGCATTCCGGAGGACAGGAAAGGGCCGATCTGGATCATCACAAGGCTGAGCACAAATACAGCCAGCCCCATCAGCACAGGAACCATCCGGGGGCCGCCAAAAAATTGAATATATTCAGGAAGCTGTATATGCTTGCAGCGATGGTAGAGAATGGCCGCCATCAAGCCGATCAAAATCCCGCCGGGCACGCCGAGCTGAAGGTAGGAGCCGAGAAAATGACGGATCGTCTCGTTGAACATATAATGTCCGATGAGCGCTGACATGCCGGCAATTCCGGCGCTTTCCGTCAGACCGAGGGCGACGCCCACGGCGAAGATGAGCGGCAGATTGGCGAAAATGGCCGAGGCCGTATAAAGAAAAATGTCCCGCGCCCCGGGAAGATGGATCGCTTCCCATGGAAGATGGCCGAGCCACAAGGCGATGGCCGCGACCGGCAGCGTAATCGTCGGAAGCATGAGCGAGCGTCCGAGCTGCTGCAAATTTCCCATCCAGTTCAATCGGGCCTTTTCCTCCCCTCGTTAAGCAGTCTATTCTCGATGGTAAAGCTACGCCCGCCTTTTGTCAATGATTCGCCTGCCACCTGCCAGGAATGAACGGCTGCGCGCCCCTTCTGCAAGAAACGATCTTCGTCGCTCATGCTCCTGCGGGCAGCCTGCGCAGGTGCAAAGAAAAAGCGGGCCCCCAGGACCCGCTCATTCGCATAGATCATTAAAACGAAAAACGGTTGTTCAAGCCGTACTGGCTTTGCGCCGGCTGCATCGAATCAGCGCGCAAATACGCATCGTGGCCCTGCTGGTTGCCGCGGTAGTTCGCCAAATGGTACGACTGCGGGCTTGCCTGCTGGCCGAATGGCTGGCTAGCAGCGTACGGCTGGCTTTGGCCGAACTGCTGGGCTTGATTCGCGCTGCCGTATTGGCTCGCCGCTGCGGAGCCGAACTGGCTTTGCGCCGGCTGCATCGAATCGGCGCGCAGATACGCATCGTGGCCCTGCTGATTGCCGCGGTAGTTCGCCAAATGGTACGACTGCGGGCTTGCCTGCTGGCCGAATGGCTGGGTGGCAGCGAACGGTTGGCTTTGGGCGAACTGCTGGGCTTGATTCGCGCTGCCGTATTGGCTCGTCGCTGCGGAGCCGAACTGGCTTTGCGCCGGCTGCATCGAATCGGCGCGCAGATACGCGTCGTGGCCCGGCTGGTTGCCGCGGTAATTCGCCGTATGATAGGATTGTTGGTTTTGGAACGAAGCGTACGGCTGGGAAGCTCCGAACGACTGGCCAGCGAATTGGTTGCTTGCCCCTGCGTTGTACTGCGATTGAACAAAGCCTACCGGTTGGTACTTGTTCTCGATACCGCGGTACTGGGAAGCTTGGTTTTGAACATTGTTTTGCTGAAAACCTTGGCTGTACATGGAAATCCTCCCTGTTAACATATTGTAAGTCTTCCGGTGCCGGCACGTATGTCCGGTCTCTGCCAGAAGCCTTTCTTATTGTCTTCAAGGAGGATTTTTTTTATAACTTTGTCCGGCGGCGAATTTTCGCTACCACTTATGACTGCTCCGCGGCGGTCACCCGCGCCAGCAATTCCTTGGCGGCGGCAGCGGGGTCGGGCTGCTTCGTAATCGCGCTGACGACGGCGACGCCGGCCCCGCCCGCCGCGATCACCGCCGCCGCGTTGGATGCGGTAATCCCGCCGATGCCGACCAGCGGCATGTCCGGACGGAGGGCGGACACCTCGCGGATTAAGCCCGTGCCGATCGGCGCGCCCGCATCCTCTTTGGTCGATGTAGCGTATATCGGACCTATGCCCAAATAATCGGGCTCGGCAGCCAATGCGGCGTTGGCTTCTGCCGTCGTGCCTGCGGAGATGCCGACGATCTTGTCCGGCCCAAGCAGCCGCCGCGCGTCGGAGCCCGGGATATCGTCCTGACCGACATGAACGCCGTCGGCGTCAAGCAGCAGGGCGACGTCGACCCGGTCGTTCACCAGAAAAGGAATGCCGCGGCGGCGGCATAATTCGCGCAGGCGGCGTCCTTCCTCCAGCACCTGCGGCAGGGGGGCGTTCTTCTCGCGCAGCTGCAGCATTGTCACGCCCCCGTCCAGCGCCGCCTCGGCAATTTCGTATGCGGACAAGCCGACGTGCCCCTCGAGGCCCATCACCAAGTAAACTTTCAAGCTATCGCGAACATGCTGGCGCAAGGCTTATCTTCCTCCCGGAAGGAGGATGGCGTCCTCGACCTTGATGCAGCGGTCCATAATGACCGTAAGGCCCCCCTCGGCGGCGATTCGCGCCGCATCCTCGTTATAAATGCCCTGCTGCAGCCACAACACCTTCGCCTTGATGTTTACCGCTTCCTCGGCGACAGGCACCGTCTGTTCGCTTCTGCGAAAGACGTTGACGATATCGACCGGCTCAGGAATGTCCGCAAGCGAGGCGTAGCATGTTTCGCCCAATATCGTTCCGGATACGTTCGGGTTGACGGGAATAATCCGGTACCCCTTCTTCTGCATTGCCTCCGCAACCATATGCGAGGTGCGGTCAGGCTTGTCCGACAAGCCGACGACGGCGATATTGCCTGCTCCTTGCAGCAGCTCCTTGATACGTTCTCTGGACGGATTTTCGAACGCCATGCGCTCTTCAGCTCCTTTCGGCGATTGAGATGCTATACAGCCTTGGTCGAATCCGGTACGGGCGCTTCAGGAGGCGGGCAAGTATGTAATGGCCTGCCGCCCCATCGCTTCCCACGTTTGCACAAACTGCTCTTTGTTCAGCTTGTAGTTCGCTTTGCCGGAATACGGGTCGTTCACATATACGTGCTGTTCGTCGTAGCCGACCAGCAGCACGGCATGCTCCTTGAAGGTGGTTCGGATCGGACCGACCGGAGTATCCCACGTCACCCATTTGCTCGGGACTTGGAAATCGATCGTCGTCCAGACGACGACCGGAACGCCCTTCCGAAGGTGCTCCTCAATGTCCTCGAACGGCTTGCGGGTCAGGTCGACGGCCGCCGGGATATACTGCTCAAGCAGCTCGAACAGAGCCGTATGATAGATGCCGAAGCCGATCGATTTGCGCGTGACGTCGCCGACAAAACCGGTGTTCGGGTTCCCCCAATACGCGATGGAGCCATCCTTATTGTAGCGGATCGGCGTAGGGTCCTTCTTCATTTCGTCGGCCAATTCCAGCTTCGTTTTGCTGATGCCGGAGAACTGCAGCAGCATCGTCAGACTTGTGACCTCGCAGCCTGCCGGAAGCTCGGGACGCTGCCTGACGATCGGCGCTTCAATCAGAACCGACTTCGGCGGCTCCGGCTCGGAAGCTTGCTCGGCCGCTTGCTGGCCGCTTGCCGCCGAATCGGCCGCGTTCGCATCCGCGACCGCCGCTGCCGCTTGGGCGACAGGCTCTTCAAACCAGGCGTTCCCCGTTATTTTGGCATACAGCAGCACGCCGAACACCGAGCTGGCGAAAGCAAGACCCGCAATCAGGAAAAGCCCGAACGTCACCTGCAGTCCTTTCCAAATTACCGACACAGCCTATCCCCCCCTTTCGCGAGGCATCGTTGTTGTAAGCGACAGCCGTCCGGCGTCAAGATGAGACGATTTCGATATTGGCGCCGAGCGAAAGCAGATGATCGAAATATTGCGGATACGATTTGGCCACGTGATGCGCATCGTTGATCGTCAGTCCTTGGGCCGAGCGCATGCCGACGACAGTCAGCGCCATGATAACCCGGTGATCGTAATGGGCGTTGATTTCGACGCCGCCGGCCACCCCGTCAGGACGCCCGTGGACAATGATCTCGCTCTGCCTTTCCTCCACGTCGGCACCCGCCTTGCGCAGCTCCGTCACAAAATCGGTAATCCGGTCGCATTCTTTGTAGCGAAGATTCTCGACATTGTAAAAACGCGAGGTGCCCTCGGCGAAGACGGAAGCCGCAACCATGGCCAATACGCCGTCCGTAAAGTGGTCACCGTCGAATTCTCCCGCAGTCAGCCGGCCGTTGCCGCGGATGTGCACGATATCGTTGTCGTGGCTCAGCGGAACGCCCATCGCCCGCAGCACATCAACGACGGCGCGCTCGCCCTGCCGGCTCTTCTCGGCGAGACGCAGCACCTTCACGTCCGAATCGATGACGGAGGCCGCCGCCAGAATCGCCGCCGAGCCCGGGTAATCGCCTTGCACGATATACTCCTGCGAGGCATATTTTTGCCTGCCAGGAATTCGGTAATGCATCAGGTCGGGGGAAGCCTCGATCCTTACGCCCGCCTGCTCGATCACTTCCAGCGTCTGGCCGACGACGACCTTCGATTTCAGGTCGCTGAGCACCGTAATTTCGCTGTCCTCGTCCAGCAGAGGAGTCATGAACAGCAGCGAGCTCAAATACTGCGAGCTGACGCTGCCCGATACGGTGATGCGGCCGCCCTTCGGCCGTCCGCCGCGAATCGTAATCGGCAGCTTGCCGCCGTTGTGCTCGACCTGCACGCCCATTTGCCCGAGCGCGTCGATCAGGTCCTCGTGCGGCCGTTTGCCGAGCGAATCGGGATAGGCGTTAATGAAGGTCACCTCCGGGCAAAACGCGGCCACGGACATGAGAAAACGCAGCACCGCTCCGGCATTGCCGACGTTCAGCTCGCGCACGGGCGCCGGATTGCGGCCGAAACCGCGGATGACCATCTTCTCGTCGTCTTCCTCAAGGATTGCCCCCAAGTCTTTGATGCAGCGGCGCATCGCATCGCTGTCTTCGCTGCGCGCGGGATAATAGATCGTGCTTGTCCCTTCGGCCAGCGCTCCGATCAGCATGTAACGTGTCGTATAATTTTTGGAGGAAAGCGCGTTGATCGTGCCTTCCAATCGTTGTGTCGGCTTGACTATGGCTTTCATGTATGATCGACTCCCTTACTGTGACATCGGCAAATTCCCCGTCAAAACCGCGGTAGGCCGCCTCATCGCGCACTTACCGGACAATACCTTCGACATGGGGCAAGGCAAACCCTCTTTTTTGAGCCGGCGCGATGCTGCTAAAATGTTTGACAGACGCAGCGCGCTTCATTAAGATGAATAGCAAAAACGTGCCCAACCTAAGGAGGCCAGCCTAATGAACACGATCCTCCCGGAGGAGCTCAAGCAAAGACTGGAGCAAGGCGAGGCGCTGACCATCGTCGACGTCCGCGAGCCCGAGGAAACCGCCGCCGGCATGGTGGCCGGAGCGGTAAACATTCCGCTGCAGGAGCTGCCGGTCAGAATGGCGGAAATCCCGAAGGACCGGGAGACGGTCCTCATATGCCGCAGCGGCAACCGCAGCGGACGCGCTTACGAGTATTTGGCTTCGCAGGGCTATACCCGGATCGTCAATATGACCGGCGGCATGCTCGCCTGGGAGCAGCTGTAGCAAGCGAGACCGTTCGCCCCGCCCCGCCTCGCTTTGGCGAAGGCGATTAAGCGTCATCGCTGGACCGCTCCCGCTTCCCACTGGCTCACGATCAGGCCGACAATGTCGGCAACGTCCAGACCTGTCGTGTCGACGGCTGCATCCGCGAAATCGTATGCGTGACGCCGCTCCTCCATGATCGCCCGGACACGCTGCTCCAGATCGCCGCTGAGCAGCGGGCGGTTCCTGTCGTGCCGCACTCTCTCGATAATCGTCTCCGCCGACGCCGCCAGCCTGACGACATAGCCCGTGCGGGTCATCGCCTGGCGGTTGGCTGCGGCGAGCACGGCGCCGCCGCCGGTCGCGACGACTTGCCGCTCGCCTTCCATGATGCGTTCGATCGTCTCCGTCTCGGCCTGCCGAAAGGCGGCTTCGCCGTAACGGGCGAATATTTCGCGAATCGCCATTCCCCGTTCCTGCTCGATCAGCGCGTCCGTATCGACGAACGTCCAGCCGAGCCGTTCGGCCAATGCCTGGCCGACGGTGGATTTGCCCGTCCCCATCAAGCCGACCAATACGATATTGTTTTTGTTAGTCATGGCGCACCTCAGCTTATTGATCCTAATGCCGCTTCCGATGCGTATCCGCCGGCCGCGAGCTAAATCTATCCTATCATATCACAGCACTTGCTTCGGTGAATAGGATGCGGTTTCGAAACATATGATGAACTGTTGTGAATAAACGCTAGCAAAATGTGCCAAGCTGTGAAGTACTCAGGTCATTTGAATCCATTTTGTGGTCAAGGAGTGAGCGCTCAATGCATTCCGCTATGCCGAATCCACAGGAGCCCCAATTGAATCTGACCGAGATCAAGCTCGCCAAGATTCTCGATCCCGCCCATCCGTTATGCCGGGAAGAAGTCGTCTGGATGCTTGAGTACATCAAAAAAAAGGTGGCCGAGGAAGATCCGAAAATTACGGACCTGCCCCAGCCACGCTTGCTTCAAAACTTTCGTTATTTTGCCGAAATCGCGTTGATGCTGATTCAGCGAAGGAACGGATTCGACTCGGAAGCCGACCGGCTCAAAAGCTGGGTCTATGAAGCGTCCTACGGCCTTCACCCTGAGCCGCCAAGCCGCCGCTTCTCCCCTCCCGGCTCTTATTAATTATCCATCCAGTTAAAGTGGAAGGTGCCTTCCTTATCCACACGCTGGAACGTATGCGCTCCGAAGTAGTCGCGCTGCGCTTGCAGCAGGTTAGCCGGCAGACGCTCGGTGCGGTAGCTGTCGTAGTAGGCGAGAGCGGAAGCGAATGCCGGCACGGCGATGCCGCGCGTTACGGCTGTCGCCACGACCGTTCTCCACGCCTCCTGGTACTTCTCTACGACGCCTTTGAAATACTCGTCCAGCAGCAGGTTTTTCAGCTCCGGATTGCGGTCGTACGCATCCTTGATATTTTGCAGGAAGCGGGCGCGGATGATGCAGCCGCCGCGGAAAATCATGGCGATGCTGCCGTAGTCGAGATTCCAGCCGTATTCCTCCGAGGCAGCCCGCATTTGCGCGAAGCCCTGCGCATAGGAGCAGATTTTGCTGGCATACAGCGCCTGGCGCACCGCTTCGATGAATTGGGCGCGGTCGCCGTCGAACGGCTTCTGCTGCGGCCCGCTCAGCACTTTGCTGGCGGCGACGCGCTCTTGCTTCATCGCCGAGATGAAGCGGGAGAATACCGATTCCGTAATGATCGAGAGCGGCACGCCAAGGTCGAGGGCGCTTTGGCTTGTCCACTTGCCCGTTCCCTTCTGGCCGGCGGAGTCGAGAATGACGTCGACCATCGGCTTGCCCGTCTCCGGATCGTTCTTTGTGAAAATGTCGGCGGTAATCTCGATCAGATAGCTGTCCAGCTCGCCTTTGTTCCATTCCGAGAAAATCTCGTGCAGTTCCTGGGTGCTCAGGCCGAGCACGTCCTTAAGCAGTTGATACGCTTCGCAGATCAGCTGCATATCCCCGTACTCGATGCCGTTGTGCACCATCTTCACGTAGTGGCCTGCGCCGTCCGGACCGATGTAGGTGCAGCAAGGATCGCCGCCGACCTTCGCGGAGATCGCCGTCAAGATCGGCTCGACAAGCGCATAGGCGTCCTTCTGGCCGCCCGGCATGATCGCCGGCCCCTTGAGCGCGCCTTCCTCCCCGCCGGAAACGCCCGTGCCGATGAAGCGGATGCCGTGCGCCTCCAGCTCCTTGTTGCGGCGCTGGGTATCCGGGAAATACGCGTTGCCGCCGTCGATGATGATATCGCCTTGCTCCAGATGCGGAATAAGCGATTCGATGGTCGCATCGGTCGCTTTGCCCGCCTGCACCATGATCAAAATTTTGCGCGGCTTTTCAAGCGAAGCCACGAACTCCTCGATGGTATATGTACCTACGAGATTTTTGCCCTTCGCTTCTTCGAGCAGAGCATCGGTCTTCTCGCGGGAACGGTTGTACACGGATACGGTGAAGCCTCTGCTCTCAATATTGAGCGCCAGGTTCTTCCCCATGACGGCCAACCCGATGACGCCGATTTGTTGTTTGGACATTCGTTTCTCTTCCTTCCCCTGTATTTATTGAATTGCAACCGCCTTGAAAACAAAACTACTTCCTTACTGAATGGTAATGGAATTTGTCCGCATTTTCAAGAGCGGCTGCAAGCGTAACGATCATCCCGCTTAAATGGTAATCGCTCCAAATCCACCGTCCACGCGCAGCAGCGTGCCTGTCACGAAGCCGGACGCTTTCTCGGAGGCGAGATACACGGCCGCGCCCTGCAGCTCCTCCGCTTCGCCGAAGCGGTTCATCGGGGTATGCCGCATGATCGCTTCGACCCGATCCGGGGACAATATTTTGCGGTTTTGCTCGGCCGGGAAAAATCCGGGAATGATGGCGTTGACGCGCACCCGGGCCGGAGCGAACTCTCTGGCCAAATATTTGGTCACGTTGTTGACCGCCGCTTTGGAGGCCGAATACGTAAAGACGCGGGACAGCGGCGGATCGGACGAAACGGACGAAATGTTGATGATGCTGCCGCCCTCTCCTTTGTCCACCATATATTTGCCGAAAATTTGGCAGGCCAAAACGACGCTCTTCAGGTTGACCTCCATGATGGAATCCCATTCTTCCATCGTGATTTCGAAGAACGGCGTCGCGCTGTTTTTGCCGGGGCAGTTCATCAGCACGTCGCAGCGGCCTGTCCAGGCCAGCACCTCGCCGAGCACGCGCTGCAAATCTTCCGCCTTGGTCGCGTCGGCGCTGAAGCTTTTCGCTTTGCCGCCGGCTTCCTCCACCCGCTTCACGACTTCCTCGCACTTCTCCTGATTGCGGCCGACGATCGCCACATCCGCCCCGTGTCCGCCGAGCGCCACGGCCATCGTGCCGCCAAGCGTGCTGTTGCCGCCGATAATGACGGCCGTCTTGCCGGTAAGATCGAATAAATTCATTGCCATCTTGTACCCCTCCCGTTAATTGGCGTGCTCCTGCTGAAACGCCGCGATCTGGTCGAACTCGTCCTTCAGCTGGTGGTAGACACGCTGATAAATGCTTGTCAGCCTTGCGTATGTCTCATGGTTCGCCGCGTTCGGGCGCAGCGTCTGCTGCACCTGCATCCAGCCGTGCACGCTGGAGAAATCGTTGATCTCGCCCATCGCCAGCATGGCGAGCTGGGCAGCGCCGAGTCCCGAGCTTTCGATCGAGTTGGGCACCGCGACCTTGGCGCCGAGCACGTCAGCCATCATCTGCAGCCAGAAGCCGGAGCGGGCGAATCCGCCGGATGCGCGAATTTCTTTGGTCGGTCCGGTCGCCTCCTCCAGCGCCGTGACGACGGAGTGAATGCGGTACATGACCCCTTCCATAACCGAACGGATCATGTGCTTCTTCTCGTGGAACAGCGACAGGCCGAAAAATACGCCGCGCGCGTTCGCGTTCCAATACGGCGCCCGCTCGCCGGTCAGCAGCGGCAGGAAGATGAGCCCGTTCGCGCCCGGCGATACGCCTTCGGCCAGCTGCGTCAAATAGTCGTACGGGTCCATGCCGCGGCGCCGCCCTTCCTCCGCCTCCTGCGTCGCGAGCTGATCGCGCACCCAGCGCAGCATAATGCCGCCGTTGTTGATCGCGCCGCCGACGACCCAGAAATGTTCATTCAGCGCATAGCAGAAAAGCCTGCCCTGCGGATCGGTCACCGGCTCGCGCACGACTCCGCGCACGGCGCCGCTCGTGCCGATCGTCACCGCGTAGATGCCCGGCTCGAACGCGCCGACGCCGAGATTGGCCAGGACGCCGTCGGAGGCGCCGACGACGAACGGCGTACCCGCGTCAAGCCCGGCCGCAGCGGCATATTCGGCCTTCATGCCTTGGCATATATGCATCGTCGACACCGGCTCTGAGAGCTGCTCGCGGCGCACGCCGCAAGCCTCCAACGCCTTGTCGTCCCAGTCGAGGCGGCGCAGGTTGAACAGCCCGGTCGCGCTGGCGATCGAATAATCGATGATAAGCTGGCCGAACAGCTTCGCGAAGACGTACTCCTTGATGCCGATAAATTTGTACGCCTGCTCGAACAGCTCGGGGCGATGATCGCGGAACCACATCAACTTCAGCAGCGGAGACATCGGATGAATCGGCGTTCCCGTATTCCGGTAGATCGACAGCCCGTCCAGCTCCTCCTTCAGGACGCGGACATACTGCACGCCGCGGTTGTCGGCCCAGGTGATGCAGCGCGTGAGCGGGTTCAGCTCCTTATCGATCGCGATAACGCTGTGCATTGCGGAGCTGAACGAGACGCAGAGCACCTGCTCCGCCCCTACGGCCGCCTTCTCCCTGACCAGCCGAATCGCTTCAAGCACCGCCCGGAAAATCTCGTCAGGGTCCTGCTCCGCCATATCCGGGCGCGGCGTATGAAGCGGATACTCGATCGAATGGGAGGCCAGCACCCGGCCTTCCCTTACGTCGATGACCAGCGTTTTGGCGCTGGTTGTGCCGATATCGGCGGCAATGATGTACGGCTTGGATACGGACAAGCTCATCTAGATCAAATTCCCTTCGCTGTTGAATTGCCATTCGTAAGGCTCGGTCAATATGTCGATATCCGGATGCTTGCGGGCCTCCCCCAGCAAATTGACGGAAATTTCGATTTCGCCGAGGTGCAGCGTATCCTGGATGCGGACGAGACGGCAAGTCGTATAGTCGAGAATGTTGCACGTTTTGACAGCGGCCTTGATGGCGTACAGATCGTTCTCCAGCGTCGTCGCGATCTTGGTCGGCGCGCAGACGGTCGAGGTCAGGCCGTTGGCGTACGTCGCCGCCAAATCCGTCTTGTCGACCAGCCGCTGGGTCGTGAAGTCGGCCGTGCCGACGCCGTTGGCGTTGCCTTTCGTCTCCGGCGTCAAATCGAGCACGACCATCTTCGACACATCCGGCCCGCCGTGCGCATAAGGCGTCGGATACCGGCCGGTGACGTTCGGGTCCATGCCGTCGCCGCTGATGTTTTTGCCGATATAGTCGATGACGAGCACGTCGATCTGATCGAACAAAATTTTGGGAAGCCGGGACTTGGCGATCTCCAGCAGCTGCTTCTCCCGCTCTTCGATCTGCGCGGCCGGCAGCACCTCGACCATGCACGTCTCGTCATAGGCGTTCTCCACGAGCGCAACGCCGAAGACGATCGGCAGCTTCTCCAGCATAATGCGGGCCATTGCCGGCACGTTCTCCGCCATATATTTGAAGCCGAGCTGATGGCACGCTTCCGCGCCCTTCTGCTTGCCGAGGCCGATGGCAATCATCTTCATGATGCCGCTCTCGATCGGCCCCCGGAATGCCGTATGCGGCTTGACCCGGTTGATGACGACGATGGCGTCGGCCTGCGAAGCGATCTTGTCCACATAGACCGGCAGCCCGTTCGGCAGCTGATCGATCTGAACGACTTCCATCGAGGAACGGATCTCGGCGCCCATAGCCTCCTCCGTGACGCCCAGATGATGCAGCACCTCGCGCTGGCCTGCGGCCGTCGCTCCGCCATGGCTGCCCATGCAGGGCACGATGAACGGAACGGCGCCGGCCGCTTTGATCGCGTCGATCACCGTCTTCGTAAACAGCGCGATATTGGCCACGCCTCGGCTGCCGACGGCCACAGCGACCTGCTGCCCCGGCTTGATCTGGTCGATCGCTCCCGGCTTGCGCAGCTCTTCCGCCAGCACCTCGGCCGGATTGTCCAGCTTGCTGGCGTCGAACTTCTGGCGGATCCGCACCATCTTCGGAATCGGAATGTCCTTCAGCAATTCTCTCAAAACGCTCATTGATCGTTGGCCTCCTGTATCGTAGTTACGGATTCCCGAATGACGAGCTCCGTATGGAAGTAAACCGTATCTTTCTCGACCTGCTTCTTCTCGATAAAAGCCAGCAGCCGGATCGCCCCCTCGCGGCTCATCGCCTCGATCGGGCGGCGCACCGTCGTCAGCGCGGGCGTCATGAAGCCGGAGAACAGGAGATCGTCGAAGCCGACGACGGAAATATCCTCCGGCACCTTAAGCCGCCGCTGCGTAATCGCCTTGACGGCGCCGAGCGCCATGTCGTCGTTGCTGCAGAACACGGCTGTCGGCCGCACCGGGTGCTCGAGCAGCCGGTTCATGCCCGCATAGCCGCTCTCCAGGTCGTATTCGCCCGGGACGCTGTAACCGCCGGGAATTTGCACCCCGTAGTCCCGCAGCGCCTCGTCGTAGCCTTCCCGGCGCGCCTGCGTCGACTTGAATCCCGGCTTCCCTTCGAGGATGGCGATGCGCCGGTGGCCTTGCCGGATCAAGTATTCGACGACCCGGTAGGCTCCGCTCTTGTCGTCGGGCACGAGGTTCATCACCTGCACGCCGTCGACCTGCCGATTCAGAACGATCAGCGGGATCTCCTTCTCGGTGGCATATTCGATGAACGGCTGATCGCTGGCGCTCTGGCTCATCACGATCAAGCCGTCGAAGCTCTTGCGGTTAATATTATGAAAGTCCTTGTAATCGTCAATGCCGCGCACAATCAAGTTGTACCGATCCTTGATGACATCGTTGACGCCCTTGACCGCTTCATACAAAAATCCCGCAGTCGTGCCGGAATGCAGGGTTGAAAAAAACAGCCCCAGATTGTAAGATCGATCAAGCACAAGGCTTCTGGCGCTGAAATTGGGCGTGTAGTTCAAGCTGCTGGCAATCCGTTGTATGCGTTCTTTCGTCTCCGGATTGATTAGCGGACTGTCGTTAAGCGCTCTGGAAACGGTCGTATGAGATACGCCCGCCAGCTTCGCGATGTCCTTGATCGTCACGCTCATCCGACCACCTCTGTTTCATCATATCATAGGGTGCACACGTTAACAATGTACTATTTTTGCACAGCGCCTGCGGAATTTCAACTTTTTTTGTGCTGCTAAGGGCCGGCGGGCCGCCTGCTGAGTGAACGGCAAAAAACGGCCTGTGCCCCTTGACGCACAGACCGTTCACGGATTCGCCATATTACATTTCCAGCAGCAGCATTTCATACCTGAGCTCCCTCAGCCTTTCCTTGCTTTTTTCCGCCGCCTCGCGGTCTCCGCTCTGAATGGCCTCATGAAGCGTCGCCAGCTCGTAATCGAGCTCCATCCTCAGCACCGGAATGCGATCGTCCGGCCGTCTCGACTTGAATGCCTGCATCATTTCTTCCATGGTGACCACGGGCTCCTTTTGAAACAAAACCTTATGCTCCACACCCGAAATTTCGACCATGCGGATGATTTCCCCGAACATGATATTTTCAATCAAGATCTGCCTGTCTTTAAACCGTTTGACGACGGCATGGCCGCGCGTATCGCCGATCATCTTCTCCATCAGCTCCGCCAGCTTCTCGTCCTTGAACGAATAATTCCCCACGATCTTGTACCTCTCCCCGATGCGCTGAAACTTCAGCTTCACCAGCTTGCGTCCGGTTCTGATCGAGACGATGAACTGCTGGTCGCTTTCGTTCCAATAGAGCGAATAGCCTTCCTGAATCAGCGTCTTGATGAAGTTACGGATTTGCCGACGGTCAAACCGTAATTCCAGGTTGCAGTATTCCACTTCATGACTCTTGCTCACGGCAATCCCTCCCTCGAAAATACCCGGCAGCATGCTTGCACCGGCAAAATGGATTGATCGAATTTTCTGAACATTCTGTTTCTTAGTTTTATCTTATTATGATTCTTATGATTTAGCAACTTGGTTATTGACTTTTTTTAAGCAATTTTGAACCTATTTTTTGCGGGCTTGGGGAAGACGTGCGCCGCGGCGCGGATGCGCGGAAAACAAAGGAGGGCGAGAAACGGCCGGGCGGCTGTCAAAACCGAGTAAGCGCTTGCGTTTAAAGGACGCTGCATTCCGCTACCGCTTTCGCCTTAGCGCATGGTTCAGCTCCCTGAGCATCAGGAATGCTTCGCTGCTTACGCATCCGGCGGAGCGGCTCTCCCCTTTGACGGGGCGCTCGGCAGCGAAGCAGAACAGGCGAACCAACGGAATCGCGAACGGATCGCGCCATTGATTCGCCTGCCGTCAAGGAGAAGCGGCGACTTGCGGTCGCCGGGAGGTCGCCGGGAGGTTGCCGGTGGTTGCAGGCGGTTGCCGGTTCAGGAATCGGCAGCTTCCCGCTCCTTCTCCTTCTCCTCCAGCCGCTTCTGCCATTCCGTCTGCAAGTTCTTCTTGTCGAACAGTTCCACCGTGTACAAGCCGGTAATGTCGTCCTGCTTCGTCTTCAGACGGGCCAAATAGTAGGACTCCACCGTTCCGGCCTTGGTGGTATACACCCGCTCCTGGAACAGGAAGTCGTATTCGTTGTCGCTGATTTTGTCGATCATGATCGGCCTCGTCGTGAACGTCAGGTCATTTACCTTGTAGTTCAGCAGCATCTGGATGTGCTCCTGAATCTTTTCGATTTTTTTCGGATTGATCTCGCCGCCGACATAATACCTGTCCTTGACGTTCACCCGCACCGGAGGCGTATTCCAGCGCGAGCGCAGTTCCTGCTCGTTAACGAACAAATACTGGGTATATTTCTCCTTCACTTTGTTGAGCCCGTCCGTGTCGATGCCCATGCGGCGCACGTCGGACAGCCGGTAATAGACGGCGCTGCCGTTGGTCTTCTTGTCGTACGTCATCAGCAGCGGGTATTCCGCTCCCAGATAGCTGACCTTGATGAAGCTCGGCGTCTTCAGCTCGATCTCTTCGTATTCGCCATCCTCCTCCGGCGTCTGCTGCTCGGGGTAGATGCGGCTGTTGATGAAAATCGTCTTCGAATCGCCTCTCCATAGTATGTTGGCCCCCAGCAAGCTGCCAAGCTCCTTGAGCGGCAAATAGCTGTTGTCGTTGTAGATGAGCGGCGGACTGCTGAGCAGCACCTGCTCGCCATTGAGCATAACCCTGAAATCAGGGCGCAAATACGCATCGACCCGTTGCAGCACATCCTCGGCGTAGACGCCGGCGGCGAATGCCCCTGACATCAGGGCAGCGGTTACGAGCACCTTGTTCCATCGTTTCATCGTTCCTCGCTCAAACCTTCCTCTTGTCGAATATTGGACACCTGTGTTCACTCCACGCAAATAGGCAAGAATGCGCCAAATCTGGCGAGCAGGCGTCAAGCTTTCAGGTTACTTTATATATCGGCGACAAGGCCCTGTATTTGAAGACGACCCGGCGGCTCTGTCAGGCGCTTGACCGGCATGGACGCCGCTTCGGGCATCGGCTTTGCCGCAAGCTCTGTTGACGGCCAGCCTGTATGCGTTAGATCGAACGCAAAAAAGCCCTGCCGGAGCGCGTCCGCAGGACTTCTGAATCGATATCCGAATATCGAATGGTTGTTATGGGAGAATGGTCGAGACGACAGGATTTGAACCTGCGACCTCTTGGTCCCGAACCAAGCGCTCTACCAAGCTGAGCCACGTCTCGACAGTGGCGTGCCCTGAGAGATTCGAACTCCCGACCTTTTGATTCGTAGTCAAACGCTCTATCCGGCTGAGCTAAGGGCACATCATATTGCATGCAAATCGAAATATCCAACGAATGAGAAAGCGGAAGACGGGATTCGAACCCGCGACCCTCGCCTTGGCAAGGCGATGCTCTACCCCTGAGCCACTTCCGCGCATAAACGAATGCAATCGAGAGGACCCGGCCTCCGCGGCTGACAGGTTGTCCGCCGGAAGCGGAAACTCCTTCGTCATTATACCTATAACCCGAATTGAAGTCAAGAAGGAGAACACGGTATCCGAGACAAATTGGGCCAGATCGCTTTTTTCACAAAAAAACGTGCATTTTGCACATAATTATGATACGTTTATTTATGTGCAAAATGCACATAAATAGAGTGGAGGAAGGTTAAAGACCATGCAGGCAGCCATCGTCAAGGAAATGGGGGCAATCCCCGTATTCGGTCAATTCGATTCACCAGTCGCCACAGGCAGACAAGTTTTGATTTACGTTTCGGCAGCAGCCTTAAGCCGGGTTAGCAAGTTCCGCTCCATGGGGCTGCATTACTCATCGGAAGCAAGCTTTCCCATCATCGCCGGCATAGACGGTGTCGGTGCTCTGGAGGATGGAACCCGCGTCTACTTCGCCCTGCCCACTGCGCCATATGGCAGTTTGGCCGAGCAAACCATCGTGAACGAAAAGTGGATCGTTCGCTTGCCGGACGGCATCGATGATGTCACGGCAGCCGCGATCGCCAACCCGGCAATGTCGTCCTGGGCCGCGTTACTATTTCGGGCTCGCTTCCAATCCGGTCAAACGGTTTTAATTCATGGCGCCACCGGGGCATCGGGCAGTCTGGCCGTTCAAATCGCCAGACATTTGGGAGCGGGGAAGATCATTGTCACAGGCCGCGACCTATTCAAGCTGCAAGCCCTTGAAGCTGACGAGGCCATTGCCTTTGATCTGACAGCCAACAACGGCGCCAAAAGGTTTGAAGCCGCCCTCGAGCCAACAATTGCCGAAGGCGTTGATGTCGTGTTGGATTATCTTTGGGGCGACAGCGCCGTCGCCATCATGTCAGCGATCGCCAAGAGCCGCGCACAAAACACCGTTCGCTTTGTCAGTATCGGAACTGCAGCGGGAGAAGAAAACATTGCGCTGCCGTCATCTATTCTTCGCTCGTCAACCATCGAGCTGCTGGGCAGCGGCGATAAGAGCGTCTCAAAATCCGATATGTTATTGGCGGTCAAGAGCATTTTTGAACTAGCGGCCGCGGGGAAGATCCGCATTGCTACAACAGAGTTTGCCCTGGAAAATATCGAGGCTGCATGGCGTGCGCCGTTGACGCCGCGGCCGGTTGTAAGGATACAACCGAATGGGCCGGCAACACTCCAATACCGAAGGTGACGAGCAGCAAAAGCTCCCGGCAAGGAAGGAGAGGATCGCTTGGTCAACGATTTTTTAATCCATTTGTCCGACCAGTACGGGTATTTTATCTTTTATGCAGCGCTAAGCCTCGGGCCGTTCGGCTTGCCGCTGCCGTGCGAAGTGATCGTAACGACAAGCGGGTGGATTTCCGGCAACGGGAGGCTCGATCCGCGGATCGTCTATTTGTGCGTCGCCGCGGGGATGATCACGGCCGCAACCGCCGCATTTTGGCTCGGCGCCTGCCTTGGCGAACCGCTGGTCGAAAAGCTGCGCAAGCACCGCATTTATTCGCGGTATATCGCTGCGGCGGAACGGCTGTTGCAAAGCTGCGGAGACATCGCCTTGTTCGTCGGCTACTTCATTCCCATCGTCCGTTATCTCGTCCCGCTGATGGCCGGCGCCGGGCGAATTCCTTTCCGGAAGTTTGCCGCAATCTCGTACAGCGGCGCGATCGCGTGGACACTCTGCTTTTTCGGAATCGGCTATTATACCCGCACGGAATGGGCGGAGGCCGCGGCCAAGCTGCCCCCGGGGATGGAATTCGTCCCCTGCATTGCGGCAGCGCTCGGATTGGCGACCGGTTATTGCCGCAGACGCCTTGCGATCAGGCAAGAAGGAGAATCCCAGCATGAGTGTCGAAACAGTATATGATCTGGTCTTTTCCGGGAACTACCGAGAGCTGATCTGGCTCGCTTTTGTGCTGACGAGTGTTTTTGTCATCTTCCGGGTGCAGGCCAGCAGCAAAAAACGAACGGAGGGTTGCCGCCATGAACGGAAAGATTCCCATTATCGATAACGGTCCGGAAAACCGCGTTGACGCGTCCGTCAACAAAGCCGAGCAGCTCGTCGCCGTACGAGGCCAAGACATGCCGCCGGCTTCGCGGGCCATTCAATGAACATGAACATGATGGAAAATGAAATATTCAAAGCGCTGATTGATATCGTTGCCATCATCAATCGACCAGATCGCGATAAGAAAATGATCGCCCAGGCCGGGATCAATCTGGAAGGAGCAGCCTTTCGCGTGTTTGTCGGCATCGGGCATCTCCAACCGACTAGCGTCGGTGATTTGGCCGCGCTGATGGGGAAAAATTACTCGAGCGTCAGCCGGCAAATTGACAAGCTGGAAGCAGCCGGGTTGGTTCGTACTTATCCATCCAGCGAAGATTCCCGCATTCGTTTGTCCGAATTGACCGATGACGGGGAGAAAATCATCTCGATGATTAACGTTACCCGCCAGCGCATCATGCGCGAAGCATTGGCCGAATGGACGCCGGAGGAAAAAAACGGCCTATTGAATAATTTAAGGAGGTTGATTGAGGCATTGAACAAGTTCGACTAGTTCCTTGACGCGGATGCAAAAAAGCTCCTGAAGCGTCGTAAAGACGAATTCAGGAGCTTGTTCATCGTTAAGCTGATGCGGTCGAGAGGACTCGAACCTCCACGGCTGTTACACCACTAGAACCTGAATCTAGCGCGTCTGCCAATTCCGCCACGACCGCAAGGTGGCTGATGCGGTTGAGAGGACTCGAACCTCCACGGGCGTAAGCCCACCACCCCCTCAAGATGGCGTGTCTGCCATTCCACCACAACCGCTCAATGCTCGAAGACGGCCGGCATAGAGAACCGGCTCCCGTCTCACGAACGGATCTTTAATATAACATAAAACGCTGTAAGAATGCAAGGGGAAATTTCGGCCAGTTCCGCTAGTCTTTTCGCCGCCCCGCACATCAGCCTGCACATGAGATCGAATGGCGGCAAGGACAGCCTGCGGACGATTCCATGACCGCCCCGGCCACGTCCGCAGACCTTCAGCCTTGTTTAACGCATCAGCATGCCGCCGTTAATCTCGATCGATTCGCCGGTCAAATAGGCGGCCAGATCCGACACCAGATACAGCACGGCGCCGGCCACGTCCTCCGGCTTCCCTTCCCGTTTCAACGGAATGGTGCTGACGGTCGCCCGGCGCGCCTCGTCCGTCGTGAACGTGGCATGAAACATCGTGTCGCCGATGAACCCCGGGGAGACGACATTGACGGTGATGCCGTCGGCGGCCACTTCCTTCGCCAGCCCCTTGGAATAAGCCCATACCGCCGCCTTGCTGGCCGCGTACAGGCTGGAGCCTGGTCCCCCGCCGTGGTGCGCAGCAACCGAGGACATGTTGACGATGCGGCCGTAGCCCTTCGCCTTCATGCCCGGAAGCACCCGCTTGCACATAAAAACGGTGCTCTTCAAGTTCACATCCATAACGCGCTCGTACAAGTCGACCGTCATCTCCGCATTTTTGCGGCGCTCGAGCATCGAACCCGCATTGTTGACGAGGATGTCGATGGTGCCGCCGAAAGCGTTCTCCACCTCCGTTACAAGGCGCTCGATCTGCCCGACGTCGGAGACATCGGCCTGGACGAGCACCGCCTCTCCCCCTGCTGCCCGAATGGCCGCCACCGTTTCTTCGCCTTGACGCACATTGCGCAGACAGTTGACGCCCACCTTCGCCCCGCTTGCCGCCAGCGCGACGGCAATGGCTCTGCCGATGCCTCCGCTCGAACCGGTGACCAGCGCAATTTTGCCGTTAAGCTGAATGTTCATGCCATTTCTCCTCCCAATCCGTGGTATGTTCCATTGTTGCCGCATATCTTCCATTTAATTTTACTTTGAACGATGGCGTTTTCCCAGACTCTCTTGAAAAATTTGCTGTTCATGCTGTTGATGCCAGCAAATTTTCAGCACCGCAGGGGGCGGCCGATGACGAAGGAATCGCCCGTCATAGGCGTCTATCTTGAAAATAGCCCGGGGGGCGTGCGACACATTTTCACCATCTGATGGTGCTGCGCCAGCGGCATGGGCGTCTATCTTGAAAAGAGCCCCCAGGGCGGGCGGCACATTTTCATCATCTGATGGTGCTGCGCCAGCGGCATGGGCGTCTATCTTGAAAATAGCGCTTAGTGCACTGCCCATTTTCATCTTCTGATGGTGCCCGCGTAAGCCGCCCAAGCCGTGTTCTTTTTACTGCTGCTCCTTCCTGGTCTGTTCCTTCCCGCGCTCCCGTCGAAGCATCCGAGATCTCTAACGCTCGTGAAAAACGCTATTTTACTTGAATCGTACTTTTTTTAAATGTAACGAAACTGAGTAGCGCTATTTGGACAGAAACGCTGAATCGGGTAACTCAAAATGCCGAAGTAAGGCTGCTCACTTGCGTTAGAATGTCAAAATCGATCGTTTCGAGCTAAATAAGCTCTCTGGCTTGCGTTAACCCAGGCAAAACGAAACAGCACCCTAGACTAACGAGCATGAAGAGACGTTCCACGTCAGCGTGCAAGCTCCGCATTAGCGCGGGCCCCTACCCGGGGACACTCGAGTTCATGAGGCGACAAATCCTGCAAAAAATGCAACTTTTTCTGCTCCCTTCGCACAAGAGGGTAGTGTCAAGAAGTTTGTGTAACGTAGTAGATATATCCAGAAGTGGTTGCGTGAACGCATAGTGTTTGAATGTTCTGACACCTTGGCGAACATAGCCCAAGCGTAGGCGGGGCGCTGGTTTTTTATTCCACCGATGTTGCAGTCGTGGGATAACGCTCCTCGAACATCTGTACCAGCTTTTCCTTGACACCCGGCTGACCGAAACCAGTAGTGACGCGGTTAGCATAACGCTCGTTGTAGTCCATGATGTCGAGGTAAATGATCTTCTCCA
>NZ_KB905553.1:78101-150480 GCF_000380965.1 Paenibacillus ginsengihumi DSM 21568 | reverse complement strand
CACAATACAATCGTAATTCAGTCTACGTTCGGTTGTCTTTCGATCGTCATTCTTCGACGTTCAATCGCCATTCGTCGGCGTCTGCGCCGTTTGGTCGTCGTTCGGTCGTTATCCGGAACTTTCGGACCAATGGTAGAACGATTCATCAAAAACAGGCACGCTCATTTTCTGAGTAGACGGGATAGTGATAATAAGCTTACCTAACCGATACATTCATCCGTGAGGCTAATAGCCAGCGCATGTGGCACACGATTGGCAGTGAAATCACAATGGAGGGTCAAGTATATTGCATCGCAGTTTGCAACAAAGCAAGCGTACCGCCCGGAACGGATGTTTGCCCGGACGGATGCAATTCGGAGTGATTCGGAACGATTCGCTTGTGACTCGGAGCGAATCGATCAGGACCGCTTCAATCGTGATTCGCTTGTGGCTCGGATGTAATTCGTGCGATTTGATCGCGGTTGACTTGTGGCTCGGAACAAAACGATTGCGATTATCTTGATGTTACACGCCTGTTAGGTCTGGCGGCTCTGTCGATACTCGGATGGGGTCATGCCTGTGACCTTTTTGAAGACGTCGCTGAAATAGCGCCGTTCTTCGTAGCCGAGTGCTGAAGCGATCTCCTGGATTTGCATTCCTTGGAGCAGCATTTCTTTGGCCTTGTCTATACGCAGTCCCGTGACGTACTGGTTGAAGCTTGTGCCGGTCACTTTTTTGAACAGATTGGCAAAATAACTGCCGCTTAAGTGAACCTCCGCCGCGCAGCGCGCGACGGTCAGGTCGTCGGACAGATGGTTTCTGATATAAGCGACCGCCTGCTCGACAACGAGATGGGCGTGAGAGGCGCTGCGCGCTTCAACAAGCTCACAGCCTTTGGTGCATAAGCGTCTCAGCAGCTCATAGATGCTGTGCGCGCTGCGCCCGCCGGCTTCATGCATTTCACGCAGCCATTCCTCCATCGGGGCAACATCCTCGTAAGGAAGCTTCTCGATCAAGGTTCGAAGCAGCATATTTGCGATGCCCTGCAGCAGCAGCTCCAAATATCGCGGCTCCGGACGAGGCTGAAAGCTCACCAGTTCCTCGTAAATCTCGTCCAGCACCTGGAGCGTTTTGGCCCTATTCCCCGATTGAAGCATGAACGACAGCTCCTGCACCCGCTCTCCCGGGTATTTCGGAAGCCGGCGTTCGACCGATGCAATGTCACTGTAATAGACGACGCCGTTGCCTCCCGTATAGAAGTGGTACGATATCGCCGCGGCGGCCTGCCTGTACGCCGCAGGCAAGTCCGCGATATGCCTGACGGGCAAGCTTACGCCAACCGATACGGTGTGATGGGTATACTTCGCGATATGCCCGCAGCATAATTCGGCCAGTGTCGGCTCCAGCTTCGGACCATGCCCCGGATCGGCATTGTATATGACGACAAAACGCTCCGACGATTCGCGAAATACGATGCCTTTTGCAGAAGATTGAATGGTCTCCTCAAGGATGTTCTGCATAGCGAACCGCAGCAGCTCAATCTCGCCTACGGGAAGCTGCTTGCCCGCGTCCGCCCATTGGTCCACTTCGAGCACCATCACGACAAAATGCTCCCGGTCCAGCTCAATATGCAGGAACTCCCAGCGCTCCTTCACTTTATGCTCCGATGCCTGGTGCCGAATGAGCAAATTGAAAAACTCCTGCCGCAGCAAGGGCAAGCTTTCCTTGACGCGCTGCTCCATCTCGCGCATTCTCCGTCCGAGCTCGCGATCGGCAAGCAACGCTTCTTTCGCCCGCGCCACCGCATCGGATATTTCTTCAAGCGAAAACGGCTTCGTCACAAAATCGAACGCCCCGAGCTTGACCGCCTGCTGAGCGTAATCGAAATCGCTGTAGCCTGTAATCAAAATAATTTTGCATTTTGGCCGCCGCTTTAATATTTCCCGAGTCATGGAAAGTCCATCCATCATCGGCATCCGAATGTCCGTGATAATAATATCCGGCTCCTTCTCTTCGGCCAGCTGCAAGCCTTCTTCGCCATTCAGACAGGCGGCGACGACCGTAATGCCGTGCTCTTCCCAAGGAATGCCATATGTCAGTCCATCAACGACATCCCGGATATCGTCAATGATCATCAATCCGATCGGCTTGTCCATGCTGCTTTTCCTTCCTTTCCCACGGAATGCCGAGAATGACAGTTGTCCCTTTCCCCGGCTCGCTCGATATATTCATGAATGCTTCGTCCTCATAGTACAGCTTCAGCCGCTGGCGAATGTTGCGAAGGGCGTACCCCCCGCCTGGGCTATTGTCTGCATTTGTCAAGCTTTCCAAACGCTCTCGGTCGATTCCGTGACCGTTGTCGGTCACTTCCAGCATAAGCCGGTCCTGCTCTCGAAAGAGTCGAATCCGCAGATGGCCGTGCTCATGTTTATCCTTAAAGCCGTGTAAAATCGAATTTTCGACCAATGGCTGCAGCACGATTTTCAGAATCGGATGCTCCAGGAATTCCTCATCCTCGGGAGCGTCGATCCGATATTCGAACAGCCCTTGATAGCAGCGCTGCTGGATGTGCAAGTATTGCTCGACGTGGGAAAGCTCCCGCTTCACCGTCGTCAGGTCTTCGCCGTTGTTGAGGCCGAGCTGAAACATTCGGGACAGGGCAATGACCATTTCGCCGACTTCATCGGACTTTTTCAGCTTCGTTTTCCAATAGATCGTGTTTAAGGTATTGTACAAAAAGTGAGGATCGATCTGAGCCTGCAGCGCTTTAATTTCTGCCGCATGCTTCTCTTTCTGAGCTGTAGTCAACTGCTCGATCAGCTCCGATATTTGCTCCAGCATCCGATTGAATTGGTTGCCGACCTGGTGAACCTCGTCGCTGCCTTCGCCGACGAACCGAACGGTGAGGTCATTATTGCCCGCTCTGCGCATCAGCTGTTGCAGTTGAATGAGCGGACCAGCCAGCAGGGAGCTTAACCTTTGGGACATCAGAAGCGCCAGCAGCATGCAGGCAGCCGTAACGATCAGCATGGCCCATTTGACCTTGCCGATCTGGCTTAGCACCTCATCCTTCGGCTTGACGGTAATGAACCGCCACTGCTCGTCCACCGTAGACTTCGCGTAATTGACCAAGTAGTTCCGGCCATCGAAGCGATGCATGAAGAAGCCGCTGTCTCCGCTCGTCAGCTTCTCCGCAAAATCCGGATCCTGAAGCATAGCTCTGTACTGGTAAGGCGTCTCCTTGAAGAACGTCGAGCCGTCCGCTCCGACGATCGTTACCCCTTCCGACCATTCGCTAATTTCATCAATTAAAAAGTGGCGAAGCTCCTCTTCCTTGAGATTAAGCACAATGTAGGAGTCTGGCACGGTCGAGCTGGCGATTGCATTGATCACGAACGAAACGACCGGCTTGTTTCCGGAAAACAGCACGTCCCGGTGACCCTCGATCCAGATCGCATGACGATCCTCGCGAATGCGTTCGTACATCTCCGTATCCGCGAAAGCATTCGTATACAACCGTACGGAATCGGTAGGGTAAAAATCGCCGATCGGCGTCGTGATCAGGATATGCTGCAGCAGCGGCTCGTTCATTTTCATTTGGGTAAACGGCGTCTGGAGGCCGGCGTACAAGCTGAAATAGGATGACGCGTCTCCCGCCGCGGTGTTCTTCATCGCTTGCTCGTAAGCGCTGCTGAGAAAAAGCGTATTCAACGATTGCGCCACGCGTTTCAGCTTCTCGTCGAACGCCTGGGATGATTTGTTCAGCGTGTCCTGGCTCAGCTTCAGGGCGTTGTTCTGAATGACGGAAGCGGCAATGAAATAAGCTGTCCATCCGACAGCGGTTACGGATAGCACGATCATTAACGAAAAGGCGATCCACAAACGGTTTTTGAAAGGAATACCGGACAACAGTCGGTTGATCATGACATAGCTTCGCTCCTTCCGTCATAATTGTGAGCTAACGCTATACTTCTAAGCTCTCCGCCTGATCATATCATGTCCTGCTTCATGATGAAAACTGTCTCCCAGGGTGAAGCCGTTGCCGGACGTTGACGCCTTTCGCCCTCGCTTCCGTCTCGCTCCAGCCGCCGCCCGCAATCTCCGGATCGGAGAAGACGACGGCCGGATGCATCCGTGGGCAGGCTTCCGCCTATGCAAATAGCCCCCAAATCGCTGACCATGAGCGGTTCGGGGGCATTATTCCGTGCAAATGAATGGCTTGTTGGTGTAAAGCCGTTTAATTGTTCAAACGATTACTTGCCGACGATATGAATCGGATGGCCCAAGGCCACTTCCGCCGCGTCCATCGTAATTTCGCCCAGCGTCGGGTGAGCGTGGATCGTCAGGGCGATGTCCTCCAGCGTAGCGCCCATTTCGATCGCCAGCGTCAGCTCTGCAATCAGGTTGGACGCTTCCGCGCCAACGACCTGGGCGCCGATCAGCAGGCCGCTGTCTTTATCGCCGACCAGCTTGACGAAGCCGTCCGTCGCGTTCATCGACTGCGCCCGGCCGTTGGCGCCGTAGGCGAATTTGCCGGTGACGACGTTGACGCCTTTCGCTTTCGCTTCCGTCTCGCTCCAGCCGACGCTGGCAATCTCCGGATCGGAGAAGACGACGGCCGGGATGCACTTGTAATCGACGACGCTCGGCAAGCCTGCGATCGATTCGGCCGCGACCTTCGCTTCATACGAAGCTTTATGCGCCAGCGCCGGTCCTGCGACGATGTCGCCGATCGCGTAAATGTGCGGCACATTGGTCTGGCACTTCTCGTTGACTTCGATCAGGCCGCGCTCGCCAACCTTCACGCCGGCCAGCTCGAGGGACAAGTCTCCGTCCGTGTTCGGACGGCGGCCGACAGTGACAAGCACGTATTGCGCAGTTACTTTCTTTTCCTCGCCTTTGACGGTGAACGTAACTGTTACGTCCTTGTCGGTCTGCTCGCAGCTTTGCGCCATCGCTTCCGTATGCACGTCTACATTCAGCTTCTTCAGATTGCGCGCGACAAGCTGCGAAAGCTCCTTCTCGAAGCCTGGCAGCACCGTTTCCGAGCCTTCGAGTACGGTCACCTTCGTACCGAACTTGGCGTACGTTTGGCCAAGCTCGATGCCGATATAGCCGCCGCCGATGACGATCATGCTTTCCGGAATTTCCGGCAGATTGAGCGCCTCGGTCGAGGACAGAATGCGTCCGCCGAACGGGAAAGCTTTCAGCTCGATCGGGCGGGAGCCGGTCGCGATGATGCAGTGGTTGAAGCGGTAGCGGGCCGTTTCGTTATCGTTGAACAAGCGCGCCTCGTTCTCGTTAATAAACAGCGCCTCGCCGTTGAACACTTGAATTTTGTTGCCTTTGAACAGCATGCCTATGCCGCCGCTCTGTTTCTTGACGATGCTGTTTTTCCATTCCTGAACTTTGGAGAAGTCGACCTTGACGTTCTCTGCCTTAATCCCTATGTTCTCGGAATGGGCCGCCACTTCGTAATGATGCGCCGCCGAGATCAGCGCCTTGGACGGAATGCAGCCTCGGTTCAGACAAACCCCGCCAAGCTCCGACTTCTCTACGACGAGCACGCTTTTGCCAAGCTGGGCGGCGCGGATCGCCGCCACATATCCGCCCGGACCGGAGCCGATTACCAGCACGTCGATTTCAACCGATGCGTCGCCTACTACCATCTGCGGATTACACCTCCATGACAAGCAGCTCCGGATCGGAGAGCAGCTGTTTGATGTAGTTCATAAAGTTTTGCGCCATCGCGCCGTCGATAATCCGATGGTCGAAGCTGAGCGAGAGCGCCATAACCGGAGCGGCCACGATTTCGCCATTCTTCACGACCGGCTTCTCCGTAATGCGGCCAGTGCCGAGAATCGCCACTTCCGGGAAGTTGATCACCGGCGTAAAGAACATGCCGCCGGCCGAACCGATGTTGGTGATCGAGATGGTCGATCCCTTGATTTCGTTCGGGCCCAGCTTGCCTTCGCGTCCGCGCACGGCCAAGTTTCTGATCTCGTCCGCAATCGTCCAGATGTTCTTGCGGTCCGCATCGAAGATGACCGGCACGAGCAGACCGGCGTCGGTGTCGGTGGCGATGCCAATGTTGTAGTACTTCTTGTACACGATCTCCTGCTTCTCTTCGTCGATCATCGCGTTGAGCGCCGGGAATTGGCGAACCGCTGCCACGAGCGCCTTGACGATAAACGGCAGGTACGTCAGCTTCACGCCTTTCTTCTCGGCGATCGGCTTCGCTTTCTGGCGAAGCGCGACGAGCTGGGTCACGTCCACTTCATCCATCAGCGTGACGTGAGGCGCTGTGTACACGCTCTTCACCATCGCATTGGCGATCGCCTTGCGAATGCCCTTAAGCGGTACGCGCTCTTCCACGCCTTGCCCGAAGGCGGATGCTGCCGGCGCTGCCGATGCCGCCGCGGCGGGAGCTTCCTTGGCAGCCGTTCCGACCGCTGCAGGGGCAGCCTGTCCGCCGCCTGCTGCGAACGCCAGGACGTCTTCCTTCGTCACGCGGCCGTTCTTGCCTGTCGCCGGGACGTCGGCAATGTTAACGCCCTTCTCGCGGGCCAGCTTGCGCACGCTCGGCGTAGCCAGCACTTCGCGGGAAGACTTGGCCGCTTGAGCCGCAGCCGGGGCGCTTGCCGCCGGCGCTTCCTGAGCAGGCGCAGCAGCGGGCGCGGCCGGCTCTTCGGCCTTCGGCGATTCATGTCCGCCGGCCTGCTCCGGCACGGCGCCTTCCACGTCGAGAACCGCGATGACGTCGCCCACGGTGCAGATCGTGCCTTCTTCTACCTTCAGCTCGACGATCGTGCCTTCCACTGGAGAAGGAACCTCTACCGTCGACTTGTCGTTCTGAACGTCCATCAAAATCGTTTCGTCGTTTACCTTATCGCCCGGCTTTACGTGCCACTTGACGATCTCGCCTTCATGAATCCCTTCGCCGAGCTCCGGGAAGCGGTATTCAAACTTTGCCATTGCACTCTCACCGTCCTCTATATTCGGAAGTCCTGATTAGAAATCGAGCACTTGATTGATACCGGCTACGATCTTCGCCGGATTCGGCAGCCACTGGTCTTCGATCTGCGCGAACGGATATACGGTATCCGGCGGAGCGACGCGAAGCACAGGAGCTTCCAGGTGCAGAATCGCCTTCTCGTTGATCTGAGCGATCACCTCTGCGGCGATGCCGGCCGTGCGCTGGGCTTCCTGAACGACGATCGCCCGGTTCGTCTTCTTGATCGATTCGACGATCGTGTCGATATCAAGCGGCATGAGCGTACGCAGATCGATCACTTCTACCTTCACTCCGCGCGATTTCTCGATCTCTTCCGCCGCCTTGAGCGAAGTGTGCACCATCGCGCCGTAGGTGATGATCGTTACGTCCGAGCCTTCGCGAACGACATTCGCTTTGCCGATCGGCACCGTGTACTCGCCTTCCGGCACTTCCTGGCGGAAGGAACGGTACAGGTTCAGATGCTCCATGAAGAAGACCGGATCGTTGTCGCGAATAGCGGAAATCAGAAGTCCCTTCGCATCGTACGGGTTCGAAGGAACGACCACCTTGATGCCCGGGGTCTGCACGAGCAAGCCTTCGAGCGGGTCCGTATGCAGCTCGGCTGCCTTGACGCCGCCTCCGAACGGCGTGCGGATCGTGATCGGCGCGTTGTAGCGGCCGCCGGAACGGTAGCGCATCCGCGCCGCCTGTACAGCGATCTGGTCGAACGCTTCAAAAATAAATCCGATGAACTGAATCTCCATAACCGGCCGGAAGCCCTGCACGGCCATGCCGACTGCCATGCCTCCGATCGCGGACTCGGCAAGCGGCGTATCGTATACGCGGTCTTCCCCGAATTCCGCCTGCAGCCCTTCCGTCGCGCGGAATACGCCGCCGACTTTACCGACGTCCTCGCCGAATATTACCACGTTAGGATCGCGCTGAAGCTCTACCCTCATCGCATCCTTGATCGCTTGAATCATCGTCATTTGAGCCATGGTTCGTTTCCCTCTCCTTCTGCTTAAGCCAAATAATCCGCTTTTTGCTCTTCCAGATGCTTAGGCGTCGTTTCGAACATGCTGTCGATCAAGCCGGGAATCGTCATCTTCTCGGTCGTTTCGGCCTTCTTGATCTGATCGGCGACGGTCGCCTTCGCATCTTCGACAACTTGCGCCTCTTCCTCGTCCGTCCACAGGCCCTTGTTCTTCAGATAAATCCGGAAACGATGGAGAGGGTCCTTTTGTTCCCACTCGGCGGTTTCTTCTTTCGTGCGATATTTGGACGGGTCGTCACCCGACATCGAGTGCGGCAGGTAACGGTAAGTGATCGCTTCGATCAGCGTCGCCCCGTTGCCGCTGCGGCCGCGCTCGGCAGCCTCCTGCACCGCTTTGTATACGGCAAGCACGTCCATGCCGTCCACCTGAACGCCGGCAATGCCCGCAGCTACCGCTTTATGCGCGATCGATTGCGCTGCCGTCTGCTTGGAGAACGGCGTCGTAATGGCGTAGCCGTTGTTTTGCACGACGAAGATCGCCGGCAGCTTGAAGGCTCCTGCGTAGTTCAGACCTTCGTAGAAATCGCCCTCGGACGATCCTCCGTCGCCTGTATAAGTAATTGCCACACGCTGCTCGTTGCGCTTCTTGAACGCCATCGCAACGCCCATCGCGTGCAAAATTTGCGCGCCGATAATAATCTGAGGCATCAGCACATGTACGCCTTCCGGAATTTGTCCGCCGTGCTGATGTCCGCGTGAATACAGGAAAGCTTGGTACATCGGCAATCCGTGCCAGACAATCTGGGGCATGTCGCGGTAGCCCGGACAGATGAAATCGTCTTTGTTCAAAGCGAATTCGCTGCCGATCATGGTCGCTTCCTGACCCGATACCGGAGCGTAGAAGCCAAGGCGTCCTTGGCGCGTCAAATTGACCGCGCGCTGATCCCACGTGCGGGTGAACACCATGCGGCGCATCAGTTCCTTCAGTTGCTCGTCGGACAGCTTCGGCATCGCCGCTTCATTGACCACGTTCCCATTCGTGTCCAGAACGGATAACGGTTGAACCTCGTCAGCCCGTACTTCATAAGGCTTGCTCATCCTATATTCACCTCATGTAAAATTTATTAAGTTTCTGTTATAGTAGTATTATAAACCTGTTTATATCCTTTGCACAATAACTAACCCTAAAAATCTGCTTTTGTTGTGTACATATTACTATAACAGTTGGCGAAAATATATGTAACAGAAAGATGAATCCTAAGCAACTATTATAATACAACATGAAAATGCAACATGAAAAAACTGCGATTTAAGGAGACGTTATCATGGACGATACGCTGTATTATAAAAGAACGATTGTCAAGGAGCGGGTCGCCTCCAACTTCCTGCAGGAGGAACGCCCGGTGCGCATTTTCCTTCCGCCGGGATATCAGGAGATCGCTTCTTATCCGGTCATTTATTGTCAGGACGGGGAGCAGTTTTTCAACTTCGGCCGCATCGTCACGCATATGAACCGGCTCATCTACGACGAGAACGTGCCGCCGGCCGTCATCGTCGGCGTAGACGTCGACATCAAGACGCGCACATCCGAATACGCTCCGGAAGGGGAACGCTTCGGCGCATACTGCCGCTTTTTCGCCGAGGAGCTGCTGCCGTTCGTGGAAGCCCGATACGCAGTCCGTACCGATCCTTCCGAACGCATTTTAGCCGGCGATTCGCTTGGCGGCACCGTCTCCCTGCATCTTGCCCTAGATTATCGTAGCCTTTTTGGCCAAGTTATATCCTTGTCGGGCGCTTTTTTACAATCTACCCGGGAGCGGCTGGCCTGCGAGAACGATCTGTCCTGGCTCAGCTTGTACATGCTGATCGGGACCGAGGAAACGGAAGTGAAAACGGAGCGCGGCACCTTCGATTTTTTGGAAGCGAACCGGCAAACAAAACAGCTTCTCGAAGCGAGAAGCTGCAAGCTGACTTATGAAGAAAAAACCGGCAAGCACCTGTGGGGCTTCTGGCAAAACGAGCTGCCCCGCATGATGAAGCATTTTTTGCAATAAGCTTGTCGGCAAGCTTTCGGGCTCGAGTAAACCGGGCAGGCTTTCGAGGCTCGAATAAACCTCCAAAGCTTCAGGCTCGTTCATCGCTTCAGGCTTGCCTATTCTGAATGCCGTACCGCTTGCGCAGCGAATCGGCCATGCGCAGCACTTCTTCCCGCGCGGGTAACACCGGCGGCAGGGCCGCGCCTTCGCCGATCCAGCGCTTCGCCGTCCGCTTCACGCTGCGGACGAACCGCTCCGCCGCCGCTTCGCCCGCGCCGTAGGCGGCCAGCTCTTCGAGGCTGGCCATGCTGGCGGCGGCAACGCGCGGATGATCGACGTCTTGCCCCTTCGCGGCCAAGCGGTAAAATTCCCGCACCAGCTCGGCGCGGGCGCTGCCGAAGCCGCCTGCGACGACGAATGCTTGCACGACGTAAGCGTGAGCCTGCCTGCGCTGGGCGATACCGCAAAATTTGCGGCCGCCGATGCTCAGGTCGTAATCGCCGGGACAGTAAGCCCCGCCGATTTCTCCCTTGTCCACCGCGACGTCGGCATCCTCCAGCGCCTCGCGAATGAACAGGTACATTCGCTCGAAGTCGTCGCGAAAGTCGATGTCGCCCTGCTGGCGCTTCGGCAGGATCAGCGACACGTTCACGACGCCGGGATCGAGCGGCACCGCGGCGCCGCCGGAATTGCGGACGCCAACGGCATAGCCCTGCGCCGCCAGCCAATCGGCGGCTTGCTGCGCGCCCGGCAGCCTGCTGTCGCGCAGCCCCATGACGAAGCCGCGGGGATGGCGCCACAGATGCACGATCGGCGCCGCTCCTTCGCCCGTCTGTCGGCACAGCAGCTCCTCCAGCGCGAAGGAGTACAGCACATCGTGCTCCTCCAGCTCGCCGCTGCGGTCCCAAATCAACGTGCCGCCGGGCAGCTTCGGCTGTCCATCTATTGTATGGGCGCTCCCTGCGCCTGAATATTCATCGCGTTCCATCGTTCGTCCCTCCCGCCTGATTTTCATTGTATATACCCGGCCGGAGAAAAAGCAAGCCGCCAGGCAGGACATTAGATAAGCATTGACGGTCGGAACTTCAGGAACGGACCGGCAGTGCCTGCGAACAGACCGGAGCTCTGGCCGCTCAGGACGGGTCCTCCAGGCTTTCGATTCGCGCCTGTCCCCACGGGGCCACCTTCATGCGGGCGATCAGATTGTCCGCCTTCTCCTCCAGCTCCTTGCCCGTTCCTTCCGGAACGTAGTAGCGCTCCACGCCGTATTCGACGGAAATTTCCTGCTCCCAGCTATAGGCGGAGCGCCCCTTCAGCACCACTTGCCCTTCAGCAGCGTCCGGCTTCTTGTCATAGACGGCTTCCGGCCTCATCATACCGGACGATTCCGGCGACAGAACGACGTACACCGCGGTGCCTCGCTTCGGAAGATCCCCCTCGCCTTTCCAGAGACCGGCGGGAATTCGGCTGATATCGTAGCTGAGCCGCACATAGTCGCCATAGAGCAAATCGCGCGGGTCGACCGGCTCGGTCTTCACCTTGATCTCCGTGCCGAACCAGCCGATCGCGTAATAGCTGACGGCAAGCCAGATCAGCACCAGCGTCTGCAGCAGCGCCAGAAGGGCGATGCCGAGCGTTCGCCGTCTTGTATTCACATTCGCGGTCACGGCCGATCTCCTCCTTTATGGTCCTTTAAAAATTGCGACCGTTTCCGGTTCAAATACCATCCCAGCGTCAGCATCAAAACACCGCCAAGGATAAAGAACAGCGATTTATCCATAAAGTCCCAGGTCAGCTTCCCGTAAGCTACCAAGGTGCTGAGCAGGAAAAGAACGGTTCCCCAGTTGATCTTGGCCCGCCATTCCTCGGCATAGCCTCTCCACAGCAGCTGCAGGGAGAAGACGAACAGGGCGATCATATACAGCACCTCCATGCCGGTCGGCAAGTACACGAACGGGACGGCAATGACCCAATCGGCCGCTTCCGCTGTCCGGCCTTGGCGGTATTTTCCCCATACCGAGACGGCAAGCAGCGCTGCCAGCGCGGCGATATACGGCCACGGCTCCGGCCGCAGCCACTCGCTGTTGCGGAAGAGCCATGTGTCTCCGGCGAGCAGGACCGCCCATGCGGCGAAGAGGAACGCCGATACGAGCGCGCCGCTTTGCAGCGCGATTCCGAGCTCGCGGTCAGACAGCCAGTCGCCGGCGGCATACAGCACGAACAGCGGCACGAGCATCCACAGGAAGCGCAGCTCGCCGGAAGCGACCCAGAGCAAGGACTGCGCTGCCGCGCTCAGGCTGACCAGCAGCAGCAGCGGCGCATCGCCCCGCTTGTAGGCGAGCCAGCCCGCCGCGACGATCAATAGCGCCGCAGCATAGCTGAACGTCTCGAATTCGCCGAGACTGTAAGCCTGCGCAATATGGCATGCCGCCAGCGCCAGCAGCAGCAAGTAGCGGCTGGCGTAAACGTAGGCGAGCGCCAGCCCCGCAGCTCCCCACAGAATCAGGGAGCCGGCTCCGTACGACATCAGGTGGAACGTCTGGCCGAGCAGGATGATGCCTCCGCCGAAGCACACCCACCCGAGTCCGATCAGGGCGATCCCCGTCCGGTCGTGCCCCTGCCGCAGCACCCTTTCGCCGGCTCCGTAGAAGCCAAGCATGGCCGCAATGATCATAACAAGCCGCGCCAGTGCGGGAATGCTCGCCCAGTTGGCGGCTATAAAGCTTAAGATGCCCGCGCCGAGCAAAATGCCGCCAAGCAGCGGCAGCAGCGCGACAGCCCGGCTTTTATCGTCATACAATCCGGCGATGCTCCGCACCTGCTCAGGCGTAACGATTCCCGCTTCCACCCAGCGCGGACCTTCGCGCTCGATCCATTTTCTGCTCATGCTATCGTCACCTCTCCTTGTATCTAATGTATATCTTTTCTCCTTGAACGGATAGTACTAACTTGCTCTAGTACCGGCGCGAAGGCCCGCTCTCCCGCGTAGAGCGCAAAAAAGACGCCTTGCAGCGTCTTATACGGCCGTTTCGATATTGGAGCTGGAGTCCGGCGCCTGCAGCGCCTTGCGGACCAAAATGCGGGATATCCGCATATGCTCGGTCTCCTCGATGACGAAATCGTACAGCCCGTTGTAGCTGACCTTCTGGTGCTTGCGCGGCGGCATCTCGACCTGCGCGTACACCCAGCCGCCGATCGTATCATAATCCGGCGTCTCGATATCGAGTCCGAACCGGGCGTTCACGTCCTCGATCAGCATTCGGCCGTCAATGGAATACGTCAACTCGTCCTTCTTCTCGATGAGGGGCCGTTCCTGGTCGAATTCGTCGTGAATCTCCCCGACGATTTCCTCCAAAATATCCTCCAGCGTCACCAGCCCGGAAGTGCCGCCGTATTCGTCGATCAGCAGCGCCATCTGTATTTTCCGCTTCTGCATCAGCTTGAGCAGCTGGCTGATCTGCATCGATTCGGGCACCTTGATGATCGGCCTGATGAGGCTGCGCAAAGTGTCGCCGCCCGGCATCTCGCGCGGCTTCAGCAAATCCTTGATGTGCACGAAGCCGATAATGTTGTCCTTGTCCGGATCGCAGACGGGATAACGCGTCCGCATGCCTTTCAGGGCGATCTCCATATTGTCGGCATAAGGCTGCTGGGCATACAAACATTCCATCTCCGTGCGAGGGATCATAATTTCGCGGGCAATCGTCTCGGTGAATTCGAAAATGCTGTCGACGAGCGCCATCTCTGTCTGATCGATATATCCGCTCTCGTGGCTTTCCTTCACCATCAGCCGTATTTCTTCCTCCGTATGCGCGGACTCGTGCTCGTTCGTCGGCTCGACGCCGCTCTTGCGCAGCATCCAGTTGGAGACGCCGTTCAAAAACCAGATGAACGGGTACATCACCTTATAGAACACGAGCAGCGGAACGGCAGACCACAGAGTGACCGGTTCCGATTTGCGTATGGCGTACGTTTTGGGAAACTGCTCTCCCAGCGTAATGTGCAGCGACGTGATCAAGGTAAACGCGATGACGAAGGACACCGAATGAAGGTACACTTCGCCAAGCCCCATCTTCGCGAACAGCGGCTTCAGCATATCGGCGATCGCCGGCTCGCCGACCCATCCGAGTCCGAGCGAAGCCAAAGTAATGCCGAGCTGGCAGGCCGACAAGTAGGCGTTCAAATTTCCGGTCACCGCCCGGGCCAGCTTCGCCATCCGGTGGCCTTCCTGGGCAAGCGTTTCCAGCCGGCTGTTGCGCACTTTCACAAGCGCGAATTCCGCCGCTACAAAAAAACCGTTCAGCAGCACTAACGCTAAAATCAAAACGACGTTCAGCACTAGCGGTAAAGGATCACTCAAGCAACGCCCGTCTCCTCGCGGCAGACGGGCCCCACCTCCTCGAGACATAAAATTTCAGACTGTAAAATATTAAGGTATCTTTAATTATATACGATAGGAATTGAGATGTTGAAGCCGGATCTCATGGTCTATTTCCGATCTAAACGAAGCTTTTGGCCGGCTCAGTCGACAAGAATCGGAATTTTTTGAAATTTCGGCGAATATTGAACGGATATCATTTTTTTTGCTGAATAGCTTGAATTGGTGTATACAAAAGAATACAATAGTATATATCCCAATCATCGCGGAGGTATGACTATGGCCGAAACATACCGCAAAGCCAAGATCGAAGACTTCCTTGAACGGCTCGTCATACGCAAAAAAACGCTGCAACACCAATGCTCGTCTGCCGAATTCAAGGAGCAGCAGCATTTCCTGGCGGGCCAGAAGGCAGCGATCGATCTGATTATATCAGAGCTTTGCCTGGAATTTGATCTGAAGGAGGAGGATGCGCATGAGTCCGGAAGCACTGCTCAATAAACAGCACCTGCGCTTGACCCGCGCCAAAGTGCTCAAGCGGGTGCTGCTGATGACGATCGGAGCGGCCCTCGTATCGGTCGGTCTGGAAATTTTTCTAGTCCCGAACAAAATTATCGACGGCGGCATCGTCGGCGTCTCCATTATTTTTTCTCACTTGTTCAACATTCCGCTTGGCATTTTTCTTACCTTACTGAATCTGCCCTTCCTGTTCCTTGGCTATAAACAGATCGGCAAGACGTTCGCCGTCTCCACGCTGTTCGCCGTACTGGTCATGTCCGTCGGCACCTCGCTGCTCCATCCGGTAGATCCAATCACGATCGACCCGCTGCTGGCGGCGGTCTTCGGGGGCATCATTCTCGGCGTCGGCGTCGGCCTCGTTATTCGCTCCGGCGGTTCGCTCGACGGGACCGAGATTGTGGCTATTATGGCGAACAAGAAGTCCCCTTTCTCCGTCGGCGAAATCGTGATGTTCATCAACGTGTTCATTTTGTCGAGCGCCGGCTTCGTCTTTGGATGGAACCAAGCGATGTACTCCTTGATCGCCTACTACATTGCCTATAAAATGATCGACATCACCATCGAAGGCTTCGATGAATCGAAGTCGGTGTGGATCATCAGCGACAACCACAAGGAGATCGGCGATACGATCATGTCGCGACTCGGGCGCGGCGTCACCTATCTGAACGGCGAGGGCGCCTTTACCGGCGACTCCAAGCGCGTCATCTTCTGCGTGATCAACCGCCTGGAGGAAGCGAAGCTGAAGTCGATCGTCGAGGAGCTCGACCCCGCTGCGTTTCTGGCTGTCGGCAATATCCACGACGTCAAGGGCGGCCGCTTCAAGAAAAAGAATATTCACTAAGAGCAGGGCTGTCTCTAAAGCCATCGACATGACTTTGGAGACAGCCCTGTTTCGTTCATAGATATATTTTTCATCACTGCGATAGGAAAGTAGCAAAGTTTGTCGAATTAAGAGAAGGAAGTTTACATGACATGCAAGCGTTGAAAGGTGATCGATTTTGAGTCTTGTGAATCAACTGCTGCTGAACACATTGATCGTCATAACCCCGATTTTGCTCTATCAGGTGTTATGGATCGACCGCCAGGAGCATCCGGGCCAGTTTCACAGCGCCCGCATCATTACCGCTGCCTGTATGGTTGTCTCACTGCTGTGCATGGCTTGTCCGTTCGAGCTGTACGAAGGGCTGCAGTACGACTTTCGGCTCGTGCCCCTGACGATCTGCTTCCTGTACGCCGGTACGTTTCACGCGCTCGGGGTAGCGGCAGTCATTGCGCTTTATCGCCTGGTGCTGGGGGGGACTGGCGCTTATCTTCAGCTATTGCTCCTGCCGCTCACCTGTCTGCTGCTGTTCGCAGCGTCGCGGTGGTACTGGAGCGGGGACAAGCGGGAATTGGCGAAAAAAGCGTTTATTCTCGGGGGCGCGCTGTCTTTGGTATCGGTGCTTGCTACCTGGTTTATCCGGTGGTACGAAGGCAGCCCGCTGCTCCCGGCATTTTACGTGTATTTTCCGCTATTCTGCCTGCTGCTGTCCGGCACGCTGAGCCTCGCTGTCCTGCTGATCGAACAGATCAAGAAAAACATAAGGCGCAGAAATCTTTATCACCGGGCCGACAAAATGAACGTGCTCGGCGAGCTGGCCGCATCATTCGCGCACGAGATTCGCAACCCGCTGACGGTCGCCAAAGGTTTTATGCAAATGCTGAAGCACAACGAGCTGCCCGAGGAGAAGCGCAAAATTTATAGCCAGATGGTGCTCGAGGAGCTCATCAAGGCGCAGTCGATCGTGAACGACTATATGACGTTTGCCAGGCCTCAGCTGGAAGCTGTCGAACGGCTCGACGCCAAGCCGCTCATTGAGAAGGCGCTTAAGACGCTGGAGTCGTACGCCCGCCTGAGCAACGTCAGCCTCGATATACAGCTGGACGAGAAGCTGATGATCAATGCCAACAAGGAGAAGTTTATCCAGTGCATCGTCCACCTGTGTCGCAACGGCATCGAAGCGATGCCCGGAGGGGGATGTCTTAAGGTCATCGGCGCCGTGCACAGCCGCAGCGTCTGTATCGACATCATCGACCAGGGCGTCGGCATGACCGAGGAAGAGATCCGCCGTCTCGGCACGCCATACTACACGACCCGCGGCAAAGGCACCGGCCTCGGCATGATGGTCACGTACCGGACGATTCAAACCTTCCACGGGCGGATCGATGTGACAAGCCAGGTCGGCAAAGGAACGTGCTTCTCCATCATGATCCCTTCCGTTCAAAGCGGCTCGTATCATTGAGCGCGGGCGAGCGCATCCATGACCTCGCGAAACAACTTGACGGCCAAATGGCCCGAGGCGTTCTCCGGCCGCTCAGTGACGACGACGGAAACGGCATATTTCGGGTGCTCGGTCGGCCCGTAGCCGATGAACCATTCATTGACGCCGGGCGCGCCATTCTTGAGCTTCACCTGGGCGGTGCCCGACTTGCCTGCCGTATGCCATATGGCGCTTCGCAGCTCCTTGCCGGTACCGTGGTCGACGACCGCTTCCATCCATTCCAGCAGCAATCGGGCCGTCGCCGGCCGAATTCCTTCGGGAGCGCCCTGCAGCTTTGCAGGAGGGAAGCCCTTAAGCAGCCTGTCGTCGCGGAAGCGGATCTCCTTGACGATGCGCGGCGCTGCCGCCTCGCCGCCCCGCAGCAGCGTCACGACCAGATTGGCCGCCTGCAAAGGCGTAACCCGCACGTCTCGTTGTCCGATCGAGGTCTGCACGAGCACGCCGTCATCGGCCGGGTTGGTGCCGCGGCCGTACACCTGCCCGCTGTCCTCGGCATCCCACTGCCGGAAGCCCGCCTCGCCCGGCACGTCGCCTACCCAACCGACCTGCGCCGCCAGACCGAGCTTGCGCGCATACTGCTCCAGCTTGTCGCCGCCGAAGCGGCGCGCCGCTTCGGCGAACGCGATATTGCACGACTGAGCGAACCCTTCCGCGAACGTAATCACTCCGTGCCCGCCTTCTTTCCAGCAAGTAAAGCCGTATTGTCCCAGCTCGCTGCTGCACTCGAACGTATCGTCCGGCTTCACCGCCTTCTCCTCCAAGGCCGCGGCCGCTGTGACCGTCTTAAAGATCGAGCCAGGCACCGCTTCCTTCAGCGCCCGGTTGCTCCAGGCTCCGTCCTCCAGATGAACGTGCTGCGGATCAAAGGCAGGCCTGCTCGCCATCGCGATCGTATCCGCCGTCTGCGCATCCAGCACGACGACCGCGCCGCTTGCAATATGCAGCCGCTCCATCGCCTGCTCGACCTGCCGCTGAATGTCTGCGTCCAGCGTCGTCATCACCTTCACCGGATAGTTAGGATTGGCCGGCCCGCTCAAGCGCAAACCAAGCCCCGGCAGCGTCCGCTTCATACCGTCGGTATACAGCGTCGCTGTCGTCGGTCCGATGCCCGCCAGCCATCGCTCGAACGTCTTCTCCAGCCCGGCGTTGCCGATTTGGCTCGTCAGCCTAAGCTCGCCCTGCCGGAAGCGGTCGGCGAACTGCCGGGCGATGCGCTCCGGATTTTGCCCGATGTAGCCGATCACCTGGCTGGCCGCCTGCCTGGGCCCATATCGCAGCCGGTAATCGATCACGCGGAGGCGGTTCGAGCCGAGCGAGCCGATGCGCTGCGCCTGGTCAGGGGTCAAGGCGACGGGCCGCCCAGCCTCGCTCCACAAGCCGGGGCCGTGCAGCCCTGCCTCGAAGGCCAGCCATCGTTCCTCGGCAATGCCCAGTATGGCCGAAACCGCACGGGCCTGCCGCCGCCGCTCTGCTTCGCCCTCCGCCCCCGCTTCCTCGGCAGGAAAGACCGCAAGGGCCGCGATCGTCTCCCCGGTCAGCGGGCGGCCTAACGCATCGTAGAAATCGCCCCGGCCGCTGTCGGCAACGATGCTTTGTCCCCGCTGAAGCACGGAGTTTTCGACCAGATCGATCTCGCGGCTCGTCCAGCTGCGCGATGCGGCCACCTGGACCCAGAACAGGCGAATATTCCACGCGGCAAGCACTGCGGCAATGATCAGCAGCAGCCAAAAGATGCGCTGCTGGATAGCGCGGCTGTCTTCCTTCATGATGCATGCCTCCTCTGCGACTTCTTCCTTTCAGTATGGACCTGGATCGGTCGCAGCAAACGTCCGGACGCGGTCTCTCCTTTCGCCACGCGCAACTCCCGGCGCGCCCGGTTTGCTGCATGGCGGCGGTCAACCACATGCCGGTCAGCAAACCGGCCATTGCCAGCCGGCCATTGCCGCAAAAGCGCGGTATGGTTCCCTTCAAGAGAAAAAGACCGCCTGCCGCGCATGAAGCGCAGCAAGCGGTCCGGTCGGATTCGCTGGTAATGTATCAGCCGATGATATATCCATTAGAATAAGCCGTTCCGGCTACACCTGGAATTTGGACAGCGTTTCTTTCAAGGAAGTCGACAACTCCTCCAGCTTCTCGGACAACCTGACCAGCCCGGAGCTGATGTTCAGCTGCTCGGAGCTGAGCGAGGCGACCTCCTGCGACGTGGCCGACGATTCCTCGGCAACCGCGCTGACGTTGGACATCGCGTCGGTGAGCACGACCTGCGACGATTCAAGCTGGCTGATCGATTCCGTGACCTCGGACAAGCGTCCGATAAAGCCGCTCATCTGCGACTGCACCTGCTTGAAGATCAGGTCGGTCTCCTTGACCGAGTCGATCTGCTCCTGGAATATCGGATACGCCTCCGACAGCACCTCGACCGTCTCGTCGATCTCCCGCTGAATCGTCTCGGTAATCGAGCCGACGACCTCGATCGACTGGCGCGATTGATCGGCCAGCTTGCGGATTTCGTCGGCGACAACCATGAAGCCTTTGCCTGCCGCGCCGGCCCGCGCCGCCTCGATCGTCGCGTTCAGCGACAAGATGTTCGTCTGCTTCGTAATATTGTTGAGCATGTCCAATATTTTGCGGATCGACCTTGTGCTTTCTTTGAGCTTGTCGACCTTCTCTACCATCGAGCGGGTCATCGTCTCGGTCGCGTTGGTTTTGCTGATGAGCCCCGACATGTAGTCGATGCCCTGCTCGCTCGATTTTTGCACTTCGGCCGCGGCTGTGCCCATCTCGACGTTCGAGCGGACGACCTCTTTCATCTGCACGCTGATATGACCCGTCAGCTCGTTGCCCCGTTCCGCTTCGACCGCCAGGCTCGTCGCTCCTCCGGCGATCTGCTCCGTCGCGGCGGCAATCTCCTGGGCCGCCGTCTTCGTTTGCTTGGATGCGTCCGACAGCTCCGCCGCCGTTAACAACACTTCCTGGGCGGAATGGTTTGTTTGCTGAACAAGCGCCGTAATTTTCTCCATCATCTCATTGAAGCTGAGGCCCAGCTGGCCGATCTCGTCCTGGCGCGTGACGCTCATCCGCACGCGGAGGTCGCCCTCTTCCCCCTGCTTCATCAACGTGCGCAGCTGGCCCAGCGGCCGGCCGATCATGCGCGCCACGAAGAAGCCGATGACGACGGCCAGCACCGCCGCAACGATCGCAAATACCCAGGTCATGATGTAGATAAGCCGGGCGTCCTTCACCAGCTCCTCCACCTTCATCGCCCCGACCAGATACCATCCGTTCTTCGCGGATTGATAATAGACGAGCTGCTTGTCCTGCCGGTCGTTCAACAGCCGGCCCGCCTCGCTGCTCAGCTGCTCCTTGGCAATGCCGAGATCGCTGTCCTGGCCAATCGCTTCAGCATGTTGGGAATAGATGGTCTTCAGCTCCGGCGTAACGATCATCGTTTCGCCGCCATCTCCCATTTGCACGCGCTCCAGCTCCTGAGCGATGGAATCCAGGTTGATCTCCATCAGCAGCGCGCCCTGAACTTCGTTCGACAAGCCGTTCTTGAGCGCGCGGCCCAGGCCGAATACGGCTGTTCCGCGAGAAGAATCTTCCGTATAACCGGATGCGCTGCTTTCCAGCCAGACCACCCTGCCGTTCTCCTCCAGCATCTTGCCGAACCAAGGCTTGTCCTTGACATTGGCCGTGCCGCTCGTCCCCCCGCTGGAGGCGATCACCTCTCCGGATGGACTCATTACATGGATCGCTCTGATCGTTTTGTTCGAATAGGAATAAATATTGAGCTTTTCGACGATCTTTTGGCTGATCTGCAGAAAATCGTATGTGCCTTTGGTCGCGGCAGCGCTCTCCCGAAGCAGCGTCATCAACGACTCGTCAAGCAAAATTTGCAGCGACAAATCCTCGTACACCGCATACATCAGATCCATCTTCTCTCCGGCCTGAACGATCGTCTGCTCGGAAGCATCGCCCACCTTGTTTTGAATGATGCTCTTCGATATATTGTAAGAGGCCAGGCCAACGGTGAGCACGAAAAACAAAATGCTCGCAAAAAAGATAATGAACAGCTTGCCCCCGACCGACTTCATCGGATTGCCGACAGCAGCAAGCCCCGTCAGCTTCCCGCCGCCGGAACCGGGAGCTCCCTCCGGCTTCGCTTGACGGGAAGCCCATAACCCGGCCACCGCTCTCCCTGCTCTCGCCATTCTTGATGTTAACGCTTTCCATCGTTCCCTCACAGGAAGCACCACCCTCATGTGCATTTTTCTAAAAAATGGAATATCGGACCTGGAAATTATCGTGTTCGACACATTTTGTCCTATCCCTTTTTATATCGACAGCCATTCCTCAAAAAATTAGCAACTTTTTACCTACTGGACGAAAATTGCGAAAAAATTTTTTCAAATTATAACAAATAGGGGGCTTATGTCTCTATTGTCAGCGGTCGTCCTAGGCCTATCGTCCTTCGCCATTCTCCCTGTCCGCCGCATTGGCGGGACGAATGACGGGGGCGGCTGCATCAGATCGTTCGGGGAAATGCGCCGAGCAGCTAAAAAAAGCTTCCTCCCGCTCCGTCCGGCCCTGCCAGAGCCGTCCGGTTGACGAAAAGGAAGCTTTGCTGCTTCGATTCGGCACGTTTATCCTGCTAATCGAACCTGCTTATTTCCGCTTTACTCCTACTTTTGTTTCTGCTTTTGTCCGATCTTCTTGCGCATCATATCGAACGGCTTCACCGGCTGGTCGACCTTCATGCGGATCAGCTGCAGCGGGTGACGGGCCGCATCGAGCAGCTGCCCTGCCTCATCGCGCAGCTCGCCGACCGTCTGCTTGAAGAAGGTGCCGCCGGGACCGAAAAACTCCACTTCCTGACCCGGCTTGAAGTGGTTGCGCTGCTGAATGAGCGCCGTGCCGGCCGCTTCGTCATACTCCTTCACGACGCCGACGAAATCGTACGGCGCCGCCTTGTCCTCGGGCTCGAAGATATGATCTTCGTGCCCCGGCATGTCATAGAAGAAGCCCGTATTCAGCGGGCGGTTGGCCGCCTTCTGAATTTCGTACAACCACTGCGGGTCCATCGTATAGCTTTCCGGGTCGGCGAAGTAAGCGTCGATCGCCTGGCGGTACGCGTTGACGACCGTAGCGACGTAATGGACGCTCTTCATCCGCCCTTCGATCTTGAAGCTGTCAACCCCGGAGCGGATCAGCTCCGGCAAGTGCTCGATCATGCACAGATCCTTGGAGCTCATCGAGAACGGATGGTCCCCGTCTTCGAACAGCGGCAGCTCGCGGATGCCTTCCTTGGCATCCTCCGCGGAGACGAACAGATCGTACTTCCAGCGACAGGATTGGCAGCATCCGCCACGGTTGGAATCGCGGTCCGTAAAATGATTCGACAGGACGCAGCGGCCGGAGAACGAGCTGCACATCGCGCCGTGCACGAACACCTCGATCTCCACATCAACATGCTTCTTGATGTCCAATATTTCCTGCATGCTCGCTTCCCGGGCCAGCACGACGCGGTCCACTCCCTCCTCCTTCCAGAACTGCACCGCCTGCCAGTTCAAGGTCGACTGCTGGGTGCTGAGATGAATCTCCAGCTCCGGCGCCACGCGGCGGCACGTCTCGATAATGACCGGGTCGGCGACGATGATCGCTGCCACTTTGGCGTCGGCGATGCCGCGCAAATATTCCTCCAGCCCGGCGATATCCTCATTGTGCGCGAAAATATTGGTGGCGACGAACACCTTCGCACCGTACCGCTCCGCGAACCGGACGCCTTCCCTCATCTCGTCGAACGTAAAGTTGTCGGCATTCGAGCGAAGCCCGTACTGCTGGCCTCCGATATATACCGCATCGGCTCCGTAATGGACGGCGAACTTCAGCTTCTCCAGGCTGCCCGCCGGGGCGAGCAGCTCCGGCTTCTCCAGTCGCACGCGCTTGCCGAGCAGCGCTTCTTTCGACAGCAATGTCATCTGGTCACACCTCGCTTTTGTTTATTATAGGCTAGGATTAATAAACCTGCTCTTTGTAAAAGAAACCGTACGACAGCTCGCGCCGCGGGTCCTGCAGACGGCGAATATCGTCCAGCCACGCTTCCTCGAACGCGTATGCGCTCGGATCGGCGGCGTACGCGTCGATGGCCCTCCGGTACGATCTGAGCACAGTCTCGTTATATTCCGGAGATTTCAGCAGCGCCTCGATCATCAGACTGTCGATGCCGCCCTCCATGAGCTCGTTAAGTGAATCGAGCATGCAGATGTCGTCAGCGCTCATCATATGCGTTCCGTTAGCGTCCTCATATACCGGAAAACGCTCGTTCGGGCGCTCCGGCTCCATCAGGAACAGCCCGTCCTCCGCGGAGCCGCGGACGGAATGGACCCAGGCGTCCTCCGCGCGCCCGAGATGTTCCTTGTAATTGGACAGCAGCCGCCGCTTGGAATGATAAATGTTGGTCATTCCGTGCACCTGCACCTGCGTTTCCATGCGGCCTTCCAGCCGGCGCTTGATCTCCAGCGTTTCGTCCAGGTTCAGCTCGCGCGCCAGCACCACGCGCGCCGCGCCCTTCGAAGCCCAGTAGGAGGCGGTCGCATAGTTCGTCGACGTCATTTCCGCGTTCCAGTGCAGCCTCATGTCCGGGGCCGCCTGCCGGACGGCCATCAGAACCGCCGGATCGCCGAAGACGAGCGCGTCGACGCCGATTTCGCGCAGCTGGCGAATATAGTCAGACAACTCGCCAAGCAGCGCATTGTCCATAATTTTGTTGACCGATACATACACCTTTGCGCCTCGTTCGTGGGCCCAAGGCACCGCTTCGCGCAGCGCCTCCGGAAGGACGTCCCCCGGCAGCCTCATGCCGAAGCGGGCGTCGCCAACCTGCACCGCGTCCGCCCCCGCTTCCACATACCGTCTGATTTCCTCGAACGAGCCTGCGGTGATCATAAGTTCCGGTTTTTTCATCCGTGTCCCCCCGCCTTCGCCAATTCCGATCGTTGGATCATTGCCCTGTCTTCCGGGCGGCGTTCTTGTTGCTTGCTTCAATATTATTCAAATGCTGGTCGTACGTCTCGGCGAACAAATGGCCGTTGCTGCCGTCCTTCTTCGTGACATAGAACAAATAAGGCGTATCCGCCGGATACAGCGCCGCGCGGATCGCGCTCAAGCCCGGGCTGGCGATCGGCCCTGGCGGCAGCCCGGAATGCAAATACGTATTATAAGGGCTCTCCATCTGCAAATCTTTATGATACAGCCGTTCCTTCGGCGTCTCGAACAAATATTGCACCGTCGCATCGATCTGCAGCGGCATATCCCGGTTCAGACGGTTATAAATAACGCCGGCGATGACCGCGCGCTCCTCCTCCAGCACCGCCTCCCGTTCGATCAGGGAAGCGACCGTCAGCAGCTCGTGAAACGTCAGCCCCCTCTCCTCCATCGCGCTTTCCCAGCCTTCCGGCAGCGACTCGAGCTTGCGGTCCAGCTCCTCGAGCATGCGCTGAACGATCTTGCCGGGAGCGGGAATATCGTCCTTGGCCCACTCGTACGTCTCCGGGAACAAATAGCCTTCGAGCCTCACCCGCAGCCCTTCGTCCGCCGGCACCGAGGACGCTCTTCCTGCGGTATAGGACTTCGGCTGCTGGGCCGCCTGGATGAACGCCGCGGCATCGACGCCGATCTCCGCCAGCTTCGCGGCGATCTGGTCTGCCGTGAAGCCTTCGGGGATCGTCACCCGGACCATCTCCTTCTTCACCGTCTCTCCGCGGTTCAGCTGCGAGATGATCTGCGCGTGCGTCATGCCGGGCTTCATCTCGTATTCGCCGGCCTGGAAGCGCCCGCCTTCTTTCTTCCATTTCAAGTACAGGACAAATGCCGACGCGCTGCGGATGATTCCTTTCCGCTCCAGCTGCTCGGCCAAGGCGACGATGCCCGATCCGGGCGGCAGCGATACGCGAACGGCCGTATCCTGCACCGGCGTCGGCAGCAATAGCCGCGAGGCGTACCAGCCGGCGCCCGCCAGAGCGCACAGCGCGATGAGGACGAGCAGCGCCAGCGCCTTGAGCAGCGGCCTTCTTCTGCCTCTATTGGGATGATTCGGTATCGTCTCGTGCAAAATCAGTTACCTCCACGACAACCATAATTGACAGCGGCTCAAAACGAAAAGGAGCGGATCAGCTCCGCTCCGTCAACTTCGCTTCAAGTTGTTCGTCACAACGTTCCGTCGTTCGGAAAAGTCATCTCGTCGTATAACTCGGAGACGGTCTCCCACTCGTCGTCGTCTTCGATTGTCTCCAGCTCCAATTCGCCGGACGAATCGCCGGTGACACGGTAGATTTCCGGCTCGTCGTCGTGGCCCGGGGCTCCCTTCTCAACGACGGCATAATGGTTCTCTCCTAGCATAAACTCCGACAAGATCCGATAAACGACCGACTCTTCGCGCTCATCAAACAAAATAATATCATCTCCGTATGCTTCGCGCAACCGGTTCGTCGGCCGGACATCCGAAAGCTGGTACACCGCAAGGTCCTCCTTACCTGGACTCCTCGTCCTCTTCCTCGTCCATTTCGTCCATCAGCGTGTTGAAGGTTTCCTCGACGATATTCCATTCCTCTTCGTCGTCGATCGTATACAGCTGCAGGTCGTCGCCATCTTCCTCGTAGCGGAAGGCGTACACTTCGTCGGATTCCTCGTCCGCGTCGACCGGAACAACCATCATGTACTTTTTGTCCGAGCCATCCACTTCGAACTTCATGATCACTTCAAATTCCTCTTCGTTGCCTTCGTCGTCCGGAATATAAATGATTTCCGGCTCTTCTTCATGCAGTTGTTCCTCTTTGGACATGTGCCCTTCACCTCTTCGATTGGGAATCCATGTATCCTTGCAATATGAGGGCCGCGGCCATCTTGTCAATCACCTGCTTGCGCTTCTTGCGGCTCACATCGGCCTCCAGCAATGTACGATTCGCCGACACGGTCGTCAGCCGTTCATCCCACAGCCGTACCGGCAAATGTAGTATTTCATGCAAAGTTTCGGCAAATGCCTGACAAATCTCTCCACGCGGACCGATCGTGCCGTTCATATTTTTCGGCAGCCCGACGACGATCTCCGTCACCCCATAATCGCGGACGATCTCGCTTAGCCGCTCGAGATCCTTCTCGGCGCTGCTCCGGCGGATGACCTCCAGCCCTTGGGCGGTCCAGCCGAGCTCGTCGCTGATGGCGACGCCGATCGTCTTGTCCCCGTAGTCCAACCCCATTAACCGCATCGCGCTTCTCCCGGCTCAAGATTTGTGCTGCTGCAGATAGGCGCGAACGAGTTCCTCGATCAGCTCGTCCCGCTCCCGCTTGCGGATGATGCTTCGTGCGTTGTTGTGCCGCGGAATGTAAGCCGGATCGCCGGACAGCAAATAGCCGACAATCTGGTTGATCGGGTTGTAGCCCTTCTCCTGCAGCGCATCATACACCGCCAGAATGATCTCTTTGGGTGAAGATTCGATCTCCTCAGCTTTGACGTTGAACTTCATCGTTTTATCCAACGAACTCATCCCAACACCCCCCGCAAATGCTGTCTTTACTCACATATTCGCCGTCTGCCCGAAAATTCCTGTTGACACGAGGAAAACTTAATAATTTCCTTCTCTCCCGTCCGGCTTGCGGCTGACCGCCTTGGTCAAGCGTTCGGCGCCTTCGCCCGGACGAAGGCTTCCACCTGCTGCAGCGCCTCCTGCAGCTTGCCCGGCTCCTTGCCGCCGGCCTGGGCCATGTCGGGCCGGCCGCCGCCTCCGCCGCCGCAGATCGCTGCGGCCTCCTTGACCAGCTTCCCGGCGTGATAGCCGCGGGCAGTAAGGTCCGGCGTCACCGCGGCGACAAGGTTGACCTTGCCTTCGCTGGCCGCGCCGAGCACGATGATCGCGGAGCCCAGCTTCGCCTTCATCTGGTCGACGATATTGCGCAAGCTGTCCATATCCGCCGCGCTGACCTGCGCCGCCAATACGTTCACGCCGTCCACGGAGCGCACCTGATCGGCCAGCGCTCCTGCTTCGATGCTGCCGAGCTTCGCTTTCAGCGACTCGTTCTCCCGCTGCGCCTCCTTGAGCTGGGCGAACAGCGCTTCGATCCGCTTCGGCACCTCGGCAACATTCGATTTAAGCAGCGCGGAGGCGTCCTTCAGCAGCTGCAGCTGGCTTTCCAAATATTCGTACGCATGGCGTCCGGTGACCGCTTCAATGCGGCGAACGCCGGAGCCGATGCCCGATTCGCCGACGATTTTGAACAGGCCGATCTCGCTAGTGTTGCCGACGTGGCAGCCGCCGCACAGCTCGAGGCTGTAGTCGCCGACGCGCACGACGCGGACGATGTCGCCGTACTTCTCGCCGAACAGCGCCATGGCGCCCATTGCTTTCGCTTCGGCAATCGGCTTGTAGGATATATCGAGCGCTGTGCCAAGCCACACCTGCTCGTTGACCCGGCGCTCGATCTGCTGCAGCTCCTCGGCCGAGATGCTGCCGAAATGGGAGAAGTCGAAGCGCAGCCGTTCCGGAGCGACCAGCGAGCCCGCCTGATTGACATGCTCGCCGAGCACTTCCTTGAGCGCTTTATGCAGCAGATGCGTCGCGGTATGATTTTTGACGATGTCCTCACGCACATCCTTGGCGACAGCCGCCTGCACCTCGGCGCCGTTTCTCAGCACGCCGGATTCCACAACGACCGTGTGCACGTGCTGGCCGTGCGGAGCCTTGCTCACTTCCTCGACCTTCAGCACGAGCTGGTCGCCGGTGATGACGCCGGGATCGCTGACCTGACCGCCGCTTTCCGCATAGAACGGAGTCCGGTCGAGCACGACCTGGCACGTCTCTCCGACGCCGACGAGATCGACCAGCTCGTTGTCGTGAATAATGGCGACCACTTTAGTATTCGTTACCAATTCATTATATCCAACAAACTCGCTTTTAACCGTCAGGTTCGAGAGCGGACCGCCCTGCACCTTCATGCTTTCCGTCTCCTGCCGTGCTTTGCGGGCCCGTTCGCGCTGCTCCTGCATAGCGCGGTCGAACCCTTCGCGGTCGACGGCAAGCCCCTGCTCGGCGGCGAAGTCTTCCGTCAAATCGAGCGGGAAGCCGTACGTATCGTAAAGCTTGAAGGCGTCCGCCCCGGTAATCTGGCTGCTGCCTGCGTCGCGGGCTTTCGCCACCATCTCGGACAAAATCGCCAGCCCGTCGGACAGCGTCTCGTGGAATCTCTCTTCCTCGTTGCGAATCACCTTCTCGATGAACTCGCGCTTTAGCACGATTTCCGGGTAGTACACGCCCATGATGTCGCCCACGACGGACGTCAGCGTATACAGGAACGGCTTCTCCATGCCGATCGATTTGCCGTACCGGACGGCGCGGCGCAGCAGACGGCGGATGACGTAGCCGCGGCCTTCGTTCGAAGGAATCACGCCGTCGCCGACGGAGAAGACTACAGTGCGAATATGGTCGGCGATCACCTTGAGCGCCACATCGTGCTCTTCGCTGCGGTGATACTCGATGCCAGCCAGCTCGCACGTCCGCTGAATGATCGGCTGGAACAAGTCCGTATCGAAGTTGGAGTCCACATCCTGAAGAATGGAAGCGAACCGTTCCAGGCCGGCGCCGGTATCGATATTTTTTTGCGGAAGCGGCGTGTAGCTGCCGTCCTTGTTATGGTTGAACTGCGAGAAGACGAGGTTCCATACCTCCAGGAAACGCTCGTTTTCCCCGCCGGGATAGCATTCCGGGTCGTTCAGATCGCCGTACTTCTCGCCGCGGTCGTAGAAAATTTCCGTACACGGTCCGCACGGGCCTTCGCCGATATCCCAGAAATTGTCCTGCAGCTTGTAGATGCGCTCTTCCGGCAGACCGACGCTCTTCCACAGCTCGACCGCCTCCGTATCCTCCGGATAGACGGTGACAGACAAGCGGTTCGGATCGAAGCCGATCCATTCCGGGCTGGTCAAAAATTCCCATGCCCAGGTGATCGCTTCCTTCTTGAAATAATCGCCGATCGAGAAGTTGCCGAGCATCTCGAAGAACGTGTGGTGCCGGCGCGTCTTGCCGACGTTCTCGATGTCGTTGGTCCGTATGCACTTCTGCGAGTTGGCGATCCGCGGGTTATCCGGCGCAATGCGCCCGTCAAAATAAGGCTTGAGCGGCGCCATGCCCGCATTGATCCACAGCAAGGACGGGTCGTTGTGCGGAACGAGGGGCGCGCTCGGCTCGATCATGTGGCCTTTGCTCTCAAAGAACTTCAACCATTTGGCGCGAATTTCACTGGCTTTCATCTGTTTTCGATCCTCCTTGAAAATAAAAAAGCCCCTGCGAAAACAGGGACGATTGTTGACAATCGCGGTACCACCCTGGTTATTGCGCCCTGTCTGGCTAGGCGCAATCCCTCTGCAGACGGACGATAACGGGTCCGGGGCCGGCGGATTTTGTCCGCGCTCCGAAATGAGCTTCGGTCATTCTTCATTATAAAGGCTCTCGCAGCCGGCCCCGCGCAATCTATAGAATCGCACTGGACCCGAGCCTTCTCTCTGAATAATGGGCTATGACCTACTGAATTTCATCGACGCTTTACTCGTCTTATTCAAAAGAAGCTTATTCCAGAAAATTATAGCGTTCAGCCGCATCGATGTCAACTTCGCCAGCTTCTTCTGCTTGAATCCCAATTAGCGGCTCGCTTCCATCAGCGCTGTTATTTCCCGGGCAATTCTCGACTTGATCCGACAAGTTGTTAAAATAGCAGCTCCGTTTGGCTGTAGCCGGAAATGAAATCGTTTGCTAGAATGAATGGGTAACAACAAATGGGGAGGAGAAAAGTACATATGCTTCTGGAACAAAACGACAAGCTGGTCATGATCGGCGACTCCATTACGGATTGCGGCCGCAAGCACCCTGTCGGCGAAGGCAGAAACGAGGATTGGGGCAAAGGCTATGTCTCCCAGGTTCATTCCCTGCTGCATTCCTTTTATCCGGAGCTCGGCATCCGCGTCGTCAATATGGGCATTTCGGGCAATCGGGTCCGCGATCTGAAAAACCGCTGGCAAACCGATGTGCTGGATTTGCAGCCGCAGTGGGTATCGATCATGATCGGGATCAATGACGTATGGCGCCAATTCGATCAGCCTTTGCAAACAGAAATTCATGTGTATCCCGACGAATACCGCGAAACGCTGGGCGAGCTGGTCGAACGAACGCTTCCGCGCGTCAAGGGCATCGTGCTGATGACGCCGTTTTATATCGAGCCGAACAAGAACGACGCTATGCGCCGCATGATGGACAGCTATGGCCAAATCGTCAAGGAAACGGCCGAGCGCCACGGCACGGTTTTTGTCGACACGCAAGAAGCGATCGACCGGCTGCTCGCGCATTTGTATCCGGCCACCTTGGCCTGGGACCGCGTGCATCCGAACGCCATCGGCCATATGACGCTGGCCCGCGCGTTCCTAAACGGCATCGGGTTCGACTGGAGCCGCTAAACAGCCACACTGGAGCTGGCAACGCCCAGCGATGCCTCCCGCTGCTCGCGCCGGCGGATCTGACAGCGCCCGGCGATGCCTCCCGCTGCTCGCGCCGGCGGACCTGACAGCGCCCAGCGATGCCTCCCGCTGCTCGCGCCGGCGGACCTGACAGCGCCCAGCGATGCCTTCCGCCGCCCGCGCCCGGCGGACCTGCGGCATCCTCGCCATGCCGGAAGCTAAACCGATTTGCGATGAATGTAGTACATGAACAGATGCTGCAAAATCACCTTCATTACCGCAACGAAAGGCACGGCCAATATTAGCCCGAGCACCCCGGCAAGCTCCCCCCCGACAAGCAGCGCAAAAATGATCAACAGCGGATGCAGCTTCAGCGAGCGCCCGACGACCTGCGGCGAAATGACATTGCCTTCGAGGATCTGGCACGTGAAATTGACAAGCAGCACCAGCAGCACGAGCTTGACCGAAATGGTCGAGGCGACGATGAGCGCCGGGGCGGCCCCGAAGAACGGCCCGAGATAAGGGATGATGTTAAATACGGCCACGACGCAGGCCAGCAGCAGCGCATAGGGCATGTCGATCAGCCAATATCCGATGTAGGCCAGCAGGCCGACGATCATGCAGACGAGAAACTGCCCGCGAATATAGTTGCCGAGCGCCGTATCGATGTCGACCAGCAGCTTGACGATCTGCTTGCGATGCTCCTTCGGCACGACGGCAAGCGCCGTTCTCTCTATAAGCTGAAAATCTTTCAAAATATAAAACGCCACGAACGGGACGATAAAAGCGACGAACAGCATGTTGATCGTGCTGCCGATGCCGTCGATATATTGCGAAACCGCCAGCGTGATGCCGTTCTCCAGCTTGGCCAGCGATTGATTCACCGCCGTGCGGATGCTGTCGGGAACGAATTTCAGTTGATTCATATTGTCAACGAAGCTCTGCGCCTTCACGGCCAAAGCCGGCAAATGCTCGTTCAATTCCTGCAGCTGCTTCATAAACAGCGGGATCAAATTCATCAGGATGACCGCGGAAGAAATGATGAACAGAGCGTAGATCAAGAGCACCGACACCGTGCGCGGCACTTTCCGCCTGCTCAGCAACGTGACTACCGGATTCAGGACGTATGAGATGATCATGGCGATCAGGAAAGGCATCGATATTTCCTTTAAAAATCCGTAAATGCCGGCAAGCAGCGGCCGAATTTGCAGCAGCATGTACAGGATGAGCAGGCTGAGGAGCGTATAGACCATGCCAATAAACAGACGGCTCTTTGTGAATTTGTCCACTTAAGCCCACCCCCTCAAGATGAAAATGTTACCGGACTTGCTTGTTACAGTATATGTACAACCTGTCCGTCTTAACCCTGTTCGTCAGCTGGGCATGCCCGCCGCCTTCGCTGCGCCGCTCTCGCCTCCTAACGCAAAACGGCGCCGCCCCTCTCGCTTCCCGTTTCCTTACCGGAACACGGGCGCGAAGGGGCGGCGCCGCATATCGCCTGCAGCCATGCCCTCAGTTCGCATGAACCTGAGGCATTTCTTCTTCGGGGAAGAACAAATCGTCCAGCGAACTGAGCGTGCCGTCCTCCTCTACTTGAAAGACGGACATCTTCTCGCCGTTGACGGTCAATTCAATGAAGCATCCCCAGCAATAAAATTGATGGGAACCGATTTTGCCAATGTCCTTGGAATTGCAGTTTGGACAACGTAACATCCTGATCACCCTATTCTTCATTAGATACGAAGATTTCGTCCAACCGTTCGCCACAGCCTGCAGGCACAATTACCGCATCTTCGCCGATCGTCACCGAATCCGGCAAAGGCAGCCGCTTGCGGCCTTCCCGCAAATCGGAGATAAAACCCTCCGTCAGTTCAAAACCTATTACCTGTTTACCCTCTCCGGGTTCCAAATAAACGTCTTCGATCAATCCTAGCTGCATTCCGTTAGCCGTGAGCACCGGCAAGCCTCTCAGCTTTCGCGGCCCGTCCAGCAGCGTCGCTCCTTCCGCCACGCTTTCGAGCGGCTGGATCGCTTCCTCCTTGCCGATCATGACCGCATCGTCGCCGATGGCGCGTATATGCTCCCAGCAAATGCATGCCGGGCCGGAAAACCACTGCTTCGGTTCCAGCACTATAGCAACGGCCTGCCATTCTTCGCTGAGCAACAAATCTTTGGCTGTCCCGACCTGTTTGCCTGTTGCGGAGCAAACGACCGGCAGTCCGATGATATCTCGGGCACGTTTCAAACGGAACCTCTCCTACGGCAAATGTTATTTTTACGAAATAGGCGTGCCAAGGTTCAGTTAAATAAACATTTGCTTAAACTCTACTACGTAGACGGGCGCAGATCGTTTCAATGATGGTTACAGTTTTCACAATTTGTTCAAGATTAGTGTCTCTACCAAAGCTGAACCGGATGGCGGAAGCCGTAACCTCCCGCGGCAGCTTCATCGCCTGAAGCACATGGGACACCTCGAGCGAGCCCGAAGTGCATGCCGAGCCGCTGGCGGCGGCAACCCCTTCGAGATCCAGGTTCATCAGCATCGTTTCTGTCGCAATGCCGGGGAAGCTCACGTTCAAAATGTGCGCCAGTCTTTCCGTCGGATGGCCGTTCACGACAACAGCAGCTTCTCCGAGCCGGGATATTAGACCGCTCACCATTTCATGACGTATTGTTTCCAAGTTTTGTTGCAATTCATACCTTTCCCGCGCAAAAAGCTCTACGGCTTTGCCAAAGCCGACGATCGCCGGGACGTTCTCGGTTCCCGGACGCCGCTTGCGCTCCTGCTGCCCTCCGTAAATCAAAGGAGCAATATGCGTTTGTTTGGCTATATATAAAGCGCCGATCCCCTTGGGACCGTTCAATTTGTGCGCGGAGAAACTCATCAAATCGACGGGCAGTTCGGCCAGATCGATCGGGACGTGTCCGAGCGCCTGGACGGCGTCGACATGAAACAGCACGCCGCGTTCGCGGGCGAGGCCGCCGATCTCCCGGATCGGCTGCAGCGTGCCTACTTCATTGTTGCCGTACATGATGCTGATCAGTATCGTGTCCGGACGAAGCGCCGCCTCCACATCGGCGGCGCGGACTTGTCCGAACGCATCGACCGGCAAATAAGTGACTTCGAAGCCGAGCTTCTCCAGCCTCTCGCAAGCGTGAAGCACGGCATGATGCTCGATCTGTGACGTAATGATATGCTTGCCGCGATGGGCGTTCGCTTCTGCAGCGCCGAAAATAGCAGTGTTGTCGCTCTCGGTGCCGCCGCTCGTGAACATAAGCTGAGCGGGAGAGCAACCGATGAAGCCGGCGATAACATCTCTCGCCGCCGTCAGGGCGGCCTTCGCTTCCCTTCCGGCCCAATGAGTGCTCGATGCATTGCCGAACCGGCCGGTCATATAAGGAAGCATCGCCTCGACGACCTCCGGGCGCACCGGCGTCGTCGCGGCATGGTCCAAATAAATGCGGTTATTCATCGTATCACCAGCTTAAAATGAAGCTCGGGCCAAGCAGCCCCAAGCTCAAATATAGAACATGTAGCTGTCCCGATCTCCGGAATCTTTAAACGTAATCAAGTCGGACAATGTAGTCGTATCCAGCACCTGGGCGATGCTGTCGCGAATCCGGATCCACAGATCCCGCTTCGCAGGATCGTCTTCCTCCGTAAAGTCGACCGGACTGATCGGCCCTTCAAGCACGCGGATGACGTCTCCCGCAGACAGCTCCTCCGGAGGTTTGGATAATATATAACCGCCATAGGCTCCGCGGACGCTTTTGACCAGACCGGCGTTCCGAAGCGGAGCGACAAGCTGCTCCAGGTAATGTTCGGAAAGCTGATGTTTTTCGGCGATGCTTTTCAAAGAGGTCGGCCCTTCGCCGAATTTAGTCGCAAGCTCCATCATGATTGTGAGTCCGTAGCGGCCCTTGGTCGATATCTTCAAAGAAAGCACCCCGTTTACATTACAAACATTTGTGTATCGTTAATATGTTATCATAAATCGGTATCTTATGGGAGAAAAAACTTGTCGGCTTGATGAATTATTTATCTTCTTGGCCATCCTAATGTATAATACAAGCTATAGCTTTTATATAAGCTACAGTTTTTTCGGAAAGCGAGGGCTGCAAAATGTCCAATAAACCGCGCGTCGTGCTCGGCATGTCCGGCGGCGTCGATTCCTCTGTGTCGGCGCTGCTGCTGAAGGAGCAAGGCTACGATGTCATCGGCGTATTTATGAAAAACTGGGATGATACCGACGAGTTCGGCCATTGCACGGCCGAAGAGGACGCGGAAGACGTCCGCCGCGTTTGCGAGCAGATCGGCATCCCCTATTATACGGTAAATTTTGAAAAACAATACATGGATAAGGTGTTCCAATATTTCCTGGACGAGTACCGCAAAGGGCGGACGCCGAATCCGGACGTCATGTGCAACCGCGAGATCAAGTTCGGGGAATTTTTGCAAAAAGCGCTGGAGCTTGGAGCGGATTATATCGCAACGGGACATTATGCCCGCGTCGATTCCGCAGACGGCAAATACCGCCTGCTCCGCGGCAACGATCCGAATAAGGATCAAACGTACTTCCTGAACGCTCTGAACCAGTATCAGCTGTCCAAGGCGATGTTTCCGATCGGCCACCTGCCGAAGCCGGAGGTGCGCCGCATTGCGGAAGCGGCCGGCCTGGCCACCGCCAAGAAGAAGGACAGCACCGGCGTCTGCTTTATCGGCGAGCGCAACTTCAAACAGTTTTTGAGCCAATATTTGCCGGCGCAGCCCGGCGAGATGCGCACCTTCGACGGCGAAGTGAAGGGCCGTCACGACGGCCTGATGTACTACACCCTCGGCCAGCGGCAAGGGCTCGGCATCGGCGGCTCGGGGAGCGGCGAGCCGTGGTTCGTGGCGGCGAAAGATTTGCGCAATAATATTTTGTATGTCGTTCAGGGCGAGAAGCATCCGGCACTCTACTCGCTCGGCCTGCGCGGCACCGACGTCAACTGGATCGCCGGCGAGCCGCCGAAGGACGAGGTTCGCTGCACCGCCAAATTCCGCTACCGCCAGGCGGACCAAGGGGTTACGGTGCGCTTCGGGGCAGGCGGCGTCTGCGACGTCGTGTTCGACACGCCGCAGAAGGCAGTCACCCCCGGCCAATCCGTCGTCTTCTATGACGGGGAGATCTGCCTGGGCGGCGCCATCATCCATGAGCTCGTGCCGATGGACGCCGAATTCGCCGTTCAAGCCTGAGCGGACTTTAGATAGCTTCCGCCATGCCTAACGCAAAGGCCGCACGCGCAAGCATCCGAGAGCGGATACCCTGCGCATGCGGCCTTTGCCGCTTGGAGTCCAGCCAGAACGGCCGGGCTTGGCGCACCGGCGCCCTTGCCGAACCATCAAGCCCGCCGTCCGTTTTTCCCCCCTAAACCGCCGCCGCTTTCATTTCCTATACTTCCGTCCCTGCCGCCATTTTCTGTACTTCCGTCATCCATTTCGTCCGGACCTTTCATTCCCCATTCCGCCTTCCCTACCGTCATCCGTTCCTCAGTACGTCTCATTCCCCATTCCGCCGGCGTCTTCGGCCTCCCCCAACGCTTTACGTTTCCGCACGACGATGCGGGTCACGCGCAGATGGTCCGTCTCGTCGATGACGAATTCGTGGGCGTCGTCATAGACAATACACTGATTTTTTTGCGGCGGAATGTCGACCTGGGAATAAATCCAGCCGCCGATCGTATCGTAATCGTCGGAGGCGATGGCGAGCCCGAAATAGCTGTTGACCTCCTCGATCAATAGGCGCCCGTCAATGGAATGCGAGCCATCGGCCAGCCGTTCGATTTGCGGCCTCTCCTCGTCAAATTCGTCCTGAACCTCGCCGACGATTTGTTCGATAATATCCTCGAACGTCACGAGCCCCGATGTACCTCCATATTCATCGATGAGCAGAGCCATCTGCATCTTCTTTTTCTGCATCAGCTTGAGCAGCGCGCTGATCTGCATCGATTCCGGCACCTTGGTGATCGCCCGAACGACCTTGCGGATATCGTCGATGCCTTCGTCCGTTCTGAGCAGATCCTTGATGTGCACAAAGCCGATAATGTTGTCCTTGTCCGGATCGCATACGGGGTAACGGGTGTGCATTTCTTCTACCGCGATCGACTTGTTCTTCTCGAACGACAGCTGCGTGTATAAACAGATCATTTCCGTACGAGGAATCATGATTTCCCGGGCGGTCGTCCCGGAAAATTCGAAAATGCTGTCGACGAGCGCCATTTCCGTATTGTCGATCAAACCGCTCCGGTTCGACGCCTTGACGAGCCCGCGAAGCTCATCCTCCGTATGCGCGTAGATGGGTTCCGCTCCCACTTCAAGACCGGTTAAACGAAACAGCATGCCGGACAGCCTGTCGGCCAGCCAAATAACCGGAGACATCGATCGGTAAAAGAAAATGAGCGGACCGGTCGACAAGTTCGCGACCTGCTCCGATTTGCGCATTGCGTAGGCTTTGGGCAGCTGACTACCGACAGCTAGCAGCAAAACAGCGGTCAAAGCGACCGCAGCAATCCAAGAAACGGCCCGAACAGCGGACCCGGGCAGCGGAAGCGGTTCAAGCAGCAGAGCGAGCAGCCCGGCAGCGGTTTGCGCTCCGAACCAGCCGAGCCCCATCGCCGACAGCGCGCAGCCGAGCCGGCAGGCTGACTGGTACGCCTCCGGATTGGAAGCAATCGACCGCGCGAACGCGGCGCGGCGCCCCTCTTTTTTCAGCGACGAAGGATCAAACCGGCCGCCGCGCAGCCGCATGATGGCGTATTCAGCCGCAACGAAAAAGCCGCTAAGCAGCAAAAGACCTGTCGCCAGTCCGACGTTCGTCAGCAGTGGAACCGGATCTATTCCCAATCTTCCCCTGTTTCCCCGCGAGGGAAAGCAGGCCCACCTCCCTGGTTTCCATTCAACAGAAACAACCGCAAAACGTTCAATAATAAACTATACGGTGCGGGAGCAGGCTAGAACGGTTAATTTGCCACGTAGGGGGCGATTTCTTGGTCCTTCCGGGTTCTTCCGTTTTATTTTGGGCCCTTAATTGTTATTCCCGGGTCTTCCGGTTTTTTCTTTTTGCACTTAGTTCCCCTTGGTTGTTTCTTTATCTGATCCTCTGTTTATCATTCCTTATTTTTCCTTTTTGTGCTTTTTTTTATAAAAACCACCTCCCCCTTCATGCTCCTGCCGACTCTATCCCTGTCTCGTTCATATAATCACTATCCCCTTAACTCAGAAAACCGAGCTTGATGACGCTGTCCGGCAATAACTAGCCAGCCGATTAGCGGAACATGCCGCCCCCGGCTCATGACCCGAGCGGCTCCCTCCATCACTCAGCTCGCTTCTGAAAATTATTGATTAACGAAAAAAAGATGAATTTTAGGACACAGATCCATAATAACGGCGCTGGCATTCTATAGTGTCGACAGCTCGCAGTTGCCGGCTTCAAACGTTATTTTAGGATCGTCCTACTCGTCGTGGGCGTTGCATATATCTATATGTCCAGTTGCTAAAATGTCATCTGAGCAAATGGGAGAGTGCTCTAGAAGCATGTGGACTGGAACCAAGCGAAATGACGGGGATCGTGATCATTGGCGACGAGTATGAAGTTCGATTCCTTGTCTGACCGAACGGGATAGTGACTATAGACGACCAATACGGAGTTCGTTCCCTTGTCTGACCGAACGGGATAGTGGCTATAGGCGCGGTCAAAAAGGATTCGACTCCCTTGTCTGAGCGAACGGGATAGTGATTATAGGCGACTAATACGGAGTTCCTTCCCAACCATCCAGCTATTCGCGAGACGATCCGTTAGCAGGCATGCTTCTTACGAAAGCAAGCATGCTTCTTATGAGAGCAAGCATGCTTCTTACGAGAGCAGGCCTGCAGTTATGGCCCGTCATGCCGAAGAACAGCCGGGCGAGATCGCCCGGCTGCGCCGCGATGTCGACTCCGGATTCACAGACCCGGCTTAAGCAGGAGGATCGCCTCCCGGGCTATGCCGCCGCTCCTGGTTTTGTCTGATGCGCTCCTCCATGCCTTGGCGGGTCGCTTCATACAAGCGCATGTGCCGGATCGGATCGGGCAAATATTGCTGCTCGACATAATGGCCCGGATAATCGTGCGGATATTTGTAGCCGGTATGGCCGAGCTTCTCCGCGCCTTTGTAGTGCGCGTCCCGCAGGTGCAGGGGCACCTCGGCCGAGCGGAGCCGCTCCATGGCGTCCATCGTCCGGCCGATCGCCATGGCGACCGCGTTGGACTTCGGGCTCTCGACGGCGAACAGGATCGCTTGGGCGATCACATATTTCGATTCCGGCCAGCCGATCTTATGGTACGCGTCCATCGCCGTCACCGCCTGCACCATCGCCTGCGGATTGGCCAGCCCGATATCCTCGCCGGTCATGACGATCAGCCGCCGCAGGAATGTCATCGGGTCCATGCCAAGCTTCTCCACCGCGTACAGGAACCAGAACAGCGCAGCGTCGCTGGAGCCGCGCAGGCTTTTGTGGAAGGCCGACAGCACGTCGTACTGCGTCGATTCGTCGGCCTTGACCGTCGGGCGGCGAATCGATTCCTCGGCCACCTCCGGCGTAATGCGGACGATCCCGTCCTTGTCCGGCGGCGTCGTGAGCGCAGCCAGCTCGAGCGCATTGAGCGCGCGGCGAATGTCCCCGCCGGCCATGCGGGCGATATGAGCGAGCGCCTCCTCCTCGGCCTCCAACGCCATAAAGCCGAGGCCCCGCTCCTTGTCCGCCAGCGCTCTCTTCATAGCAAGCAGCGAATGCTCGTGCGTCAGCGGCTTCAGCTGGAACAAAGTCGACCGCGACATGAGCGCCCCGTTTACGTGGTGAAACGGGTTCTCGGTCGTCGCCCCGATGAAGATGATCGTGCCCTGCTCCACCGCCGGCAGCAGCGCATCCTGGCGGGACGTGTTGAACCGGTGCACCTCGTCCAGGAACAGAATCGTCTTCTTGCCATACAGCGACCGGTTCTGCTTTGCCTGCTCGATCGTATCCCGCACATCCTTCACGCTGGCGTCCACCGCGTTCAGCCGGATGAAAATGCCGGACGTCCGGTGCGAGATGATATTGGCCAGCGTCGTCTTGCCCGTGCCGGGCGGGCCGTACAGCAGGATCGACGTCACCTGATCGGCCTCGATCGCCCTCCGCAGCAGCTTCCCGGGGCCGACGATATGCTCCTGCCCGATATATTCCTCCAGCGTCACCGGACGCATCCGGTCGGCCAGCAGCTTCCCGGACGGGCTCCGCTCCTCGGCGAGCGTAAACAAATCCATCGCAGTCACAACCTTACTTTTCAAAAATGGGCTCTCCGGCCTCTCATCATCTCTATTATATCACGCTAGGAAATTGGAAAAGCATCCTGCCGAGTACGAGGCGGATTCGGATTTCCTCTAACACGAAGGAGACGGAAAATGTTGCAATTTTTGCGGAATTCGTCACCTCATGTGCGGGTGTGCCTGGAGTGGGGCAACGCCAATGCAGAGCTCGGGCCCTAACGCAGGGTTCCTGCACTAACGTAGGGTTCCAGCGCTAACGCAGGGTGCAAAGTATAAAAAGGCATAGCCGCCCGTCAGCCCGGATGCAGCTATGCCTGTGCTTGTATGTCTGTCGTTATTTCAAGCCTGCCTTCGCCAGCAAATCCCGCACGGCGACGCTGACCATGATGAGGCCGGCTACCGGCGGCACGAACGCGTTGCTTGCGGGCGGCTGCTGCGCCTTGCGGATTTCCGGGGCGTTCTCCGGCACGATGCGCTGCGTGACGTCGGTGCGCGGCTTGATCGGCTCCTCGGTGGAGAAGACGACCTTCACACCCTTCTTGATCCCTTCCTTGCGCAGCTTCGTGCGGATCACCCTGGCAATCGGATCGACCGTCGTCTTTGAAATATCGGCGACCTGAAAGCGGGACGGGTCCATCTTGTTCGCCGCTCCCATGCTGGAGATGATCGGAATTTTCCGGCGCAAGCATTCCTTGATCAAGTGGATTTTGTACGAGATCGTATCGGACGCATCCAGCACATAATCAAGCGGGTATGCGAACAGCTGCTCCGCCGTCTCCTCGGTATAGAACATGCGCAAGGAAACCGCGTCGCAATCGGGATTGATCAGCTTGATCCGATCCCGCATCAGGTCCGCCTTCGGCTGACCGACCGTTGTCGTCAGCGCGTGAATCTGCCGGTTGACGTTCGTAATATCGACGACGTCCTTGTCGATCAGAATGATCCGTCCGACGCCGGTGCGGGCCAGCGCCTCGGCGGCGATCGAACCGACGCCGCCGATGCCGAGGACCGCCACCGTGCTGTTCTTCATCACCTCCAGCCCTTCCGGGCCGATGGCAAGCTCAGTCCTTGAAAACTGGTGCAGCATATATCGTTAACTCCTTTGCTCCCGGTTTTAGGCTTTCGCCGCCGGCTGTTTGAGCGCGAGGCGGATCGACAACTGCTCAAGCTGCTTGTCGTCGACTGTCCCCGGTGCGTCCGTCAGCGGGTCCGTTGCGCTTGCCGTCTTCGGGAAGGCGATCGTCTCGCGCAGGTTGGAGCGTCCGGCCAGCAGCATGACGATCCGGTCGAAGCCGAAGGCGATGCCGCCGTGCGGCGGAGTGCCGTATTCGAACGCTTCAAGCAGGAAGCCGAATTTTTCGTAAGCTTCCTCGGTGGAGAAGCCGAGCGCTTGGAACATTTTCTCCTGAACCTCGCGCTGGTAGATCCGCATCGAGCCGCCGCCTACCTCATAGCCGTTCAGCACCAGGTCGTAGGCTTGGGCGCGAATTTGCCCCGGGTCCGTATCGAAGTAGCCGAGATCCTCTTCCTTCGGACGCGTGAACGGATGGTGTTCGGCGACCCAGCGCTTCTCTTCCTCGTCGTAGCTCAGCAACGGGAAGTCCACCACCCAGGCGAACTTGAACTGGCTCTCGTCGATCAAGCCGAGGTCGCGGCCGATCTTCAGCCGCAGGTTGCCGAGCACGTCCGCCACCACCTTCTTGTTGTCGGCGGAGAACAGCAACAGGTCGCCTTCCTCTGCGCCAAGGCGCTCCTTGAGCGAGGCGATTTCGGCTTCGCTGAAAAACTTGACGATCGGCCCCTTCCATTCGCCGTCCTTCACTTGAATCCAGGCCAGGCCCTTGGCGCCGTAGCGGGCGGCGAAAGGCAGCAGATCGTCGATCTCCTTGCGGCTCCACGCCGCGCAGCCTTTGGCGTTCAGCGCCTTCACCTGACCGCCCTTCTTCGCCACGTCGGCGAATACTTTCACGCCCGATGTCTCCACCAGATCGGTCACGTCGACAAGCTCCAGGCCGAAGCGAAGGTCCGGCTTGTCGGAGCCGTATTTGCCGATCGCGTCGGCATAGCTGATGCGCTGGAACGGACGCGGAATGTCGACGCCGACCGTTTCCTTGAACAGGCGCGCAACGAGCTGCTCCATCAGATCGAGCAATTGATCCTGCGACAGGAACGATGTCTCGATGTCCACCTGAGTAAATTCCGGCTGGCGGTCGGCGCGCAAGTCCTCGTCGCGGAAGCAGCGAGCGATCTGATAATAGCGCTCCAGGCCGCCGACCATCAGCAGCTGCTTAAAGATTTGCGGCGACTGCGGCAGCGCGAAAAATTCGCCCGGATGCACGCGGCTCGGCACGAGATAATCGCGCGCGCCTTCCGGCGTGCTCTTCGTCAAAATCGGCGTCTCGATCTCCAGGAAGCCGTTCTCGTCGAGGAAATCGCGGAAAATTTTGGCCGCTTTGGAGCGGAGCATCAGCGTCTTCTGCATCTCCGGACGGCGCAGGTCGAGATAGCGGTATTTCAGCCGCAGCGATTCGTCGATCTCGATGCCGTCTTCAATGAAGAACGGCGGGTTCTTGGCGGCGTTCATAATCTCGATTTCAGTGATGCGCACCTCGATCTCCCCGGTCGCCAGGTTCTCGTTCACGGTCTCCGGGTCGCGCTCGACGACTTTGCCCTTAACAGCGAGCACGTATTCGTTGCGAACGCGGTCGGCGATGGCATGCGCCTCCTGGGAAAACTCCGGATTGAATACGATCTGCACGATGCCGCTCCGGTCGCGCAGGTCGATGAACAGCACTCCGCCGAGGTCGCGGCGGCGCTGTACCCAGCCGTTCAAGGTGACGGTCTCGCCGACATGCGCTTTTGTCAGGGAGCCGCAGTGATGTGTTTTCAGCAGCATAGTATAGTTACCTCCCAATGTGATGGAAAATGGATGAACAGCATTTAACGTCAATTATTTCTTCGCCGCGATGGCTTCGGCAAGGCCTGCCAAGGGCAGCGTCTCCTGCTCGCCGGTCGCCATCGACTTGACGGCAATCTCGCCGCGGGCCAGCTCGTCGTCGCCGAGTATAGCGACATAGCGGGCGTTCAGCCGGTCGGCGGACTTCATCTGCGCCTTGATTTTGCGGCCGAGGTAATCCCGCTCCGCCTTCAGGCCGCGCAGCCTTAGCGTCTGCAGCAGCTTCACCGTCTCCCGCTCCGCGGCCTCGCCGAGGCCGATCACATACACGTCAAGCGGCGGCTCCGCCGGCATGTCGACGCCCTGCGCCTCGAGCACGAGCAAGATGCGCTCCAGGCCGAGGCCGAGACCGACGCCGGGACGATCGTTGCCGCCGATTTGGCCGACAAGGCCGTTATATCGGCCGCCGCCGCCGATCGTATCGATCGCGCCGATGCCCGCCGCCTTGTACTCGAAGGCGGTGTGAGTGTAATAATCAAGTCCGCGCACAAGCCGCGGATTGATGCGAAACGGGATGCCCATCGCCTTCAGATGCGCCTGCACCGCTTCGAAGTGTCCTGCGCATTCCTCGTCGAGATGCTCCAAAATCGTCGGCGCGCCTTCGCCGTACGCCTGATCGATTTTGCAATCCAACAGGCGCATCGGATTGCGGTCGTAGCGGGACTGGCAGTCCTTGCACAGCTTATCCTTGACCGGAGCGAAGAAGCGCTGGATATGCTCGCGGTACTTGGCGCGAACGGCCGGCGTGCCGACGGAATTGATCTCCACGGTCACGTCCTTCAGCCCGATCTCCCGGTAGAACGTATAGCCGAGCGCGATCACCTCCGCATCGAGCGCCGGGTCCTCCGAGCCGAACGCCTCGACGCCGAACTGATGAAACTGCCGGTAGCGTCCCGCCTGCGGGCGCTCGTAGCGAAACATCGGTCCGATATAATACAGCTTGCTGATGTCCGGCTCGCCGTACAGCTTGTTCTCGACATAGGACCTGACGACCCCTGCCGTTCCTTCCGGCCTCAGCGAGAGCGAGCGATCGCCCCGGTCCTGGAACGTATACATCTCTTTCTCCACGATGTCGGTCGTCTCGCCTACCCCGCGCTGGAACAGCTCCGTCAGCTCGAAGACGGGGGTGCGAATTTCCCGGTAATTGAAACGCCGGCACAGCTCCCGCGCCTTGCCCTCGAGATACTGCCACTTCTCCACGGCGCCCGGCAGCAAATCCTGCGTGCCGACCGGCTTTTGAATACTCATAAGCGCGTCACTCCTTCCTTTCCGTTACATACTAAAAAGCCTCCCGCCCCCGATGCGATCAGGGACGAGAGGCCGTTATCGCTGCCGTTATGCATTTGGCAACCCAAGCTCCCGCGGTACCACCCACGATTTGAACGTTGCGTCGCGACCATGCATAGCCGCTCCGATCCGTTCACTCTCTGCGCGGTTAACGCCCGCTGACGCAATCGGCTACTGCACGGCTGATACGGGTTCGCCGATTGTCCTCCGGGAGGTCTGTTCATCCGCTTAGCATAAGGAGGCTTGCAGCCGGGTCCTCCCTCTCTGGCTATGCAACGTACGGACTACTTTGTCCCATCATCGGAACTGGGATGTACAATTACGTTCATTCTAATATCGAAAATTTCCAAAGTCAAGCACATGCGCGCATTTTGTCGGATTTTACAATAAACCCGGGCTTATCCGCTCATCATTTGCCGCCAAGCGCCGCATGATACGCGTCCTTGATCAGCAAGTACGTGTCGCCGTTCGTCAGCGCCTGCCGGTTCGCGATGAGACGCGTCGTCTCCTGCGTGATGATGCCTTTGGCCAGCAGCTTGTCCAGCGTTCCTTGCTGAGGCGCCTCCTCCTGGAACACCAGCGCGATCATGCGCGCCGCCGTCTCCAGATCGATCGGCTGCTTGGCGAGCTCCTGCGGACTGGAGCCCTTGGGAACGGCCCCGGACGGGTCGCCGGCCAACACCTCGGGCTTCGCCTTGCGCATGCCGTTCAGCTGATTCATCATCCGCTGCACGTTCGACTTGGCGTCGAGCGCGAAATCGTTGTTGTAGCCGCCTGTGGCCAGACCCAGCATCACCGCCGCCTTGAGCCCTTCGTACGACTTATGCTTCATGAACGGCTGAGGCTCCAACTGGAACGGCTTCAGCGCCATGCCCTGCGCGTTCAGCGTATCCTGCAGCTTGGCGATCGTTTCCTTGGAAGCGGACATCTCGCGGAACGTCATGCCGCTGTCCATGGCCAGCTTCGCCGCGGCGCCGGCCGCTTGAGCGGTAGCCATACCGACCGGAATGACGCGGGCGCTGCCGTGCGGCAACGTATCGAAGCTCGCGGAGCGGCCGACGACGAGCAGCCCGTCCACCTTCTGCGGGACGATGCTGCGGAACGGGACGGCGTACTGCTGCGGAACGGAGACGACCGCTCCGGTGTCCGCCGGGGACAGCCGCTGAATGTCCACAGGATAAGAGCCGAAGGCGATGCGATCCCATTGGTCGCGGTTCTCCAGCACGTCGATCATCGTCAGGCGATATTCGCCCTGAATATGCCGCGTCTCGCGCACATACAGCTCGGGAGCCGTTGCGTCCAGTTCAACCCCGGACAGCTCCGGATACTTGTCCTTCATGTATTGGACAATGAGCGGCAATTCCTTCTTGGCCAGCTCGAACGCTTCCGCCCGCGATGCGGGATCGGTTCCGTCGATGCCGAAAATTTGCAGCGCGTTGATCAAAATCGTGTTGTTGTTCTGCCGCCCGACGTTGAGTCCGCGCATGGCGACGCGTTCCTTATTGGCCGGGGGGTAATCCTTCATGTCCTTATATCCCCAGATGCTCATTTCATTCGCGCCGGTGCCGTCGTCGTTGTCGTTCCAAGCCCGCTGCTGCATCTTCTTCCATACGTCCGGCGTCACGTTCTTGAGCCGGAAGACGAGCGTGACGGCCATTCTCGCCTGCTTATCGCCCAGATCCTCGCGGCCGTATGTATACGGCACGCCTGCCGCCGCGGCAATGTCGGCGTCCTGCGTCGCGTCGATGACCGCTTTGGCGGATATCGTCCGCTCGCTGCCGTCCGCCAGCGTGACCGCCAGCCCGGTAATTACAGCCTCTCCTCCGCTATTATCCACGACAGGCTCCATTTTCTTCGCCATGAGCACGACATCGATATTGCTTTCCTTGGCAACCATGTCGTTGAATGCGTTGGCCGCCGTCGTCACGTCGAACGAATCGCCCTCGATCTTGGCATACCATTCCGTAAACAAGCCTTGGTTCAAAATTTCACGCGACTGCAGCAGCCCCCGGTCCGGCGCATAGTTCATATCCAGACTGTTGAGCCAGCCGAGCGTCATAAGCCCGCCCAGCACCTCGCGGTCCCGGCCGTCGATGAGCAGCGTCTTGAGCCCGTTGCGCGCACCGGACACGGCAGCCGCTACGCCCTCCGGATCGGTTCCGACCACGATCAGGTCGTAGGCGTCCTTCGGCTCCTGGACCGTCTGAACCTGCTTCAGCTCCTGCGGCTTGCCGACATGCGGCTCCGTTCCCACAGAACCGACTTTTCCTTTGCTGGCCCAACCATAAGCGAGCGCGCCTAACGCCGCAACGGCGACCAGCAGCGCAATCAGCAGGATGTATCCCTTCCCGTTGGCATTGCGGTATTTCCCCAATTGCTGTGACATGTAACACCTCGAATAAATTCATAATGATGGCTGCCGTGCAGCGTCTGCCGCCATCGCAGCGGCTTTACCGACGCTCCGCGGCGAAATACGCCTCGTTCAGCAGCTTGATTTTTTTGGCGATATACTCCTTGTACGACTGATTGTAGACCGCCGGCTCCTTCGGATTCGGGAACCGTTCGATCTTTTGCTCGTAGCTTCCCTCCTGCTCCGTCTTCGGGAACAGCACCTTGCTGACGGCGCCGCAGCCGAGGCCGATCACCGTCTGGCGCTCCTCCATCATCAAAATGTTGTACAAGCTTTCGCGGCCTTCCAGCGCATAGCCGACATTCTCCTGGTTGCCGAGAATATTTTTTTGACGGTACATGTAATACGGCTTGTAGCCGCGCTGCTTTGTCCATTCGGCCGCGGCGCGAATCATTTCGGCAATTTCATCGCGCTCCGCCACCTCGTACTGCTCCTTGTTCTTCGTCATGCGGGAAGCGCGCTTGAACGAGAGCGTATGCACGGTAAGCGATTCGGGCATCAGCTCGCCCGTCTGCTCCAGCGTCCTCGCCAGCTGCTCCATTCCTTCGTTCGGCAGCCCGATGATCAGATCCATGTTGATGTTGTTCATGCCCATCTCCCGGGCCAGCTTGAATTTCTCCACCGTCTCCGTCACCGTATGATGCCTGCCGATGGCATCGAGCGTCGCCTGGGTGAAGCTTTGCGGGTTAATGCTGATCCGGTCGGTTTTCCACCGTTTCATCACTTCGATCTTGTCTTCGGTAATCGTATCGGGGCGCCCCGCTTCCACAGTCAGCTCGCGCACCTTGTCCATGGGGAACGAATCGTGCAAGGTGTGAAACAAAGCGTCCATCTGCGCCGCGGTAATGCTCGTCGGCGTGCCGCCGCCCCAGTAGACGGTCGTCACGCCAAGCCCGGCCTCCTTCACCCAGCGGCCCATCTCGCGAATCTCCTCGTGCAGGCCCGCGAGGAAAGCTTCGACAGAGCCGTTGTTGCCGCGGATATCATAGGCAGGGAACGTGCAGTACGCGCATTTCGTCGGGCAAAAAGGAATCCCGATATACAGGCTGATCTCCCGGTCCAACCGGAACAGATCGGGAATAACCTTGAGCTGCCGCTCAGCAATGTCGGTCAGCAGCTCGACCTTCGGCTCGGACACGAGGTATTCCTCGCGCAAAATGCGCCTGCACTGCTCCATGCTGCGGCTCATCATCAGGTTGTGCAGCAGCTTCGTCGGCCGGACGCCGGTCAGAATGCCCCACGGCTGCTCAAGGCCCGTATATTGGCTGAGCACCTGCAAAAGCCCGTAGCCTGCCGCCCGCTTGACCGAACGTTTGCGCTCCTCTGCTGTCGCGCCTGCCTCCCGCTCGTGACGGGACCGGAACGTCATGCCGCTGGCCGTCTCCGTCAGCTCGATCTCGGCCATGACGCGGCCGGGCCCGGAGCCTTCGCCGATATCGACGCGAACGCGCAGCGCCGCGTCTTCTCCCGCTTCGTAGATCAGCTCCGTCTCGTCGAAAAACAGCCTGCAGATGTTGAACATTTCATTACCGTGTCCGGTTTCGCCGGTTCGCTCGATATATATTTTCAAAGCCATGTCCCTCCGTTAACGTTCGCAAAAACTAGACACTAGTGTAGCATATTTGGCCCGCGCGAGGAAACACGGCACACGGCGAACCGCCGGAGGCCACTAAGGTATACGAAAAAGAAACGGAATTGGTTGCAAATTTCGGCAAATGTCCCCACTCTCGCCAAAAACGAAGCTCCTTTCCTGACAAGCTCTATTGTAATATGAAGCCGTTAACGACGCTTTACAGAATGTTTAAGAAAAGTTAACGGTCATGCCGCCAGCCATAAGCCGCGTCCGAATGGCGATTCGCTTTCCGTATATGCCGAGGGCCCCCTATGCAAAGGACCGCCTGCTGCCTTTCCGGCAGAAGCGGTCCGATTGAATGAGGCGACAATGAAGCTTGCCGCGGCGGCAGCCCGGGAACCACCGAATATTATCTGGGAGGCTTGCGGGGCGTTTGCTTCATCTGCTCCTGCTGCGACGTGTATTCGCCGCTGAGCTCCGCTCCGATCCATCCGGCCGCCTCGATAGCGGCGTGGTCCGCCAGCTGTCCGGGGACGAGCTGCGTCTCCGGCCGGGCGGCTAGCGTTTGTTTGAGGCTGCGGTACATGGCGGTCGCTCCCTTGGGGCTGATGTCTACGAATGACATTGTTCCCAAAAGAGCCGCCGCTTAACCCGCGACCCTGCTGCTGAGCAAGCTCCCGCTAACGGGTCAGCGGCTGTCCACGATAAGCGTAACCGGGCCGTCGTTAACGAGGGACACTTCCATCATCGCCCCGAACGTGCCTGTCTCGACGGTCAGCCCAAGGCCGCGAAGCAGCTCATTGAACCGCTCATACAGCGGCTCCGCCTGCTCCGGCCGCGCTGCCGCCATAAAGTTGGGCCGCCTGCCCTTGCGGCAATCTCCGTAAAGCGTAAATTGCGATACGGATAATATTTGCCCGCCGGCCTCGAGAACCGACCGGTTCATCTTGCCTTCCTCGTCCTCGAAAATGCGCAGGCCGGCAATTTTCTCGGCCAAGAACGAAGCGTCCCGCTCCGTATCGTCGTGCGTCACGCCGACCAGCAGCACGAGCCCGCGTTCGATGCGGCCAACCGTCTGCTGCCCGACCTTCACCTGCGCAGGACCGCTTCGTTGAACGACCACTCTCATGCCTGTTCATTCCTTCTTCGGATTTATGTTTTCGCCGGTAGTTCGACACAGCAATCGTCAGCTCTGCATAATGCGCTGAACGGAGTAAACGTCCTTCACCCGTTTGATTTTCTCGACGACGGAATGCAGGTGATCGATGTTGCGGATCAGAATCGTCATATGAATCAGCGCCATCTTGTTCTTGTCCGAGCGTCCCGTCACCGCCGAAATCATCGTCTTGCTCTCGGATACGGCCTGCAGCACCTCGTTCAGCAGGCCGCGGCGGTCATGTCCGGTAATTTCGATCTCGACGTTGTAGTTGGCTTCGATATGATCGACCCATTCGACCTCGATGATGCGGTTGCCTTCCTCGCCGTTGTCGGGAGCCGGAATGTTGGTACAGTCCGCGCGGTGCACCGACACGCCGCGCCCCCTCGTAATATAGCCGACGATCAAATCGCCGGGCACCGGGTTGCAGCAGCGCGCAAACCGCACAAGCAGGTTGTCCACTCCTTTGACCCGCACGCCGTTCGTCGGACGGCCGCGCCGTTCCTTGTCGCCCTGCGGCGCCTTCACTTCCTTGACCTCGCTCGTCAGCTGCATCGCCTGCGCCTGGGCTTCCTCCGCTTCCCGGCGAAGCTTCTCGGTCAGCCGCGTGACGATCTGGGCCGAAGTGATGCCTCCGAAGCCGATGGCCGAGTACATATCCTCGATCTCGTTAAAATTAAACTTCCTGGCAACCTCCATCAGCTCGTCGTCCTTCATCAGGGCCGCCGGCTCGTAGCCGAGCCGGCGAAGGTCGCGCTCCACCGCTTCCTTGCCCTTCAGCACGTTCTCCTCGCGCTTCTCTTTTTTGAACCACTGCCTGATTTTCGTGCGCGCGTGCGACGACTGGGCGATTTTGATCCAATCCTGACTCGGCCCGTACGAATGCTTGGAGGTTAATATTTCCACAATGTCGCCGGTTTTCAGCGGATGATCGAGCGGCACGATGCGGCCGTTCACCTTGGCGCCGATCGTTCGATTACCGACCTCCGTATGGATGCGGTAGGCGAAGTCAAGCGGCACGGAGCCGGCCGGAAGCTCGATCACTTCCCCCTTCGGGGTAAAGACGAACACGAGATCGGAGAAAAAATCCATCTTCAGCGATTCGACGAACTCCTGGGCATCCTGCGTCTCGTTCTGCAGCTCGAGAATTTCGCGGATGAACTTCATCTTGTCCTCATAGCTGCCGCTTGGCACCGCCGTGCCTTCCTTGTACGCCCAATGCGCCGCCACCCCGTACTCGGACGTCCGGTGCATTTCGTAGGTGCGAATCTGTACCTCAAGCGGCTCGCCCTTCGGTCCGATCACCGTCGTATGCAACGATTGGTACATGTTCGGCTTCGGCATTGCGATGTAATCCTTGAAGCGGCCAGGCATCGGCTTCCAGAGCGTATGAATGATGCCGAGCGTCGCATAGCAGTCCTTGACGTTGTCGACGATGATCCGCAGCGCCAGCAGATCGTAGATTTCGTTGAACTGCTTGCTCTTGACCGTCATTTTTTTGTAGATGCTGTAGATATGCTTGGGCCTGCCGGAGATGTCGCCGTCGATGCCCATCTCCTTCAGCTTCTCCCGAACGGTGTCGATTACGTCGTTTATATACTGCTCCCGCTCTGCGCGCTTCTTCTGCATCAGATTAACGATGCGGTAATACTGCTGCGGATTCAGGAAGCGAAGCGCGATATCCTCCATCTCCCACTTGATGGCGGATATGCCAAGCCGATGGGCGATCGGACAAAAAATTTCGAGCGTCTCATAAGCGATCCGCCGCTGGCTTTCCTCCGACTGGAATTTCAGGGTGCGCATATTGTGCAGCCGGTCCGCCAGCTTGATGAGGATGACCCGAATATCCTGAGCCATGGCCACGAACATTTTGCGGTAGTTCTCGTTCTGATGCTCTTCCTTGCTTTTGAACTTGATCTTCTCGAGCTTGGTCAATCCGTCCACAATGGCGGCGCAGGTTGGGCCGAACTTGTCCCGGACCGTGTCGAGCGAGACTGTCGTATCCTCCACCACGTCGTGCAGCAGCGCGGCAATGATGGACGTGGTGTCCATCTGCATGTTGACCAATATTTCCGCCACGGCCAACGGGTGCAAAATATAAGGCTCGCCCGATTTGCGCACCTGTCCCGCATGCGCCTGATCCGCAAACTCGTAGGCCTCTTTGATCCGTGTCAGATCCTGTTCGCGCAAGTAGCTGGATGCCTTCTCAAGAAGCGTTTCGATCCCCATCCGTCCATCCATTCCTTAAATCGATTTTTAACCATTATGCCCTTGAACGGGCCGCCCCGTCAACTATTCGCAGGCTGACGGCCGCATTTCTCCTGAATTTGCGCAAAAAAACAGACCCGGCCCCGAATCGGATAGCCGAGTCTTGTTCCCATTTAATAGGAAACTAATGTCATGACGTCGATGCCGCTAAGCTTGTCGCGCCCGCTTAAATCGGTCAATTCAATCAGAAAAGCGGCGCCGACCACCTCGCCGCCAAGCTGCCTGACGAGATTGACGGATGTGGCGATCGTCCCGCCTGTCGCCAGCAGGTCGTCGGCAATCAGCACCTTTTGGCCAGGCTGAATCGCGTCTTTATGCATCGCCAGCTTGTCCTTGCCGTACTCCAGCGCATAATCGGCCTCGATCGTCTCGCCGGGCAGCTTGCCGCTCTTGCGGATCGGCACGAAGCCGACGCCAAGCGCCACCGCCAGCGGCGCCCCGATGACGAAGCCGCGCGCCTCGGGACCGGCAACCAGATCGATTTCCCGCCCCTTCAGGCGTTCCGTCAGCTCGTTGATCACTTCCCGGTATACGGCGCCGTTCTTGAGCAGCGTCGTAATGTCCTTGAAGCTGATGCCCGGCTGCGGATAATCTTCGATAACGCGAATATACTCTTTAAAATTCATCATGATACGATTCCCTCCATCATGGGTCGGTTGTTGATCGTTTGCCGCTTCTGCGGCGTCAGCAGCGCAGCCAGCTCCTTCGCCGACGAGTAGGACAGCGTCTGTTCCGCTTCCGCCCGCTTCATTCGGCTTTGGTAAAGCGCGGACGAGCCGAGGTCCTTCTTGACGGACGAAGGCACGATCCGGTATGTATCCTGTTGGGCATCTTTGTCCATTAGGCCGAGCTCGGCAAACACGTCCAGAATGAATTGAACGATTGCCGGGGACAGCCCCGAGCGCTTGGACAATGCCTGCACGTAAACGCCCGGGCCAGGCGGCAGCCGCAAGCTTGTTCCCCGCTCCAGCGCCAGCGCGATCTGATACACCGTCTTGAACATGTCCCGCGTCGGCATGACGGAGGCGGAGCTTCCACTCCGGGACAGATCGGTAAATACCGCATAGTAGCGCTTGACCGCCGCCGCCTCGGCCGTACAGCTTTGCAGCTGCTCCAGGCTGTCCGGCATCGTATAGAGCACGATGTCTTCCGCCGCCGCCAGCGGATAGCGGGCCGCCGCCTCATTCAGCGGCTCGGCCACGCCTGCCGGCGAAACGCGCCATAGCGCTACCGGCAGCCGCAGCGGGGGCGAAGCGGCGCTGCCGCCGAACAGCAGCACGGCCGCCGGCTGACCCGCCCCTTTCGCTCCGCCGAGGCGCCCGCACAGCTCCGCCAGCTTGTCCGCGGGCCGGCCGCTGCCGCGCCAATCGAACAGCTGCACATGCGGCACGGACAGATCGCGAATCATCACCTGCGGCTTGCGCACGCCGTTCCACTCGTTGATCGATACTTCGCCAAGCACGTCGATCTCGGCAGAGAGGCTGAGCCAATCCGCCAGCTCTCCCTTATTGAAGCCGACGGCGTCGATGGCCGCAGCTTCCTCCGCTTCGCGGGGCTTCAGCGCCAGCTTCAAGTGCTGCTTCTCCTTGCCCATCGTCCGCATGCCGTCAAGCTTCAGCCCGCGAAAGACAAGGCGCGGCGTCGGGTTGCCCATGCCGAACGGGGCGAGCCGCTCCAGCTGGCGGATCGCTTCCGTGCTGACGTCGGCCAGCGAGCACTCCATATCCGCTGTCAGCAGAGGAACGAAGTCCTCCTCCGTCAGCCACTCCTCCGCCAGCCGGCACAAGCGGCGCTCCAGCTCGGGCAGATGCTGGCGCGAAAGCGTCATGCCGGCCGCCATCTGATGGCCGCCGAAATGGTCCATCAGGTCGTGGCAGTGGGTCAGCGCACGGTATATGTCAAAGCCGGCGATCGATCTTGCCGAGCCCTTGGCCATTCCGGTTTCGGGATCGATGCCGAGAATGACAGTCGGGCGGTAGAACCGTTCCACGACGCGGGAAGCGACGATGCCGATAACGCCGACGTTCCAATCCTCGCAGGAGAGCACGATCGCCTTGGGCGGCTCGCCTCCTGCCATGCGCTCCTCGACCATGGATATTGCCTGCCTGGCCATCTCCTCCACGATGCGCTGGCGCTCCTTGTTGAGCTCGTCCAGCTCCCGCGCCAGCGCTTCCGCTTCCTCGCGGCGGTCTGTCGTCATTAGCCGTACGGCCGAATCGGCGGAAATAAGCCGGCCGCTGGCATTAATCCGCGGCCCCAGGGCAAAACCGATATGCGTCGCGCTCACTTCCCCCACGGGAATGCCGGAGACGGCGAGCAGCGCCTTCAGCCCGGGGCTGGATGTCGAGCGCATCCTCTCCAGCCCCTGCCTGACGATGATGCGGTTTTCTCCAACCAGCGGCATCAAATCCGCGACCGTGCCAATCGCCGCATATTCGAGCAGCTCTTCCGGCCACCGCCCGGTCAATGCCTGGGCAAGCTTCAGCGCCACGCCGACGCCGGCAAGCTGCTTGAACGGGTACGGACAGCCCGGCTTCTTCGGATTGACCAGGGCGTAAGCTTCGGGCAGCGTCTCCGGCGGCTCGTGATGATCCGTCACAACGACGTCGATGCCGAGCCGGTTGGCGCAAGCAATCTGCTCGACGGCGCTGATGCCGGTATCCACCGTGACGATCAGCTTAACGCCGGATTCCGCGGCTTGCTCCACCGCCGCCTCGTTGAGGCCGTAGCCTTCTTGAATCCGATGCGGAATGTAATAATCGTAATCGCATTCAAATTGGCGGAGCAGGTGAACCATCAGACTCGTGCTGCTGACCCCGTCCGCATCGTAATCGCCGTATATGCGAATTTTTTCGCCGCTGTCTATCGCCCTCCGAATGCGTTCGACCGCCCGGTCCATTCCGTCCAAAAGGAACGGATCGTGAATAAGATCCGTTCCTCCGAATAAAAAGGCCGCCGCCTGTTCCTCATCGGACAGGCCGCGAACCGTCAGCAGCCTCGCCAGCAGGAGAGGGATGCCCAGCGCCTCCGCCAGCTTCGCCGAAGCCGCTTCGTCCGCTTCCTGGACGCTCCATCTTCCTTTCGATTGCAGCATGAGGGCATGACTCCTTCCTTCCCGCAAGCCGAGCTAGTGCAGCAGCGTCGGGTAATCGTCTTGGCCGGAATCGGCATTTTTGTACGGATATCCGGCATCGTAAGGATTGACATGAATGAAAACGTCGGAGACGTGGCTGAATTTCTTCATCAGCGTATATTTGACCGTTCTGGCAATGTCGTGCCCTTCCTGAACGCTAATTTTCGGGTTGACGCTGATCTTCACGTCGACGATGACGTAATGCCCATGCTCGCGGGCGCGAAGATCGTCGACGGCGATAACGCCCTTGATGCGCTGCACCGTTTCCAGCAGGTCGGCCGAATCCTCTTGGTGCAGCACATGATCCATCGTGCTGTGGACCGCTTCGGCCGCGAGGCGATAGCCCATCTTCAGGATCAGCACGGCAACGACGAGGCCGGCGAGCGGGTCCAAATAATACAAATATGTATTTCCCAGGTAATGGCCGACCATAGCCCCGCCGACGCCCGCCAGCGCGGCTACCGACGAATACACGTCGGAGCGGTGCTCCCAGGCGTTGGCGATCAACGCCTGGCTGCCCAGCCGCTTGCCGAGCCGGTATTTGTATTGAAACATCGCTTCCTTCACGATGATGGAAATGCCAATCACAATAACCGCATAGCCTTTCGGCGGCTCCAGATCGCCGGTATAGATCGCTTTGACCGATTGCACGGCGATCTCCAGGCCGACAACGAGCATCAGTACCGAAACGACGATAGCAGCGATCGGTTCCGCTTTGCCATGACCGTAAGGATGGTCTTCATCCGGCGGCCTTTGGGCCGCTTTCAGGCCGACAAGCACTGCGCACGATCCGGCAACATCCGAAGCCGAATGGAACGCATCGGCGATCAGCGCCTTGCTTCCCGAGAAGTAACCGGCGGTTCCCTTCATGACCGCAAGGGCTATATTGCCGAAGATGCCGAGCCAAGCGCCTAATTCCGCTTGCTTGAAACGTTCCTTCGTCATGAGCCATTCCTCCGTAAGCATAATAAGGCCGTGGAATCATTCGTTTCACACGGCCGATATGATCGATGAGGCTTTGTCGGTCCCGCTCAGGCTGCCGCTTTCTTGCCTGCGCTTTTGCCGGGCCATTTGTGCTTGAGGACCAGCCACAAGGGGCTTGCAATAAAGATGGACGAGTACATGCCGCTGGCCAGCCCGATAATGATCGCCAGCGAGAACATGCGAATCGCCGGGCTTCCCATAATAAACAGGAACACGGCGGCGATCAGCACGGTGACGACCGTATTGATCGAACGGGTCATCGTCTGCCACACGCTGTCGTTGACGATTTTGGCCAAATCGTCGAATGTCTTCTTCTTGGCGAAGCGCATGTTCTCGCGAATGCGGTCGAAGATAACGATCGTATCGTTGATCGAGTAGCCGATGATCGTGAGCACGGCGGCGACGAACGGGAGGTTGACCTCCCAGCGGAAGATCGAGAACAGGCTGATGACGATGAATGCATCGTGCAGCAGAGAGACGATGCCGGCGACGGCAAAGCGCCACTCGAACCGAATAGCGACATAAGCGGCGATGAACACGCTCGCGATCAGCACGGCCCATGTCGCTTTGGTCGCCAGCTCGGCCGCCAGCTCCGTATCGACCGTATTCTCCTCTTTGGAAACATTGTCGCCGTATACCGCCTTGAAGCTCTCTTCAATCGATTTGACCTGGTCGGGGCTTAGCACCTGCTCGAATCGGGCGGTTACCCTGTCGTTATTGTCGCCGCCGACGACGATCGTCGCCGCCTGAAGCCCGGCCTTGCCGATAAGATCGGCGGCCTTCGCCTGATCGATGGCCTGGCCCGCCGCCGTTATGTCCAGCGTCGTCCCGGATTTGAAATCGACGCCGCGATTCAAGCCGAAGATCGCCAGGCTGAGAATGCCCAAAATCGTAACGACGATAGAAAACGTAAAATATTTCTTCCGGTGCTTGACGACATCGAAGCTCCATTTATAGCGCATTGATTTCCGACTCCTTTACTCCGAAATAGCCCGGCTTTTTGACCAGATTGCTGCGAATCAGCAAGTGCAGCAGCCATCTGGAGAAAAGGACGTTCGTCAGAATGCTCACCAAAATCGTGAAGATCAGCGTAAGCGCAAACCCTTGGATGGCTCCCGACCCGAGAAAATACAGAACCGCGCCGGCGATGATCGTCGTCAGATTCGCGTCCAGAATGGTGCGGAAGGAGTGGCGCGACCCGGCCTTGAGCGACGACAGAACGCTCTTGCCGCTGCGCAGCTCCTCTTTGATCCGTTCGTAAGTAATGATGTTCGCGTCGACCGCCATGCCTACCCCTAGCACGAAGGCGGCGATGCCCGGCAGTGTCAGCGTAGCGTTCATGAGGTACATAACGCCGAGCGTCATCCAGGCAAACGTGATGATCGAGATGCTGGCCACGATTCCCGGCACGCGATAGACGATCAGCATGAACAGCAAAATAACGACCGAGGCGATGAGGCTGGCCCGAACCGTCTGCTGCAGCGACAGCTGTCCGAGCGAAGCGCCGACCGACTGCGTATATTTCTCCGTCAGCTTGAGCGGAAGCGCGCCGAGGTTGATCGTATCCGCCAGCTTCTTCGCTTCGTCGTACGTGGCGCTCCCCGTAATCGTCGCCTGACCGTCAGACAGCACTTGCTGAACGACCGGAGACGACAGCAGCGTTTCATCCAGGTAAATGGACAAGGGCTGTCCGAGCAGCTTCTGCGTCACCTGCCGGAATTTCTCCGGGTCCTTCACCTTAATGGACACGATCGGCCGGTTATACTGGTCAAAGCCCACTTGCGCTCCGCCTTGCACGAAATCGCTGCCGACCATCTCCTTCGTGCCGTCCGGCCCGCGGAACGTGAGTTCGGCCGGCTTTTTCAAAATCGCCCGCACTTCTTCTTCATTGGCCACTCCGGCGATGCGGACGCGAATGCGGTCCTGCCCCTCCGTCGTCACCTCAGGCTCGCTGACGCCCGATCGATCCGCGCGTTCCTGCACGCTTCGCGCGGTTTCCAGCAGCGATTCCTTGGTGACCGCTTGTCCCGCTTCGATCGGCTCGGCGACGTACAAAATTTCAAAGCCGCCCTTTAGATCAAGTCCCAGCTTGATATTTTTGACCAGCGAAGGACTCGTAAAAGCGATGGTTGCAAACACGATCACAACGATGCCTAGGAAAGCGACAATTCGTTTGATATCCATACTGTTCTCCTTCCGTACTCAATAGCCCTATTATACCTACCGCCCAAAATCGAGTCAATTTGTCGAAATTGCTGTGGGCAGCCAAAATAAAGCCCGAAAACCGCGGCGCCATCAGGCGGTTATCGGGCTTTATGCAGCTATAGGCCGAAAGCGGCAGACACGGCAGCGCCCCTTCAAAAACGGCCCTCCTTATAAATGCTCATCGTCACCCAGTTCATAAACTGGGTCACCTTCAGCGACAATATATCGTTGACGATCCGGTGCAGGGGAGGCGTCCCTGTCTTGCGGTATTTGTCGCTGACGCATTCCCAGATCTCTTCGCCGGTGACGTGCTCATAACCGAGCATGCGAAATTCCTGCGCCTTGCTGCGGCAAAGATCGGCGATGCCCCAATTCAAATCGTCTTCGTCCAGCGCCGCCTCCGTTTCCCCGGCGCCCTCGCCGCCGGGTGGCTCCGCCAAAGCTCCGGCCATCTCCGCCTCATGCGTCGCATGCTCCGAAACGCCGAAGCTCCCGGCCTCGGCTGGATTGCGCCTTCTTCCGCCCATGGCGTCCGGCTCATCTGCAGCGCGCAACGCATCGGCCGCGCCTCCCGCCTCTTCTATAGCGCGCACCAGCTCGCATATGACATCCGCCTCATCTGCAGTGCGCAACGTATCGACCGCGGCGTTCGGCTCTCCTGCAACGCGCATCATATCGCTCGTAGCGTCCGGCTCATCCGTAGCGCGCTCCGTATCGCTCGTGGCGGCCGCCTCATCCGCAGTGCGCGCCGTATCGCTCGTGGCGGCCGCCTCATCCGTAGCGCGCGCCGTATCGACCGCGGCGCCCGTCTCTTCTATAGCGCGCACCAGCTCGCATATGGCGTCCGCCTCATCCACGGCATGCTCCCGTTTGCGGGTGGCCGCGTTATCCGTGACCCGCTCCGCTTGCGGCTCGATCTTCCGGCCTTCATCGCTCATCGTTCCATCCCTCCCGGGCTATTAAGCGTCAATCCCTAATCATTCGCCGTTCGGTCCCCGCATTCCTTCTTCGGCAACCGGAAATCGCCTGCCAAAAAATGTTGCATGCCGCGGGACAGGCTGCATATCCATGTAATGATCGGACAAAACCCGGAAGGAGAAAGAAGGACGACAAGTGAGCAAACAATCGTTTATTCAAGGAACGCTGATTCTCCTTGCCGCCGGTATCGTCAACCGCATCCTTGGCTTTATCCCGAGAATTACGCTTCCGCGGGTCATCGGAGCCGAAGGCATCGGCCTGTACCAGATGGGCTGGCCTTTGCTCAGCGTCATTTTGACGCTCGTGACGGGAGGCATTCCCATCGCCGTCGCCAAGCTGGTCGCCGAAGCCGAGGCGGAAGGAAACGAAGCGAGAGTCAGAACGATCTTTTGCACAGCGATGGCCATTTCGGGAGTCATCAGCATCTTCTTCTCTGGCCTCAGCCTGCTTGCCGCACCCTGGATCTCGACATTCGTACTCACGGACGCCCGGGTATACTACACGTTTCTGTGCATGACTCCCATCATCCTCATCGTAGGCATCTCCTCCGTTTTCCGCGGTTACTTTCAGGGAAGGCACAACATGATACCGACTGCGGTTTCGCAGATCGCGGAAACGCTGGTTCGCATCGTAGCCGTGCTCGTGTTTGCCTGGTGGATGCTGCCGCGCGGCGTCGAGTATGCCGCTGCCGGAGCGATGACGGGGGTGCTCGCCGGCGAAATTTGCGCGCTGACCGTGCTCGCTCTGCAGTATGTGCAGAACCGTCAGCCGCTGGAGCGCGTTCATGGCCGTATCGGTTCGGGAAGCACCGTCCGGCGCAGTCAGCTGGCGCGGATCGTCAAGCTCGCTCTGCCGGTTACGGGCAGCCGCCTGGTCGGGTCGTTCTCTTATTTCATAGAATCGATCATCATTATCCGGAGCCTGGCCGTTGCCGGCATTGCGGCAGGCGTGGCGACAGCGCAGTACGGCGCGCTGCAGGGCATGATTTTCCCGCTTCTGCTATTGCCCGGCGCGCTGACAACCTCGCTGTCGGTCGCGCTTGTGCCGAACTTGTCGGAGGCGGCGGCCCGCAACGATATGAAGACGATTCATATGAGGCTGTCGCAGGCGCTCAAGCTTGCCCTGACTGCAGGCGCGCCGTTCGCCATGATCATGTTCGTATTGGCGGAGCCGCTCTGCCTGTACTTGTACAATCAGCCGGAAGTCGGGACGATGCTGAGGATGATGGCGCCGGTGGCGCTGTTCATTTATTTTCAGGGGCCGCTGCAGGCGGCACTGCAGGCATTGGAAAGACCGGGAAGCGCCTTGATGAATACGGTCGCCGGCTCGCTGGTCAAGCTGCCGCTCATCTACCTGCTTGCCAGCCGGCCCGAATTCGGCATCCTTGGCGCCGTTCTCGCCATCAATATCAACATAGTGCTTGTCACGATGCTGCATTGGGGAACCTTGTCGAGACTGCTTCAGTTTCGCATGCCGGCCGCCGACTTTCTGAAAGCCGCCGCGGCCGTCGGCTGCGCCGCACCGATCTGTTACGCCGTTATGCACACGCCATGGACAGACATCGGCTTGATTCGTTTCGCCATGGCCTCCGCATCGGGTTTTGCGGCTTATCTCATCGTATGCCTGCTGCTGCGTCTGATCGACCGGCATGACGTCGCGCGCCTCATTGTACTCGTGAAACGTTTTGCCAAATAATCTGAACGACCCTGAAGGTTCAACAAAGCCCGTCCGGCGAAAAGGTGACGGCTGATGGCATAAAAACTCGCTTGTCACCGGCGGTCCAATTCGGTCTATTTTTTGCGGTCGATAAACCAACGGCCGCGATGATCGTACGTGCACAGAAACACGTCCTTGAAATCGTGGATGCCTTTTTCCCGAAGCTGCGATTTTAACCAAAATCTCGTTTTGCCCAGCTTCTCCAGATTGATGTCCTGAACTTTTCCGTCCATAATCAGGGGCAGCGGAAGCCCTTCGTAACGGACCAAAGCCTGTCCCTCGACGTGGCCGGATTCTTTCGATTCCTTAGACTCCTTAGATTCCTTAGATTCTTTAGGTTCCTTAGGTTCCTTCGGCTTCTCGACCACAGTCAATTTGCCGGACGTCTCAAGAATCGCGAACTCCACGTCTCCCACATTCACGATTTTGTTTTCCCTAAGCTGGAGCAGCAGGTCGTCCAAATTGTAGCGCTGCTTTCTCATCTTCTCGCGGTCGATTTTCCCGTTGTTGATGAGCAGCGAAGGGCTGCCGTCAAACCAGCGGCGAATCCACTGGCTTTTGAGCGAAAGCCAGGCGATCAGCAGTTGGACGACAACGAGCGTAGCCATGGGAAGAAAGCCTTCCAGCAGCGACTTGTTCAAATCTTCCAGCACAAATACAGCTATCTCGGCGATCATAATGGAGATGACAAGATCGAAGACGGACAGCTTGCCAATCTCCCGTTTTCCCATGATCCGCATGGTCACAAAAACTAAAAAATAGACCAGCAGCGTTCGAAATACAAGAGTCATCCATTCCATAACCATCTCTCCCCCGCAAGCTGTAAAGCTATTGTGGCCCCCGCTCCGCCGAGTTATGATACGGGTTTCGTGCCAAATTGTTGGAAGGGCTGGAGGAATCCGAAAGCATTTGGAGCGCTCCTGTTTCTACTACAACCTGTACTAAAATGCGCTGCGAGCCCATACAATGGGGATAAAAGACGAGCTGCAGAAAAGGAGGTGGAACGCGCGATGAACGCTTCCCCGCTTTTATCCGGACTGATGTATTCCATTCTCTACATGCTGATCGGCACGCTGCTGGCCTCGCTGCTATTGCTCGGCACGAGCATTCCCGAAAGCTCCTGGATGACGCTGACGTTCTGCATTCACGGCATGGCCATGCTGGCAGGCGGATTCATTTCCGGCAAACGCAGCGGGCAAAAGGGCTGGTATTACGGCGGAACGCTCGGATTGCTGTACAGCGTAACGGTATGGATTGTCGGTTTTCTTGCCTACGACGCCGGATTTTCCGTGCAAACGTTGTATTTGCTTCTGCTGGCGCTCGGTCTCGGCGCGATCGGCGGTATCGTTGGAGTCAATATGAAAAAATAAAGAGGTGTATCGACGTCCAACATTTTCCGGGCATCCGAAAATCCGTCTCGTACCCGCAGGATGCTTTGGGCACCTCTTTCGATCGACCCGCTGGGAGCCCCGTCGAACGGGAGCCTGTGGGGGCGTTAAACGAAAAAAGAACGTTCTCCCTCATACACAAGGAGCCCGTTCTTGTTGCGCATTCGGCCGCATGCTGACGCGGCTTTTTTTAACGTTACGGAAAGTTTAACTTTGCTGAAGCGATCAAGCGAAGCGCGCTTTCTGTGCCAAGAAAAACGACCGCAAAACCGCGGTCGCTCATCCTTGAATGGACATCGATAGACGTTTTTCTTATTTGCTTCCGGCTTGCGAAGAAGAGCTGATGGAGTTGATCGCCGACCGCTCAAAGGTCAGCTTCGTCACATCGTTGACGCGAAGCACGACGGTATCGTCGGTCAATTCCACGATCGTGCCGTGCAGCCCGCCGATGGTCACAACTTTATCCCCCTTTTGCAATGCGTTAAGCATCTGGTTGCGCTCCTTCTGGCGCTTTTGTTGGGGGCGAATCAGCAGGAAATAGAGCACGACGAACATCAAGACGAGCGGTCCGTAGGTAAACATTAAGCCCTGCAGCCCATCTACCGGCTGATTGCTTGCCGCCGCTAACAACATTGTGATTCCTCCTTCGACGCGTGGTTATATGTATAACTAAGGCTAAAACCCCTTGCTGTTCTCATCGATGCCGTATTTCTCGAAAAATTCGTCGCGGAAGTCCAGCAGCCGGTCTTCCCGAATCGCCTGGCGAACTTGTCTCATCAGCTCCAGCAAAAAATGCAGGTTATGATATGTCGTCAGACGAATGCCGAACGTCTCGTCCGCTTTGATCAGATGCCGGATATAGGCCCGGCTGTAGTTCTTGCACGTATAACAGGAGCATTCCGGATCGAGCGGCCCGAAATCGTCCTGGAACTTGGCATTGCGCACGACAAGCCGCCCCGAGCTGGTCATGACCGTTCCGTTGCGGGCAATGCGCGTCGGCAGCACGCAGTCGAACATATCGATACCGCGAATGGAGCCTTCGACAAGCGCATCGGGCGACCCGACGCCCATCAAATACCGCGGCTTGTTATGCGGCAGCAGCGGGGTAGTTACTTCCAGCATTTCGTACATCAAATGCTTCGGTTCCCCGACGCTCAAGCCTCCTATAGCATACCCCGGGAAATCCATGGAAGTCAACTCGGCCACGCTCTGTTTGCGCAAGTCCGCGTACATTCCTCCCTGAACGATCGCGAACAGCGCCTGCTCGCCAGGCCGGGCATGCGCCTTGAGGCACCGCTCTGCCCAACGGGTGGTGCGTTCCAGCGACTGCTTGGCGTAGCTGTGCTCCGCCGGATAAGGCGGGCATTCGTCGAACGCCATCATAATGTCCGAGCCGAGCGCGTTCTGAATTTCGATCGATTTTTCCGGCGAGATGAACAGCCTGTCGCCATTCAGATGCGAACGAAATTCGACTCCTTCCTCGCTGATTTTGCGCATCTCGCTCAGGGAGAACACCTGGAAGCCGCCGCTGTCGGTCAATATCGGGCGATCCCAGTTCATGAATCCGTGCAGCCCGCCCGCGCGGCTGACGATCTCATGTCCCGGCCGCAGAAACAGATGGTACGTGTTGCTCAGAATGATCTGGGCATCCATCTGTTTCAGCTCTTCCGGGCTCATCGTCTTCACGGTCGCCTGCGTGCCGACCGGCATGAACGCCGGCGTCTCGATCGTCCCGTGCGGCGTATGCACGCGCCCGAGACGGGCGCCGGATTGCTTGCACGTTTTGATATGTTCATAAGTTACAACTGCCAACATCGCTCACTTCTTTCGTCAATAACTTGCCGCCGCTTGCGCCTGCGCCTTGAACCCGCCGGGCTCCGGCCTTAGCGGACGCCCCTGTCCGGGGAGCAGGGGGAGCTGACCCGCACGGAAATAACCGCTAATAAATGAACATGGCATCCCCGAAGCTGAAAAACCGGTACTCCCGGCGAACAGCCTCTTCATAAGCGGCGAGAATATGCTCCCTGCCTGCCAATGCGCTGACGAGCATGAGCAGGGTGGATTTGGGCAAATGAAAATTGGTCAGCAGCGCATCGACGACCTTGAAACGGTAGCCGGGGTAGATGAAAATGCCGGTCCAGCCGCTCCCGGCCGCCAGCGTGCCGTCTTCGGCAGCCGCCGATTCGAGCGTGCGCGCGGATGTCGTGCCGACTGCAACGATGCTCGCGCCCCGCTGCCGCGCTTCGTTGATCCGCCGCGCGGTTGCTTCCGGGACGACATAGTATTCCTCGTGCATCTCATGCTGCTCGACCGTCTCTGCAGACACCGGCCGAAACGTGCCCAGGCCGACGTGCAAAGTGACATAGGCTAATTGTACGCCTTTTTGTTCCAGCCTATGCAGAAACTCCCTGGTGAAATGCAGGCCGGCCGTCGGCGCCGCCGCGGACCCTTCATGCCGGGCGTAGACGGTCTGGTAACGCTCCTTCTCCTGCAGCTGTTCCTTGATATATGGCGGCAGCGGCATCGTGCCAAGCCTGTCCAATATTTCATGGAAAACGCCCTCGTACTCGAAACGAAGCGTCCGGCTTCCCATTCCCCCGTCCTCTTCCACAACGGCCTTCAGCAGCGGTTTCCCCGCATCCGCTTCTTGTCCGGCGCCGGAGGCCGAGCCGAAGTGAATCGTCGCGCCCGGCTTCAGCCGCTTGCCGGGGCGCACCAGCGCTTCCCAGCGATCGCCGTCCAGCTGTTTGAGCAGCAAAATTTCCGCTTTTGCCCCGGTGTCCGCTTTCACGCCAAAAAGCCGGGCTGGAATGACCCGCGTATCGTTCAACACGAGCACATCCCCGGCTTTCAAGTACTGCTCCAATTGTTCGAACCGTTGATGGCCGATCTCGCCCGTCCGCTTGTCCAGCGTCAGCAGCCGCGAAGCCGTTCGTTCGGCTAGAGGCGACTGGGCGATCAGCCTTTCCGGCAAATGAAAATCAAAAGCGTCGACCCGCATCGTTTCTTATCATCCTTTGAGGATTGAGACTCCAGTGTAATAGGTCTGCAATATTTTTTTGTAGTCATAGCCCTGTTCCGCAAGGCCTCTTGCCCCCCATTGGGACATGCCCAGTCCGTGGCCGAAGCCGGTTCCGCGAAACACATACTGCGGCTCCGCTGTCACCGCCCTCACCTTCCCGTCGCCGCTAAGCACATAGGAGGTTCCGCTTTGCGCCGAAGGGCGGTCGGCATTGGCAGATAACACATAAGGACTTGACATCGACGGCGACTGGTTCCTTACGGAATCGTTTGCACCTAATATAGTATACCGTCCCGTTTCTTCAATTTCAAACAAAGTGCTCGGCAGGCCGTTCAGCAGCGACCGATAGGCGTCGGGATATTTGGGCTTCAGCGCCTGGCCGTTGGCGGACACCTCGATTGCCCGGCCGGACGGGCCGCGCTTCGTCACCTCCAGCCGCTCCAGCGGGCCGTTCACTTTGACCTCCGAGCCTGCGTTGATGGTTTCCTTGAGCTGCGCGGCGGTGAACGGTCCGCGAATCCATTCGTAAGGGTTCGATTCGGTCACCTTGTCGATCACGACGAACCGGTCGGTCAGGCCGAGCTGGAATACCGACGCATTCCCCTGATTATCGACGTACGGTGCGGGGCGCACATTGAGCGCCGGCTCTGTCGATTCGTAGTAAGGCAGCCCGGCCGGGTTCGTTGCCCCGGTATCTCTCGCGTAGTCGGAATGGACGTATCCCGACTTGCCGTTCGGCAGCACGATGCGGTACCAAGGCTTCTTCGACGCTGCGGCCACTTCGTCCGGCGATTCGATGCTCTTGAAATAGGACACCGGATTGCCCCATACCTCCGTCGACTCCGCCGTCCGCCCGCCTGCACTGGAGGAGAACAGCGGCTCGATCAGCCCGCCGCCGTGAACAAGCACCTCGCCGGCCGTTTCCTGAACCGCTGTGACGATATCCGGAGCTTCCGCTTCCACGCCCTTATATACCTGATCCATCGTCGTGTCGGATACATGCGCGATCTGATATTTCGTTCCCTGCCTCAGCGCGAAGGTGCGGGCGGCGACGGCCTGCGCCTTGAGCGCTTCCTCGGGCCAGCCTGTCATCAGCTCGGAGCCGACGACCGAGGCGACGTACTGCTCGAGCGGCAGCTCGTTCACGACGGCCAACTTCCCGTTCAGCTTTGTCAGCTCGATGCCGCCGCGGTACGAACGGCCGAAGCGCTCCTTCACCTGGATCGCGCCGTCCTTCCCGTTCGGCTCCGCCCACAGCTTGGGCTCCGTGCCGCCGATGGCAAGTCCTGCGCCGGCGGTCGTTCCGTCCGCGGTCACCGCATGCTCGGTCCGCTTCAGGACGTATGCCTCAGACGGGTCGTGCGCCGTCAGCGCAAGGCCCGGCACCGCCGCCGCCAGCCGGCTGCGCAGCGCCTGCAGGGCGCTCTCGTCGGCCTCGCCGCCGACGAGCACGGCGTAAGCCGGCTGCGCCGCCGGGCCGGCGACGACGGCTACGTCCGCGTCGAAGCCGGCTTGCGCGATGGCCGCCGCCTGCTTGGCCGCGTCGGCCGCCGCGGCGAACGTGCCGGCGGCCAGCCGCAGCGGGCCGGCAATGACCGGCGGCCAGCCGCCGGTCATTGCCGCCGCCTTCTGGGCCGCCGCGGCGGCCGCTTCCTTCGTCGGATAAGGACCGACGAACACTTGCCAGGCCGTCTGCCGGCTCTTCTCGCGCTCGATCAGCTGGGCGGCGTTCCCGCCGGCGGCCAGCTTCTGCGCGAGCGACCGCGCCTGCGCGGCGTCGCCCGTCTCCAATAGCAGCGCCGAATAGCCGTTCGCGTCATAGATGCGGACAGGCTCCTTCGGCGCTGCCTGATAGACAGGCGGCCCGCCCGCAGCTGACCGCAAGCGGAGCGTCATGCCGCTCTCGGACGATAAGGTAGCCGCCTGGGTGACGGCGCTGTACTTGCCCGATTCGATAAACAGGGCGACGCGGATCGCCTCCACATGCGGCACGGAGACCACTTCTGCCCGCGCCGTGCCGATGCCGCCGCCTGCACTGCTCCCCGGCCATACGCCGGCCGCCCCAAGCAGCAGTCCGGCCAGCAAAAGAACGGCGGTTCTGCGCAGTCTGCGGGCCGGGGAATTCCCCGCTTTCCTCCCGCTGCCGTTGTCGCCGTTCCGCTCTTCCCAATGCATAGCTGTTGCTCCTCTCGCAATATATCCTGATCATTAGGCGGTGACCTTCAGCAATGTGTCAGCGCCGAAAAAAAGGTGACGACCGATGACGAAACGTCATTGGTCATCGGCGTCTAATTCTTGGAAGGCATCGGAATGCCTAAATGACGATAAGCGGATTCGGTAGCCATTCGGCCGCGCGGCGTCCGCTGCAAAAAGCCGATCTGCAGCAAATACGGTTCATACACATCCTCAATCGTCTGGCTCTCTTCCCCGATGGAAGCGGCGATCGTGTCCAATCCGACCGGCCCGCCCTGAAAATGGTGGATAATGGCGCGCAGCATTTTATGATCGATCTCGTCCAGCCCGAGCGGATCGACCTGAATGCTCGACAAGGCGGTTCGGGCAATCTCTTCCGTAATGATGCCGTCCCCCTTCACCTGGGCGAAATCGCGCACCCGCTTCAGCAGCCGGTTGGCGATCCGCGGCGTTCCCCGCGAACGCATGCCGATCTCGCGCGACGCTTCCCCGACGATCTGCACCTGCAAAATTTCCGCTGCCCGGCTGACAATGTAGGCCAGTTCGTCCACGGTATAATATTCGAGCCGGCTGACGACTCCGAAGCGGTCGCGCAGCGGCGCCGACAGCAGCCCGACGCGCGTCGTCGCGCCGATCAGCGTGAAGGGCGGCAGATCGAGGCGGACGGAGCGGGCGCTGGGCCCCTTACCGATAATGATATCGAGGGCAAAGTCCTCCATCGCCGGGTACAGCACCTCTTCCACCGTCCGGTGCAGCCGGTGGATTTCGTCGATGAACAGGACATCGCCTTCCTGCAAATTCGTCAAAATCGCCGCCAAATCGCCCGGCCGTTCGATCGCCGGTCCCGACGTCGTCCGCACGCCTACGCCCAGCTCATTGGCGATAATGTTCGAAAGCGTCGTTTTGCCGAGCCCGGGGGGGCCGTACAGCAGCACATGATCGAGCGCCTCCCGGCGCATTTTTGCCGCTTCAATATATATTTTGAGATTTTCCTTCGCCGTCGACTGGCCGATATATTCGGCCAAATATCTCGGTCTCAGGCTTAATTCCATCGCCTGCTCTTCCATCATGAGATGGGCCGATATAATGCGGTCTTCCATGATGCTCTACTCCTCTCACTTCACCAGCGACTGCTGGTACAGCGCCTGCAGCGCCAGCTTGGTCACCGCGTCGGCCGACTCGCCGCCCTTCAGCTTCGGTCTCACCGTCTCTCCCGCCCGGTCCGCTTCCGCTTCCGTATAGCCCAAGGCCATCAGGGCCGCTTTCGCCTCGCCCCAAGCTCCCGCTTCCGGCTCCGGCGTCTCGAGGCCGGCAGGCCCCCAGCCGCCATCGTCCGTCACCCCTGCCGCAGACGACCAGGCGCCGAGCTTGTCTTTCAGATCGAGCACGATGCGCTGCGCCGTCTTTTTGCCGATCCCCGGCAGCTTGGTCAAAAATCCGAGATTCTCCTGGCGAATGGCGCCGATGATCACTTCAGGCCGGCCGCCTGCCAGAATGCCCAGCGCTACCTTAGGCCCGATGCCTGTCACGTCCAGCAGCAGCCGAAACAGCGACTGCTCCTCGCGGGTGGGGAACCCGAACAGCATATGGGCGTCCTCGCGCACATGATAATGAATGTACATCGTCACTTCCTCCGAATCCTTCGGCTGCACCGCAAAAGGATTGGAGCAAAACACGCGGTATCCGACCCCGTGAACGTCCAAGACGATGTAGTCGGTTTCCCGATGAGCCAGCTGTCCTCGCAAAAAGTCGATCATCGCTTCAATACCTCGTTCAATTTTTGTTGAAAACCGGAAGAATGCGCATGGCAAACAGCGATAGCCAGGGCGTCGGCGACATCGTCCGGCTTCGGCACAGCCTGCAGCCTGAGCACCATTCTGACCATTTCCTGCACCTGTTTCTTCTCCGCCTTGCCGTACCCGACGATCGCCTGCTTCACCTGCATCGGCGTATACTCCGAGACGGTCAGCCCTTTCTGCACCGCAGCCAGCACCAGCACGCCTCTGGCCTGGCCGACCGTCATCGCCGTCGTCACGTTCCGGTTGAAAAACAGCTTCTCAATCGCCAGCGCTTCCGGCTTGTATGTATCAATGAGCTGCCCGGCGGCCTCGTATATTTGCTTCAGCCGCAGCCCTTCCTCCGTATGAGCCTCCGTCTGAATCGAGCCGTATTGCACCGGCACAATCTTGCTTCCCTGCTTGTCGACCAATCCGAAACCGACAATGGCGATCCCGGGGTCGATCCCCAAAATTCTCAAATACCCGCACTCCCGTCATATCCCGCCGCCGCTCTTCCCTTACAGAGCCGCTGTCGTTCTTCCTCGCAATATAGCGAACATATGTATTTACCTGACATTATATCAAAATATGAAGGCATTGAACATCAATGATAGATTCCGAGCGTAAAAATCCCGCGCCCAGGTGCGCTCGGGCGAAGTTTTCGACGGGGATACCCGGCCGCAGGCCTGGTCAATTCCGCGATATCGGTCGAGCTCTATGTTAGCGCGCGAGATCTACGCTAGTGATCGGACTCTATGTTAGCGCGCGTACTCTACGTTAGCGATCGAACTCTACGTTAGCGTGCGAGCTCTACTTATCGTGCAAGCTCTACGTTAGCGGTGGAACTCTATGTTAGCGTGCGAGCTCTACGTTAGCGTGTAAGATCTGCGTTAGCGTGTAAGATCTGCGTTAGCGTGTAAACTCCGCCTTATCGTTCGAACTTCGCGTTAGCGCGGCCCCTACCCGGGCACACTCGGGCACATGAGACGACGAATCCTGCAAAAAATACAACATTTTCCGTATCCTTCGCCCTATAGAAAGGGTAATGTTGTATTTCGTACAACAATTTGGGCGCAATTAGCTTCAAACCCGGGAGCATCGCCTGAAATGTTGCACATTCTACAATATTAAGTCGTAGATAGGGGGTATCCTACCGTTTTTGTTGTACAAAATGCAACATTTGCCGACTCTCTTGAAAATAGCCCACAGTCCGCAGCCCATTCTCATCTTCTGATAGTTCAGCGCAAGCGGCATAGGCCGCAGGTGACGACCGATGACGAAAGAAGCGATCGTCATAGGCGTCAATCTTGAAAATTCAGCGGTGAACCCACACGTTGCATTTTCAACACCGCAGGTGACGACCGATGACGAAGGAAGCGATCGTCATAGGCGTCAATCATGTAAACAGCACCGGGGTTGCGGCCCCTTCCAGAGCTGTCCCTTCCCGCGCTTCTGCCGAAGCTTCCGAATTGCTAACGCTAGTGACAAACGCTATTTTGCTGAATCGAGCCCTTTTTTAAAATGCAACGCAGGCTGGGTAGCGCTATTTTGTCCAAAACACCCATTCTTGTCGCCCAAAATGCCGAATAAGGCCGCTCACTTGCGTTACAATTTCAAATCGAGCGTTTCGAGTAAAATAAGCTCTGTGGCTTGCGTTAGCTTAAGGTCTGCCCGGCAAAAAGTGAGCCCACGGCCAGCGGAACGCCAATCATTACCGAGCCCAAAAATGACAAAAAATCCAGACGCATAAAGAACGCATCTGGATTTCGCTTCGTCCGTATGGAAGGTCAGCGGCCGGGAGAGGCCTTCATCACTTTCTCCGTCTCTTCGATGGCAAAATCGCTGAAAGTGGACAGAACGCTGTTATATTCGGCCAGATCGGTGATGCGGATCCCCCTGTAGAGCTGCTGGACGGTATCTCTGGGCAACGAGCTTTCCAAATACTCGATATTGAGCTGGAAAAACGTCCGGATGACGTTGCCCTCTGTTCCCGGCACGCCTTCAAAAAGAGACAGATTCCCCTGATCGTCGAGTCCGAAATAAGCATTTTCCTTGCATTGGGGCGAGAGATCTTCCACGTGCTCGGTAAAATAAATTTTCTCTTCATTCCCCAGGCTTACGGTCGATTCCGGATGCTCTCTGTAATAAGTGAGCACGTCCGCGGCGCTCATGGGGCCGAGATGCTGGATCTCCTCGCCGCAGACGTAAATTTTCCGGGCAAAAGCTTCCCTTTGTCCTTCCATTCGGTCAATCATCTGCAATACTTCTTCCTCCGGTTGGGTCCGTTCCGATACTTGCCGGCTTAACACCATGCGCTCCGCCGGCTCACTTTCGTTTTCGGCGCCGATTCGGGCATACCATGCGTATCCTCCCGAAGCGATGCCGACCGCAAGCATCACAAGAGCCAAATTCAGCCAACGCCGTCGCCAGCGCAGCTTTTTTTTCAATTGCTTTTTCAACTGGTTCCAGAAGCTGAGCATGCTCATAGCGATCCCCTCTAGTTTTTATCTCTATTTTTCCCACGCTCCTGAAGGAATATACAGCAATAACCAAGGACCGGGGATAGACCTCCGGTCCTTGCTTACGGTTCGCTCTCGCTATTTAACCGTTAATCCACGGGTAGCTTGTTTTGGGGTAGCTGTAGCTGCGGCGGCTTGCTTTGCGCTCAAGCAAACGGTTGATCGCCGCTTTCGCCGCGTCTCGCTGCCTCTGTTTCTTGCTGCGCTTGGCCGGCGTTTTGCGCTTGGCCGCGGAACTTGCCGACGGTTGGCCGGAAACGGATATTTTGGCGATATCCGGGTTTTCTTCATCGCCCCGGCTATTGTTGTCCCCATCCCAGGAATTATGATCCCATCCGTTATCCCACGGATAGCCCGCCATGCCGGGCGCATGCATAAAGTGGCTGTAGTAAGGGCCGCTCATCATCGGGTAGCCGCCCATGGGATAATAAGGCGCTCCGAACCCATACGGTTGATACGCCCCGGTTACCGGGTGATTGCTCTGCGCGGCCATCACGTTCGGGTCATATGCTCCTCCGACCGGATAGTTGCTTTGCGCGGCCATCACGTTCGGGTCATATGCTCCTCCGACCGGATAGTTGCTTTGCGCGGCCATTACGTTCGGGTCGTATGCCCCCGCGACCGGGTAGTTGCTCTGCGCGGCCATCACGTTCGGGTCGTATGCCCCCGCGACCGGATGGTTGCTCTGCGCCGCCATCACGTTCGGGTCGTATGCCCCCGCGACCGGATGGTTGCTCTGCGCGGCCATCACGTTCGGGTCGTATGCCCCCGCGA
>NZ_KB905553.1:0-77866 GCF_000380965.1 Paenibacillus ginsengihumi DSM 21568 | reverse complement strand
GCGACCGGGTAGTTGCTCTGCGCCGCCATCACGTTCGGGTCGTATGCCCCCGCGACCGGATGGTTGCTCTGCGCGGCCATCACGTTCGGGTCGTACGCCCCCGCGACCGGGTAGTTGCTCTGCGCCGCCATTACGTTCGGGTCATATGCCCCGGCTACCGGGTAGTTGCTGTACGGCATAGCATGCGGGAAGGTTGGCAGAGCCGGACCGCCGCAGCCGCAATCGCCGCCGGCAGCAGGATAAGGAGGCAGATTGCCCGTATAGGCAGGCAGCACGGAGGCGGGCAGCGGCGGAAGCTGCGGCGGTGTTTGCTCCTTCCACTCGTTCGACTCCGCTTTTTGCACGTTCGCGCTGAACGCTTCCGCAGCCGGCACATTATACTGTTGAAACGGGGGCACCGCTTCCGCCATCGGCACATTCGCATAAGGAAGAACGTTTGCCTGCATCCCTTGCACATGCGGCTGCATCTCTTGAATATTAGGCTGCATATATTGCGTCGGCGCCACTGGGATATTCGGGTTTTCGGCCGGCTGCGCGAACGGCTCGAAGTTCACGTTCGGGAACGCAGGCAGCTCCGCTTGAATGGGAGCTGGCGGCGTCTCGGCCAGCACATTCGGCGCGCTCTGCACTTCCATCTCAATATTCGGGGCCTGCTCGACATTCACTTCGGCCGGAAGCTGCTGCGGCAGCGCCTCGGCAGACGGCAGGACGGACGTGTCGGGTTTGGGCGGATTCACCACGTTCGCTTCCGTATTCGAGCCGTCCTTCTTCTTGGGGATAAATACCGTTTCCCCGGTCATCAGCACATTCGGGTTTTTCAAATGTGGATTGGCGGCGATCATTTCGGGGAGCGGCACGCCCCATGCTTTTCCCAGCTTCCATAACGTGTCGCCCTGCACGACGACATGCTTATGCGCGATTTCCGAAGGCGGCGCTACCGGCTTCGGCGCATCGGGGATCTTCACCTTCATCCCGATCTCCAGCACATTCGGGTCCGCGAGCTGCGGATTGGCGGCAATCAGCTTGTCGAGCTCGACATTATATTTTTGAGCCAGCTCGTATAGTGTGTCGCCTTGCTTCACAATATGGATTTTCACAGCCTAAAACCTCCTTTGAGCGGTCGCACCGTACCTAAAACCAACGTAACAGTACAGTTTATGCACGGAGATGGGCTTTTGACCATCATTTGCGGAAAAAAGCTGGCAAAAAAGCAAAAGCGCCAAGCTCCCGGGATCTGCCCGGATGCCTTGGCGCTTGTATGCCAGGCGGAAAACGCGCTTTCCGCCGTTATTCGTAAACCTTCACGCCGTCGATCTCGACGATGCTGCGGAATTCCTTCAGCAGATGCGTCGTGATCGGACCGGCCTTGCCTTCGCCGATGATGCGGCCGTCGACCTCGCGCACGGCAATGACCTCCGCGGCGGTGCCGGTGAAGAACACCTCGTCCGCCACATAGACGTCATGCAGCGTGAACGGCTCTTCCTTGACCGTATAGCCTACGCGCTCGCAAATTTCGAGAATGGCGCCGCGGGTAATGCCTTCCAGCGCCCCGCAATAACACGGCGGAGTATAGACGATGCCCCGCTTGACGATGAAGATGTTGTCGGAAGAGCCTTCCGCGACGTAGCCTTGCGAGTTGAGCATGATCGCTTCGCCGACGCCGGCAAGGTTCGCCTGAATTTTGACGAGAATGTTGTTCAAATAGTTGAGCGATTTGATCTTCGGGTTCAGCGCGTCGGGAATGTTCCGGCGATTCGAGACGGAGACCGTCTTCAAGCCGTTAATGTACGCTTCTTCCGGGTAAATGGAGAGCTTCTCCGCGATAATGATGACCCACGCTTTCGGAGAACGGCGCGGGTCGAGGCCGAGATCGCCGGGACCGCGCGATACGACGAGGCGGATGTAGCCGTCGCGCAGCTCGTTGCGGCGCAGCGTTTCGACAAGGGCATCCTGCATTTCCTCGCGGCTGAGCGGAATGTCGAGCATGATCGACTTGGCCGAATCGTACAATCGGTCCAGATGTTCTTTGCATTTGAAAATATTGCCGTTGTAGATGCGGATACCTTCAAAAATGCCGTCTCCATACAAGAAGCCGTGGTCGTAAACCGATACCTTCGCATCTTCCTTCGATACAAATTCGCCGTTAAGATAAATTACTTGTGACATGTGTTCTGCACCTCCGCATGCGCTGGTTCAAATGTGAAAGTAGGATAGCATCCGAGAATGCGAACCTGGCAGCCGATCGCTTCAATCTCCTGCAAGGCGGCCGGCAGCAGGACGGATTCCATCGAAGCCTCGATATCGATGTAGAAAAAGTAGCTGCCCAGCTTCTTCTTCGTCGGGCGCGACTCGATCTTGGACAGGTTGATGCGGCGCCAGGCGAAAGCCGACAACACCTGGTGCAGCGCTCCCGGGTAATCCTCTGGCAGCGTAACCAAAATCGTCGTTTTGACGGAGCTGGCCGCTCGAGCCAGCTGCTCCGGCTTCTCCGTCCCGACGAGCACGAAGCGCGTATAATTATTTTGGTGGTCCTGAACGCCTTGGGCGAATGTGCTTAAGCCGTACAGCTTGCCGGCGGCGGTTGGCGCCAGCGCGGCGATCTGCGGATCGTTCAGCTCCTTGACCAGCCTTGCCGCTTCGCCGTTGCTGCCGACTGGTTCCAGCTCGACGTCGGGAAGATGATCCTTCAGAAATTTGCGGCATTGGGAAAGCGTCACATTATGCGAGACGACTTTGCGAATGGCACCGCGCGCATGTTCGATATCCGCCTGCCCCGCCTCACCGTCCCGGGAAATGCCGAGCAGGTTGATATTGATCGGATAGACCCACTCGGCCTGAATCGGCAGGTCCACCTCGTGAACGAGCCAATCGAGATGCAGGCTGACCGAGCCTTCGAACGTATTCTCGATCGGAATGGCGCTCCAATCCGTCTGACCGTTCACGGTAGACATGAAGACGTCGGAGATCACCTTGCAATGGACGTAGTCGAATGAGGAAGTGCCGAGATAATGATGAGCCGACTCTTCCGTAAAGGTGCCGGGTCCGAGCAGCGCAATCCGTTTCATGCGCGCACCTCCCCTTTGATGTTTTCCCATAATGTACCGCTTTGCTGATCCGCTGTCAACTTCTCCACCCGTACCCCTTCCCGGTCGGGCAGCAGCCACATCGTTGTCGACTCAATGCCTTCGGCAAGCAGCGTCTCCTTCATGAACCGCTCCAGCTCCGCCTTGCGAGGGCTGTGCTTGTCAACCAGCGCAAGCATGGTCGGCCCGGCCCCGCTCAACGCTACGCCGAGCGCCCCATGCCTGGTCGCCTCGCCCAGAATGCGGGTCAAGCCGGGCACGAGCGGCGCGCGGTAAGGCTGATGCAGCGCGTCCTTCATCGCCTGAGCGATCAGGTCGAGCCGCCCGGAGCATAGCGCAGCGACCAGCACGCTTGCATGGCCGATGTTGTACACCGCCTTGTCCATGCCAAGCTCCCGCGGCAGCACATGCCTCGCCTTCTCCGTTGCCAGCTGGAAATGCGGAATGGCGACGAGCGCCTCCAGCCGCTCGTCCGGCTCAATCCGGATATGCTCGGCCCGCTCGCCGTCCCAGAAGGCGGCGACGAGCCCGCCGAACAGCGCAGCGCCCACATTGTCCGGATGCTTCTCCAGCTCCGTCGCCATGCGGAACAGCTCGCTCTGCGGCAAGGGGCTGCCGATCAGCGCGTTGGCCGCAGCCATCCCGCCAACGATCGCCGAGGCGCTGGAGCCGAGGCCGCGGGTCAAGGGGATGTCGCTGTACATCGCGATTTCGAGCTCGGGATGGCGGACGCCGGCCCGCTCGAACACCATTTGCGCCACTTTGTAAACGAGATTGCTTTTGTCCGCAGGGATGCCCTCCATCTGTTCCCCGATCAAATGAATGCGCGTCGTATCGGCAAGGCCCATTTCGATCCAGGCGTACAAATTCAAGGCCATGCCGAGCGAATCGAAGCCCGGGCCGAGATTGGCCGTGCTGGCAGGCACCCTGACGCGCACTTTTCCGCTGTTCTTCTCCACCGTATCGTCCCGCCTTCTAGCCTTCCAGCTGCTTGATCGCTTCCATCACTGCCGCCTCGGAATCCTGTACGACCACCGGTTCCGCGCTGACGCTCTTGATCGCGATGTTCGGGTCCTTGAGGCCGTGGCCGGTCAGGACGCAGACGACCTTCGCGCCCTTCTCGAAATAGCCCTGCTCCTTCAGCTTCATGACGCCGGCGATCGAAGCGGCCGAGGCCGGCTCCGCAAAGATTCCCTCGCGGGCGGCAATCGTCTTGTACGCATGCAAAATTTGCTCGTCGGTGACGAAGTTGATCTGGCCGCCGGAATCTTTCGCAGCCGCTTCCGCGCCTTTCCAGGTGGCCGGATTGCCGATGCGGATCGCCGTCGCGATCGTCTCCGGTTCCGGGATCGGCTCGCCGCGCACGATTGCCGCCGCGCCTTCCGCCTCGAACCCGATCATCTTCGGCAGCTTCGCCGCCTTGCCCCGCTCGTGATACTCCTTGAAGCCCATCCAGTAAGCGGTAATGTTGCCGGCATTGCCGACCGGAATCGCCAAATAATCCGGCGCTTCGCCGAGCTGGTCGCATACTTCGAAGGCCGCCGTCTTTTGCCCTTGCAGGCGGTACGGGTTGACCGAGTTGACCAGCGTAATCGGATGCTTCGCCGTAATTTCCCGGACGATCTCAAGAGCCCGGTCGAAGTTGCCTTCGATGGCAATGACCTTGGCGCCGTACACGATCGCCTGCGCCAGCTTGCCGAGCGCGATGTTGTTGTTCGGGATCAGCACGATGCAGTTCAACCCGCCGCGCGCCGCGTAAGCCGCCGCCGCCGCGGACGTGTTGCCCGTCGAAGCGCACATGATCGTGCGGCTTCCTTCCTCCATCGCCTTGGCGACGGCCATGACCATGCCGCGGTCCTTGAACGAGCCCGTCGGGTTCAGACCTTCATATTTGAAGTAGATATCAAGATCGAGCTCGGCCGACAAATTTTCCGCGCGCACGAGCGGAGTGTTGCCTTCCTGCAGCGTCAGCAGCGGCGTTTTCTCATTAACAGGCAAATATTCCTTGTACGTTTGCAGTAGTCCCATGTATCTCATATTCGATTAACCCTCCACTCGATATACGCTTTTGATCTCGTGCACGATGCCTTCCATGTCTCCGAACGCAGCCAGCACCCGGTTCACCGCCGCCTGGCTGGCGCTGTGCGTAATGATGATAATCTCCGCATGCGGCGTCGTGGCATTCGGCTGCTGGACGACGGATTCCAGGCTGACGTCCTCGCCGGCGAAGATGTTCGTAATTTGCGCCAGCACCCCGGCCTTGTCGGCCACATGAAGCCGAATGAAGTATTTGGAGGCGATCTGCTCGTCCGTTTTCAGCTTCTTCTCTTTATAAGGAACGAAGACTTGGCGGCCGTTGATGCCCAGGTTCAGGTTGCGCACCACCGCCACCAGATCGGCGACCACCGACGTCGCCGTCGGCATCTCCCCTGCGCCCGGCCCATAGAACATCGTTTCGCCGACCGCTTCGCCATAGACGTACACCGCGTTGAACACGCCGTTCACCGAAGCCAGCGGATGCGAGGCGCGGACCATCGTCGGCTGCACGCTGACGCTGATCTGATCGTCCTGGCGCTCGGCGATGCCGAGCAGCTTGACCTCGTAGCCGAGCCGTTTGGCATAAGCGATGTCCTCCTTACTGACGCCGGAAATGCCTTTGACGCTGACATCCGCCAAGGCGACGTTCACGTGAAAGCCGAGCGTACCGAGAATCGCCATTTTGCGGGCGGCGTCGAGGCCTTCGACGTCCGAGGTCGGGTCGGCCTCCGCATAGCCGAGCGCCTGCGCTTCCTTCAGCACCTCTTCGTAAGCGGCCCCTTCCTGGCTCATTTTGGTCAAAATGTAGTTGGTCGTGCCGTTGACGATCCCCATAATTTTGGTGATGCGATCCGAGGAGAAGCCCTCGATCAGCGTGCGGATAATCGGAATCCCGCCGGCTACGCTCGCTTCGTAGTATACGTCGCAGCCTTTTTCCGCCGCCTTGGCCAAAATTTCCGGTCCGTGCAGCGCCATCAAATCCTTGTTGGCGGTGACGACATGCTTGCCTCTCTCCAGCGCCTCGAGAATATAGCTCTTCGCCGTCTCGATGCCGCCCATCACTTCGATCACGACTTGAATGTCCGGGTTCTCGATCACGTCGCGCGCGCTTTCGGTCAGCTTGTCCTCCGGGACGCTGATGCTTCTGGTCTTCGACTTGTCCTGAACCAGAATCTTCGCAATTTCGATCGAGGAGCCGGTCTGGCCCAGCAAATCTTCCCGGTGCCCCTCCACAATGCGAACGACACCGGTTCCGACGGTACCGAGTCCCAATAAACCTACTTTGATCGGTTTCATATGCTCATATCCTCCTGACAATCTTTATATTTTAACAGCTTCGCCCCAGCGTCCTCAGCCTTGGCCGACGAGATGAACGCGGGTCACGCCGTCCTGCTCGCGCAATGCGTCCAGCAGCACGCCGATCGGATCGCCCATCAGCGAGGTCTCGACAGAGATGACGACATTCGCCACGCCCTGCAGCGGAATCGACTGGTGAATGGTCAGCACGTTGCCTTCGAGTCCCGCAATCATCGCCAGAACCCGCGACAAAATTCCGGAACGGTGCTCCAAATCCATCGAGATGGTTACGATCCGCTCCCGCTCCAGCTTGCTGAGGGGAAAGATTCCGTCCTTGTACTTGTAAAAGGCGCTGCGGCTCAAATCCACCTGCTCCGCCGCCTCGTGAATCGTCTTCACTTCGCCGCGGGCCAGCAGCTCCTTCGCCTGCGCCGTCTTCACCAGCGCGTCAGGCAGGATGTCTTCGCGCACCAAGTAATAACGCTCTCCGGGCCGCCTCTCATCCCACGCTTGCTTATCTGTCATTTTTATCGTCCTTCCATAGTAGACGATTGTTTTCCCATAGTGGACATTATAACGCATGCCGGCCCTTTCCCGCAAGTAGGTTTTCGACAAAAAATATGTTACACTTCTGCTAAACACGGCTCAGCACGCATGCTGAATTTTCGATACCGCAGGCGACGAACGATGATTGAGAAGAATCGCTCGTCATAGGACGTCTTTTTTAAGGAGAGATCATAATTGATACGTGCCCGGATGATCGCTGCCGCGCTGCTGTTTCATGGCGGCGACATGCTGATGATGAAGCGGTCGCCGAGCCGGACCCTGAACCCCGGTATGTGGGCGGCTATCGGAGGACATATGGAACCGGAGGAGATTAACGATCCGGAGGAAGCGGTACGGAGAGAAATTTTCGAGGAGACCGGACTTACCCGAGGCGACATCGCCGATTTGCGCTTGCAGTATATTTTGATTCGCCTAAACCGCCAGGAGGTGCGCCAGCAGTTCATTTATACCGCGCGGGCGGCCCGCCGCGACGTAAGCGAGACCGACGAAGGAGAGCTGCACTGGATTCCTCGCGCGGAGGTGCTCAAGCGGGACATTCCGTTCATTTTTCGCGAGCTGCTGGCGCATTATTTCCGCACCGGGCCCTCGTCCTGCGTATGGGTCGGCACCGCCGGATACGATGCGGCGTCGCGGCCGGCCGTCCGCTGGACCGCGCTCGTCGATCCGCTGCAGGTATAGCCCTCTCGCGCGGTTTCGTTCGCACGCCGCCGCGCCTTGCGGCAGCCGCAGCATTCGCCGCAGGCCAGCCCCCAGCCGCTGCCTGGCGACAAGGCAAGGCTCCGAGCCGCCCATACCCATAGCCCGGAGCCTTCTATAAAGATGCCGAAACGGCGGGCGATCAGTTCACCCTGATGCGAGCGGGAAACTCGCTGCAGGTGCTCATCGTCCGCCACTTCTCGAGCAGCTTCTTCGCTTCTTTTCGCTGCAGCAGCGATCTGGCCAGCTGGAAGCCTTCCTCGTACGACTCGACTTTGTCGAACCAATACAGCCGCAGCCCCGCATTAAAGACGACGTGCTCGCGCTCATTGCCGATATCCGGCGAATCGTCGCCCTCGATTATGCGCAGCACCGTCCTCAGCTGCTCCTGCTTCGTCATTTTCTCGACCGGCGAGCCGGAAAATCCGAACGTGGCCGGGTCGATCGTGCTCGCTTCGTCCCCCCATGACGTCACTTTGCGGATGGCGCTCGTCTGGAAGATGGGCAAGTCCTCCGAGCCTTCGATGCCCTGCACAATATATGCCGTCTCGAAGCCCGATTTCGGCAGCAGCTGGATCAGGCGCTCCATCGCCGTTCGATGATTGACCCCGATAATGACGTTGAGCGAATGGATCGGATTGATCACCTTCTCGACCGTATTAAAAAACGTGCGCAGCCCGATCTGCTCCCGGACATGCCTTACCCGTCCGAACGGCGGACAAATCAGATCGGTCCAAATAAAACCGATGCCGAGCGTCACGAAGATGTCTTCCCATTCCTTGGCCTCCAGCTCCACCTGCACGCCCAGCCCTTCCAGCAGTTCCTTCAGCGAGGTGCCCAGCTTCGGCGGCAGCGATTCGCTGCCGTGCAGCACCTGGGGAAATCCGACGGAGGCGAGCAGCAGGCTGACGGGGATCGTCACCGGAAAATAGCGGCGTCCGTCATAGGGACCGGCGCAGTTCAGCGAATGGGAGAAGGAGCGGTACGGCAGCGAATATTTGCGGAATACATCGATAAAGCCCATCAATTCTTCAACGGCTTCGCCCTTCATCCGCATCGCCATCAGGAACGCAGCCGTCTGCGCGTCGGTCGATTCGCCGCGGGCAATCGCGTGGGCCGCCGCCACCGCCTCGTCATAAGTCAAATGCCGGGAACCGTGCTTGCCGGTGCCCACCGCCTTGATCCACTGTTGCATGCATCATTCGCCTCCTCCGGCCAAAAAAATGGTTTCAGCGCAGGCTCCTCCCTTCAGGCCGAACTTACCCCGGCGCAATCGCGACCGCGCACACCTTGAATTCGGGCATGCGGCAAACCGGGTCGAGCGCCGGATTCGTAAGCCGGTTGATGCACCGATCGTCGCCCCAATGAAACGGGACAAACACGGTTTCTTTTCTGATCTTGGGGGAATATTTCACCTTCAGCCGAATCGTGCCCCGCCGGGAAGAGACCTTCGCATGCCCGCCGTTGACCAGCCCGATCTCGCCGGCCGTCTCCGGATGAATTTCCATGAGCGGCTCCGGATATTTGGAATTCAGCTCCGGAGTATTGCGGGTCTGCACGCCTGACAAATAATGCTGCAGCACCCTGCCCGTCGTCAGCAAATACGGATACTTCCGACCCGCCACCTCCTTCGGATTCTGGTGCTCGATCGGGACGAGCCGGGCCAGGCCGTCGGGATGGCCGAACCGCTCTGCGAACATGCGCGGCGTTCCCGGATGCGCCTCGTCCGGGCAAGGCCAGAACAGCCCTTTTTCCCGTTCCAGCCGTTCGTACGTCATCCCGGAATAATCGGCGATGCCTCCCCGGGATGCGATTCTCAGCTCGTTAAAAATCTCTTCGGCCGAGCGGTATTTGAAATATTGCCCTTTCCCCAGCGTCTCGGCGATCAGGCACAAAATCTCCCAGTCGAGCTTCGCTTTGCCCGGCAGCGGCTTGACCGCTCTGCGCACGACGACACGTCCTTCGAGCTGGGTGATCGTGCCCTCGTCCTCCAGATAAGCCGAGCCTGGCAGCAGCACATGGGCCAGCCGCGCCGTTTCCGACTCGAACAGATCAATGACGAGCAAAAATTCCAGCTTGGCCAGCGCCCGTTCGACCAACCGGCTGTTCGGGCTCGATACGACAGGGTTGGAGCCCAGAACAATCAGCCCCTTGATCTCCCCGCGGTCGATCGCCTCCACCATCTCGTATGCGGACACCCCTTTGCGGGGAAGCTCCTCCTCCGGAACGCCCCACACCTTGGCGATGTAGGCGCGATGCTCCGGATTTTCGATCAGCCGGTAGCCTGGCAGCTGATCGGCCTTCTGGCCGTGCTCCCGCCCGCCTTGTCCGTTCGCCTGCCCCGTAATCGCGCCGTATCCGCAGCCCGGCCGGCCGATTTTGCCCGTCAGCAGCACGAGATTGAGGAAATTGCGCACATTGGCCACGCCGCTCGCATGCTGCTCGACGCCGCGGGCGGTGAACACCATGCCCGTCTCGGCCTCGCCGAACAGCCGCGCCGCTTCCACGATCGCCTCAGGAGCCACTCCCGACAAGGCGGCGGCTTCCGCCAGGGATACGCCCCGCAGATGCTTCTCCAGCTCGGCGAAGCCGGTCGTCCGGCTTTCCACGAAGGCGCGGTCGACATATCCGCGCTCTACGATCACCTTCAGCATGCCGTTGACCAGCGCGGCATCGTAGCCCGGCTTCACGCGCAAATGCAGATCGGCTATCGCGCTCGTCCCCGTCTCGCGAGGATCGATGACGATGATTGTGCCCCCCTCGGACCGGGCCTTGCGAAAATACTGCATAATCGTCGGCTGGCACTCCGCCAGGTTCGTCCCGGCAAGAATAATGCACTTCGCCAGAGGCACCTCGGCCAGCGGATTCGTCAGGCCCCGGTCCGACCCGAAGGTAAGGTTCGCCGCCCCGGCCGCCGCCGACATGCAGAAGCGGCCGTTGTAGTCGATATTTTTGGTCTGCAGCGCCACCCGGGCGAATTTGCCGAGCAGGTAGCACTCCTCGTTCGTCAGGCTGCCCCCGCCGTAGACGCCGACGGCGTCTTTTCCGTATTTCGCCTGGATGGTACGAAGCCGCCCGCCGATCTCGGCGAGCGCCTTCTCCCACGATACAGCCGCCCACGAAGCCCCTATGCGAAGCAGCGGGTACTTTAGCCGGCCTTCATGAACGGCATGCACATGGGCGTTCAGCCCCTTGACGCAAAGCCGGCCATCCGTCACCGGATCTTCCTTGTTCGGACTGACGGAAAAGCGGCTGACCCTAATCGACTTTTCCTCATGCAGATTCATCGTGCACTGTACGCTGCAGTACGGGCATTCCGTTCGCCCCGTTCGCTCCTTCGGCCTGTCGGAGGCACGCTGCTGCACCGCCTTGAGAAACTCGTTCACTCTCGCTCCACCGCCTTATGTCCGCATTCTAAAAGTTGACTCCGCTATCGGCGGAAGCCCATGACTTCCTCCAGCTGCGCGTCACCGCATAGAACACCAGGGTAACGACCAGCACGATCGAAGCGACGACGATAAAGCCGGTCACATGCGAGCCCGTCGCCTGCTTCAGCGGCCCGAGCACGTTGTTGGGGAGCAAAAATCCGCCGAGACCGCCGGCCGCCCCGACAATCCCCGTCACGACGCCGATCTCCTTGGAGAAGCGCTGGGGCACGATTTGGAAGATCGAGCCGTTCCCCATCCCGAGGCAAGCCATCATAATGCTGGTGAGCAGCAGCATGACCAGGAAGGACGAAGGCATCGTCGAGATGCCGAAGGCGCAAACGGTAATGACGGCGAACAGCCCGAGCATGAAGCGCATGCCGCCGATCCGGTCGGCAATATATCCGCCGATGGGTCGGAACATGCTGCCGGCGATGACGGTGATCGTAACGAGGTAGCCGATTTGCACCCGGGTGAGCCCGCCCTGGACGCTCTCCTCGCCATATACATCAAAGAAGAAAATGCTGAAATAGCTGGAAAATCCGACAAAGCCCCCGAACGTAATCGCATAGAACAGACAGAACCACCATGTGTCGGCATACTTGAATGCCGCCAAATAGTCGACCAGCTTTTTCGGCTCCGGTTGATTCGGGCTATCCTTCGCCATCAGCATGAACGCGATCAGGACAAGCATGAGCGGTATGATGGCCAGGCCGAATACGTTGTGCCAGCCGTACGCGTTGGCCAGGTGCGGACCGAAGAAGGTCGCCAGCGCCGTCCCGCTGTTGCCCGCCCCGGCGATGCCCATCGCCAAACCTTGATACTGCGGCGGATACCAGCGGCTGGCAAGCGACAGGGAGACGGCGAAGCTCGCTCCGGCAATGCCGAGCAAAAAGCCAAGCGCCAGCACGCTGTTCAGCGTCGTGCCGCCCAGCCAGCCCCACAAGAGCGGAATAATCGTCAGCATCATGCCGATGATGCCCGCCTTGCGGGAACCGATCCGATCCGCCAATATCCCCATCGGAATGCGGAACAGGGAACCGCCGAGCGTCGGAATCGCGACCATCGTCGCCCGCTGCGCATCGGTCAGGCCGAAATCTTTGGTAATGTACAACGATAACGCGCCGCACAACACCCAAATCATAAAACTAACATCAAAATAGAGAAATGCTGACACTAAACTCGGAAAATGGCCCGCTTTCCGAAAGCTTCTCACATCCATTTCACTCATCCTCCTGTAATTGTTCGATTCATGTCTTTTTAATGTTAGTTTTCTTTACAGTTCAATACTATACAGAGGATTTGTCGAAAGTTCAATGGATTTTTGCAAAAAGTTCACGATTTTATTTGATCACATAGATAAAATTCCTATTTATTCTCGATATAATGTTATTTTACGAACATTATATATATTTTATTAATATAACGTTCGGTTTTATTTATTCCCTAAACAAAATAAAATAGCACCAACCTGCCGTTGCGTGGCATGTTGGTGCTATGATGCCGACCTGATCGTTATTCTCCCTGCTCCACGAATTCAAATTCAAAATCGCCGATGCGTATCGTCGTCCCATCCTTCGCCCCGCGCTCGCGGAGCGCCTGATCGACGCCTTTATGACGCAAAATCCGGGCAAAGCGCATCACCGATTCATGCGTGCTGAAATTGGTCCGCTTGATCAGCTTTTCAATACTCGGACTGTCGACAACGAATACATCGTTCTCGCGGCGAATCGTAAACCCGTCGTCATCGCTTGCCTCAAGCCGGTACACCTTCCGTTCCTCGACCTCTGGCAGCTCCTCAACCGCCGGCGTCTCGGGGATCGCCTCCAGCCGGTCAGCCACCTTGTACAACAGCTCCTGCACGCCCTGTTTCGATACGGCCGATATCGGAAAAATCTCGATGTCTTCGCGGCCATGCGCCGCGAGCCGCTCCCGAAACAGCTTCAGCTGCTCCTGCGCTTCCGGAATATCCATCTTGTTGGCGACGACGATCTGAGGCCGCTCCTCCAGCTTGGCATTGTACAGCTTCAGCTCGTCATTGATTTTGAGCCAGTCCTCGAACGGGTCGCGCCCTTCCGTAGCCGCCATGTCGATCACATGCAGAATGAGCCGCGTCCGCTCCACATGGCGCAAAAATTCGTGCCCGAGGCCTACGCCCTGATGCGCCCCTTCGATCAGTCCCGGCAAATCGGCCATGACGAAGCTGCGGCCGTCGCCGACATCGACGACGCCGAGGTTCGGGGTCAGCGTCGTAAAATGATACGCCCCAATCTTCGGCCTCGCCCCGGATACGACCGACAGCAGCGTCGATTTGCCCACGCTCGGGAAGCCGACGAGCCCGACGTCCGCCAGCACCTTCAGTTCCAGCACAACCCACCGCTCCTGCCCTTCCTCGCCGTTCTCGGATATTTCCGGAGCGGGGTTGCTCGGCGTCGCAAACCGCACGTTGCCTCTGCCGCCGCGGCCTCCCTTGGCGACGACGACCTCCTGGCCGTGCCGCGTCAGGTCGGCGATCACCTCCTGCGTATCGTCGTCGATGACAACGGTTCCCGGCGGTACCCGGACGATCATGTCCTCCGCATTGGCCCCATGCTGCGACTTGTTCCGTCCTTTCTCGCCCCGCGGCGCCTTAAAATGCTTCTGGTAACGGAAATCGACCAATGTGCGCAGCCCTTCATCCACGCGGAAGATGACGTCGCCTCCGTCCCCTCCGTCCCCTCCGGCCGGCCCTCCTTCCGGCACGTATTTCTCACGGCGAAAGGCGACGATCCCGTCGCCTCCGTCTCCGCCTTTTACATAAATTTTCGCTTTATCGACAAACATCTTTCCACCCCATTATGTATGCGAAGCCGGTACAGCTCCTTCGCTCCAGCAAAACGACCATTCAGCTCGCCCGCTCTCATAAAAAGCGGCAAACTGCGCCCGGCCGCTTCGTTCGGCCGCATCCGCTTCCGCCTGTCGTATGGAGCTTTCCCGGTATTCTCCGTTGTAAACCGCCTTCACTTCCAGCTCGTCGGCTTCCCTGTTCCAGTAAAGCGTGAGTTCGTTATCCCCATCCTGCGAGAGGGACGCTTCGTTACGGAACGCCTCCAACACGTACTCTACTGTCCGACACACGTCAGGCGCATAGTCAAGCTCGTCCAAGTGCACTTCCTGCTCCATCAGCACCTCAAGCTTTAGCTCCTTCACTTCCGCCTGAAAGGACAGCAAATGCAGGATCAAGGCCGGGACGCCAAGTCTCGAGACGAGGCCTTCCTGCTGCACCTTATGCGTTATTTTCTCCATCAAGGCGGGTAATTTATCAAACTTTTTCAGCTTCACGTAGCCGAACAGCAGTTGGATATCATTCATCCAATCGTGCCGGTAATGATTGAATAAACGAAGCATGCGCAGTTCGGTTTCCGTTGCCTTCCCGAGCGCGGCGCCCGCCCCGGATTGCGGTGCGGCAGCGTCTTTCGGCTCCGTTCGCCCGTTTGCGTCAGACGTCATGATTCAACCTCTTTCGTGGAACCTGAAATTCATCACGGCTCGTTTCATGGATTACGCCTTTCCAGTATAGCATGTCAGGCCGAAAACTTCATCTTATTGTTTCAAATGTTAAAAACCCCCGGCGGTTCCGCCAGGGGTTCAAATCCATGAATGGCCATTACGCTTCTACCGTCGCAGCTACCGGAGCCGCACTGACAGGGTAGACGCTCACTTTTTTGCGATCGCGGCCCAGACGCTCGAATTTTACGACGCCTTCAACCTTCGCAAACAGCGTATCATCCGAACCGATGCCCACGTTCGTTCCGGGGTGAATCTTCGTTCCACGCTGGCGCACGAGAATGCTGCCTGCCGTTACTTTCTGGCCGTCAGCGCGCTTGACGCCAAGTCGCTTCGCAATGCTGTCGCGGCCGTTCTTCGTGGAGCCTACGCCCTTCTTGGAAGCGAACAATTGGAGATTCAATTGCAACATGCCAGTCTACCTCCTTTATTCATTGATGTGTGTTGGAAATGGCTATATATGCACCATACGATTGTTCGATCGATTGCAGCATAACGACCATCGATTCGAGCAGAAGCTGCACCTTGCCATCCGGATCGAGGTTGCCGGAAGGAATGTCCGCCTGAAGAAAGCCGTTCTCGACTCGCGTCTTCAGCTCCAGTCCGAGCAGCGCCTCGATGGCGTTGACGGTGCCCACGGTTACGGCCGAAACGCCGGCGCAGACGATGTCTTTGCCCGGGTCGTCGTAATACGCATGGCCTTCCACGCGGAACCGTTCGATCTTGCCGTCTTGTCCGCGGCGGATCGTTACGTTAATCATTCAACCACACCTTAAGCCTGGATGCTTTCGATCACGACTTTGGTATACGGCTGACGATGGCCTTGCTTGCGGCGATAATTTTTCTTCGCTTTATACTTGTAAACGATGATTTTCTCGCCTTTGACGTGTTTTTCTACTTTCGCGGAAACCTTCGCACCTTCCACGAGCGGAGCGCCCAGCGTCAGGCTGCCGTCCTTGGATACGGCAAGCACCCGGTCAAACGTAACGGCGTCGCCTTCGCTAGCATCCAGCTTCTCGATAAAGAGCACGTCGCCTTGTTGAACCTTGTATTGCTTCCCGCCAGTTTCGATAATTGCGTACATTCGTTGCACCTCCCATGTCTCAGACTCGCCTAAGAGCCAGGTGGCCTGCCGCCTAGCGGCTGCAGACGCTTAAAAACCCGCTTCGCGCGGTTACAGCATGCATAGCAACACACTCGAATATATTATCATAATTCATTAGCCTGTTGCAACCTCTTTTTTAGACCTGCTGCGAACCGGTAACCGTCATTCTCTGTCGCCAAAAATCCAACCGCTGCCGCCGCATACGGGACACAGCTTCGCGGCGGCGGCTTCCTGGCTGTCGCGCACCTTTTTGCGGGTCATCTCCACCAGCCCGAGCTTGGTCCAGCCGACAACGAACGTTTTTGTCCGGTCTTTGCGCGTTTCCCGGGTCAGCTCCTCCAGCACCTGCTGGCGGTAGCGTTCCGCTTCCATATCGATAAAATCGATAATGATCAGGCCGCCGATATCCCTCAGCCTAAGCAGTCTGGCAATCTCGCGGGCCGCCGCCATATTCGTATCGAAGGCGGTGCTGTCCAGCCCCACCGATCCGGTATACTTGCCGGTGTTGACGTCGATCACGGTCAGCGCTTCCGTCCGGTCGATGATCAGATAAGCCCCGTTGTCCAGCCAAATTTTCCGCTTCATCCCCTGCTCCAGCTGCTGCATGATCTGATGGGCATCGAACAGGGAAGGCTCCTGCGACAGCCGCACCCGGGCCGCCAGCCCGGAAGAGCCGGAACGGACGTAAGAGCATATTTCCGCGTGCGCATCCGGCTTGTCCACCAACAGCTCGTCTACATCGTCCCTGAACAGATCACGTATGAGGCGAGGCAGCAGATCCAGGTCCGAATATACTTTGCGCGGGACTTCGCCGCTCCGCCTCGCTTCCTCCTCCAGCTGCCGCCACCTGCTGCGCAGCTCGTTCAGATCGGCGACGATCGCCTCCTCCGCCGCCCCGCTAGCGGCCGTCCTTACAATAAAGCCTTCCTCCGGCTTCAAATTTCGCTCCGCCGCCCTCTTGAGCCGTTCCCGTTCGGCCGTCCCGTCGATTTTGCGGGATACGGCGACATATCCGGCATAGGGCATATAGACGCCAAAGCGCCCGGGAATCGAATAATGCGTCGTTACCCGGGCGCCCTTGCTTCCGACCGGTTCTTTCACCACCTGCACCATCAGCTGCTGTCCGACCTTCACAAGGTCGTGAATTGGCGGCTTCTCTTTCGGCTGCTTTTCCAAATGAGCGGGCAGCAGATCGTCAATATATAGAAATACGTTCTTATCCAAACCGATATCCACAAACGCGGCCTGCATCCCCTGCAGCACGCGGACTACCCGCCCGATATAGATGTTTCCGGCCAGCTGGCTGCGGTCGCGGCTTTCCTGATAATACTCCACTAATCTGCCGTCTTCGGTGACGGCTACCTGGGTCTGTCCTCCGCTGCATTGGACCAGTATGCGCTTCATCGTGCAACACCTCGGCCTTATTGTACCATACAATCAGGGGAAAAGCTCGGACAAGGGCAAACTCCTTTTCGTCTCGTCGAAATAATGGTCGATCAGCCTTGTTTCCGGCATGACCTTGCAGATTCGCCCCTGTTCATCCACCACGTACACGAGGTGAAGCTTATCGCGCATGAACAGCTTGACGATGTCCGAGACGCTCCGGCGGCCTCCGACGACGATCGGCCAGGCCAGCGCGCCGCGCCCGGCAAGGCGCCGCCAGACCGTTTCGCGATGAACGAGAAAACGCATAAAATAATACGGCAGCCTTCTCAGATCGGACCCGTTCACTGCCAGCAGGAACAGGCCGATCAGCAGCCAGTTGAGCTGAATCCCGCCTTGCCCGGCGAGCAAATTAAGGCATGCCGCCAGCGTCATGAGCGAACCGGCCGCCAGGCTGATCACCAGGGAGCAGCGCATCGCCGTCTTATACGGAAGCCGCAAGCAGAGGGCCGCCTGCAGCAGCTTCCCTCCATCCAGCGGCAGGATCGGCAGCAGGTTGAACAGCGCGATCAGCAGATTCGCTTGCACAAAGTAGCTGCCCCACGCCTCGGGCAGCAGCCCGAGCGAAGCGGCCGCCCAGCCGAGCATAAGCAGCCACACATTTTGCAGCGGCCCGGCCAGCACGACGACAACCTCCTGCCACAGCGGCACGCTGCCCGACTCCTCGGTCACCGCTACGCCGCCAAAAGGCAGCAGCTGCACCTCCTTCAGCCGCCAGCCAAAGCCTTTGGCCGCCGCCGCATGTCCGAGCTCATGGATCAGCACGACGCCGAACAGCGTCACGATTTCGATGAAATACCCGGTTATGGCGGACAAGAGCAGGATGACAGAAAATAACGGATGGATGCGAACGCGAACGCCGAACCAGCGGTCCCATGCCTGCTTAATCAAACGAAACCACGTCCGCCGGATCGACGGCCGCGCCGTCCTTGGAAACCGCAAAATAAAGCCAATCGTCCGATGGCGGCGGCTGCTTGGCTACCGTGCCGACGGTCTCCCCTCCTTTGATCCAATCGTTCGGCTGCACATTGGCCTTGTCCAAATGCCCGTATACCGATCTGATGCCGTCCGCATGCTGAATGACGACCGTGAAGCCCGTCTGCCCGTTATCTCCCGCATAGACGACGCGCCCCGTATCCATGGCAAATACCGGCATTCCGGCCTCCGCCTCGATGCGGACGCCGCCGGCATCCGGCGTGAAGGGCGCGATCAGCCGGCCTTCCAGCGGGACAAAATAATGCTTGCTTGCGGCGTTCACCTTCTCCGCCTCCTGGTGCCGCAGCGGGTCCAATGCCGGCAGGAACGACGGCGCGCCCCCGAACCGCTTCTCATACCAAGCCGCCAGCTTCCCGGTATCGAACGGCTCGGTCAGCGCGGAGTTCACCCAATCCCGCCCTTGCTCCGCCCAAGGATGATCCAACTGAAACAAGCCCCAGATCGAGGCATACAGCAGGCCGCTGATGAGCAGATGAGCGCGGAAGCGGCTGAAGCCGGGGCCCGGCCCTCCGGACGTTCCGCCGAAGCCCCGCCCCTCCGTGCGGTAACGCTGCAGATCGCGCTCCCATTTGCGGTTCCACTCCTGCTCGGGGTCCGCAGCCTGGGCTTCCGGCGCCTCCCGCCAATCCGATTCCGCCGGATATACGGTGCGGTACGCCTCGCGCTCGCTGTATGTATCCCGCGGCCAGGACGCGGCATGCGGCGTTTCCCGGCCATCCTGCAGCCGCTTGAGCTTTTGCATTCTCCGCTGGCGCACGTTATGTTTCGTCTGCATTCGGTTCCTTCCCTCCCCATCGGCGTCGCTCGATCGGTATGAACAGCCGCGAAGCGGCCCTAACCTTGGCGGCACAGCTTGTATAATTCATCCTATGAGCTTGTCTTGCAAAACATCCCTGTTTTCGCTCAACGCCAAAGCAAAAAACCGGCCAAAAGGCCGGTTCGCCTGCTGCCTATCCACCCCCGTCGGAGCGGACTTGATCAAGCAGAAGCTGATAAAGCAGCTATATTTCTTCGATCGGCTTGTCGTTATGCAGCTTGATGCTCATGACAAGCCCCATCGCCATCATATTGATGAGCAGCGAGCTTCCTCCGTAGCTTATGAAGGGCAGCGTAATGCCGGTCAGCGGCATAATGCCGATCATCATGCCGACGTTCTCGAAAATTTGAAACACCAGCATCGATACGATGCCGATGATGATGTACGATCCGCTCAGCATATTGCTGTTGATGGCAATCAGAATCATGCGGTAAATGAGCACGAAATAAAGCAGCAGCAGGGAGGAAGCCCCGACAAACCCGAACTCTTCGCCGACCACGACGAAGATCGAATCGGAATAGGCGAACGGAATGAAGCTGCTCTGCACAGACGTCCCCTGCAAATACTTCTCCCCGAGCAGCCCGCCGGAGCCGATCGCCCGCATCGAATTTTCCACCTGCCACTTATCGTCTCGGGTCGCCGTCTCGGGGTTGATGTACGTATTGAGCCGGTCCAACCAGTGCCCGGGAACATTCAACGCTTCGAAAAAACCGACCAGCGCATCGTGATAGTTTTTGAACAGGAAGACGAACAGATACAGCCCGCCCGCCGCCACCGCAAGACCAATCAATACATAGCTGATTCGAATGTTGCCGATCCAGAACATGCCGATGACGATCGCCAGCAAAATCAGGGCGTTGCCCAAATCGGGCTGAATGGCGACCAGCCCAAAGGGAAGCAGCGCCATGGCGCCGATCGGAATGACGTCGCGCACCAGCGTCAGCTTCTCCCCGTCCCGGCGGGCCATGAAAGCGGCCAGCGCCACGATCAGAATAAGCTTCACAAGCTCTACCGGCTGGAAGTCGAGCCCTCCGAACGGGAGTTTAAACCAGCCCTTGGCGCCGTTTTTTTCGACGCCAAAGAAATATACGGCAACAAGCAGCAGCACCCCGAATCCGTATAAATACGGGGACAGCTTAATGAGCTCGCGATAATCGATCATGGATACAAACAGGAAGGCGACAAGCGACACCACGCTGATGATCAGCATTTTTTTGATCTCGATGTCGATCTTCTGATCGTTATAGGTCGCGCTGTATACGAGAAAGATGCTGGCCGTGAGCAATGCGAGCAGGATCAGGACAATAGAGATATCGACTTTTTTAAATTTTTGCAGCACGCTGATATCATCCTATCCCGAGAAACTTCTTCATTCGGCCAAGCAATCCCGCCTTTTCTTCCAGAGGCATGAGCGGCACCGAATCGCCCAGCATGCGCCTGGCGATATTGCGGTAGGCGACCGCCGCCCGCGAGTTCGGATTCATCACGGTCGGCTCGCCGGAGTTGGCCGCCTTGATCACATATTCGTCGTCCGGCACGACGCCGAGCAGATCGATGGCCAGCACGGAGCAAATTTCGTCGATGTCCAGCATCTCGCCTTTCTTCACCATGCCCGGGCGGATCCGATTGATGACGAGCTTGGCCGGCTCGATGTGCTGCTCCTTCTCGAGCAGGCCGATAATTCGGTCGGCGTCGCGCACCGCCGCATTCTCCGGCGTCGTGACGACGATGGCCTTGTCGGCGCCGGCCACGGCGTTCCTGAATCCTTGCTCAATGCCTGCGGGACAGTCGATAATGACGTATTCGAAATCCTGCTTGAGCTCCGTCACGATCTGCTTCACCGCATCCGGCGATATCGCGTGCTTGTCCTTCGTCTGCGCCGCCGGCAGCATATACAATTCCTCAAACCGCTTGTCCTTAACCAGTGCTTGCGGCAACCGGCAGCGGCCTTCCGCCACGTCGATCAAATCGTATATGATCCGGTTCTCCAGTCCCATCACTACGTCCAAGTTGCGAAGACCGATGTCGGTATCGACCATGACGACCTTCTTCCCCAGCAGCGCCAGCGCTGTGCCGATATTGGCCGATGTGGTCGTCTTGCCGACGCCGCCCTTGCCTGAGGTGATGACGATTGCTTCCCCCATGACGATCCCGCTCCCTTCTAGATTGCAGTGCACTGTCGGCCCTGACGGGCGCGCAACCGGCGGTCCCCCTCAACCGAGCTTGTGCAAATGATGAATTTTGTCTATTTCCATTCGTCCGTCCTTGATATAGGCGAATTCCATAAAGCTGTCCGCTGCCGCCCACTCGTCCGGCGGACGGCTGATCACGCCGGCGATGCGCAGCTGCGTCGGCCTGAGCTGAGAAGCCGCGATGATCGCTTTCTCGTCGCCGTCCACTCCGGCATGGGCCATCCCGCGCAGCGCTCCCATGACGTAGATGCTGCCCGTGCTCAGTATTGTCCCGCCCGGATTGACGTCGCCGACGAACAGCACGCTTCCCTCATGCATTAACGTCTGGCCGGAACGGAGCATGCCCTGCACGAGCTTCACATCCGAGCTGTCCGGAGTCGGCCGCTGGTGCAGCGGATCGTACGATTCGATCGATTGGATGAGCAGGTTGCCCTTCCGGCCGATAATCTCCCGGATGAGCCCCCGCTCCTCCTCCGATGCGATCCGCTTGCCCAGCTTGACGTGAACGTGAATAATCGGTCCGGTCAATATTTGCTGGTGCGTCTTCTCAAGCTTATATTTCAACTCTGCCAGCACTTCGTCAAAATCGCACGAATCGTCCAGCAGAAAGACGAGGCCGTCCTTCACCCCTTTAATCGTTACGCGATGCTGCTTTGCCACCGACATAAAAGCTCCTACCTCCTAAGCCTATACAATTCGGCTTGGACCGGGGTATTTCCTGCTGGCGGGAGGAGAAATTATTCTTCCGTCGCGGTCCGGCTGGCCTGCATCTCTTCCAGCCGCTTGCGCACGGGGACGTATACGGCGAGCGCGAACAGCAGATTGATCAGCATGCTGGGCAGCATCTGATGGACGAACAGCCAGCTTAGGTCCAGGTGCGAGACGCGAAACAGCCGGTAAAGCCCGTACATGATCGTCTCGAAAGCGAGGTTGCCGGCAGCGATGGCCAGCATGCTGACGACGATGCTCGAATAGACGCGGCCGTGCAGCAGGCCGGCCAAATAACCGGTCAGGCCCATGCTGAACGACACGGGACCGAGCATGGGCGAATAATAAATGAAATCGTGAAGCATGCCGAACGCCAGCCCGTAGACGAGCGCCGTATGGCGGTTGACGTACAAGCCGATATAAAGAACTACGACGAGGACGAAATGGGGAGCGATCATGACCCGGCTTTGCCACGATGCCGGGATGATCCATTGAAGCACGGTGCCCTCAAGCAAAAACAAGCCGAACAGCAGTGCCGTGAGCCATTTGTGATTCATGGGCTCACCTCAGCTCCGGCACTTCGACGACGAACACTTCGCGCAAATGGTTGAACGAAGCGAACGGCTCGACGGTTGCCTTGAACGTAATGCCAAATTCGCCGACTTCCTTCTCGACGACCTTGCCGATCTCGATGCCGCTCGGGAACAGCAAGCCCCTTCCCGAGGTGATGATCGTATCGCCTACAGCCATCTGATCGTTCGGGTCGATCTTCGTAACGATCAGCGCCGCTTGCTCCGGGTCGTACTTCTCGATCACTCCGAACGACTCCTCCTTGTCCTTCACCGTCACGGCAATCGCCTTGGAGCCGAGCGCGGCGGAATCGCTCATGAAGGAGGTGTCGTCGATGCCTGTGAGCAGCTGCACGGTCGAGTAGAAGGAGGACACCTGCACGACGCGCCCGACCAGCCCTTTCACGGACATGACCGCCATATTCGGCCGGATGCCGTCCTGCTCGCCCAAATTGATCTGAATCGTATGATTGAGCCGATCCGGATTGTAGGCAATCACTTCCGCGATGCGGAAGCGGTAATTGTTCATTTGCTTTTGCCGCTCCGTGAAGCCAAGCGCCTCCTGCAGCCGCTTGTTCTGCTTTTCCAGATCGTTCAGCTTCGTCGTATCCCGCGCATAGCGGGTCAGCGTCTGCTTCAGCACCTGATTTTCCTCGTACAGCGTGCGGATCGACCGCATGTCTTCAAAGAAACCCGCTATATACGCAGCGGGTTTGTACAGCAAGCCTTGCGTAAAGGCTATCGTATCCTTAACGAATTTTTCCGGCCAGGTCATATGCTGCCGGTTGCCGAACGTAAGCCCCATGACGACGATAAAGCAGATCAGGCCGGCCATCAAAATGAGCAGCCGTTTGTTCCCCAGAAATTTCACGCTTCACACCTTCCCAACCTGCACCGACGCTCAGCGTCTGGCTTTGCTGGCCGGTCCGGATTTCATTTTGAACAAATGGATGTTTTCAAGCGCCCTGCCCGTTCCGATCGCCACGCAGTCCAGCGGATTGTCAGCGACCAGCACCGGCATGCCGGTCTCGCGCGACAGGAGCTTATCTAGATTGCGCAGCAGCCCGCCTCCGCCGGTCAGCACGATGCCGCGATCCATAATATCGGCCGCGAGCTCCGGCGGACATTTCTCCAGGGTGACCTTGACGGCATCGACAATCGCGTTGACCGTATCGCCCAGCGCTTCCGTCACTTCGTCGGACGAAATTTTCATCGTTTTCGGCAGGCCAGTCACGAGATCCCGGCCGCGAATTTCGAAGGAAACGGAAGGGTCCATCGGCAGCGCGGAGCCGATCTCCATCTTGATCTGCTCGGCGGTGCGCTCTCCGATCATCAGGTTGTACGTCCGCTTGATGTACTGAATGATCGCCTCGTCCATCTCGTCGCCGGCGACCCGAATCGAGCGGCTTGTCACGATGCCGCCCAGCGAAATGACGGCGACCTCCGTCGTGCCTCCGCCGATATCCACCACCATGCTGCCCGTCGGCTCCCATACCGGAAGATCGGCGCCGATCGCCGCCGCGAACGGCTCCTCGATCGTGTAGGCGTCGCGCGCGCCGGCCTGCCGCGTCGCGTCCTCGACAGCGCGCTTCTCCACCGCCGTAATGCCGGACGGCACGCAGACCATCACGCTCGGATGGCGCTGAAACAGCCAGCGTTCCTTCTGGGCTTGCCGAATGAAATATTTGATCATCGTCGAGGTCGTATCGAAGTCGGCGATGACGCCGTCCTTCATCGGACGAATCGCCCGGATATTGCCGGGGGTCCGGCCGATCATCTTCTTGGCGGCGTCGCCTACGGCCTCGATCGTTTTCGTATCCGTACGAATTGCGACTACAGAGGGCTCGCGAACGATAATTCCTTTTCCTTTCACATAGACCAGCGTATTCGCCGTCCCCAAATCAATGCCCAGGTCTTTGGTAAACCCACCAAACATGCAAAAATTTCTCCCTTCTGTAGTTACAAAGAACTAAAAATAGTCGCATTCAAGAATAGCAAATGGTATTACATTAATCCGTGTTCCTTCAAGGAGACGAACCGCCGATCTCCGATAATGACATGATCGAGCACTTCGATCCCGACGATTTCTCCGGCCTGGACAAGCCTTTCGGTGATCTGCACGTCTTCCGGGCTCGGCGTCGGATCTCCGCTCGGATGATTATGTACGCAAATGATCGACGCGCTGCTGCGCTTGATGGCCGCCCGGAACACTTCCCGCGGATGGACGATCGAAGCGTTGAGGCTGCCCATCGACAGCGTTTCCTGCGCGATCACGTGATTCTTCGTATTCAGAAACAGACAAACGAAATGCTCTTTCTGCAAGTAGCGCAAATCCTCCGACAGCAGCGCCGCTACGTCGTGCGGCGAGCGGATGACGACGGCATCGCTCATCGCGGTGCGGGACAGCCTTCTCCCGAGCTCGATCCCCGCCTGGATTTGCAGCGCCTTGGCCTCGCCGATGCCCTTCAGCTCGGTGAGTTGGTGCAGACTCATATCGACCAGACCGCGCAGTCCGCCGCATTGCTTGAGAAGGCGGGCGGCCAAATGGACCGCCGATTCCTGGATCGTGCCGGTCCGAAGCAAAATAGCGAGCAGTTCCGCGTTGCTTAGTGCGTGAGGCCCATACTGCATCATGCGTTCTCTAGGACGTTCTTCGTGTGGGACATCGCGCAACGTTCCATTGAGCGATTCCATGCATTCCCCTCTTTCCTAGGCATACCTGAGCTTCCATTATAGCATGACGCACTCCCAGAATAAACGGCCCCGCCGTTCTGGCCGGCCCATAAAACGGAAGCGGCGCTGAACAAGATCAGCCGAGAACGCGCGAAGCCACGGCAGTATTCGACGCAATTCGGCTAAAAACGTCTACCTGCGTCGTTTCAAGGATGAGCGAGCGTTAAAAAACGTCCACGCCAAGCTCGGACAGCTGCTCCGCCAATAGCGACAGCGGGAGCCCGACGACCGTAAAATAGTCGCCTTCGATCCGTTCGACCATCGTCGCGCCGAAGCCTTGGATCGCGTAAGAGCCTGCTTTGTAGTGCTAAATGGTTCTTTTGAGGGGTGAAAACCACCATTTATTGACATTACCTAAGCAGAATGCCCCGCTTTATTCTCCATAGCTACAATTGATACGAATGATTTCGTCACAGCCCCTGCCTTGTAGGTAACGGTGGCTTTGTTGTCCCCGCCACCGGAACCATCTGGATCATCACCTCCATCGTAATTAAGTAATTGCTCAATATTGGCTTTCAAGTATATTGTAGGTTCCCCATCTTTACTGACGATTATTTTGTCAATAAGGATCTCAAGGTCTTTACGATTTAGTGTATCCTTTGCTATGATATCATCAAATACTTGAAGTGCCGTTCTTGCGCCTTCCTTGAACATACTCGACTTCTCTCTAACAGCGGTCAATTCCTCAATCTGCTTCGAAATGGTATTGATATGTTGGCGTTTTTCTGCTTCTAGCTCAGCGTAGGTTTCAGAAATAATATCCGCCATGTCTGGATTTTTGGCAATATCCTTAATTTTTTGCGACAAAGTAACTTTGAGTTCATCTGAAAGTTGCTGAAGTTCTTTATTTATCCTCTTTAAGGATACCTCAAATTTATCTTCTCGTTCAACGCGATCTTTCATTTTAGCATCAAACGCCGCGATTGCGCTTGATTGGATCGGCTACACTGAATTGGACAATTCTCTTAAGGTCTAGTAGATTGAAATCAAATCGACAAAGAACGGAGAGAATGTCATGCAGAAACGTGAGCGTCGGTCATTTACAGACGAGTTCAAGCAACAGATGGTTCAACTTTACGAGAATGGGAAACCGCGGGCAGATATTTTGAGAGAATATGATCTGAGTGCATCTGCGTTTGACCGTTGGGTCAAACAGAGTAGAACAACAGGTTCTTTCAAAGAAAAGGACAACCGGACAGAGGAACAGAATGAACTCCTTGCGCTGCGTAAGGAAATCCAACGGTTGAAGATGGAAAACGATATTTTAAAGCAAGCAGCGCTGATCTTCGGACGAAAATAACGGTAATCCAGCAAAACGCTCATAAGTATCCCATATCGGCCATGTGCAAGATTCTTCAGGTCAATAGGAGTACCTACTACTACGAGAGTAATGAGCAATCATCTGTCGATGATGAGGTGGAACAAGCAATTATCCGTATTTTTGGAGAGAATCAGCGCGTGTATGGAGCAAGGAAGATCAAAGCAAAACTTCAAGAAGAGGGAATGACGGTTTCCAGACGGCGCATTGGACGTCTGATGAAGAAAAACGGCCTGGTCTCGGTCTACACAGTGGCGCAGTATAAACCGCATATGTCGTCATGTAACGAATCGCCGATCCAGAACGAACTGAATCGCGAGTTTGCGAAAGAAGCACCATTGGAAGCCGTTGTGAGTGACTTGACATACGTTCGGGTCGCAAATAAATGGCACTATATTTGTTTGCTCGTGGACTTGTTTAATCGGGAGATCATCGGTTACAGCTGCGGAAAATTTAAAGATGCCGCACTAGTCTATCAAGCATTTGCAAGCGTAAAAGGAGATCTACGCCAAATCCAGCTTTTTCACACAGATCGTGGCAGTGAGTTTAGAAATCTCACGATTGATGAAGTGATCAGCACGTTCAAGATCAAGCGTTCATTGAGTATGAAAGGCTGTCCCTATGACAATGCAGTTACGGAGGCAACCTTTAAGCTGATCAAAGCCGAGTTCGTGAAAAATCGCAAATTTGAATCGCTATCTCAGTTAAAGCAAGAGCTAGGAACATACGTCAAATGGTTTAACGAAGCTAGGATTCATTCCACACTAGGATATCTAAGCCCATTAGCGTACAAAGAGAAGGCACTTAAGAAATCTGTCTAGTCAGGTGTTGACAATCCACTTCCTACCTTCGGAGCCATCGATGGCATTCGACTTTCCCTTCTCTTACAAGGTTACCCGACTCCGTCAGCCAATTCTTCCCACCAGTTAGTACGATGCGCTGCCAAACGCAAAAAAGTCCGGGAATGACTCCGGACTTTCCGCACTTCACTATCGTTTTTTCTCATCTCTTAATTAGATCACGTGTTTACCGTGGTCGTAGAAGTTGGAACATAATTTATTACTTCTAATACAATCGGCGAATCCGCCAAAATAGGTTCTCCTCCTGCGGGTACATTAATCACCAGTGAACCTACTGTAGTGGCTCCGGGAGTATAGGTTGAAATCCCCTGCATTTGCAACACACCGTTAATGTAAACATTATACATACTATTGTTTGTCGCCAATGCAGGAAGATCAGTTGCTGCTGCCCCGGTATCATCGAAAAAATCGGCAGTATCAATCGTCAATGTTGCACCCGCCGCGGTTTCACCAGTTGTTACATAGAAAAACTTTTGTGACGATGGAACCGTTTCAACTGTCGTTGTTGCCGTAACAAGTAACTTCATAAGTTGTAGTGCCATGATAACAAACCTCCTCATAAAATGTAATACAATAAAATCATATTCTGAATGAAGATGAACGTCAGGGCTAATCTTCAAGTGAATATACCTATTTTTTTCTCGCTATGATAAATCCGATTGATTCAAGTATAATGGGGGTTCCTTTATAAATCGTTTGACCTGTCGAAATAATAGTTAACTCATCGGAATTTACGTGATATAACTTACCCTCTTGCAATGCTCCGTTAACGTACAAATTGAAGTAACCTTCTTGACCAAAGTCAATAAACTTGGCAACGGTCTCGCCTTTATCATCAACAAACTGATTGGGAAACAAAACTATTTTTTCTCCTGATAAATTAATGTCATGGGGTGCAACAAAAAAATATCTTCTTACTTTTGGTTTAACACCAATAAAAGGTTGTTTTGGGCAAATAATATTTAAACGTTTTATTACACAATTAATTTTGTATATTACTTTTTTTCTGCCTCTTCTCTTTCTACGCTTTGTAGGTTTAAAAAATTTACACTTTAATCTATGCTTTTTCGTCAATAATCCCACCTCTACTATGCATAAGTCTTGGAATAATTTATGCTTCTTTTTAATTTATGTTTTGGACAAAAGACCTAATCAAGGAACATTGGGTTGAGCATATAAGGAAACAACAAATAAGGCGCCAATTATAGACGCCTTCGAAAGAAACGAAAAATATTCAACTCAACTATGATTGATTAAATAAGCTGATTCCAAGCATTAACAACATCTGATAAAGAAGGTTCAAGGGAAGCCCCATAATACTGTAAAAATCTCCTTCGATTTTTTCAATAAATACCGAGCCAATCCCCTGTACACCGTACGCGCCCGCCTTATCTAAAGGATCACCAGTTTTTACATACGCCCAAATCTCTTCATCGCTCATCGGTCTAAAAGTTACCTTACTGACGGTGTGACCAACAATTATTTCCGGTCGACCGTCTGGCGACTCAGATATGATACGATACTGACCAATGTCTCCAAGGTGCATTGTGGTGTCATAGCCCCCGGCCTTGTCCCGCGGCTCGCCGGTGGCGATGTAGCGCCGAATCCGCTCGTCAGGAAGCGGCTTCATGTACACCGCCGTGCGCCGGCTGCCGCGAATCGTCCGGCCGTTCTCCAGATCGATGCAGGCGACGCCGCTGTATACTTCATGAGCCCGCCCCTGCAGCGCCTTCAGCATCCGGAAGGAATCGTCCTCGTCGCGGGGCTTGCCGAGCACCAGCCCGTCCAGGACGACGATCGTATCGGAACCGATCACGATCCCCCGTCCGGGCGTCCCTTCGCTGCGCATCTTATATTGTTCGTAAACGGCCCGCGCTTTGCGGACGGATAAACTCTCCACAATATCAGACGGATGAAGCCCCGGTTCGGTTGCTTCGTCAGCGTCGCTGGGGCAAATTTCATAGGGAAGGCCAAGCGACCTGATCAATTCCTGTCTGCGCGGAGAGGAAGAAGCCAAAATAAGCCGTCGTTCCGTATTGTTCGTCATAAATCGAGCCCTCTTTCCGAATATTGTCGAGTGGAGTGTACGGCGCTGTGTCCTAGAGCTTGCGGTATACCAGGAAGGCGGCCACCAGTCCGAGCAGCGACAGCAAATTCAGGCGAATATGCAGATCGAGGCTGTAGCGGATCGCCAGCAAGTCGGCCTGCGGCCGCCAGCTGAGCTCGACGGAATTGGTCAGAAAAGACAGGGCGGGAATCGGCGCAAGCCATTGTCCGATCAGCGTCCCCGCCACCAGTCCGAGGATGAGCAGAACGATCAGCGTCAATGTATTCTTGATCACGGATATGTACCTCTTTCCATCAGTTTGCTCCAAGGAATGGTTGGATATCAATGGCAATTATCTCAATTTTTCGAATGAAGATTGGCGTTCCGCAAGTCATTATAACATACTTCTCCGCCGATGGGAGGAACGTTCGTTTCGGCCGCCGCATCCTGCGCGCGAGCCCTTCGGCTGCAAGATATTTCCCGAATACAGCGCGGAACTCAAGGCAAGTGCAACCCGATTACAATCAAGACCGGAAGGAGCGGAACGGATGCGCTACAAGCAATGGCTGGCTGCCTTCATCGCCATGGGGCTGCTGGCCTCGTCGTCGGCCGCGCAGGCGGCCAAAGTTGTCGTTGACGCCGGACACGGAGGCTACGATCCCGGGGCGATCGGCGTATACGGGCTTCGGGAGAAGGACGTCAATCTCGACATTGCCCTTAAGCTGCAGAAGATTTTGACGGAAAAAGGATACGATGTCGTCATGACGCGCGACAGCGACATCTATTTGTCGCTCAAAGAGCGCGTTGACATCGCTGGCGGGCAGCAGGCGGACCTGTTCGTATCGGTTCACGCCAACTCGTACGGCAATCCGAACACCCGCGGCGCGATGGTGCTGTATTACGATGATGCTTACCCGCAGGCGGATTATCCGGCAAGCGAGGCCATGAAGGCGCTCACGCCGGAAAGCCGCGAGCTGGCTCAAAAGGTGCTGGATAAATTCGTGCAAATCGTGGGCGTCGAGAATCGGGGATTGCTGCCAAGCTCGGTTTATGTCGTCCGAATGGGGTCGATCCCCAGCATTTTAGTCGAAACCGCCTTTCTGTCCAATCCGGAGGACTCGGCGCTGCTGGCCGACGAGGAGCAGCGAACGCTGATGGCCGAGGGGATCGCCGGCGGCATCGAGGCTTATCTGCCCCCCGGCCAAGCCGCCGCCTTGTTTCCCGACCTTCGCGGCCATTGGGCTCAAGAGGCCGTCGAGCGCCTGGGCGAGCTTGGCCTCGTCCAGGGCACCGGAGCCGGCTATGAGCCGGATCGGGCGATGACGCGGGCGGAGTGGATGGCGCTGCTGGAGAGGGCGTTCGGGTTCGCCCGGGATGAGGCGGGCTGTCCCGAACCGTCCGTCTCGCAGGCCGTGTACGAGGACGGCGTCTGCGAAGAGCCGCAAAATATCGCGGATCATGCGGAAGCCGCTCCATCCGCTGCTGACGCCATCCCCCCCGCAGGCGCGGCAGATTATACCGATGTCAGTCCGGATCATTGGGCCTTTGAGCTGCTGGATCAGGCGGCGCGCAGCGGGATGCTGGACGGCTACGAGGACGGGACGCTGAGACCCGACCAGCCTGTATCGCGGGCCGAAGCGGCGTCGCTGTTCCGGCGGCTTGCTCTGCCCGAGGCGGAGAAGCAGGAGACGGCGCCCGCGACGGACATGCGGCAGCCGTTCGCCGACGTGAGCGCGGATTATTGGGCCGCGGCGGATATCGCCCTGCTGGAGCGGGCCGGATGGATCGATGGCGTCGCCCCCTCCCGCTTCGCTCCGGACAAGCCGCTGACCCGGGCGGAAGCCGCTTCGCTGCTGGACAAATTCATAAGCCGCCGGGCCTCCGAAAGCTGAGGCGTCCGGTTTGGCGCGGCGGACGGGCAAACCGCCGATACACAGACAGCAGCCTGAGCGCCTGTGACTGCCGCTTGCCGCGGCAGCCACGTCGCCCAGGCTGCTTGACTTTGCCCAACGCAAGCTCCCTCGTCGCGCGTTCGCACGGATCACGCTAGCGCACGGCAATCGCTTGGATCAGCTCTTTCTCGGCCAGCACATACTGCATCAGCGCGCTTTGCGCCTGCCAAATGAATGAGGCCGACGGATTTTTCTTATACTCCTCAAGCGATACGACGGCGGTATTGAGGGCGCTGTTCATTCGCGGCAGCGCGCTTTTCCCGCTCTCGCCAAGCCCTTCTGCAACAGGCGAAGCGGATGACAGCCAGGACTGATGCGTCGACTTGATCGACTGCAAAGCCGAATCGTTCAGCGGTGTCGGCTTCTCCTCCGCCGCGTGCGCAATCGTCTCGGCTGCGATCAGCTGCACCATTTTCGCCCCCTCACTTAAATAGTTTTGCAGCGTGTCGGCCGCAGGGCCGCTCCACTTGACCTGCTCCGCCGACGGCACGACCAGTTCCTTGACGACGACGTCGATATTCCGCTGCTTGAACACTTGGGTCAGCCCGAGCGCCTCATCCCGGTTCAACGCCATTCCTACATAGACGGGATATTTGTCGCCGGAATCCGCGGCCGCGGCCAGCCCCTGCTTACGAAAATCGGCTTGCGCCGTCTCTGCCCCTTCCGCGGAGCTGAACACGCCGCCTTGCAGAAACACGTACGTCTTGGCCGGCAGCTTCACGCTCGCTCCGGCGGCGGGGTTCGCATCCGCGGCCGCCCCTCCGCTTCCGGCCGCCGTCTCCTGGCCGGTCGCCGCGGCTTGCCCTGCGGGCTCGGTTTGTCCCGGCTGCGGGGCGATCGCGCTGCCTGCAGGTTTGCCCGCTTCCGGTCCCGGATCGGTGAACATGCTGAGGACAAAAAAACCGAACGCAACGCCGGTGATGACCGCGCCCGCTACCGACGTCACGATTTTCAGCCACGATCCGCCCGTCGGCTTCACATAGTAACCTGTCGCCTCCGGCTCGTACCAGCGATGATCGCGCAAATGCTCCCCGCTCTCGGCATAGCCCGTCTCCGGACTGGACGTAATGCCGCCGCCGGAGCGGCGAACGAGACGCTCGATCCGTTCGGTCTCGGCGTCGAAAGGGCTTTTCCATTCGCCAAAGTCGGCGGTATATTCGTTCAAGGAAGGGCCCTCCGAATTGTGGGATTCGTGCTGACGATACGGAGATCCCGAATTGCGGGATTCGTGCTGACGATATGACGCTTCCAAATTGCGGGATTCGTGCTGACGATACGGCGCTTCCGGCTGCCGGCCCCCTGCCTGCCAGCCGTTATAGGTGCCGCTCTCACGCCACGATGGACCCGCTTCCGGCTTCTCCGGGAACGTCTCCCACCCTTCGTATCCCTCTGCATGCAGCGGGGTCACCTGCGCTTCTCTCTTCTCTTCCCGTGCGGCTTCTTTCCGTTCGCTGCGGAGGCGGTCGTCGAACCGGAATGTCATCTTAGCTTTGTTCATTGCCCCAACTCTCCTTGTCCCCTTATTGTGTTACTAGACTATGAGAGTCCACAGGAGAATAGAACAAATTTACGCGGAATCGGGATGATGCATTTTGCAAAAATGGCCGCCCCGCTTGGAAAGAACAAAAAAAACTCCGTGCGCACAAAGTCGCAGCGGAGCTAGCAATACATCGGCTCTTATCCGGCGTCGCGTTCCATCAACGCCTTGGCCAGACCATCGGCCGCCTTCCATATGTCGCCGGCGCCCATCGTCAGCACGAGATCGCCCGGCCTGACCTGCTTGTATAAATAGGACTGCACTTCTTCCTTGGTCGGAATATACTTTACGTTCCCATTGCAGTTTTGCCGGATCATATCGACCAGCTTGGCGGAGCTGACCCCTTCGATCTGCTTCTCTCCCGCCGGCGAATAGATGTCGGTGATAATGACCTCGTCCGCTTCCGGGAACGCTCTGCTGAACTGCTCGAACAGGAAAAACGTCCGCGTATAGCGCTGGGGCTGAAACACGGCGATGATTCGCTTGCCCGTCGCCTTGGCCGCCTGAATCGTCGCCTGAATCTCCGTCGGGTGGTGCGCGTAATCGTCGATGACGAGAATATCGTCGACCTCGCCAAGCACTTGAAAGCGCCGCTTGGCTCCGCGGAACTCCGTGATCGTCTCGGCGACCTGCTCGAACGCGAGGCCCGCCTCCAGACAAGTGATCAAGGTGGCCAGGGCGTTGTATACGTTATGACGGCCGGGAATGGACAAGCGGATCGTCCCCAGCGTCCGCCCTTCGTGCTCCACCTCGAACGAAACCTTGCGGTCGCCGAGCGAGATATTGCGCGCCGTATAATCTGCCTGGGCATCGATCCCGTAGGTGATCACATCGCTCTTGATGTGCGGAATCATGTGCCGCAAATGAGGGTCGTCCATGCAGACGATTGCTCTTCCGTTAGGCCTCACTTGACTTAAAAACTGCGAATATGCCTGCTTCAGTTTCTCGAAGCTGCCGTCGTAGTTTTCCAGATGATCGGCCTCGATATTGTTGACCAGCGCAATGAAAGGCTGGTACTGCAAGAAGGAGCCGTCGCTTTCGTCGGCCTCGGCGACAACCCATTCACCTTTGCCCGCCTTGGCGTTGCTTCCTACATTCATGATTTCGCCGCCGATAATAAAGGTCGGATCGTGGCCGCACCTCTCGAGCACGAGCGCGATCATCGACGACGTCGTCGTCTTGCCGTGCGCTCCCGCGACCGCGATTCCCTTTCTTTCATCCATCAATCGCGCCAGCATTTGCGAGCGGTGAAGGATCGGTATATTCAACCGTTCCGCCGCCAGCATCTCGACATTGTCTTTGGACAACGCCGTCGAATAGACGACGACATCGGCTCCCTGCACATTTTGCGCCCGATGTCCGATGTACACCTGAGCGCCTTTGGCGGCCAGCTTTTCGGTCAACTCCTGCTGCGCCAGATCCGAACCCGAAACTTGGTACCCCATCTCCAGCATCACCTTGGCGATCGCGCTCATGCCGTACCCGCCGATGCCGATAAAATGGATGTGTTCCGAAGTATTCACGCCGCTTCTCACCAGCCTTTTTCAGAATCGCGTTGATGACAGATCCAGGAACGGACATCCCCTATCAAATACAACGTGCCTGATACGACAATCAGGTCGTCCTGTGCCGTCCAACGGCTTTTGGCAAGCTCCAAAGCCCGTTTCCAGTCCGGTTCGACGACGACTTCGACGTGCGGTCGCCCCATCTCAGCCAGCAGCGTCCGGGCCAGTCCCGCCAACGCTTCGGCAGGCGCTTTCTTCAGCCAGTCCGGCTCGGTCACGATAAGCGTATCCACTAGTGGCAGTATATGCCGCAAATATCCTTCGTGATTCTTGTTGGCCAGCATCCCCATCAAAAAATGGACTTTACCCGCCTTGTACGTCTCCCGCAGAGCCCGGGCCAGCATTTCGGCTCCCTCCGGGTTGTGGGCGCCGTCGATCACCATGAACGGCTCCTTCGATATGGTCTCCAGACGGCCCGGCCAGCGCGCGCTCTTCATGGCGGCATACAGGTCGTCGTCCTCCACGATGAAGGCGTAATATTGGCGCAGCACCTCGATCGTCATCAGGGCGACGGCGGCGTTCTTCACCTGATGCGCGCCGTTCAGACCGATCGCGACATTGTCCAGCTTGCGGAAAGGCCCTTCGAAATCGAACGACTGCTCGTCGATTGCCGCCTCCTGAAGGCTGCAGCGATAATCCCGATTTAGCAAATACAGCGTGCTTTTGCGGACGCGGGCCGCCTCCGAGACGACCTGGACCACCTCCGGCTGCTCCACCGCGCTGACGACCGGCACGCCGGCCTTGATGATGGCCGCTTTCTCCGCGGCGATCTGCTCCAGCGTATCGCCCAATATATCCATATGGTCATGCCCGATATTCGTAATGACCGAGACGACCGGTGTCACGATGTTGGTGGAATCGAGACGGCCTCCGAGCCCCGTCTCCCAGACCACATAATCGGGGTAAGCCGTGCGGGCGAAATATTCGATTGCGATGACCGTCGATATTTCGAACATCGACGGCTGTCCAAGCTCTGTCGCAGCTACCTCGTCGACCAGCGGCTTGATCTTGTTCGCTACCTTGACCAGATCGTCGTCGGAAATATCATGGCCGTTCAGGCGAATCCGCTCGTTGTACCTCTCGATGTAAGGGGATGTGAACGTCCCTACATCGTAACCGCATTGCCGGATCACCTCGGACAAATAGGCGCAGACCGAGCCTTTGCCGTTCGTGCCGGCGACATGTATGAACTTCAGCCGTCGCTCGGGGTTGCCGAGAAGCTCCATGAGCTTCTCCATCCGCTCCAGCCCCGGCTTGATGCCGGCCAGCGGAATATAGCGGGTGATCCAGCCGATCGCTTCTTGAGCCGTGCGGAAGGGCGCGGCAGAAGCGGCAGCCGCCCCGCCCGCTCCGGCATCGGATGCGGCCTGCAGGGGAGCTCGGCACATCGCCCCTGCTCCGCCGACGCGTGCTTCAATTCCTCGGTTCATCGGCGCTCATCCTTTCAGTTCGGCCATCCGCGCCGTTACTTTGTCCCGCTTGTCGGCGTAGTCGGCAAGCTTCGCCTTTTCTTCCTCGACGACCTTGGCCGGCGCCTTGGCGACGAAGCCCGGGTTGGCCAGCTTCTTCTCGATCCGCTCCACTTCGGCGTGCAGCGTCTTCAGCTCCTTCTCGAGCCTGGAAATTTCCTGGGCAATATCGATCAGCCCGGCCAGCGGCAGGAACAGCTCGGCGCCCGTCACGATGCCGGTCATCGCCTTGTCCGGCGCTTCGATTGGCAGCCCGACCTCAAGCCGGGACGTGTTGCAGAAGCGCTCCAAATAATGCTCGTTGCGGCGAACAATCGCAAGCCACTCTTCGCTGGCCGGCTTCACAAGCAGTTCGATCTTTTTGCTCATCGGCACGTTCACTTCCGCCCGGATGTTGCGAACCGAGCGAATGATGTCCATCAGCAGCTCCATCTCGCGGACGGCGTCCGGCGCTTCGAACGCCGGATCGTATTCGGGCCATGCGGCAAGCGTAATCGTCTCGCCCTCATGCGGCAGATGCTGCCAAATCTCCTCGCTGATGAACGGCATGAACGGGTGAATCAGGCGCTGTGTACGGTCCAGCACGTAGGCCAGCACCGACTGCGTCGTCTTCTTCGCCTGAGCATCCGATCCGTACAAGCTCAGCTTGCTGAATTCGATATACCAGTCGCAAAGGTCGTCCCAAATGAAGTTGTACAGCAGCCTGCCGGTTTCCCCGAACTCGTAGCTGTCTGCCAGCCGGGTCACGTCGCGGACCGTCTCGTTCAGCCGGTGGAGAATCCAGCGGTCGGCCGTGCTCAGGCTGCCGCTCAGATCGATGTCGCCGGCCGTGAAGCCTTCCAGATTCATCAGGGCGAAGCGCGATGCGTTCCATATCTTGTTGGCAAAATTGCGCGCCTGCTCGACCTTCTCCCAGCGGAAGCGCAAATCCTGCCCCGGCGTCGAGCCCGTCGAGATCATGAAGCGCATGGCGTCCGCGCCGTACTTCTCGATAACCTCCAGCGGATCGACGCCGTTGCCAAGCGACTTGGACATTTTCTGGCCGTTGGCATCGCGCACCAGGCCGTGCATGAGCACGTCCTTAAACGGAATCTCCCCGGTAAATTCAAGCGCGCTGAAGATCATCCGGGCGACCCAGAAATAAATGATGTCGTAGCCGGTGACGAGCAGGTCGGTCGGATAATACCGTTTGAAGTCCTCCGTCTGCTCCGGCCAGCCAAGCGTCGAGAACGGCCACAGCGCCGAGCTGAACCATGTGTCGAGCACATCCTCGTCCTGCTTCAGGTTGCTCGAGCCGCACTTGCTGCAGGTATGCACATCGTCGCGCGAAACGTGCGTTTCGCCGCATTCGCCGCAGTGCCAAGCCGGAATGCGATGTCCCCACCAGAGCTGGCGCGAGATACACCAATCGCGCACGTTCTCGATCCATTGCAGATATGTCTTTTCGAACCGCTCCGGCACGAAGTTGACGCCTTGGCCCGACTTCTGCGCTTCGATCGCGCGTTCGGCGAGCGGCTTCATCTTGACGAACCACTGTGTCGACAAATAAGGCTCGACGACCGCCCCGCTGCGTTCGCTATGGCCGACCTGGTGGACATGCTCCTCGATTTTGACCAGCACGCCGAGTTCTTTCATATCAGCGACGATCTGCTTCCGGCACTCGAAGCGGTCGAGCCCCTGGTATTTGCCTGCGTTCTCGTTCATTTTGCCGGATTCGTCCATGACGAGCACTTGCGGCAAATGGTGGCGGCCGCCGACCTCGAAGTCGTTCGGGTCATGCGCCGGCGTAATTTTGACCGCGCCCGAGCCGAATTCCTTCTCGACATACTCATCGGCGATGATCGGGATTTCCCGGCCGATGATCGGCAGCACGAGCGTTTTGCCGATCAGGTGCCGGTAGCGCTCGTCCTCGGGGTGAACCGCGACCGCCGTATCGCCCAGCATCGTCTCCGGGCGCGTCGTCGCCACGACGATGAATTCGTCGCTGTCTTTTACCGGATACTTCAGATGATAGAGCGCGCCCTGCACTTCCTTGTATTCCACTTCGATGTCCGACAGCGCGGTGCGCGCCGCCGGGTCCCAGTTGATGATATATTTGCCGCGGTAGATCAAACCTTTTTCATAGAGTCTTACGAAAACTTCGCGCACGGCGCGGGACAATCCCTTATCGAGCGTAAAGCGCTCGCGCGAGTAGTCCAGCGAGAAGCCCATCTTGGCCCACTGCTCGCGGATCGTGCCGGCGTAGGTTTCCTTCCAGTCCCATACTTTCTCGAGAAACTTCTCCCGCCCCAGATCATGACGGGAAATGCCTTCCTCGCGCAGCCGCTGTTCGACCTTCGTCTGCGTGGCGATGCCCGCATGGTCGGTGCCCGGCAGCCACAGGGCGTCGTAGCCCTGCATCCGCTTCATCCGAATCATGATATCCTGAAGCGTAAAATCGAGCGCATGTCCGATATGCAGCATGCCGGTTACGTTCGGCGGCGGAATGACAACCGTGTACGGCTTGGCTTCAGGACGTCTGCCCGCCTTGAAATATTGGCCCTTGAGCCAGTAATCGTACCATTTTTTCTCCGCTTCCTTCGGATCGTACTGCGTCGGCATGGACGTTGCCGCCTGCGCCTTGTTCGCTTGTTCCATACACATTCAACCTCCACATTTCGACTGGCAATGACAATAAAAAAAACCTCGCGCCGCAAAGGACGAAAGGTTTAGCTTCCGTGGTACCACCTTCATTCCGCATGGAGAAGCTGCCTTCCGATCGGCAGTCTTCCAAACGGCACTCTTTGCAGATAACGGCTGCTTCCGTCCGCAGCTTAGCCGGCGGGCGATCCCGATCTATCAGGCGCCTGGCGCAAGCTTCGATGCGGCTGCTCCGGGGCGACTTCGACGGCTTGTGTCCTGCGGGACTTCTCAGCGCCTGCTTAAGGCAGTCCCGTTCTCTGAAGGGTATCCCGTCTACTACTCCCTTTCACGGCATTTGCAAAGCATTATGCATTTATGATAAACAACATCGCCTGGAGAGTCAACATGTTGGTTATTTTTCAGTATGCCCAAAAAAAGGCCGGACAAGCCTGCTTCGGCCGTCCGGTTAAGCATTCGTCGTATTTTTATGGGCATCGCCGCTTATTTCGGGATGTAGACGATCTGGCCTTCGCTCACTTCCCCGTCGCCCAATCGATTGAATAAAGCGATCTCCCGCGGATTCATTTCGTAGCGCTTGGCGATCGACTCCAGCGTTTCTTCCTTCTGTACAATGCACAGACGCAGCCGTCTGAACTCCTGCTGCTCGTTCTTCGGGTTAAGCAGCAGCTTCTTCCATTCTACGCGGCTGTCGGCGGACAGGCTTTTGTCCTCGTCAGGGGCGGAATCCTCCTCCGGTCTCGTCTCCTGCTTCGATGAGCTTTGCTGCAACAGCGACTTCAGCCCGAGCGGTTTCTCCTCCGAAGCCGCCGACTCCTGCTCCACCTCCGCTGCTTCCCAAGACTCGGTCTTCTTGCTCCCGAAAGCGATCTTCATCTCTTTCTTCTCTTCGGACGGTGCAGCCTCCTGCGGCTCCTCCGCCTCTATGAGCACCTCGGCGTTTTCCGCCTGGGGCGGCTCGGACGGTTCAACATCCGGCGCTTTGGCCGGCTCGGCCGCGACGCTCTCGACCCGCTCGGCAGGCGCCGCGCCGAACTCCGCAGCCGGCTGCGGAGATTCCGCACCGGACTGCGCTCCCCACGGAGCGGCCGGACCCGACGGCCAGCCCGCCTGAGCGGCAGGCTCCGATTGCGGTTCCCGCGGTGCGGCCGGACCCGGCGGCCAGCCCGCCTGAGCCGCTGGCTCCGATTGCGGTTCCCGCGGTGCGGCCGGCTCCGGTTGCCGTCCCGCCTGAGCCGCTGGCTCCGATTGCGGTTCCCGCGGTGCGGCCGGCTCCGGTTGCCGTCCCGCCTGAGCCGCTGGCTCTGACCTCCATCCCGCCTGTGCCGCTGGCTCCGATTGCGGTTCCCGCGGTGCGGCCGGCTCCGGTTGCCGTCCCGCCTGAGCCGCTGGCTCTGACCTCCATCCCGCCTGTGCCGCTGGCTCCGGCTCCGCGTGCCGCCGGGGCTCGGCCACGAATACCGCTTCCTCCTCCGCCTCGCTCCATACCTCTTCGCGCCCTGAAGGGGCGATCTCCAGGCCGTTCAGCGACAGTACGCCCGTCACATTCAGACTGCGGGAAGACAAGAGATCGACATCGAAATTTTCGATCTCCACCGAAATGTCCTCCATGCGATGAACCCGGTTCAGCGGCAGCGTAATTTCAACGGGGATCAGGTGCTCCAGCATCTGCGCCGGCCGCTCTTGCTCGTCCACATACGTCCCGCTTAGCAGCAGATTGCCGCGAAGAACAGCTTGGTCACCTTGTGTAAGCACTTGAATATGGGGACTGAGCTCGATCCCTTCCAGCTCCTTGATCCCCGTTACGCCCTCGGACAAATGAACCCGTTCATAAATATCGAATCGCAAACCGTTATGTTGCTTCGCCAATGCAAGTCCTCCCTCCATATTCCCTCGTAGACATGCGCACTCTAAAACGTGGGGTGCTTCTCTGTACATGTATATGGCTGCGGAGGAAGGCGCATGACTATGAATTTTTTAGCCGTTCATAGAGGGATCGGAAATCGTCCGGCCAGTCTGCCTCTGTCTCGACAATCTCCCCAGTCCAGGGATGCGGAAAAACAAGCCGCTCCCCATGCAGCGCCTGGCGGCCCATCCCGGCATCGCGCCCGCCATACAGCGCGTCCCCGAGAAGCGGATGGCCCGCATAGCTCATATGAACGCGAATTTGATGCGTCCGGCCCGTCTCCAGGCGCAGCCTCACCAACGAAGCGGAAGGCAGCAGCTCCGCCACGGCGAAGCGGGTAACGGCCGGAGAACCGCCGGGCGATACGCGGCGGCGCGACGGATGATGCCGGTCCCGGCCGATCGGAGCGTCGATCGTGCCCTCCCGCTTGGCCAGCCGTCCTTGAACGAGCGCCGCATACAGCCGTTCCACTCGCTTCTCACGCATCGCCGCGTCGAGCGCTTGCTGGGCCCAGTTGCATTTGGCGAACAGGACGGGCCCCGTCGTCTGCTCGTCCAGCCGGTGAATATGACGCGGGCGAGCCGCTTCCCCGGCTGCCTGCAGGTGGCCGGCGACGGCCTGCAGCAGCGTGCCTTTCTCCCCCTCGAACGTCGGATGCACCTTCATGCCGGCCGGCTTCGCCGCAACCAGGCAAAAGTCATCCTCGTACAGCACGTCAATCATCGTAAAATCGGGAGCAAACGGCAGCGTCTCTTCCGGGAAAAGCTTCAGCAGCAGCCGGTTCCCCTGAAGCCGAATGCCTCCGGAATGCCAGAGGCCGGACAACCATTTGCGGCTGACCGCCGCTTGCCGGGACAGCTGCTCCAGCAGTTGTCCCGGGTCCTGCTCCGCCTTCTTCTCTGCGCTGAGCAGAACTTCCCACCACTCGCCTTTGCGTCTTGCGCCCTTCATGACCGGACTCGCTTCCGCTCTTCGGTCTCATGGCCCGTCCGTTTCCACGTTCCCGCTTCCCGGTATGCATAGAGCATGACAGCCAGCCAGCCCGCCGCAAACAGCAGCATGAATAAGGCCAATTCCAGCGTCACGCCGTAAAAGTTGTATCTCTCCAGCATCGGTGTCCTCCAAGCATCCTTAGTCTTCGTACCGCCATTGTAGCAGACTGCGTGCTTGATGCCAAAAGCCATCCTGTCTTGATAATTCGACGAAGCTCATCGGCGAATTTTCAATACCGCAGGTGACGGATCCGTAGAAGCTACTAACGCCTCTCCCCTATATGGTAGAATAGTAGCGATTTGGGTTTTGGGTAAATTCTACGAATTGCAGGGGGAGTGATCGGCCTTGAACATAGCCTTTCGGCCGCAGCGCAGGCGGAGCCGCATCAAGCGAACGCTTCTCCTGATCGTTATTATCCTGTTCGTTACGTCGGGATTCCTGTATTTGACCGGACCCGGAACCGATATTCGCGTCTTTTTGGCGCAGACCGTCATTTCGACGCAGCATCGCAGCTGGGCTTGGATTTTGGTCGGAGCCGAGCGGCGCGACCGGATGGTCGAGGAGCTGCAGCAGGCGACGGAGCGGGCCGCCGCCGAAAAGCAGGATCTGCGTCTCGTACAGGTGAAGCGCCGGTCCATCGACGAGCTGATCAAGGTCGAAGACATTCAAGGCGACTATTGGGTCGGCAAAAAGATGTACGTATACGACCCGACTACGATTCGCGTAATGACACCGGCTCATGCGGGGGAGGGCGAGCGGATCACCTCCATGGTCAAGCGCACGGGGGCAATAGCGGGCGTCAACGGCGGAGGCTTTACCGATCCGGAAGGGCTCGGCAACGGCTTCGCGGCCATCGGTGCCATCCTGTCCGGCGGGGACATCGTTTTCACCGATCAGGACGGCAGCGTCAAGCAGCACATCGTTGGCTTCACCAAGGAAGGGCAGCTTGTCATCGGCAAATACGATATGTTCGAACTGAGGGAAATGGGGGTCACGGAAGCGGTCTCGTTCTATCCGCGCACGATTGCCAACGGCAAGCCGCTGATTACGAGCGGCGACGGCGGTTGGGGCCGGGCGCCGCGCACAGCCGTCGGACAGCGGGCGGACGGGACCGTCATCTTCGTCGTTATCGACGGCCGGCAGCCGCACAGCATCGGCGCTACGCTTCGGGAGGTGCAAGACCTGCTGCTGGCCGAGGGCGCAGTCAACGCAGGCTTCCTCGACGGAGGCGCATCGTCCGAAATGGTCGTTGGCGGCGAGCTGGTGACGAAGCCGTCCAGCCGGTATGGCGAACGGCGGCTTCCTTCCGCCTTCCTCGTCTATGACAACCCGGACAAGGTCAAGGCGCACCGCCCGTGGGACGGCGTCGACGAGATCGATCCGGGCGGTTCGTACGACCATCCCGAGTTTCTGCGCGAGCAGGCCGAGAAGCGGGTGCGTCGGTCAAGCAATGCGTCGTATTAGCCGGCCGCAGCCGCAGCCGCAGCCGGAAGCCGCGCCTTGCCGAACGGACCGTTCCCCCGACCGAACCGCCGCTGTAAAGGTGGGAAAACCGCGGCGTGTGAAGGCGCGGCGCCGCCTGACCTCGGTCAGGCAAGGTGGCGGCACCGGTCATGAATATTGAAGCCGTGCGATTCGCGCACAAGGAGGCCGTCCGTTCTTCGGACAGAGCCTCCTTTTTGCTGCAGGCGCATGCTCCGGCGGCGGGCCGCACAAGGGCGCGGAGCACCCAATTGCGGGGAGCTCATCGCCATATCGCATTTCCGCCAGCCCAAGCCTCATCTCTCACCAGCTATAACCAAAATTTCCCCTCCGCTCTTTTCGGAGGAACGGCATATGCTTGCGAAGGCGAATTGATGTACAATAATCATAAAGCCATCGAAAGATCGGAAATCCGTCATAGACTCGAGGTGACATCATGGACCAGATACCTCAAAGCGAAGCTTCCCCGGACGAACCGGCAGCCGGAGCGGCAGAAGCAGCGGAAACAGTGGAAGCACACAGCCGATATAAAACGTGCGCGCACTGCAAGCGCGTGCGGCCGCTGTCTGAATTTTTGCGCCGTACCGGCCGCAGATCGGGCAAAGGCTCGCGCCGCGGCGCCTGCCGCGCTTGCCGCCAGCAGAAGCGGAGCGGCCGCACCCAGCCGCCTGAAGCCGGACCTGCGGCCGCAGGACGGCAGTCAGGCCCGGGACCGGCCGACGGACAGATCGCTGCGGCTCCAAGGCCGCCGGTCCGTCCGCTCGCCCGACGCCCGCTTCCGGCTCCGCCGCCTGTGCCGAAGGGGCTCGACGTGTCAGTGCTGAGGCCTACCCGCAGCGGGCACATATGGATGCGCGGCAAAACGGACAAAGGCCGCAGATGGCAGCAGGAAACCGACCTGGAGCTGGCGATCACCCTTGTCAAGGAGCACGCGGCCATCGTCGTCAACCGGCACACGATCCGCCGATTGTACAGCAACAAGAAATTCCGCCGCTATATATTGACCCGCGATCGGTATACCTGTTTCTATTGCGGCGGATACGGCGATACGATCGATCACTTGCTGCCGCGGGCCAAGGGCGGCCATACGACCCCGGTCAATTGCGTCTGCGCCTGCAGCTTGTGCAATCAGAGCAAGGCGGACCGCAGCGTGGACGAGTTTATGTCAGATAACGCAACAAGGGGCTGAATCTCCGATCCGCCCGATCGTGCCGGAGACAGCCCCTTTTGCCGTTACAATTGTTTTAACGCCTCGTAATGCGCTTCGATCGTCTTCTCAATATCGTCATCCGTATGCGCGGTCGAGACGAACATCCCTTCAAATTGCGAAGGCGCAATCGAGATGCCAAAATTCAGCAGATTGGCGAAATAGCGGTTGAACCGCTGCAGATCCGATTGCTTGGCCGTCTCGTAATTAATGACCTTCGCCTCCGTGAAGAACGGACAGATCATCGAACCGACCCGGTTGATCGTCGAGGCAATGCCAAGCTCCTTGGCGTTGGCCGCGAAGCCTTCCTCCAGCCTCGCCGCTTTTCGCTCCAGCTCCTCGTATACGCCGGGCTCGCCGAGCAGCTTCAGCGTCGTGTAGCCTGCCGCCATCGCCAACGGATTGCCGGACAGCGTGCCGGCCTGATAGATCGGCCCGGCCGGCGCGATCTGCTCCATAATCTCCCGCTTGCCGCCGTAAGCGCCGACAGGCAGACCGCCGCCGATGACTTTGCCGAGCGTCGTCAAATCCGGAGTGACGCCGTACAGCCCCTGCGCGCAGTTCAGTCCGACGCGGAAGCCCGTCATCACCTCGTCGAATATTAACAGGCTTCCGTACTTGCTCGTCACGTCTCGCAAGCCCTGCAAATAGCCGGGAAGCGGCGGAACGACACCCATATTGCCGGCGACCGGCTCCACGATGACCGCGGCGATCTCCTCGCCGAACTTCTCGAACACGAGCTTGATCGAATCGAGATCGTTGTAAGGCACCGTAATCGTATTTGCGGCGACGCCATCCGGCACGCCGGGGCTGTCCGGCAGGCCGAGCGTCGCAACGCCAGAACCCGCCTTGATCAGCAGCGAATCGGCGTGCCCGTGATAACAGCCTTCGAACTTGACGATTTTGCTGCGCCCGGTATAGCCGCGGGCGAGCCGCAGCGCGCTCATCGTCGCCTCCGTCCCGGAGTTGACCATGCGGACGAGCTCAATCGACGGGACGCGCTCGGCCACCAGCTTGGCCATCTCCGTCTCCAGCTCCGTCGGCGCGCCAAAGCTGGTGCCTGCCTCCGCGGCCCGCTGCACCGCTTCGACTACCCGCGGATGAGCGTGGCCGACGATCAGCGGCCCCCAGGAGCCGACGTAGTCGATAAATTCGTTGCCGTCGATATCCCAGACGCGCGAGCCTTGCCCCCGGGATATGAACAAGGGAGTCAGGCCTACCGATTTGAATGCCCTGACAGGGCTGTTGACCCCTCCGGGAATGTACCGCTTCGCTTCCGCAAAGGCGGCCGCCGATTTGGCATCGGACCGGATGCGTTGTTCGTTCATCGTCTCCACCTACACCTTTTACGATATAATAACCGAAATGCAGAAAAAGCCGGCAGCAGCCAAGCCGCTGCCTCAGGCGCTGCCGACACTGGCGATATGGCGACGGCAGCACCCTTCGCCTGTTACTTCGCAGCCCACTGCTCGTATATGACTTCGCTCAATGCTTCCATATACAGCGGGTCGGTATTCAACGAACGCGTCCGTTCGAGATGAATCCCCAGCCCGCGTGCCGTCTGCTGCGCTTCGATATCGATATCGTACAGCACCTCCAGATGGTCCGAAACGAACCCGACCGGGCAGACGATCACATGCTCCACCGCTTCTTCTTTCTTGATATTGCGCAGGATGTCCAAAATATCCGGACCAAGCCAAGGTTCCTTCGTCCTGCCCGCGCTTTGCCAGCCGAATTGCCAGTTCGTGATTCCCGTTCGTTCGGCCACCGTTTTGGACGTCTCCATCAGTTGGTCCACATACGGGTCGCCCATCTCCAATATTTTCTCGGGCAGGCTGTGCGCGGTGAAAATGACCCGCACCTGCTCGCGGCCGACGTTCCCGAAGCGCGCCATGCATTCTTCCACGCGCAGGGAGAGCGCTTCGATCAGCTTCGGATGCAGGTGGTAGCTCTTCACGAAACGGATGCGCTCAAGGCCCAGCTCATCCGCCTTTTCCTTGGCCCGCTTCATATAGCCGCCTACGCTCATGACCGAATAGTGGGGAGCCAGCACAACGCCGACCGCCTCTTTGATGCCGTCGCGCACCATTTGCTCGACGCCGTCCTCGATGAACGGCGGCGCATGCTTCAGCCCCTGATAACAGGAAAAAGCGATCTGAGGATATTTCTCGTTCAGTCTGGCTTCAAGCGCTTGCACCTGCTTATTCGTATTCTCCCTGAGCGGAAAGACGCCTCCGACGATCGCCTCGTACCGTTCCGTCAGCTCGCGCAGCTGTTCCGGCGTCGGAGGATGTCCCCTGCGGATATGCGTATAATAAGCCTCTATTTGATCAAGACTTTCGGGAGTTCCGTACGACATCACAAGGATGCCGATTTTTTCTTTATTCGTCATGACGATGCACCGCTTTTCTGTACGGCGGCGGCCGGCTCTCCCGCCTGGCCGACCATTCCGCCGGAATATTCGTGAATGAACTCGGTCAGCCGCTGCAGCTTGTCGATCGAAGCTTCCGGGAACAGGCCGTGGCCGAGGTTGAAAATGTAGCCGGGCTCCTTGATGCCTTCGTCGATAATCGCCCGGGCTTGCGACTCGATCAGCTCCATCGGTGCCGTCAGCACGTAAGGATCGAGATTGCCCTGCACGGCAAAGCCGCCGCCTGTCCGGCGCCGCCCTTCCTCAATGCTCACGCGCCAGTCGAGTCCGATCACATCAGCCTTCACGTTGCGCAGAGCAGGCAGCAGCTCGCCCGAGCTGACGCCGGGGAAATAAATTTTGGGCTCCGTCAAATCGCTCAGCCCTGCGAAAATGCGTTCGATCGTCGGCAGCACGTACGTCTTGAAATCAGCCGGCGACAGCGCCCCGACCCAGCTGTCGAACAGCTGCACCGCCTTGGCCCCGGCAGCGATATGCGAGCGCAAATAAGCAATGACCATGTCTCCGAGCTTCTCCATCAGCTCGAACCAGACGGCCGGCTCGCCGTACATCAGCTCTTTGGTGCGAATGTAGCTCTTCGACGGCTTCCCTTCGATCAGATAGCTGGCCAGCGTAAACGGCGCTCCGGCGAATGAGATCAGCGGCACCTTGAGCTCGGCCGCCAAAATCTCGATCGTGCGCAAAATATGCGGCAAATCGCCTTCGACGTCGATCGGCTTCAGCCGGCGCACGTCCTCCGCGCTGCGGATCGGGTTATGAATGACCGGACCGATGTTCTTCACGATATCGAAATCGATGCCGATCGAGGCCACCGGATTCATGATATCGGAATACAGGATCGCCGCATCGACGCCGAGCTTGCGAACCGGCATCATGGTCACTTCGGCCGCAAGCTCCGGCTGCTTGCAAATGTCCAGCAAACTGTATTTCTCCTTGATCTTGCGATAGTCCGGATCGTACCGCCCCGCCTGCCGCATATACCATACCGGCACATGATCGACAGGCTGTTTTCTGCATGCGCGTATAAACGTATCGTTGTAGCTCATGACCGCTTCCTCTTTTCCGGCAACTTCCATTAGTATAACTAACATTATGCCCTATTTGTCAGGGAGTAACAACATATGCGCCGCCGGGTTTTCCGACAAATGTTTGACAACCAATTGCTGGCTCTCTCTCGCCATTTTTATCTTCTGGTGGTGCCGTGCCAGCGGCATGGGCGTCTCTCTTGAAAATTTGGCGGTAACACTGGGCCGAAAATCGCACTTCGCTTTAACGCTTCAGCGAAATTCAACTTCCTGCCACGTTACGAAAAACGCCCCGTATCCCTGGGGAATACGGGGGCGCTTGCACCTCGATACGGGCTGGAGTTACTTGATTTTCAGATCCTCAATGGAGTTCAGCGGAACGTAGCTCGGCACGACGAGGCCGATCTTCGTACCGTTCAGGTTCGGACCGAGATCCTCGACCTGATCCTTGAACTTCTCGTAGTAATCCTTGTGCGTCGTCGGCAGCCAAGCAGCCACGATCGCATCGGCGTCGCCGCCGGCGACACCGGCCCACATCGGGCCCGCTTCAACCTGCATCAGCTGCACCTTATATCCGATGCGAGACTCCAGCACTTCCTTGACCACGTTCGTGCTGGCAATCTCCGAATCCCAGGCGACATAAGCGAGCTTAAGCGACTTGCCCTCGGCCTTCGGAACGTCCTTCACCCATTCGTCCACCTTGGCCGCATTCTCCTCCACCCACTTTTTGGCTGCTGCTTCAGGCTTCTCGCCATCTTGAATGCTGACCATCACCTTCGCCATATCATCCGGCGTCCATTCGAAACGGTCAAGCACGTCGTAAGCGGACGGATGCTCGTCCTTCAGCCCTTTGCGCACGATCGTATGGATCTGCTCGTCGCCGCCGTACACATTTTTCGGGTCTTCCAAGTACTTCAGATCATATTTGGCGAATTTCCAGTGGGGCGTCCAGCCGGTCACGATAATCGGCTTTTTATCTTTATACGCTTTATCCAGAGCCGCAGCCATGGCCGTGCCGGAGCTTTCAACCAGCTTCCAATCCGACAGTCCGTATTCCTCAAGCGCCTTGGCCGTCGACTGCATGATGCCGGCGCCAGGGTCGATGCCGATGATTTCGTATTTCAACTCTTTGTTGACGGCAGCGATGGACGCGTTCTCCCCGCCGCCGGCTTGCGGCGTTTCTCCACCTGCTGGCTCCGACTGCTTAGTCCCGCAACCGGCAATGACCAGGCATCCTGTCAACATGAGCGAAAGTGCCGTTTTTCCAAATACGTTCAGTTTCATTTCGAAGATTTCCCCCTTGTTTTAATCGCTTTTTGCGTCAAACGGTCCAGCAAAATCGCAACGATAACGACAGCCAGTCCCGCTTCAAAGCCTTCACCTATTTTGAGCTGGGTAACGGCGCGGTATACTTCCGTTCCGAGCCCCTGGGCGCCGATCATCGCCGCGATAACGACCATCGACAGCGACAGCATGATCGTCTGGTTGATACCGGCCATAATCGTCGGCATAGCCAGCGGCAGCTGCACCTTGAACAGCTTCTGTCCGGCGGTAGAGCCGAAGCTGTCGGCCGCCTCGGTCAGCTCGGCCGGAACTTGGCGGATGCCGAGGTTCGTCAGCCGGATCGTCGGCGGTACCGAGAAAATGACCGATGCGATAACGCCCGGCACGACGCCGAGTCCGAAAAAGGCCACCGCCGGGATAAGATAGACGAACGCCGGCATCGTCTGCATGAAATCCAGCATCGGTGTCATCACGTTGCTGACGGAAGGCCGCTTGGCGCACAATATCCCGACAGGCAATCCGAACACGATGGAAAGGACGGCGGAAGTCATGACGAGCGCCAGCGTATCGATCATGCCGTCCCACAGCTCGAGGTTCTGAATCAGCAGCAGTCCGGCCAAAGCGAACACGCCGAGCGGCCAGCGCCCGAGCCGGTAAGCCAGCGCCGCCAGCAGGACAGCGAGCAGCAGCGGCGGGATGAAATGAAACACCGCCGAGAACACGTCGACCGTCCCTTCAATAATAAGAGCAAGAAAATCGAACAGGAACGCGCAGTACTCCTCCAGCCAATCGACAACACTCTCGACAATCGAAGCGATAGGAAGCTTGCTCATCGTATGTCAGCCCCCCCTTCGTCGTTCGAGCGGAGACTGCCGGCCAAGGCGCCGAGCACCGCGCCGCGGACGATGACCCCCTTGAGCCGCCGCTCCTCGTTCACCACTGCAACGGGCACGCGGGTCGTGCCGACCAGCTCGAACAGATCGTTCAGCAACGTATCCGGCGTGACGCACGGAACGTCGCGGATCATGATTTCCTCCAGTCTTTTGCCTTCCTTGACTGCCTGCGACGCGTCGTCGGCCGTGAGTACGCCGAGCAGCGTCCGCGCCTTGTCCACGACGAACAGGTTGGAGATCCCGTTGTCCCTCATCAGCTGCAAAGCTACGCGCGGGCCGCCGCGATCAAGCGTGATCGCCTCCGGCCGGCGCATAATATGCGCTGCCGTCAGCACCCGGGAAAGATCGACGTCTTCGACGAACTTCTCGACGTACTCGTCGGCGGGACGGATCATGATCTCCTCAGGCGTCCCGATCTGAACGATCGAGCCGTCCTTCATCAGCGCGATCCTGTCCCCGATGCGCAGCGCCTCGTTCAAATCGTGGGTAATGAAAATAATCGTCTTCTTGAGCTTTTCCTGCAGCTCCCTCAGCTCTTCCTGCAAATCTTTGCGAATGAGCGGGTCCAGCGCGCTGAACGCTTCGTCCATCAGCAGCACGTCCGGATCGTTGGCCAGCGCCCTGGCCAGTCCGACCCGCTGCTGCATGCCGCCGCTGAGCTGATCGGGATAACTGTCTTCCCAATCGGCAAGACCTACGAGCTGCAGCGACTCCCGCGCTTTATTGCGCCGGACCGATTTGGGCACGCCCTGAATTTCCAGGCCAAATTCCACATTCTCTGCCACCGTCTTGTGAGGAAGCAAAGCGAACTTCTGGAAAACCATGCTCATCTGCTTGCGGCGCAGCTGCCTGAGACGTTCGTCGTTCATGGCGACGATATCTTCACCCCGGATCAAAATATGTCCCGACGTCGGCTCGATCAGCCGGTTGAGCATGCGGATCAGCGTCGACTTGCCGCTCCCCGACAGCCCCATGATGACGAAGATTTCCCCTTCGTTCACCGTAAAGCTTGCCCGATTGACGCCGACTGTCAGCTTCGTTTCTTTAAAAATTTGCTGCTTGGACATTCCTTTGCGAAGCAGCGGTACCCCCCTTTCGGGATTCGTTCCGAATATTTTCGTCAGTTCCTTGACTTCGATCATGTAACCCCCTGCACCTCTTTTCCTTCAAAACGAAAATAGCGATTCGCCGCAAAGCCGTGAGGCTCGCAGCCACCGAATTCCGTCCTTATGGACGCCAAGCGGATGGAGAGGAATTTCCGCGGAGCGCCATTTTAGCAATCATAGTACAAAGTTTACTTGCATGTTTATTCCAAGTCAAAAGTTATATTCGTTCATATCGTTTATTCAGTAAAAACTTTACGTACTTTACGTACAATATACTCCGATATACTCCCTTTTCCTAACCGATCACCATCTTTACTTTCCGCAACTTGTTTCATAAAATAAAGTGTACGACTTGCCGACTATTGTCGGTCGAGCACAGCTCCAGGAGGCAGAGAACAATGACGGAGTGGACGGGCTTGTCCCGCGAGCAATCCGACGCCATTCAGAAAGCCCGCAAGCGGGTCATCGAATCGATCGGTAAAAACATGGACTTATACGGCGTTACGTTATCTACGGGCCATCTGTACGGCATGATGTTCTTTCAAGATAAACCGATGACGCTCGACGATATGGGCGAGGGCATGGGCATGAGCAAGACGAGCATGAGCACGGGCGTCCGTACGCTGCTCGACCTGAAGATGGTTCACAAGGTGTGGGAGAAAGGAAGCCGCAAAGACCTGTATGAAGTTGAGTCGGACTGGCATCAGACGTTCGCGGACTATTTCGTCATCAAGTGGCGCAAATCGGTGGAAATGAATCTTCAGGCGGTTCGCAAATCGCTCGCGGAGCTGGAACGGCTGGCCGCAAGCGATCCGGACAATGCGGAACTGCAAGAGGTAATCGCCAAAGATCAGGCCAAAATGAAGGAGGCCGTCAAGTATTATCTTTGGCTTGAGCGGCTGATCGATACGTTCGAGAACGGGGACATCTATCAGCTCGTTCCCAAGGAAGAATAGGCGACAAGCGAAGCCGCGCCGCAGCGCAAAAAACGCGCCCGAAGGGAAAGTTCCTTCGGGCGCGTTTTTTTTGGAACGCTGCAGAACGTTTAACTTTGCTGAAGCGATAAAGCGAAGTGCGACTTTCTGTACCAAGAAAAACAACCGCGAAAGCCGCGGTCGCTCCTCCTTGAATGGGGCTTCGGTATATGTTTTCTTAGCGCTTAGGATCGAAGCCAGCGGGCGATATCTTTGGCAAAATACGTAATGATGAGATCGGCTCCGGCCCGTTTGAAGCCGGTCATCGTCTCCAGCACGATCGCCTTCTCGTCGATCCAGCCGCTTGCCGCCGCAGCCTTGATCATCGAAAACTCGCCGCTGACGTTGTAGGCGACGATCGGGTGAAGATAGCGGTCGCGCAGCGCGCGGATCATGTCCATGTACGCCAGCGCCGGCTTCACCATCAGCATGTCGGCCCCTTCGGCCGCGTCGGAATCCGCCTCGCGCAGCGCCTCGCGCGCGTTGGCCGGGTCCATCTGATATGTCTTGCGGTCGCCGAACTGCGGCGCCGAATTGGCCGCGTCACGGAACGGGCCGTAGAAGGAAGAGGCGTATTTGACGGCGTAGGACATGATCGGCACGTTCTCGTAGCCTGCTTCGTCCAGCCCCCGGCGAATCGCCTGCACGAAGCCGTCCATCATGTTCGACGGCGCGATGATATCCGCTCCCGCCTCGGCCTGGGAGACGGCCGCCTTGACCAGCAGCTCGAGCGACGGATCATTCAGGACGTCCGCTTGCCCCTTGCGCTCGTCGTAATGAACGACGCCGCAGTGGCCGTGATCGGTAAATTCGCAGAGACACGTATCCGCAACGACGAGCAGCTCCGGATTCAGCTCCTTGATGCGGCGCGTCGCCTGCTGCACGATGCCGTTCGCATCGTATGCGCCGCTGCCGTGCGCGTCCTTGGCGCCGTGATCCTCGACGCCGAACAGCAGCACGGCCTGGATGCCGAGTTCGGATACTTCCCGAATCTCTTCTTCCAGGCGGTCGAGCGACCATTGATAGACGCCGGGCATGGAAGGAATTTCGTTCTTGATCCCTTCGCCCCGCACGATAAAAATCGGATATATGAGATCGTTCACCGTCACCGCATGCTCGCGCACCAAATTGCGCATGGCCGCCGAGCTGCGAAGACGGCGGTGTCTTACGATCGGATAGGACATTGCCGCATCCTCCTTTATCTTGGGAGTAACGTCGTTTTCAAATACCTACTGCCCGCCGCCGGGGTACGGCCTGCACAGACTGGCGACGAGCGAATCGATCGTCGCCTCCTCCGCCACGTCGGAGGCAGGCAGCCCCGCCTGAGCCAGCGTCTCGGCCGTCTTGTGGCCGATGCTGGCGATTCTACAGCTGCGCAGCAGCTCCCGGGGATTGCCTGCCCCGGCCAGCTCCAGCGCCTTCAGCAGATTCGTCACCGTGGAGGAGCTGGTAAACGTCACCGTGTCGATCTTCCCTTCGCGCAGCAGCTCCAGCACTTCTTCGCCGCCCTCGCCGTCCAGCACCGTCTCGTACATATCGATCTTCGTCACATCGAGCCCGAGGGCATTTAAGCCCTGCTGCAGCGTATCTCTGGCGATATTGGCCGTCGGCAGCAGCACTTTCTGTCCGGGAACGAGCAGCCCCTGCACCGCTTCAAGCAGCGCTTCCGCCTGGAACACGGCCGGCAGCAGCTCGCAGAGCAGTCCCCGCTTAAGCAGCGCTTCTTCGGTTTTCGGGCCGACTGCGGCGATCCGGGCGCCAGCGAGCGCCCGAATATCGATGCGAAGCTCGCGTAGCCGGGCGAAAAAATGCTCCACGCCGTTCACGCTCGTGAACATGACCCAGTCGTACTCGGCCAAACGGCGCAACGCCTCGTCCCTGCGGTCGGCAGCTTGCGGGTCGGAAGCAGGCTGCGTGCGGATAACCGGAAATTCGACGGGCTCGCCGCCGAGCTCTTCGATCTGCGCAGAGAGGTCGCTCGCCTGAGAACGGGCGCGGGTGACGAGAATCCGCCTCCCGAACAGCGGCTTTTTCTCGAACCAGGCCAGCTTCTCCCTCAGCTTGACCACTTCGCCTACGATCGTCACGGCCGGCGATTGGAAGTTCGCCGACCGCACCTTCTCCACGATGTCCGCCAGCGTGCCGGTCAGCGTCTGCTGCTCCATCCACGTCCCCCAACGGATCAGGGCGACCGGCGTGTCCGGCGACTTGCCGCACTGCATCAGCTGAGAGCAAATATGCTCCAGATTCGCCACACCCATCAGGAAAATGAGCGTGCCTGAAGCCTGGGCCAAATTTTCCCAATTAACGTTAGTATACGTTTTGTTCTTGTATTCATGTCCTGTTACGATCGAGAAGGAGGACGTGAAATCGCGGTGCGTCACCGGAATGCCCGCGTATGCCGGAACGGCGATCGCCGATGTGATGCCAGGCACGATCTCGAACGGAATGCCGCGCTCCCACAGCGCTTCCGCTTCTTCCCCAACGCGCCCGAACACGCTGGGATCGCCGCCCTTCAGCCTGGTGACGACCCGGCCCTGAAGCGCCAATTCGACCAGCAGCCGGTTGATATCCTCCTGCTTCATCGAATGCTTGTCGGGCAGCTTGCCGACAAATATTTTTTCCGCTCCAGGCTTCATATGCTTCAGGAGACGCGGGCTGGCCAGACGATCGTAGACTACGACATCAGCCCGCCGGATCGCCTCCAGCCCGCGAATAGTAATCAGCTTCGGATCCCCGGGGCCGGCTCCGACCAAATAAACGATCCCTTTACTCATAGGCCGTTCTCCTCCACTCGTCTTTCGCTAGTTGGCGAGAAGGCGCGCAGCCCCCCGCTCGATCAGCGCCTCTGCTACCGCCAGTCCCAATTGATCCGGATCGGTTCCGGTCAGCGTCTCCTTAAGCATCTGCGTCCCGTCCGGCGAGCCAACCATGCCGCACAGCTCGATCGTCCGGGCTCCGTTCTCTTCCTTCCACTGGGCGTAGGCTCCAATCGGCACTTGGCATCCGCCGTTGAGCCTGCCAAGGAAGCGCCGCTCGGCGGCGACCGCCGTTTCGGTCGGCTCATGCCGCAGCGCGCTCAGCACCTGCCGCACGAATTCGTCGTCCTCCCGGCATTCGATGCACAGCGCCCCCTGCCCGACAGCGGGAAGGCAAAGCGCCGGGTCGATATATTCGGTGATGCGCTCCTGCCAGCCGACGCGGTGAAGCCCGGCCGCCGCCAGCACGATGGCGTCGAAACCTTCCGTCTCCAGCTTGCGCAGCCGCGAATCGATGTTGCCCCGGATCGGCTCCAGCTGCAGGTCCGGCCGCGCATGCAGCAGCTGGCTGGAGCGACGCAGGCTGCTCGTGCCGATCTTGGCTCCTGCCCGCAAGTCCAGAAACGTCGTCGCTTCTCTTGCGATCAGACAATCGCGCGGATCCTCCCGCTGCGGAACCGCTCCGACGATCAAGCCGTCCGGCAGCTCGAACGGCATATCTTTCATGCTGTGAACGGCGATATCGATCTCCCCGTCCAGCATCGCCTGCTCGATTTCCTTGACGAACAGCCCTTTGCCGCCGACCTTGGACAGCGTTACGTCAAGAATCCGGTCCCCCTTCGTCACGATCTTCTTCAGCTCGAATTCGGCTTCGATGCCCCGCTCCCGGCACAGCTTGTTCAGCTGCTCCACGGTTTGGCCTGTTTGCGTAAGGGCGAGCGCGCTTTGGCGCGTGCCCACGATAATTTTGCGCATGAACTCCCTCCAGAGTGGCTATTGATTGTCCGGCAGCAGGCTGTTCAGCCAGCGGGCGATGCGCCCCATGCCTTCCGCGGTCGGCTCCGCTGCCGCCATGTCCACGAGCTGCGCGCGCCGCTCCGGCGTCAGCCGGCCGGCGCGCAGCAGCTCCGGCAGCGGCCAGTCGAGCATCGCGCGGAAAATGTCCGCCCGCGCTGCGCCGCGCGCGCCGTGTGAGGCGTCTGCGGCAGGCGCAGGGACCGCGCCGTGTGCGCCATCTGCGGCAGGCGCAGGGACCGCGCCGTGCGCGCCATCCGCACTGCGCGCGGCGCCTGCGGCACGCTGCTGCACGACGCCGCGCAGCTCGTGCAGCAGCTCCAGGTACGGCGCGTATTCCTCGCCGTACGCCGCCTCCAGTTGCCGCTTCAGCTTCGCGGCAACCGCCGGGCTCGCTCCCGCCGTCGCGACCGCAAGCGTCAGCCGGCCCCGCCGCACGACGGCCGGCACATGAAACCCGCTCGCCTCCGGCGCGTCGGCGGCGTTCGCCAGCTTGCCGAGCTTCCGCGCCTCGGCAAGCACAGCCTTGTTCACCGCCGCGTCGTCGGTCGCGGCGAAGACGAGCCGCGCCTCAGCGAGCGCGGCCAACCCGGGCGCATACGGGCGCAGCAGAGCCCGTATGCGCCCCTCCGCGGCCAAGGCGCTGAGCCGCGGCGTCAGGCGGGGGCTGACAACCGTGACGTCCGCCCCCGCGGCCAGCAGCCCCGCCGCCTTGCGCTCGCCGACGCGGCCGCCGCCGATGACGACGCATGGCTCGCCGGTCAAATCCAGCATCACCGGATACAGCGGCCGAACTTCGGCCCGATGGCTTCGCTCGCTCATGCCGATCTCCTCCCTATGGCCTCAAGACCATTGATGAAACGAAGAATATACATTCGAGAAGGCGATATTCAGCACCATAATGACGAACGCAGCCAAATTCCACAAAGCCAGCCGGTTGCCGGGCATTTTCAGCAGCCCGCGCTGAAATATGTAGAACAGGTAGGCCAGCAGCACGAACCAGGAGTTGATCACCTTCGGATCGAAGAACATGGACGGCTCGCCCTGCAGCGAAATCCAGACGAAGCCGAGCGTCATGGCGGTCAGCAGCAGCGGCGTTCCCGCCGCGACCGCTACCATGGCATAGCGCGACATTTTCTCCAGGCTGGGCAGCCGCTTCATCTGAGCGGACCACTGCTTGTCTTTCAGCTTGCGGTGCAAAAACAGGTACATGCCCGAGAAGACGGCCGAGACGACGAAAGCGGCATAGCTGGCCACCGACAGCGACACGTGAACGAACAGCAGCTCGTCGTTAATATTCCAATGTGCCAATGTCGGAGAGACGTTCGGATTGCTGAAAAAATTCAAAGCAAGAATCGCAAAGCCGAACAGGTTCACCAGAAAGACGAACAGCTCGATCCGAAAGAAACGGTTTACGACAAGCGATATGGCAACGAGCAGCCACGAAAGCAAAAACAGCGTTTCGAATCGCGATAGCGTCGCCAGCCCGCCGCGGACGAACAGGCTGTATATCAAATAGACCGTCTGCAGCACCCATACAAACGAAAGCAACCCTGTCCCCATCCGTTTCGCGCTTCGGTTCGGACCGACGAAGTCCGAGAAGTAAAACAGGAGGCTCAGGGCGTAGATATAAATAATGGAATCATAGAACCAGCCTTGCGTGACCATCGGCGAATCACTCCCGCTCAGGCTTTGACCAATGAGTCGGCCACGGCAGCCTTGATCACTTTGGACAGCAGTTCCTCCGCGGGCTCCTGCCGCGCTCCCGCTGCCGTGCGGCGGTCCGTCTGTTCCGCCCGTTCAAGCTCGGCCAGCTGCTCTTCCAGAGCAAATATTTTCGTGAAAATTTCCAGCGCTTCGTCGCCGTGGCGACCTGCGGCCATCTCTTTAATGCGGATAATCGGGTCGCGAAGCATCTGGTTGACGATGCTCTTCGTCAGCTTGCGGATGACCTTCAGCTCCCGCTCGTCCAGATCGGGCAGCTTCTTGATCAGACTGTCCATCGTCTCCTCATGAATGGCGGATGCCTTGGTCTGCAGCGCTTGAATGACGGGGCTGACGCCCAGCGTCTTCTTCCACAGCTCGAAGGCGGCGATCTCTTCATCGATCATCCGCTCGATCTCGACCGCGGCGCGACGCCTTTCCTCAAGGTGAGCGTTCACGATCGTCTGCAGATTGTCGATATCGTAGAGATAAACATTCGGCAGCTCGCTTAATGCCGGATCGAGATCCCGCGGCACGGCGATGTCGATCATGAACAGCGGGCGCGAACGGCGCTTGCTCATCATCCGGGCAACGTCGTCCTTGGTCAGCACCAAGCCGGAGGCGCCGGTCGAGCTGATGACGATATCCGCTTCCTCAAGATGCCGGAGCAGCCGATCCATCGTATCCGCCACGCCGCCGAATTTGTCCGCCAGCTCGCGGGCTCTTGGCAAGGTGCGGTTAACGACGACGACGCGGTCCGCTCCGTTCGCGTACAGATGCTTCACGGTCAGCTCGCTCATCTTGCCCGCGCCGATGATCAGCACCTTCTTGCGATCGTAGCTGCCGAAGATGCGCTTGCCCAGTTCCACGGCGGCATAGCTGACCGACACCGCATTTTCACCGATCCCGGTCTCGCTGTGCGCCCGCTTGGCCATCGTAATCGCCTGCTTGAACAGCGTATTGAACATAATGCCGGTCGTTTTATCGCTTTGCGCCAGCATGAACGCATCGCGCACTTGCCCCAAAATTTGCGTTTCCCCGATCACCATCGAATCCAGTCCGCTCGCAACGCGGAACAGGTGGCGGATCGCCTGCTCGTTCTCGTAGACGTACAAATGCTTGTTGAATTCTTGTCTCGGTATCCCGAACCAGCTTTCCAGGAAAGTGCGCAGATGATGCGCGCACAGCTGCTGGCGGTCGTCGACAACGTACAGCTCCGTCCGGTTGCAGGTTCCCACAATGACGCATTCCATGATGCTCTTCGTCTCTTGGAGCTTCTTCAGCGCCCTTGGCAAATCCTCTTGCGCGAACGTGAATTTCTCGCGGATGGACACGGGTGCCGTTCTGTAATTCAGTCCCGCTACGACGATATGCATGGGGTTCACCTGCCTCCTCCTTGTGATGATTGTCAATTTATTATAGCACAGCTTTGCGAGCTTTTCCGACACGAATTTATGAAAACTTTGAAACAAGAAGCCGCTATCCTGACCATTCGGCTGTTCGTTCAGCGAAGTTTGTCGGCGGAGCTTCAGTACCGCAGGTGACGACCGATGATGAAGGATTGGCTTGTCCCATGCGTTCAATTCCTATTTTCATCCAAAAAAACGTCCGCTATACGCACGGAATGCTGCGCCAAGCAATCACCAGGCCAAAAAGAAATAACCACGGAATGCTCCGTGGTTACGGTAACCGCCGTGACAGGCGTCGTTATTTCGCTGTTTGCAATTGCTTCATAGCGGGCGTCTCTACCTTCAGTTCGCCCAGACCGCGAATCAGCTTCTTCGCATGCGCCGTCTCGGGCCTCAGCGCAGCCAGCATGTAGTCGATAGCCAATTGCGGATCCACCGTTTCGCCACAGGTATAACAGTCGAGCGCCGCGAAACCTTTCTCAGGATACGTATGGATGGAGAGATGGCTTTCCGAAAGCATTACCAGCACAGTTGCGCCTTGGGGTTCAAATTGTTTGGCTTGCACCGACAATACAGTCGCTCCACAAACCTCAGCAGCTTCTACCATTTGAGCTTGCAGCCATTCCGCATTGTTGAGAAGTTCAAAATCGACTCCCCATGCATCTACGGCAACGTGTCGTCCGAAAGTTGAGTATTCCATCTTCCGGTTCCCCCTTCCTAGGAATAAAATGTTTTGAAAATTTCATCCGCTAGGACCTACGTCATTCACTTCTCGAGGGAATAATCTCTCGCAACATTACATGTCCTGAGTGAATCCTGGTTCCTATTTTGTTTTCAACGAGAATAAAAATAACATCTATCAGGCAAAAATGCAATACCTTTTTTAGGCCGAAAAAAATAATTCCTTGTGCGCTCGCCCTTTGCCGTCCATCCATTGAATACAATATGTGCCACGCTTGGACGATGTGTGCCTTTCTACCGAAATACCGCAGCCCGACATGAACGAACCCCGGCATCCGTCGAGCGGACGTCCGGGGTTTTGCCGGTGCAATGAAAATAGCAGGAATTGTTCGTCATAGGCATCTATTTGTAATAGCCCAGGGTGCGCAGCCCGTGTTTCATCATCCGATGGTACCGCGCAAGCAGCAGGCGTCTATCTCCACAGGCTGGATGTTCAACAATGAAGGTGACGGGCGATGATGCAGGGATCGCACGTCGCAAACGTCTATATATTACGCTTCGAGTACGAACAACCGATGCGTCAGCCTGGCCAGCCGTTCATCGATATGCTCGCGGATCGCGGCTTCTCCCATGTCGTTGCGCAGATCGAGCAAAGCGTTGACTTGCGTGCGGATGGAGGCAATTTCCTGCTCCACTTCATTTTTGCGGAACAAGCGTTCCAGTTGACCGACGGTGTCCTTGTATTCGAAAACGACATTCTCCACCCCGTTCTTGCTCTCGACAATCTTGATGACATTGCCGTGCTTGTAGGTGTAGATCATCGTGTATGTTGGATAAATTCGGTGCACGACGGCGTCGCCCTTAAATGCAGCAACCGCCTTGCGCATGGCGTTGACCAAATTCCTGTTCTTGATCCGACAGCTTCCTTGGCAAATATATACGTTCGCATTCCGTTCGAACGACAGGGTAACTTCCGCTCCCGCATCGTCCTGCAATACCACCTCTTGGTTACCGTTTTCCAGCACCTTCACTTGGAGGGATGCCTGATGGTCAGCGAAAATCTGGATGAACGCGGCCATCTCGGCTTCCGTCAGTTGCATGTAGGCTTTGACATATTCAGTCGCTAACCTCATTGCCATAAAAATCCCTCGATTCATAGTTTTCAAACCTTTGAAGCCTGCACGTGCTCTATTGTCTATATACATTATACTACATAATTATTTAATATTCCTGCTTTCCCGGTTTTGAATTTGGCCCTAAAATCAGAAAATTTCGCTTTCTCACCGAAGATTGCCGGGGGAATTCGCTGTATCCTCCCGCTCGCTTGCTAAGTTCCGTTGTTTCCTTGGGGCATCGGCAAAAAAACAACCAGTGCCCCGACCAGCTTAGCCCGCTGCAGGCCGCTGCCGGCTCATTCGGCATATGCTCCCGAGCCGCCGCCGTTTCACGCCCTGGAGCTTCCTTGAGCCGCGGCGATCTTCGTCGAAGCGGCGCTCGTTCCGCATCGTCCCTGACAAGATTGCCGGCTTGATGCCTTTTGTCGCCCTGGGTCCGCAACCAAATGTCTGCAAATCTCGTCCACTTGTATATAATTGTATATTATAGACGACGATGACAAGCGAATCGTTCGTCATCGTTCGTCACCTGAGATAGCAGGAGGGGGTTCCATGAAAATGAGGAGCCGAAGGCGGCTTGCCGCTTTCCTCGGATTGCTGCTGACCGTTGGGGCGGCATGTGCCGGATGGCCGGAACGGCAGGCGCTGGCGGCAGGCGAAGCGATCGAGGCGCAAGCGCCGGGCTTTCCTGTGACGGTCAACGGCGTCAGCGTTCGTCCGGGGAGCGGCGTCTCCCCGCTTTTGTATAGAGAGATGACCTATCTTCCGCTAACGCCGGAGTACAGCCAGGCGCTGGGCATTACAGTGACCCGCGGCGCCGACGGAAGCTTGTCTGTCGAACAAGGGAGCCCGCAAGGCCGCAGACTGGAGCTGAATGAGGAAGTGGCGAAGCGGGCTGAAGCCGGCGCGCAGGAGCCGCAAAAAGGGATCAGGCCGACTTACCCGATCCGGTTGAACGGGCAATCGATTCATAACGATACCGAGCCTTACCCGCTGCTGGAATTCGGGGGCGTGCCCTATATGCCGATGACTTGGCGGTTTGCCCGAACGGAGCTTGGCCTCCTGATCGACTGGAGCCCGGAGGCCGGATTCAGCATCGTATCCCCGCAGAAAAAGGTGCTGCACAAGATCGTGTACGACGACGAGCAGTACTATTATGCGGAGACAGTCCCCAGCGGCCTGGTCCAAATCGACAAGAAGCTGACGGGGAATCCGGACCGTACGGACGGGCAGAAGGAGGCTGCTGTCCGGCAGCAGGCTCAGGCGCTGGCCTGGGGACAGCCTTTCGCAGCCGATCCGCAGGCCGCCGTGACGGTTGACGGCGATTCGGTTCGCTACGCAGGGAACGAGCTGCTCAGCTTGAAGCCGTACAAGGAGAAGGCCGCTGATTTCTTTGCCCAACGGCCAGAGTACGAATATCAGGGGATCGACGTGCAGGGCCGGGTGATGAAGCTGGACGAGCATCTGCAGCTTGCCGCCGTATCGGTCTCCTATTTGAAGCATATACCGGCTCCATATACGCCGTACGAGCACCGCCTGTTCGTCCTGCGAGATCAGGCGGCGACGGAAGTGCCGGGTATGCAGCAGCTGCCGACGAGGGTGCTGGGCAATCCGGATGGCTCGTGGTGGATCGTCAGCGAAGCCGCGGAGCCCTTGACGTCCCGCACGCCGAACGTGAACGGCGAAGCGCTGCTACTGAAGGCGGATGGCACAATGATCGACTGGAACGGCGAATGGGGCGTCAAGGATATCGATGTAATCCGGGCGGAGTCCGGGGGCTCGCTTATTGTCAAAGCGTACAACGACCGTTACAAAACATATTACGACAGCCACGTGCCCCTGTTATCGGAGCAGAAGGAATGGTACGGCCGGATTCATCCTGACGGCACATCGGAGCCGCTGGCGGTATATGATGGAACGGGCAAAGGCTATGTCGATCAAGAAGGCCGGCTGATTGTGGTCGATCGCAAAATGAACCGCATCGTCGATCTGACGAAGGGCCGTTCCCGGCTGTGGTGGGATTACGAGCTAGAGGAGCTGCTGCCGTAAACAACGTCTATCGACGCGGCATCAAGGATGGCGTGGCGGCCGCGCTTTTAGCGGCCGTTTTTCTTGGTACAGACCATGCGCGAAAAAAAACGCTCCATGACTTGGTTCAAGTTGCGAGCGGTTTTCGCGTTTGCAAGCCGTGATCAGAACTCAAGCCCGCAGGGCAGCGCTTAGGCGGCGTAAACCGGGGCAGCGCACTACGGAGAAGCTGACCACCGGGGCAACGCGCTACGGAGAAGCTGACCAAGAGCGAAAAGCGGACCTTCTGAAAGCTTCCGGCCCGCAATCATATCTCTAGCGCTGGTGAAAAACGCTATTTCGCCGAATCATGCCCTGTTAAAAATGTAACGAAACCGTGCAGCGCTAGTTTGTCAAAAACGCTGATTCTGGTAGCCAACCATGCGAAATAAGGCCGCTCACCAACGTTAGAATCTCAAATCGAGCGTTGCGAGTAAAATAAGCTCTGTGGCTAGCGTTGGCGCTGCCCCTCCCCGAGCGCGCCCAGGCGCATGAGGGGACAAACGCGCTTGCTGCAGATGTCGGGTCAGCGCAATTGGCACACCTGAGCACATAAGGCAACAAATCCTGCAAATAATGCAACATTTTCCGGCCTCTTCGCATCAGAGGAAGGATAATGTTGCACTTTGTACAACAATTTAGGTGCGAATGGCTTCAAACCCGGGAACATCGCCCAAAATATTGCACAAAGTGCAACATTGAGCCGCAAATAGGGCCTAACCCCCCGTTTTTGTTGTACAAAATACAACATTATACAACATTTGCTGGCCCTATTGAAAATTTGGGGTTGATCCACGGGCCAAAATTTCAGGTACCGCAGGCGACGTCCGATTAAACTGCTTAAACTGCCTGAACGCCGCCAGAGCTCCGTGCAAGCACGGAGCTCTGGCGGTAAAACTATGATTGCTGCGGAGCGCGGCCATCGGCGGAAGCCGTTTCCTCTGTGCCGGCGGATGCGCCGCGCGCGCCCCCCGGCGCGCGGTTGGCCGCATGGTGGCGGTCGGCGGGCGCATCGGCTCCTCCATCGTCTGCCGCAGTCTCTTCTCCCGTGTCTCCCGCGGCGGCGGAGCCAGAAGCATCCGCAGCCTCTTTCTGGCCACCGTCCGCCGCGGCAGCGAGGCCGGCATACCGCTCGATAACGCTCCACAGCTCGTCTTTGCCGTGGCCCGTCTCGGAGGAGAAGAGAATGACCGGCACCGCCGGGTCAGCCTGCAGCTCCTCTTTGATGATTTTCGTATGCTTTGCCCATTTGCCTCTAGGTACCTTGTCCGCTTTCGTCAGGACGAGGCAGACCGGCACTTTATGGTACATGAGCCACTCATGCATCGCGATGTCATCCTTGGAAGGAGGATGGCGCAAATCGATGACATGCAGCACAAGGCGTAAAAATTCCCGCTTCAGCAAATATTGCTCGATGAATTTGCCCCATTTGGCCCGCTCCGTTTTGGAGACTTTCGCATAGCCGTAGCCCGGCAAATCGACGAAATACAGATCCTGATTGATGCGGTAATAATTCAACTGCTGCGTCTTGCCCGGCTTGGAGCTTGTCCGGGCCAAATTGCGGCGGTTAATCAGGCGATTGATGAGCGACGACTTGCCGACATTGGAGCGCCCTGCCAGAGCGATCTCCGGCAGGGCGCCTCCCGGGTATTGGCTGGGGCCAACCGCGCTGATCACGAATTCAGCCTGATTGACTTTCATACCCTCTCCCTCTTTCAACCAAAAATGTTACACTTCGACCGGTTTGACGAGCGCATGCTCCAGCACTTCGTCCATATGGGATACCGGAATAAAGCTCAAATCCTGCCTTACGCTCTCCGGGATTTCCTCCAAATCTTTAACGTTGTCCTTCGGAATAATGACGGTGCGGATGCCTGCCCGATGGGCGGCCAAGCTTTTCTCCTTCAAGCCGCCGATCGGCAGCACGCGGCCGCGCAGCGTAATCTCGCCCGTCATCGCCACATGCCGCGATACCGGAATGTTGGTCAGCGCGGAAATGAGCGCCGTGCCCATCGTAATGCCCGCAGAAGGTCCGTCCTTCGGAATCGCCCCTTCGGGGATATGGATATGAATGTCGAATTTCTCGTGGAAATCCGGCTGCATCCGGAACTGCTCCACCTTGGAACGCGTATAGCTGAACGCCGCCTGGGCGGATTCCTTCATCACGTCGCCCAATTTGCCGGTCAAGGTCAGCTTGCCGTTGCCCGGCATAACCGTCACCTCGATCACGAGCGTGTCGCCGCCGACCTCGGTCCAGGCAAGCCCCGTCACCGCCCCGATTTGATCCTGCTCCTCGGCCATACCGTAGCGGAATTTGGGCGGGCCGAGATATTCCTTCAGATTATCCGCTGTCACTTCCACCGCGGACGAGCCGGCGACAATCTGCTTCGCCGCCTTGCGGCAGATGGAGGAAACTTGCTGCTCCAGGTTGCGGACGCCCGCTTCGCGCGTATATTCGCGCACCACCTTCATCAGCGCCGCTTCCTCCAGCTTCAGCTGGCCTTCCTCGAGCCCGTGATCCCGCTGCTGCTTCGGCAGCAAATAGCGGCTGGCGATATGCAGCTTCTCAAGCTCGGTATAGCCCGGAATATAGAGCACCTCCATTCGATCGAGCAGCGGCCGCGGAATCGAATGAATCGCATTGGCCGTCGTGATGAACATGACGTTGGAGAGGTCGAACGGGATCTCGACATAATGGTCGCTGAACGTATTGTTCTGCTCCGGATCGAGCACCTCAAGCAGCGCCGAAGCCGGGTCGCCGCGAAAATCCATCGCCATCTTGTCGATCTCGTCGAGCAGAAATACGGGATTGGCGGTGCCTGCCGTTTTCAGCCCCTGGATAATGCGCCCCGGCATCGCGCCGACGTACGTTCTTCGGTGTCCGCGGATTTCCGCCTCGTCGCGCACGCCGCCCAGCGAAATGCGGACGAATTCCCGTCCGAGCGAGCGGGCGATCGAGCGGGCGATCGACGTTTTGCCGACACCGGGCGGCCCGACCAGGCACAGAATCGGCCCTTTCAGCTTCTTCACCAGCTTCTGCACAGCCAAATATTCGAGCACCCGTTCCTTCGGCTTCTCCAGGCCGTAATGATCCTCGTTCAAGATTTGCTCGGCTTTTTGAATGTCGAGATCGTCTTCCGTCATCTCGCTCCACGGCAATGCCAGCAGCCAATCGATGTAATTGCGCACGACCGAGCCTTCCGCGGAGGTAGCGGGCATTTTCTCCAGCCGTTCGATTTCCTTCTCGATCTTCTCCCGAACTTTGTCCGGCACATGCTTCTCCGCCAGCTGGGAGCGCAGCTCCTCGGCCTCGCCCGCCCGGCCTTCTTTCTCGCCGAGCTCCTTCTGAATCGCCTTCATCTGCTCGCGCAAATAATATTCCTTCTGCGTCTTCTCCATCTGCTTCTTGACGCGCTGGCTTATTTTGCGTTCGAGCTCCAGCACCTCGCGCTCGTTGTTCAGGATGCCGAGCATTTTCTCCAGCCGCTCCCGCACATCGATCGTCTCCAAAATTTCCTGCTTATCTTTGATCTTTAAGGATAAATGACTGCAGATGACGTCCGCCAGCCGGCCGGGTTCGTCGATATCCGATACTGCGGCAAGCGTCTCCGGCGTCACTTTCTTGGACAAGTTGATATAATGCTCGAATTGGCTGAGTACCGTGCGCATCAGCGCGTCAATCTCCGGGTCGGAATGCTCCTGCTCCGGAAGCTCGCGAACCTGCACCTCGTAGAACTCGTCGTTCGTCAAATATTCCGTAATCTCGGCGCGTACGACGCCTTCCACGAGCACGCGGATCGTCCCGTTCGGAAGCTTGAGCATTTGCCGCACCCGGGAGATCGTGCCAACCCGGTAGATGTCTTCTTTCTTCGGCTCTTCGATATTGACTTCGGATTGCGAACAAAGGAGTATCATGCTGTCCTCAACCATTGCTTTCTCGAGGGCCCGCACCGACTTTTCCCTGCCCACGTCCAGATGCAGCACCATGCTCGGGTATACGAGCAGCCCCCGCAGCGGCAGAAGCGGAAGACGGCGCACCTTATGTTTGTTAGGTCCCATCCTCGAGCACCTCCAGACCATTATCAAGCTGTGATTTACATTGTAACAAAATTGTTATGAAAACACCAATGGAGCCCGTCCTGCAGACGATCTTGGCAAAAAGAGACGCCAATGGGCTCTATTCGAGCGCATCGGCGTGCAGTACCGTCACCGAAGGGGCAGGCATCGTCTCTTGCGCCGGCGTCATATTGTTCGTCTGATCCGACAGCTGAAGTCCCAGCGCGTGGCTCAGCACTTCCTCCACCGTATCGACCGGTATGACCTGAAGCCCGTTTAAACCTGCGAATATTTCCTGCCAGTTCTCCTTCGGAATAATCACTTTTTCCGCTCCGGCCTGGAAAGCGGCCTCTACCTTGGCGATGACGCCGCCGACCGGCTTGACCTTGCCGTGAATGCTGACTTCGCCGGTCATCGCGATCCGGTTGTCGACCGGAATGCGCTTGATGGCCGAGGCGATCGCCGTCGCCATGGCGACGCCGGCCGAAGGACCGTCGATCGGTATCCCTCCGGGGAAGTTGATATGCAAATCGTAATTGTAAGGGTCGAGACCAAGCCGCCGCAATATCGTCAGCACATTCTCCACCGAGCCGCGGGCCATGCTCTTGCGGCGCAGCGTCCGCGAGCCGCCTCCCATCTCTTCCTCATCGACGACGCCGGTAATCGTAAAGCGGCCGCTTCCCGGCGGAACGACGGGGATGGCGCTGACTTCAATATCGAGCAAGGTGCCAAGGTTCGGCCCGTACACGGCCAGCCCGTTGACGAAACCGACCTCCGGCTTGGCGGGAATTTTCCGCTCCGGCCGGGGCGCCATTTGCGAGCTGTTGACGACCCACTCCACATCCGCCGCCGTCACTTCCTTGCGCTGGTCGGTCAGCGCGAGTCCCGCGGCCAGCTGAACGATATTGACCGCTTCCCGGCCGTTCGTCGCGTATTTTTTGATGACCTCGACGGCCTGGTCGTTCGCGGGAAAGCCGATCTTCTTGATCGCCCGCGCGGCGATTTGCCCGATTTCGTCCGGGAGCAGCGGCCGGAAATAAATCTCCATGCAGCGGGAACGGATCGCCGGAGGCAACTCCTGCGGGTTGCGCGTCGTAGCGCCCACCAGCCGAAAATCGGCGGGCAGACCGTTCTGGAACACCTCGTGAATATATCCGGGAATATTGGTATCCTCCGAATTGTAATAGGCGCTTTCCAGAAACACCTTTCGATCTTCAAGCACCTTTAATAATTTATTCATTTGGTGCGGATGCAATTCGCCGATCTCATCGATGAACAGGATGCCGCCATGCGCCTTCGTCACCGCGCCCGGCTTCGGCTGCGGAATGCCGGCGACGCCCATCGCCCCGGCCCCTTGGTAAATCGGGTCGTGCACCGAGCCGATGAGCGGATCTGCAATGCCGCGCTCGTCGAAGCGGGCCGTCGTCGCGTCGATCTCCGTAAAGACGGCGTCCGAGCGGAACGGCGATTCCGGGTTTTTCTTCGCTTCCTCCAGCACGACCCGGGCCGCCGCCGTTTTGCCGACGCCGGGCGGGCCGTAGATGATGACATGCTGCGGATTGGCGCCGCACAGCGCGGCCTTGAGCGCCCGCAAGCCTTCCTTCTGGCCGACGATATCGTCCATGTCGGAAGGACGCGTCTTCTCCGCGAGCGGCTTATTGAGCGAGATGGAGCGCAGCTTGCGGAGCTTTTCCAGCTCTTTCTTGGATTCTTTATCTACCGCTGCCCGATTGGTTTGCTGATTGCGCAGCAAATTCCAGAAGTACATGCCTATAACAACGGCAAAAAACAGCTGAATGATCATCAAGATCAAGCTTAGGTTCATTCCGAAAAACCTCCCGCGAATTCGTATAATGGTCAGTATTTCCTCCCTTTGCCGGCAATAACCCCTTTTTCTCCAGAAACTTTTCTTCCAACACAGTGCATGAGACGGCGCGAAGCATCGAACGATAACGAATATCGACTTGCAAAAAGGAGGCTCCACTTTTGCTGCGGCTCATCATCATCGTCACCGCTGCTTTCCTTGCTGCTGCCAGCTTCGCGCCGAAGCCGGCCCTAACCGCCGTGCCGGCGAATGCGTTCGGTGAGCAGGCGGCAATCCGCTGCGCCCAAACTATCCATGCGGCGGCTCCGGCCATCGCCAATGTCGATGTGCTCATCGATGCGGGACACGGCGGCATCGACGGCGGAACGTCATACGGAAGCATTTTGGAAAAAGATATCAATCTGGCGGTCGCCAAGAAAACATACGTTCAGCTGCACGCAATGGGCCTGACGACAGTCTTGGACCGCACGGGCGATTACGCCCTAAGCAGCGACAACACGTGGCTGAAAAGCTCTTCGCGGCATCGAAAGGATCTCGCCCAGCGCTGCCATCTGGCCAACGAGCTCAAGCCGAAGGCGCTGATCAGCCTGCATGTAAATGCCGCCAAGCGAGCGGCCAAAAGCGGCCCGCTCGTTCTGCATCAAAAGACGCCGGAGAGCAAAGAGCTGGCCAAGCAGCTGCAGCAGTCGCTCAACCGGCTCTACGGCGCCGAGGGGACGCCGCGGTACGGCAAGAGCTATTATTTGCTCAAGCATGCGAAGGTTCCGGCGGTTATCGTGGAAATGGGATTTTTGACCAATGAATCCGACCGCAGGCGGCTTACGGACCCGGCCGGGCAGGAGGAAATCGCCCGCTGCATCGCGGCGGGGCTTAAGGCGTATCTGGAGCAGTGCGCCGCGGAATAGCGGTAATCTCGCTGGGCCCTAAAGCTCTCCGGCATCTGCCAAACAGCGGCTCGCCTGATTGCCGCAGCGCCAAAAAAAAGCAACCGCCGGCCACTGCCGGCGATTGCTTGCATGATCATTATTGCACTAATTGCATTGCACTAACTGCGAAACCGGAACGAAATGCCCGCCCTGCGGCATCCAAAGAGGAGCGGGTCCGCTTCAGTACCTCGGCCGTATGCTTTTCGGGCGTGCCGACATCCCCGAATCACTACAGTCTGCCTCTACCGCTTCGGGGGAGTCGTCGTTTCTCTGACGGTCACCGTATAATCGAGCCAGGTGAGCTTGTCCCGCTTGTCCTCTTCGCCGCTGCGGATTCGGGAGATCAGAAGGCGCGCCGCAAGCGAGCCGGATTCGAACACCGGCATGCGCATGGAAGTCATGCGCGGCACCGCCATCTCTCCATACAGGTCGTCAAATCCGGCCAGCGAAACGTCATCCGGTACCGAAATTCCCCTATTTTTAAAATAATGGAGCGCCCCCAGCGCAAAAGCGTCATTGGCCCCGATCACGGCCGTCGGCGACGGCAGCGACTCCCAGGCGTTCGCCAGCAGCCGGTAAGCCAGCTGCACCTCTTCGCCGCATGTCGAGGCATAATGCTGATTCTCAAAAACGGTAATCGGCGCAAGCCCCGCCTCCTTCATCGCCTCCAGGTAGCCTTCGAATCGTCCTTTGGGGGTCATATGTCTATGCATGCGAGGACTGTAAGTGACGAAAGCGATTCGGCGGTGGCCAAGGCCGAGCAAATAGCGCGTCAGCTCAAGCCCCGCTCCCTTATGGTCGAAGCGAATATGCCCCGGGCCTTCGATCAAGCTGCGGCTCTCCACGATATTGAAGGGAATGCCTTCCGCCAGGAGCTCGTCGTAATAATGCTCCGGAATGCGGGCCGTCCCGTTCGACACGAACGTGATGCCGGATACTCGCTGCTGCCGCAGCAGCTCCAGCTGCATGATCGCGCCGGCCTGGCCGTCCGCCGACTTCTCCAGATTGCATAACAGCACGCCATAGTCCTCCTGACGGGCTGTCTCCTGATAGCTGTTTACGAACGGGGCGAACAGCCCGCGGGTCAGATCGGTCAGCACCAGACCGAGAATATTGTTTTTGCCGGTCATGAGCGAGCTGGCGAAAGCATCCTTCTTGTAGCCCATCTGGCGGGCGGTTTCCAGGATGAGCCGCCGCGTTTTGGCGGCCAAGCCCGGCTTGCCCGCCAACGCTTTGGATACGGTCGTCCGATCGAGCTGCAGCGCTTCGGCGATATCCTTCATCGTTGTGCGTCTCGTCTGTTTTTTGTTGGAATCGGTCATCATCTGCTCCTTATCGATTCAAGACCGGACAGCGCCAGTCCGCCTTCCGTCGCGGTGTTAGCTTAAGCCCATTATAAATGCAGCAAGCTCGCTTTGTCTTGCCCCATGCCAAAAAAAGCACCATAACCCAGGCCGATGGCAGCCGGGAACGATGCTCTTGTTAGTCCGATATGCTAGCTGGCGGATCATGAGGCGTTATTTGACGCCCGCATGATGCTTCCTTCCGGGAATTTCGCCCGTCTTCTCGTAATGGGCAACAATGTTGTCGATTTCTTTCTTCAGCTCGCTGACCAGATCGGCTTCCGGCACCTTGCGCACCATTTCGCCATAGCGGAACAGCAGCCCTTCGCCGCGCGCTCCGGCGATGCCGATATCGGCCTCCCGCGCCTCTCCGGGCCCGTTGACGGCGCAGCCGAGCACCGATACCTTGATCGGCACCTTCAAACGGGAAATATACTCCTCCACTTCATTGGCGATGGAGAACAGATCGATGTCGAGCCGGCCGCAGGTTGGGCATGACACGAGTGTGGCCGCGTTCGAAATCAAGCCGAACGACTTCAGCAGCTCGCGGCATACCTTCACTTCCTCGACCGGATCGGCGCTCAGGCTGATCCGGATCGTCGAGCCAAGCCCCATGCTGAGCAGAGCGCCAAGTCCCGCCGCGCTTTTGACCGTTCCCGAGAACAGCGTGCCGGCTTCCGTAATTCCGAGATGAAGCGGATAGCGAAACGACTCGGCCGCTTTCGTATAGGCAGCGATCGCCATTGGCACATCGGACGCCTTGAGCGAGACGATAATATCGCGAAAATCAAGCTCCTCCAGAATGCCGATATGATACAGCGCGCTTTCCACCATCGCCTCCGGCGTCGGATAGCCGTATTTTTCGAGCAAATGGTTTTCCAGCGAGCCGGCATTGACGCCGATGCGAATCGGAATGCCCTTCTCCTTGCACGCTTTGACGACCGCCTCCACCTTCTCGCGGCGGCCGATATTGCCCGGATTGATCCGCACCTTGTCGATGCCGTTCTCGATGGCCAGCAGCGCCAGGCGATAGTCGAAGTGAATGTCGGCAACGAGCGGAACCGAGATTTGCCGCTTGATCTCCTTGATCGCTTCCGCCGCTTCCTTGTTATTGACCGTTACCCGCACCAGCTGGCAGCCGGCTTCCTCCAAACGGTGAATTTCCGCTACCGTGGCCTTGACGTCCGCCGTCTTCGTCGTGCACATGCTCTGGATGATCACGTCATTGCTTCCGCCTATCGTCAGGCCGCCTACTTTGACAGCTATCGTATCCTTGCGGTGGTACATAAGTTAATTCACTCTCTCCCATGATACCAAACATCCTCCGCTCCGCTCACGGCGTAGCTCCGGCCCCTGAGAGGGTCGGACGCCGAAAGCGAATTGGAGGTGTCCGGTTTAGTTATGGCTGGCTTAGGCGCTTTCTTCCTTCTTCTCGCTCGACTGCCCGTCATGAGCCGTAATGGGAGGCACGATCTTGGCCGTGACGGCTTCCTTGTTCACGACGCAGCGGGACGATTCCGTGCGGGAAGGCGCTTCGTACATCACATCAAGCATGATGCCCTCAATGATGGCCCGCAGCCCCCGCGCGCCGGTGTTCCGCTTGATCGCTTCCTTGGCGATCTCCTCGAGCGCTTCCTGTTCAAACTCGAGAACGACGTTATCCATTTCCAGCATTTTCTGATACTGCTTGACGAGCGCGTTCTTCGGCTCGGTCAAGATCCGGATGAGCGCCGTTTCGTCCAGCGGCTCCAGCGTGGAAATGACCGGCAAACGGCCGACGAATTCAGGTATGAGCCCGAACTTCAGCAAATCCTCCGGCAGCACAAGCGACAAATACTCGCCGGGCTTCAGATCCGCTTTCGCGCCGTCTGCGCCGAAGCCGATCACCTTTTTGCCGATGCGGCGCTTGATGATTTGCTCCAAACCGTCGAAGGCCCCGCCGCAAATAAACAAAATGTTCGTCGTATCGATCTGGATAAATTCCTGGTGCGGATGCTTTCTTCCGCCCTGCGGCGGGACGGATGCAACCGTGCCTTCCAAAATTTTCAGCAGCGCTTGCTGAACGCCTTCCCCCGACACGTCGCGGGTAATGGAAGGATTCTCCGATTTGCGCGCCACTTTGTCGATTTCATCGATGTATATGATGCCGCGCTCCGCTTTCTCCACGTCGTAGTCCGCGGCTTGAATCAGCTTCAGCAAAATATTCTCGACGTCTTCGCCGACATAGCCCGCTTCGGTCAGCGAAGTGGCATCGGCAATGGCAAACGGCACGTTCAATATTTTGGCCAGCGTCTGAGCGAGCAGCGTCTTCCCGCTGCCGGTCGGCCCGACGAGCATAATGTTCGATTTTTGCAGCTCGACGTCCTCCGACTTGCCCTGCTGCGAGTTGATGCGCTTGTAATGATTGTATACGGCCACGGAAAGCGACTTTTTCGCCTGATCTTGACCGATGACATACTGGTCCAGAATCGCCCGGATTTCCTTCGGCTTCGGAATATCCTTCAGATCGAGCTCTTCCTCGTGTCCGAGCTCCTCTTCCACGATTTCCGTGCACAGCTCAATGCATTCATCGCATATATATACGCCGGGACCGGCAACCAGCTTGCGCACCTGCTCCTGCGATTTGCCGCAGAAGGAGCACTTCAGCTGGCCTTTTTCATCGTTGAATTTAAACATGGGATCACTCCTTTATCCATAAAATCACGCACGAGTGATGACCGCATCGATGAGCCCGTATTCCTTGGCTTCTTCCGCGCTCATGAAATTGTCGCGATCCGTGTCGCGTTCGATCTTCTCGAGCGGCTGTCCTGTACGTTCCACATAAATTTGATTCAGCTTCTGCTTCGTCTTGAGAATCCAGTCGGCGTGAATCTTGATGTCGGACGCTTGCCCGCGCACCCCGCCGAGCGGCTGGTGAATCATAATCTCGCTGTTCGGCAGCGCGAACCGCTTGCCCGGCGCTCCGGCCGTCAGCAGCAACGAACCCATGCTCGCCGCCATGCCGACGCAAATCGTCGATACATCCGGCTTGATATATTGCATCGTATCGTATATACCCATTCCCGCCGTAACCGAACCGCCAGGGGAATTAATGTACAGATGGATGTCTTTATCCGGATCCGTAGCAGCCAAAAACAGCATTTGAGCTATGACCAGGTTGGCAACATCGTCGTCAATCGCACTGCCAATGAAAATAATGCGATCCTTCAAAAGACGCGAATATATATCGTAGGATCTTTCACCGCGGCCTTCCTGTTCGACCACGATCGGTACCAGACTCATCGTTTCCAACCCCTTTGCTTCAATATGCCATCCATAACATTAACATTGTAGCACGTTTGTCAAGGAAAATCGAACCCCGCCCCCGAGCCCTTTTTTCCCTGGCTTGCCGGAAGAAAACGGCAATTCCGATCCGACCGACCGGCCTGGCTTGCAATATGTATTTCGACACGATTCGTGCCGTTTGATGGGTAAAACAAAGGCACGCATATTATTGTACGTGCCCTTGCTTCATATGTTGCGGCGATTATGCCGTTTTGCTGTTATCTACCAGGAAAGCGATCGTCTTGCGGACGACGATATCCTGCACCAGGCTGTTCATATTGCCGTTGCCCGCGAAGATAGCGCGGATTTCCTCCACCGGACGGTTGTACATTTTGGACAGGTCTTCCAGCTCGGCGTTGATCTCTTCTTCCGAAGCCGAGATTCCTTCCGCTTTCGCAATCGCATCGAGCACGAGACTGTTGCGAACGCGCTTCTCGGCGTCGCTGCGCATTTGCGCTTTCAGGTCCTCTTGCGTCTGGCCGGAGAACTGATAGTACATTTGGGGATTCATGCCTTGCATGCGGAGACGGTTCTCGAATTCTCTCACCATCTGCTCGGTCTCGTCGTCGATCATGACGGCCGGAATCTCGACCTGCGCATTGGCGGCAGCTTTCTCCACGGCGTCGTTCTCGCGCTTGCGCTTAGCTTCGTTTTCCTTGCGCTCCTTCAGATTTTTCTCCAGGTCCGCCTTGAACTCGTCCAACGTCTCGAACTCGCTGACGTCCTTGGCGAATTCATCGTCCAGCTCCGGCAAATTTTTGCGCTTGATATCGTGAAGCTTGACCTTGAACACGGCTTCCTTGCCTTTCAACTGCTCGGCATGATAATCCTCCGGGAAGGTTACGGTGATGTCCTTTTCCTCTTCCTTGCTCATGCCGACGAGCTGATCCTCGAAGCCGGGAATGAAGCTGCCGCTGCCAAGCTCCAGCGAATATCTTTCGGATTTGCCGCCTTCGAACGCTTCCCCGTCCACGAACCCTTCGAAGTCAATCACGACCACATCGCCGTTCTGCGCCGCGCCTTCCTCGACCGGCACCAGCTCGGCATGACGCTGCTGCAGCTTCTCCAGCTCCGCATTCACTTCTTCCGCCGTCACCTCGACAGACGCCTGCTCAAGCTCCAGGCCTTTGTATTCGCCCAGCTCCACTTCGGGACGGACGGTTACTTTCGCTTTGAATTTGAGCGTTTGACCTTTGCCGAATTGCTCTACGTCGACTTCCGGACGGTCAACCGGCTGAATGCCGGTCTCCTGCACGGCCGACATGTAAGCCTCGGGGAGAATGATATCGAGCGCCTCTTGGTACAGGCTCTCTACGCCGAATTTCGCCTCGAAGATTTGGCGCGGCACTTTGCCTTTGCGGAAACCCGGAACGAGCACCTTTTTGGAAATTTTCTTAAAGGCTTGGTCCAGAGCGGAGGCGACTTTCTCTTCTTCGACTTCAATATCAAGAACGGCTACGTTCTTCTCTATCTTTTCCCAGGTTGCTTTCATTTTATGCTTTCCCCTCCAAAAATAATCCATAGCTAATTTTCACGATCGGGGGTGGCCAAAAAAAATGCAGACTTGTCCCGCCCCGCCGATATAACCACTCTAGTATAACCGTTAGCCCGCACTTTTTCAAGGCATAGCCCACCAGCAAAAACGAGTCCGGCATGGAACGCGCATGATCAATCGCGTCTGAACGTGACCGCGGCGAACTGCTGCATCACCCGGTACGCTTGCTCCCATTGAAATTCAAGCTCGGAAGTAATGCCGTACATTTCCAGAAGCTCCTCCTTGTTCCCCCCGCCAAACAGCTTATCCAGCAGCATCAGATGCAGCGCCGAAGCCCATACGTCCACGCAGCCCGGCTCCTGCCGCAGCAGCTGCGCATAGGTGGAGGTGCCGTAAATAAACGCGAGAAATTCGTTCCACGTTTCCTGCGCGAAATAAGATAAGGCCGGGTGCGTCGTCTCGCTGATTTCTTGAACGCGCGCGATCATCTCGCGGATTTGCCACGGGAACTCATCCGGCCCGGACGGCGTATCCTCGATATCCAGAACGACCTCCTCGCCGCCGCGCATCAGCTTAACCTGCTCCTTCACGCCGCGAAGCTTTAACACCTGCAGCGCCTTGAACTGGACGAGCGGATGCAGCGTCTCGCGCGCGAGCCATCCGAGCAGAGCCTCGTCAATGCGGGGGTGATCCAAATAAGCGAGCTGGTCGAGCGCCAGCTGCAGCTTGTCGCTTCGCTCTCCGGCGTCCAGCATGGCCAGCAGCTTCTCGGCGTAATCGCTTTGCTGCTTCGCCTTGTTCTGAACCGATCGCCGGAGCAGGCCGCTTTCCGAAACTTCTTCCTCGCCCTCCAAGCCGGCGGGCATCGATGCCAGCCCCATGCTCGTCAGCTCCGGAAACATCATCTCCAGCCACTGCAGAAGCGACTGCCATTCCTCTCTCGACCGGTCGTCATCCACGCGGCAAGCGAGCAGGAAGCGGAGAAGCCGAATCGCTTCGCCGTACCGTTCCCCTTCCAGAAGCTTCGTCAGCTCGTACTGATAATACTCGATCGTTTTCGGGAAAAGAACGACGTTGTCTCTGGGGACGTCCGCTCCGTTCGTACCGCGATCCACGTTTAGCACCACCTTTCCGTGCGTTCCTATGATTGCCAGTGTACCCGAAATGGCAGGCGAAAGCAAAACGCATCCAAACGGAAAACGGCAGCGGACTCGCCGCCGAGGCGAAACCGCTGCCGCCAAATAACGGCCGGAAGTATCCCTCCGAAGATCGGCTTCGGCAAATGTCCATTCGCCGAAGCTGACCGGCCGCTGATGCAGGATTATTCGTCATAGGTGTCTATAATTCCATTTTCATCGCTGCCTGAATCAACTGGGCCTTGATTTGCGGATTTTCGTCAATGTAGGCGTACATCCGGTCAACGGCTTCCTTGTTGTTCAAATACTCTTTCTCCTTGCTGATCATTTCCTTCGACCACTTGAGCAAGGCGGCCTCCGCGCGGCCCAGGCGATTGAGCGCAGTATGCAGGCCGGTTTGCTCGATCAGCGCTTCCATCGTCTCCTGGTTCACCTTGCCGATCAGCTTGGTCGCCGCCAGCTTTTGCTCAAACTCCTTGTTCGCTTTCTCGAACTGCTCTTTCGCTTCTTTATATTCGCTTTGCTGTTTGGACAATTTTCTCATTGCGTCAAGCCACCTTTTTCATGTTGATGGGTCAACCGACCATTCTTCGCCATCGGTTGTCACCTGCGGTGCTGATAATCGCCGAAGGGCTTCGTCGAATTATCCACATAGGCGTTGCGCGCCCCCGCGCCTGTTTGCCCTCCCGTGCTCCGCAGCCGGCGCCGGCAATCCTCCAGCCCGCAGCTTGCAGGATTAGGTTAGGGCAAAGCAACTGCATTCTATTCACAAGTTTAACTTCTCTTCGACAATTTGTCCATGTTTTCGCCTTTTTTGTCAGTGTCAAGCTAGCGTGGGCAGTCATTTAAGATGCCTGGAACGCGAACCCCGAAGGAACCTCTTCCTTGTAAGCGCTTTGCTTCGTTCTTTCATCAAACACAAGTGATTTGTCAGAATTTTTTGCCGTTATCCGCGAAGTGCTTTGAGTGCCATACCCGTTGTGCTGCTTTGCTTCGGTCCTTGCAGCATGCGAATCATTCCAGCGATACAACCCTTGACCGGTTGCGTCACGTTCTTGAGCAATTGCCGCATGTTTATCGACTGCTGCGGCGTTGCCTGCTTACTCGCTT
>NZ_KB905552.1 GCF_000380965.1 Paenibacillus ginsengihumi DSM 21568 | reverse complement strand
ACAGCCGAGCACAGCTAAAGCCAAAACGCTTACGGAATCCGGCTTGTTGAAGATGTTTCATCACTTTCAGTTCTTGAAAAGCGGGCTTTAATTCGTTAGGCAGTTGATTCAGGTCGGGCTGATGATCTATCATGATGGAAGACACCTCTTCTGTCTGGTAGTGGAAGTCGTTACTCTCACTTTACCAAACGAAGCGGTGTTTTTCTATTTTGGCAAGCTGGCTAATCAGCAGACCCTAAGCCCGCTCCACAATTGGTTTTACATTGATTTTCTAGGTGCGAAAGTTGAGTTATAAGAATAAACGGTGTTTCGGCCGCTTTCAAGCAACCGCCGCTCGCCCGGCAAAATGAAAACCATCTATCGACGTCCATCCAAGGATGAGCGACCGCGCTTTAGCGGTCGTATTTCTTGGTACAGAAAGTCGCACTTCGCTTGGTCGCTTTAGCGAAGTTAAACGGTCTGTAACGATAAAAAAAGCATAACTCGTTCGAGGACGCTTCCTCGGGTTATGCTCAGGTCATCCGGTATATCTTTGTGAAGGTTATCCCGCTACGATCTTCAACCTGTGGGGGGTATGGGAGAAATCGTTCTCTTGGTAACCGACCGATTCGTACAGCGGCAGCACAACTTCGTTATGGACGTCGACATTCACCATAATGCGCCGAACCTTCCGCAGAACAAATCGCGTTCTCAGCGATTCGATCAGCGCTTTGCCGATCCCCCGGCGCCGATAAGCCTTGCTTACCGCAATCCGGTAATAATAGCCGTTGTGATTGTCAATCGTGCCTACGATAACGCCTACCACCCGACCGTCTTCCTCGGCCACCATAATCAGTTCGCTGTCCCAGGACAGCTGCCTTGCGAATGCTTTCATCGTCTCCTCGTAACACGCTTCGGAAAGCACGTCCTCGAGAAGCTCGGTCACTCCAACGTAATCGGACAACTGAAACGAACGGATTTGATACGTACATGCAAGCATTCTAAACTCCCCCGCAGCAGTTAGAATTGATAAAGAATAAAATACGACAAAAAACGCTAAATTCCTTCCCCATTTCAAAAAAAGTTTAAAAAAATTTTATTCTTTTTTCAAAAACTTTTTTCCGCTGGGCGCATGTTGGGCGTTTTTTCACGAATACGACAGCCGGGACAGTTTATTGGAATTATCCAAATTATATTATGCGAATTATGCGAATATTCGGATCATGCGAAAAACCGCTGCGCCATAGCTGGCGTCCGCCCGCTGTTTCCGCATGGTATATTTGGCCGGATCGCGTGGAACGATATGACGGTGCAGGGCGATCGGACTGGGCCCGCCAAAGGAGCTCGCAGGGTTTCTATACATTTATGTTGATTTTATCTGTAAAATAAGCGATAATAGAGCTTGGAAATGACATCATATTCCACTTAGGAGGTATTACTAAAGATGGCACACCAATTACCGCCGCTTCCTTATCCGAACAATGCTCTTGAACCGCACATTGACGAGACGACCATGATGATCCACCATGATCGTCACCACAACACATACGTAACGAACCTGAATGCCGCGCTGGAAGCTCATCCGGAGCTTCAATCCAAGAGCGTGGAAGAGCTGATTGCCGACCTGAACAGCTTGCCGGAGAGCATCCGGACTGCTGTCCGCAACAACGGCGGCGGCCATGCTAACCACTCCCTCTTCTGGGTAACGATCGGCCCGAACGGCGGCGGTCAGCCGACCGGCAAGCTGGCGGAAGCGATCAATAACGAGCTGGGCGGCTTCGATAAATTCAAGGAAGACTTCGCCAAAGCGGCAGCTACCCGCTTCGGCAGCGGTTGGGCTTGGCTCGCCGTTGGCAAAGACGGCAAGCTGAAAGTATACAGCCTGCCGAACCAGGACAGCCCGATCATGGAAGGCGACACGCCTCTCCTCGGCCTGGACGTATGGGAGCATGCTTACTACCTGAAATATCAGAACAAGCGCCCGGACTACATCGCCGCTTTCTGGAACGTTGTAAACTGGGAAGAAGTCGGCAAGCGCTACGAAGCGGCGGTAAAATAATTCCGCTCGCGTACAAACAGCCCGTTCGCATGATGCGAACGGGCTGTTTTTTTTGGCGGAACCGGGCCGGGCAGCCTGCCGACATTAATGGATGAGCCGCTTCAGCGCCTCCAAATCCTTGATGAGGATGATTTTTTTCTCGATCGAGATGATTCCCAGCTCCTGAAGCTCCTGCAACACTTTGGTTACCGATTCCCGCACGGTGCCGACCAGATTGGCCAGCTGCTGATGGGTCAGCTTCAAATTGATGAAGGTGCCCGCAGGCTTGGCCACGCCATACTGCTCCGAAAGACGAAAAATTTGCTTGATGGTCCTAGAGCGTACATCGAGAAACGTCAGGTCGAAGATTTGTTCGTTCGCCTTGCGAAGGCGCTCGATCGTCGTCTCCAGCAGCCGGAAGCACAGCTTCGGCGAGCGTTCCAAAAACTTCCGGAACTCCGAGCGGGCGAGCGAATGGATCACCGTCGTCTCGATCGTTTCCGCCGTCGCCGACCGGGTCTGTCCCTGCTGAATCAACGACATCTCCCCGAAGAAATCGCCTTCCCGAAATAAGGCCAAAATGATTTCCTTCGTCTGATCGATCCGATATACTTTCACGGTTCCCGACTCGACCAGAAACAACTCGTTTCCCTCTTCTTCCTCGAAAAACAAAACCGTCCCTTTCTTGTACTTTTTCTCCACGAATAACGGAGCGATCGACTCCAGCTCGGATACGGACAAATCCTGAAACAAAGGGATGTTTTGCAAAAGCGGAATAATTCGGCTCATTGGGGTAGGACTCACTCATTTCGTCGTACAGTGATATAGTGCCAGCCTCAAGCTCCGGGAATGGCCCGGCAGCTCTGCCGTGCGGATCGTTCAGCAAGTTTCCTCAGCAAAATACCGGTTCAAGATGCGCAGGAACACATTGGGGAACGCGTACTGTTCCATCTCTTCGCGCGCCAGCCAGCGATAATGGGAAGGCAGCAGCGGGCTGCGATCCGCACCGAGCGGGGAGCTTTCCGCCCGGCAGCGAAACACGTCCATCTCCCAGCGGATGTGGCTGAACGTATGCCCGGCCTGCATGTACCACTCCGCCGGCCCGATGCCGATGCTCTCTGCGGCCAAGTAAGCGTCCAGCTGCGCCGCCCCCTCCGCGCTGCCCGCGACTGCGCACGCAGCGTCAGGCTGCCCGGCCGCCTCCGTATGCGGCAGCTCCCACATCCGGGCCAGCAGCCCTTCGGCCGGCCGCTGCCGGATCAGCACCTTGCCGGCGTTATGGCCCGTCCCTTCGACGAGCGCAGCGAGCCGCCTCTCCGGCCGCGGCGGCTTCGCTTTCTTCTTGACCGGCAGCGCTTCTTCCATCCCGGCCTCGCGGCCCGAGCAGCGCTCCATCACCGGACAGGTCAAGCATTGCGGAGACCGGGGAGTGCATACGAGCGCGCCAAGCTCCATCAGCGCCTGGTTGAACTCGCCGGCCGCGCCCTCAGGGATCAGCGCCTTGGCCAGCTTCTCCATCAGCGCGCGCGTCCCGCTCTTCATGATGTCCTCCTCGATCAGAAAATAGCGGGACAATACGCGCATGACATTGCCGTCCACGGCCGGCTCGGGCTTGTTGTAGGCGATGCTGAGCACCGCTCCGGCCGTATACGGGCCGACCCCCTTGAGTGAGAACATCTCCTCCTTCGTATCCGGCACCCGGCCGCCGTATCGCTCCTTCACCTCGCGCACCGCGCCTTGCAGATTTCGGGCACGGGAGTAGTAGCCGAGCCCTTCCCACGCCTTGAGCACATCTTCCTCGGGGGCGTCGGCCAGCGCCTCCACCGTCGGGAACTGGTTGATGAAGCGATGATAATACGGGATCACCGTATCGACCCGCGTCTGCTGCAGCATGACCTCCGACACCCAAATATGATAAGGATTCCGGCTGCGCCGCCAAGGCAGGTCGCGTTTATGGCGCCCGTACCAATCCAGCAGCTCCCTAGAAAAATATTGCATTTGTTCCGTATTGTACATTATTGTCTCCTTCTCTTGACCTGCATTTTCGCGGTATAATGGGTAAAAGCGCATGCGACGAGATCTTGTCCCGGCGGACGAAGACATAGATACGCCGGCATGATATCCTGACACTTGGACACGCGCAGCCGCCGCTGCTTGGCGCCAAGTTGACGGTATACACAAAGAAAGGGGATCCCGATGCTGACTCCAGGCGAATTAGCCGCCAGATTGAACAAACTGGTCATCTCCATCCTGCTGGTCGGCCATCAGAAATGCGACGAAACCTGGTATCAGAAGCCGCGGACGATCCGATACCACTCGCTATGGCTTATTATTAAAGGGAAGGGAACCTTCACGATCAACGATACCCATTACCCTGCCGAACCGGGCAAGCTGTTCTGCTTCGCGCCGGGCATGAAGGTGGAGCGCCGCAGCGATCCGGATAATCCGCTGGAATACTACTTTCTACGTTTTCATTATACGGAATGTTTCGAGGAGAAGGAACAATGGGTGTACCGCAGCTCGGCCGAGTCCAAATTTCCCCTCGAAGGCATGTATACGGTTACGAACACGCCGCAGCTCATTTATTTGTTCGAGCAGCTTAACGGACTGTGGAAGCGCCGGGGCCACATGACGGCGATGCGCCGCAAGGTGCTGCTGCTCGAGCTGTTCATGACGCTCGTGCAGGATTTCCGCGCGCAGAAGATCGCCGGGGATACGACCGCGGCCATCGAGCTGACGCAGGACTACATGATCGGCCATTATCAGGAGCCGCTGACGCTGGAAGGGCTGGCGCAGTTGGCCGGGCTCAGCGTCAGCCACTATTCGCGACTGTTCAAAAAATATATCGGCTACAGCCCGATCGATTATTTGACCCATCTGCGCGTAGACCGGGCCAAGGAACTGCTCGTCCTCTCCGATTACAAGCTGAAGTCGATCGCCAGCAGCGTAGGCTATTCCGACGAGTTTTATTTCAGCCGCATCTTCAAAAAGGTGACCGGCGTCTCGCCGCGGGAATACGCCAAAAAGCACCGTTTTATGCCGGCCCGCTGATTGAGCGAAAACATGCTCCTAAATCCCCCCGCATTCGGCCGCAACAAGCCGGCAACTCAGCTGCGGCGGAAACGGCGCCAGCCTGCGGCTCGCCGCGGTTTGACTTCATTTGAGGAAAAGTGTACGCTGCATTTAGACGATTTCGCGCGAAAGGTGTGACTTATCATGGCGGAGCGTGCGCAGCGTTCCGAACGGTTCGTACCCGCTCCCGGCATGGCGGCGGAGCAACCCGTCCGGGGAACGAGCCGCTGTCGTATCGAGGACGCGCCGTATGCTCAGTTTCTGTATTTGTGGGGCATGCAATGGATCGCGTCGGCAGCAATCGGTTTTTTCGGTCAATGGAGAGCTGTGGAAGCTTATCAATATTGGACATACGGGGCGGCGGTGCTGATCTCGCTGATTCTCCTGCAGCGCCTTCATCGCACGCTGCCCGGCCCGCGGTCCGTCTGGCTGGCCGTCTCTCCGGTGCTGATGGGAGCGGCAGGCGTCGCGGTGCTGTATTATATCCAGGCGGTGGACCCTTTCTTTTGGCCGCTGGTGAAGGGCTACGCCCTGGCGGTCGGCTTCGTCTGCTGGAGCTTCCGGCTCGGCAAGCCGCCTTTCCTGCTCGGGCTGTGGCTGTTTGCCGTGACCACCTGCACGGCGCTGTGGAATCTCGGACATGCCTCCCTGTTCGTCGGGGGATTCGGAGGTCTCAGCCTGATCTCGCTGGGGTGGATGCTTAGATTATGGAAGAAAAGAGGAGAAACGTCATGAATAAGCGATGGAAACAAGTCAGCTTCGTGGCCGCTGCTTGCGCCATTCTCCTGTCAGGCTGCGGCCCCAAGGACAGCCCGGCGCCGTTCGGCGGAGGCAAGGCTGCGGGCGGCCCTTCGGAAGAGGCGATGGCCGGGGCTTCCCCCGAAGTGCAGTCGCTGTACAAATCCAACTGCCTGTCCTGTCACGGCAACGAGCTGGAAGGGCGCGTCGGGGAAAGGACGAACCTGCAGAAGGTCGGCGAACGGCTCACGAAAGACGAGATCGTCAAGCAGATCGAAAACGGCGGCCGGGGCATGCCCGGTTACTCCGGCAAGCTCAAGCCGGAAGAGATCGATTCGCTCGCAAGCTGGCTGGCGGAGAAAAAGTGACGCCTGTCCGGTTCATGGTCTTTCCGCGCAACAGCTTTACGACATCCTCCTCGCCGCTCCTTGAAACGGGCAGGCTGCCGTCTGCAGCGACGCGAATCGGCGCGGCCTGCATCGGCCTCGCGAACGACAAACCGGCCGTCCCTGGCGCAATGACGGGACGGCCGGTTTGTCCGTTATGGGAAACAGCCGCCGCGCGTCATTCCCAATATGGCGGAGCGAATGATTTCAAATGTCTGCAGCCCGGGCAATCCATCGCTTCTCTATCCTCCGGGTCGAAGCAATCGAACGCTTCCTTGCGCTGCACCAAGCGGAAGCCGCACTGCGGACAGATGCCTTCATCCTTCGGATCGTCCATGGAACCCACCTCCCGATAACGGCTATTCATCGGCCGCTTCATGTCTGCGGGCTTAGTATAACCCATAATCAGGGACTTATGTTTCGCTCCGAAAGCTTAGGATCGCCGGGGCCCGACATGCTCAACGACGGCGTAAGCGACGGCGGCCGTCTCCCCGTGCGTGATGCTCAAATGGCAGACCGTTGCCGCTGGATCGTGTCCAAGCCTGGCCCAGGCCGATTCGGACAGGCGGCAGACCGGCTTGCCGCAGTCATCCGATAGCACCTCGATGTCTTGAAAGCCGAGCTGCCTGCCGATGCCGCAGCCGAACGCCTTGGCGACCGCCTCTTTGGCAGCGAAGCGTCCGGCGGCGAACTCGGCGAGCCGGCCGCGGCGCGAGGCGGCCATGGATCGTTCCCGCTCGGTCAGCACCCTCTCCAAAAACCGCCCGCCGGATGGCTGCTCCAGAATGCGCGCCATGCGCCCGATTTCCAGCAAATCCGTACCGATGCCGATAATCATAGACGCTGTCAAATGCCGGGAATCGGCTCGCGCTTATGCGCGGTTTTCAAATACTGCTTCTCCAGCTTCTCCTGCGCTTCGGCCGAAATCGCCTTGCCTTCGAGATAATCGCTGTTGTCGTCGTAGGTAATGCCCAGCTCGCTCTCGTCGGTCTGCCCTTCCCAAAGCCCTGCAGTAGGCGCCTTGTCCAGAACCGACTGCGGCACGCCCAGTTCCGCCGCCAGGAGCCGGACCTGACGCTTGTTGAGCGTGCTGAGCGGCATAATATCGACCGCCCCGTCGCCGTATTTCGTAAAGAAGCCGGTAATCGCCTCCGAGGCGTGATCCGTGCCGACAACGAGCAGATTCAGCTCGAAGGCGAGCGCATATTGCACGACCATGCGCGTCCTTGCCTTCACATTGCCTTTGCCGCCCCGGCTCAAATGGCGGTGAACTCCGATCGACTTCAGCCCGTACTCGGCTTCCAATGCGATCTCGTTGACCGCTTCCTCGATATTCGTCTCGATGCGGTATTTGAGCTGGAACGCCTCGGCCACCGCGTAGCTGTCGGCGATGTCGGCCTGCTCCCCGCAAGGCTGGAAGACGCCGACCGTCTTGTATTCCCGGCCCTTCTCCGCCGTCAGCTCATCCGTTGCCAGCTTGCACAGCCCCGTCGCCACCGCACTGTCAATCCCGCCGCTGATCGCGATCAAGAGGCCGTCCACTCCGCTTTTCAGCACGTATTGCTTCAAAAAGTCAACCCGCTTGCGTATTTCTTCCTTCACATCGATGACAGGCTTCACACCCAGCTTGGCGATAATCTCCTGCTGCAGGCTCATATCTTTTCCACACCTTCCCCGCTTTTTATTCTCTAGTATAGACCAGCCTGCTTCCCATTGAAAAGAGACGGCGCGCCGATTGTCCGCATCATACAAAAATCCTCCGCCTTCAAGAGACGGAGGAGTGGAAAACAGCCGATTATTTGCAGTATTCGTCAAATGCGCTAATCAAGTCTGCGGCGATCATGTCTGCCGAGCGGTCCTCGATCTGGTGGCGCTGAATGAAATGCACCAGCTGTCCGTCCTTCATCACCGCAATGGACGGGGAAGAAGGCGGGTATGGCGCGAAATATTCGCGGGCCTTGGCCGTCGCTTCCTTGTCCTGTCCGGCGAATACCGTGTACCAGTGGTCGGGAGTCACCTCATGCTGCAACGCCTTCGCTACGCCCGGACGGCATTGGCCGGCCGCGCAGCCGCATACGGAGTTGACGACAACAAGGGCTGTCCCCTTCATATTCTCGAACGCTTCGACGACCTCTTCCGGCGTGCGCAGCTCCTTCACGCCGATTCGAGTGAGTTCGTCCCGCATAGGCTGGATCATATCTCTCATGTATGCTTCAAATGACATAGACATGTGACCGTTTCACTCCTTTTCCTAACAAACAAGTATGGAAACTTTACTATGCTATTATACAACGCCCGGGAGTGAATGCAAAGGTACGATCACATCGCGACGAAAAAACGGCCCGCGGTCCTTGGACAGCTCCAAGGGGGCGGGACCGTTCGCACAGCTGCGGCTTAGCTTCCGGCGCTTGGCCGTCGGCTTGCTGGCTCATCTCCGTTTTTTGTTTCGCCGGCTTGACCGACTCCACTCCGGCGCTTGGCCGTCAGCTTGCCGGCTCCGCTCCGTTTTTTGTTCGCCGGCTTACCGACTTCACTCCGGCGCTTGGCCGTCGGCTTGCTGGCTCATCTCCGTTTTTTGTTCGCCGGCTTGCCGACTTCACTCCGGCGTTTGACCGTCAGCTTGCCGGTTCCGCTCCGGTCCTGGCCCGTCGTTATCTTGCTCCGTATCGCCGAGATAAGCCTGGTACGCGACAACTTTGTCGGGATGCATGAACGTATCCGAAGTCGGAGCGATCCCCTGCTCGAAATATTCCCGGTTCTCGGTGGAATGAAAGCCGACATCTTTGTACGGATGCACCCAATCGTCCCCCGACATGATCGCGGGGTCGGTTTCCTTGCTCCAATGCTCGAGCGGCGATTGCTCGGATTCGTAAATATGATCGCCGATCAGCACGCCGTGCTCGTTGACGAACGGCTGCCGCGGCCCTCTTCCTTGCCGGAATTCGGGCAAAAATTCAATCTCGTAAGGGTCCAGCTCGGGATCGTTCTTCCGGTTATATTCGATCTCGGTGTCCACATTCTCGTAGCCCTGCGTATTCGCTTCGTCTTTTTTCACCCTGACACGCCTCCCTTCTGCCTTATACGGACGGACGGTTCGGTCCCGTCAGCTTCTTGTCGGCCTGCACGTCAGGCTGCTTGTTCTTGTTTTGCTGTGCCTGCTTCTTCTGCTCGGGCGAGTTGATGCGGTTAGCCGCCATTTTTCGCGTCATCTCCTTTCAGCTACCGGTAGTATTTGCAGGTACGAAAATAATCAACCGCCGCGTTAACAAAGTGGAAACATGTGTCGCTCAAGCAGGCTGCCGCACCTAAAGCGGCGTATAGCTGTAGGGAAAGCGCAAGTCCAGCAAGTCCAACCGGCTTTGCTGACCGTCGGGCCGGAATGGACTGCGGACCGCTTTCAATTGTTTCATTACACCGGTTGGCATTTGCTACTCTTTTCCGGTGTATGTCCGGTGTATACGATCAATCTGCGCTTGCTCGATGATGTCAGACGTTCTGCACGCGGCGATAAGCCGGCAAAGCCATAGAATGGGGAGCGTCCCGCCTGCCGCTCTCGCAAGCTCCTGGTTTCTGGAGTCCGCCTGGTTTGGCAGGAAGCGCGAACGCTTTTATAATAAGGTTATCAGCTTAAGGCGAAAGGAAAATCATTCTATTGGACAAGCATCCGTACGATGTGATTATAGTTGGCGGCGGCCCCTCCGGCCTGATGGCGGCGATTGCGGCAGGCACTCAGGGGGCGAGGACGCTGCTCGTCGACAAGGGCAACAAGCTTGGCCGGAAGCTCGGCATTTCGGGCGGCGGCCGGTGCAATGTGACCAACAATAAGCCGAACCATGAATTAATCCAGTACATTCCCGGCAACGGTCGGTTTCTGCATAGCGCCATGGCCGCCTTCGGCAGCCGGGAAATTATCGCCTTCTTCGAAGGGCTGGGCATCCCGCTCAAGGAGGAAGACAACGGCCGCATGTTCCCTGTCAGCGACAAAGCCAAGACGGTCGTCGATGCGCTGGTCGGCAAAGTGCATCGCCTTGGAGTTACGGTGCGCACGAACGTTCCGGTGAGGCGCGTCCTGTATCGCGAGGGCTGCGCAGTCGGCCTGGAGCTTGCCGGCGGAGAGCGGGTGGCAGGCCGCAGCGTTATCATTGCGACGGGAGGCAGGTCGGTGCCGCACACCGGATCGACCGGGGACGGTTATGCCTGGGCGGAAGCGGCCGGCCATACGATTACGGAACTGTATCCGACGGAGGTGCCGCTCACTTCCGCCGAACCTTTTATCCGCAGCAAAGAGCTGCAAGGCTTGTCGCTCCGGAATGTGGCGCTGACGGTCTGGAATCCGAAGGGCAAGAAGCTCGTCCGGCATGAAGGCGACATGATCTTCACCCACTTCGGCTTGTCCGGCCCGGCTGCCCTGCGCTGCAGCCAGTTCGTCGTCAAGGCGAAGAAGCAGTTCCAGACCGCCAGCGTGACGGTCACCATCGACCTGTATCCGGATCGCACGGCCAATGAAATCTACGATCAGATGCTGGCCGCCGCCAAGACGGAAGCCAAGAAATCGCTGAAAAACGTGCTGAAGCCCATGCTGCCCGAACGGCTCATTCCGCTGCTGCTCGGCAAGGCCGGGCTGAAAGGGGAGGTCACTTACGACCAACTGCCGCGGCAACCGCTGGAGACGCTTGCCCGGCTGACGAAATCGTTCCCTGTCGCCGTGAACGGAACGCTATCGCTGGAAGAAGCGTTCGTGACAGGCGGCGGCGTCCATATTAAGGAGGTCGATCCCCGCACGATGGGTTCCAAGCGGATGGAAGGCTTATATTTTTGCGGGGAAATCCTCGATATTCACGGCTATACCGGCGGCTATAACATTACAGCGGCTTTCTCCACAGGCCACACTGCCGGAAAGCACGCGGCGGAATATGCGCTCCGGGCGGGCGCGGCGAAGCCGTCGTAAGCCGACTGCTGCGTCTGGCTGTGTTCATTCATCTGGGAACAGGGGCCAGCGGCCGGCGAATATCCATTACCGAAGTGGCGTATGCGTGACATGAGGCGACGAACCCTGCGAAAAATGCAACATTTTCCATAGCTTTCGCGCAAGGGCAGGGGAATGTTGTATTTCGTGCAACAATTTGGGCGAGATGGGCTTCAAATCGAGGCGCATCGCCCGAAATGTTGCACTTTCTGCAACATTGAGCCACAGGCGCGGGTTATTGCCCTGTTTTTGTTGTACAGAATGCGACATTTGCCTTCTCCCCCATCCCCGACAATGCTGCGCCTTGCTTGATCCCGATTAAGCCTCAGCTGCTTTCGTACCTGGCCGCAAACCGCGCTTTAACGGTTGTTTTTCTTGATACAGAAAGCCGCGCGTCGATTTAACACTTTCAGTGAAGTTCAACTTTCTCCAACATTCAAAAAGCGTTCACAATTATGTGATTTTTTTCACATACTTTGAAGGCCGGATATGCTATAGTAAAGGTGTAAGGAAAAGCGAATCCGCGAGCCGCAGCTGGCAGCTGTCGAAGCTCCTCTCGCTTAGCCGATACGAGCGAACCAGCGCCAGCGCCGGTTCGAACAAGCACACGGAGGTGATCCGTATGATGAACCAACGATGGTCTTACCGATCCGGCACCGCAATCTCCCGCTTTCAAAATTGTCTATTTTTGTTCACTACTTTGTGAAAATTTTCACTAAATTGACAACTTACAATTTTTGTTAACCCGCAATTTCTATAACTTAGCATAAGGAGATGTTCCGCCATGATGAAATTTTTAAGAGAAAACGTATTTGCTGCCGGGTTCATCCTGCTTCTCCGGTTATATATCGGGTGGGAGTGGATGACCGCCGGATGGCACAAGCTCACCGGGGGCTTCGATGCGACAGGCTTCCTGAAAAACGCCGTCGCCAACCCGGTAGCCGATAAAGCGACAGGAGCTGCGGTATATCCGATCTATACGGCTTTCCTGGAACGGTTCGCGCTGCCGAACGTCAAGCTGATTAACTTCCTGATTCCGGTAGGCGAGTTCCTGGTCGGTCTCGGACTCATCTTGGGGGGCTTGACCGTCGCGGCTGCATTCTTCGGGCTCATGATGAACTTCATGTTCCTGTTCGCCGGTACGGTAAGCACTAACCCTTGGCTGGTGCTGATCGGTTTCATCATCTTGGTCGCCGGCACTAACGCAGGCAAGTTCGGTATCGACTACTATCTGCTTCCGCTGCTGCGCAAAATGTTCGGCAAAGCAAGACGAGGCGGCAATACCGGCACGCTCGACGGCGCCAATACGCCGGCCCACATCTAAGAGCAAAACGGGCGGTTCCCAGCCCGATATACCGCCCGGATGCGGCAATGCATCCGGGCGTTTTTGCTTGCGAAGCGAAGCTGAACGCCTGCTATGCTAAAAGCGCCGCGTCCTCCGTCGTCAACGTCAGGCCCGAACCGGAAATATCGTTTGAAAGCGCTAGAGAGGCTTGCGGAGTTGAAGGAGTATTTGCCCCGAGGCTGCCCGTTTATGCGGTCCCGGTCGTTAGCTTTGCGGCCATCATCGCCTCGGGCGACTGGGGGGCCGCCGCAGCGCAGCATCTGCCGCAGCCGCCGGACTTTGCGCCGCCTAACTCCGCCCATCGCGCTGCGGGATAACGCGATGCGGCTCGCTGTACGGCTCGATGTGCACATGGACGTTGCCGATCCGATGCATCGCCCGCATCCGGCTCTCGATCTCGTCGCTAATATTATGGCTCTGCTCTACGCTGAGTTCGGCGCTTACCTCGACGACGACGTCCAGCAGCACGTTGCTTCCGTGCACCCGCGCCTTAATATCTTTCAGCCGCTTGACGCCCGGCGTTTCCTTCACGGTCCGGCGGAACTCCTTCAGCCGCTTCTCGTCGAAGCCGTCGGTCAAGGCGTGGGACGATTCGGCGAAGATGTCCCAGGCCGTCTTGCAGATGACGACGCCTACAAGGACGGCGGCCAGCGGGTCCAGCCACGGAAAGCCGAGGCGCGCTCCGATGATGCCTGCCGCGGCGCCGAAGCCGACCAGCGCGTCCGAGCGGTTGTCGAGCGCGGCGGCCATCAGCGACTGATTGCCGATGCGTTCAGCCAGCTTCCGGTTGTAGCGGTAGACCGCCCACATGACAGCTCCGCCGCCCAGCGCCGTCCACGCAGCGAGCATGCCGGGAGCAGGCGCGCTTTCTTCGGCCCAGAAGGTTTGCCCAGCCTGGATGATCACCTGCAGTCCCGCAGCAAACATAATGAACGAGGCGACCATCGAGGCGATCGTCTCGGCCCGCATATGACCGTAAGGATGATCCGTATCCGGCGGCTTCCGCGCAATGCGCAGCCCGACCAGAACGGCCACCGATACGATGATGTCCGTTGTATTATTTACGCCGTCGGCGGTGAGCGCCTTCGAAGCTGTCCATAGCCCGATGGCGATTTTGATAGCGGAAAGCAAGATATAGGCGGCAATGCTGACCCAGGCGCCCTTCTCGCCCTCCCGCAACCGATCGTACGTCTCCACTTCCGTTCCCCTCCATACTGCAGCGATCGACGTTCCGTCATTGAAGTCCAACCCATCATAACAAACGACATCCGTGTGGGTCTAGAGAAACAGTTTTCTCCCCGCTAATAAAATTAGGGGGCGGGCAACTTTGTTTTACCGGTCAAAAGCTTTCGTCCCCCGCACCGCATAAAACAGCGGCAGCAGCCCCCGGCCGATCCGGTTGCCGCTGCCGCCGCCATTCGCTTTCGCCCTGCCTGGCCGAAAGCAGCTTCTGCTACATATGAACGCCTGCGTCGAAATGGTCGTAATCGTCGCCCGACGGATCGAACTCGCCTTCGTCATTGTAAGCTCCGCTTGACTTGTTGACAAAAGCCGAGGCGGATACGTCGACATACGTTTCGTCCCAATCTTCATTCACCAAATGAGCGGGAATCGGAATCATGCCTTCCATGTCGTAAGCCATATCGAACGTCCGGCTCGCATCCAAGGCTCCCTCGCGCTCAAGCAGCTTCCCTCCGAAAGATTGGGCAATTTCCAGCGCCGACGTCAAATCTCCCCGGTCTACAATGACATGAAGCACCGGCTTCCCCGTCTCCGAATGCCGGCCTGCCTTGTATCCGAGCTCTGCCAATGTATCTTGGGCCAGGGCGGCCGTTTCTTGAGAATCGAACTGAAAAAAGATCGGTGAACTGCTCACATGGATTCGTCCCTTCTCGTCCTGCGGTTAATCGATCGCATATATCTTCCCCTTGCGGCAGACAGATTATTCCTTCAGCAGCGTAATCCAGGCCGAGGCTGGCCGCCGAACGGACGGTGGCGCCAGTTAGCGTCCCGGCGGCGCCTGGCGATACCAGCTTCGTTCGCCGAGCCAAAGCAGCGCAAGCCAGAGCGCGGCGGGATGAGCGAGCAGAAGCGAATAACGCCGCCTGCAGAGCTTGAGCCATCGCCCGCACCTCCCTGGCCTACTGCTTCAGACTGCGGAACAAGGAAGCAAGGGCCATGCTGATACCTTCACTTTTCAGCATACTTGCTTCCTCCCGAGCATAGGTATGATAACGATCATCAGAACTCTTCAGTCGACGCCGTACAGGAAAATGGAAGGGAGGTGCTTGCCATGTCCGGCCTGCCGCCCGAACCGCAGGAGGAAGCCGCCTTCGGCGCAGACCCGGCTGACGTACAAGCCAACCGGTGGATTGCCGCCGTCAGCTATCTCTTATTTTTCCTTCCTCTGCTGGCCGCCAAACAGTCCCGCTTCGCCATGTTTCACGCCAACCAAGCGTTGACGCTGCTGCTTGCGGCCATTGCCGCCAACATCGTGCTCGGCTGGATTCCGATCGTCGGAGCGTTTCTGCTCTCGCTGATCAACCTGGGACTGCTGGTGCTGGTCATCATCGGGATATTGAACGCGACGAGTGGCCTGATGAAACCGTTGCCAATTATTGGCTCGATCAAAATCCTCCCCTTGCCGTAATGCGTCAAGCGAACGCCCGGAACCCGCGGGTCGAGACGGTTTGCCGCAGGCCGATAGATCCTCAGCCTGCGGGTCCATCGGCCCGGGGCGCTCCGGGTCGGCCAGTCCAAGCCGCGCAGCGGAACCGGCTGCCTCAGCGACGGCGCTCCATCGCAAGCCCAAGCCCTCCTATTCTTCACACAAACCGTACCTCCCCCAATGGCATCTCACATCTCCGCCGTATTCGGCCAACCGCGCGTTGGACGGACGGACACACTTCGCAGGACACAACCGTTAATAGCCGCAACTATTCATAGAGCTAATATTTATAAGCGTAAATCGGTTGCAGCGTTAAACACTGCCACGGAAGCCGCCGGACAAGCCTCAACGCTTACCTGCATATGAGCCGCCGCAACCGACGCCTGCTTTCCGAAAGGAATGAGCCTGTACTCGCACCATCGCATAATGACAGAATGAGCCTGAACCAGGCCATGACATTATCACAGAACAATAACATGGGCCTGAACAAGGATTGACAAGACCATTTGTTTATGACATTATTTATCTTATACTAAGTGCGCCCTTTATTGCTTGAAAGCCTAAAAGCACGAAAGCATTTCCGTCACACGGCTGTACTTCAGAAGGCCGGGACGGCGAGTAGGAGAGGAGAAGACGATGACGCAGGATCATCATATTTTGGATTGCACCATCCGCGACGGCGGGCTGGTCAACAACTGGGACTTCAGCGTCCAGATGGTCAAAGATATGTACTACGGCCTAAGCGAAGCCGGTGTTTCATATATGGAGATCGGCTACAAGAACTCGGCCAAGCTGCTGAAAGGAGGCGACTCCGGTCCTTGGCGTTTCTTGAATGAGGATTTCCTGAAGGAAGTCATCTCTCGCAAAACCGAGACGAAGCTGTCCGCTCTAGTCGATATCGGGCGCGTCGACGAGAACGACATTTTGCCCCGGGAACAGAGCCAGCTTGACCTGATTCGCGTCGCCTGCTATATCAAGGATGTCGATAAGGCAATCGATCTGATCAACAAATTCCACAGCTTCGGCTACGAGACGTCGATCAATATTATGGCGCTGTCGCATGTGATGGAGAACGATCTGAACGAAGCGTTCGCCGAAATTGCCAAATGCCCTGTCGACGTCGTGTATATCGTCGATTCCTACGGAAGCATGACTCCGCAGGACATCGACTACCTGGTCGCCAAGTTCCAGCGACAGCTTCCCGAGAAGAAGCTGGGCGTTCATATGCATAACAACATGCAGATGGCTTTCGCCAATACGCTGACGGGAGCGCTAAAGGGCGTTCAGTTCCTCGACGCCTCGGTGTACGGAATGGGACGCGCCGCCGGCAACTGCCCGACAGAGCTGCTGGTCAGCCACCTGAAAAATTCCCGGTACAACGTTCGCCCGGTCATCGAGCTGATCGAGAAGCATATGATCTCCATGCGCGAGAAGTGGGAATGGGGTTACCTGATTCCTTACATGATCGCAGGCGTGCTCAATGAGCATCCGCGCTCGGCGATGGCCCTGTTGGCCAGCGACAAACGCAACCAATTCGTCGATTTCTACGATCAGCTGACTTCGCCGGAAGCGATGCCTGCGGGGCAGGCGGACTAAACCAGGCACCTGCCTGCGCATTAGCGCCCAAGACTAAGACGTTAGCTCCATACGAACCCATCAAGCGCAGCCGCTTCTCCCGAGCTTTCCGGCGGGAGACGGCTCGTTTTTTTTAGATGAAGATTCCATATGCTATGATCGAAGCTCTTGATATTGCCCGAACGTTCTCAATATCCGCTGCAAAAAAGGAGTCTGTTCTATGATCCGCGCGCTTGCCGTGACTACAGCCGGAGAGCTCTTGAGAAATGTGCCGCTTGAGCGGCTGTCCGAACCCGACATTCGCTGGTACTGGGTCGATCTGGACCGGCCTGCGGAGGAAGAGACGGCGCTGCTGGCGTCGCATTTTCGCTTCCATCCGCTCGCCATCGAGGACTGCCTGCATTTATCCCAGCGGGCCAAGCTGGACCACTACGGCGACGTTCATTTTTTCGTCCTGCACGCCATCCATCCGTCGACGCTGGAAGGGCTGGAGGTCGATCTGTTCGTCGGCCCCGATTTTGTGGTCAGCTTTCATTTGCAACAGCTTCAGGAAATCGATGATGCCTGGGACAAAATGACCGCGATGGACAATCCCCCGCAGAGCGGCCCGCTGACGTGCGCGCACCAGATCATGGACAAGCTCGTGGATCAATATTTCCCATCCGTCTACGCCCTGGAGGATGAGATCGGCGAGCTGGAGCATGAGGACGGGGACGACGACTCGGAAAACCTGCTAACCCGCTTGTTCGAAATCCGCTCGCGGCTCCTGAAGCTCCGGCGCATCGTCGTACCGATGCGCGATCTGCTGTACCGGATCGTGAACTCGCAGCGCATCGCCGGGATGGAGGAGCACGCCATATATTTTCAGGACATTCACGACCATTTGTGGAAGCTGTCCGATATGATCGAGCAAAACCGCGATATTACCGCGGACATCCGGGACAGCTATATGTCGCTCAACTCCAACCGGATGAACCGGATCATGAAGACGCTCACGGTCATTACGACCATCTTCATGCCATTGACCTTTGTCGCCGGCATCTACGGCATGAACTTTACGCACATGCCCGAGCTCGAATGGCGGTACGGCTACGGTCTGGTGCTGTGCCTGATGGCCGCGGTCGGCCTGGGAATGTTTTATTGGTTCTACCGCAAAGGATGGTTTGACTAAAGGCGCCGACAGCGGCGCCCCCAGGTCGAATACGGCTCGGCCGGAAGAAGAGCTGTCACGAAATGCCGGCGAGCGGCAGCGTCACCTCGATCACATTCCCGTCCGCTGTGCCGCTGCGCAGTTCCACCCGCCCTTCATGCTCGAGAATGATGTGATAGCTGATCATCAGACCGATCCCGGTCCCTCTTGACTTCGTGCTGTAGAACGGTTCTCCGAGCGAAGCGTGCCACTCGGGCGGCGCCTTTCCGGCAGGGTCCGAGATGCGTACCATCACGTCATGCGAAGCTGTGGAGTACAAGCTGATCACGATGTCCCCCCCATCATTCATCGATTCGATCGTATTTTTCAGCAAATGATACAGCGCTTGCTTCAGTTTGGCCGCTTGGCACCGGACGAGGGCCGAAGTCGCCCCGTTGTTCATATTCATGCGGATTCCCGCCGCCTCCGCCTGCTCCCTTACCCGTTCGAGGACGCCTTGCAGCAGGGAGGCCAGGGAACAATGCTCCCAATCGTGACGGTGCATCTCGGACAGCAGCAGGAAGTCGGCCACGATCGTCTCGATCGCCCGGATTTCCGCGAAAATCAGCTCGAAATATTCTTCTCTCGCCCTTCCCCGCTGGATAAGCTTCACCATGCCAACGACGGTGGTGAGCGGGTTGCGAATCTCATGGGCCACGCTGGCGGCCAGCCGACCGGCCATGGACAGCTTGTCGGCCTTTCTCAGCCTCGCCTCCTCGCGCTGCTGCTCCGAGATATCCCGCAGCACGGCGAACGCGCCTCGAATGCGGCGGCCCAGCCGAAAGGAGAATGCCGTCACCTGCAGATCCGCCGCCCCCGCGGCCACTCCCGGAGGGACGCCGCTGAAAGGAAGAGGCGGCTCCTGCCTGGCCTGCCCTGGCCATTGGTCGAACGGCCCGCCTCCGATATCGGCGGCAAGCGAGCGGCCGCTTAGTCCCATCAGCGCATCCTTGGTCAGGCCCGTCAGCTTCTCGGCCGCCGGATTCGAGCCGACAATCCGCCCGTTCAAGTCAAGCGAGAGCACCCCGTCGGGATTTTGCTCGAACAGGGCGGCGGCATGATGCGGCGGCAGCCCCGACGTTTCGTAGGCGAGACAGCGATCCAGATAGATGCCGAGCATCATAAAGCCTGCGATCAGCAGCAAGGCGCCTGCGGCCCAATAGGGCGGCCCGCCGGAAGAGAGCTGCGCATAGGTGTGGGACAGGCTTGCCATCTCGCCGGACAACATCTCGTCCAAAGGGACGAAGGTGGCGGCAAGCACACCGGTGTAGTTCATCGCAGCGACAGCAGCTCCGAGCCATGCCGCATGCTTCAGCCTCCAACCGAATTCGGCAGGGCGCGCCAAATTGCGAATCTGAAATATTTTGTACATGGAGCCCAAGGAAACGATCATCGCCGCCAGTACGGAAGCGGTCAACAGGAAGGGGTGGTAATGCACCTCGTAGTCGCCTTTTATCGCCTCCATACTGGTATAATGCATGGCATGGATGCCAACACCCAGGCATACGCCCGACCATACGAAGCGGTACGGGCTTCTTGATCCGGCCAAGGCTGCGGCGGCGAACGATCCTGCCACCGCGAATGCAATGGACAACAGCATCGTCGGAAGTTGATCCTGTATAGGAGCAGACGGATGATAAGCCAGCATTCCGATGTAATGCACAATCCATATGCCGATTCCCAAGATCGCCGAACCGCTGTGCCTTATAACGGCGGACCTCAGGGTGTGCCGAATCTTGATGGAACGCCGCTCCAGATCGAGCGACATATAGGAAGATACGACTGCGGCGAACACCGATAATAGAACAAGAGATCCGTTAAAATGTCCGGCGTGCATGTGCACTCTCGATCCCCGCTCCCCTTATTTTGTGACTTGTCGTTGACGTTATTGAACTTCGGATACGATGCGTTTCTTGGATGTATAGGATTATGTTATATATTCGACACCCCGCAAATAATACCTCCCGAAATGGGAAATATTGCTTCCGAACTCGGCCGCAACCCTTCTTGTTACGAGGCTGCCCGGAGACTGCCATTCGCAGGATATACATGGAGGAAGGATTGCATTACGATGTAAAAGGAAGCGTGTTGCGACACCTTTGAACCAGGAAACACTTCATCGAATGAATGATCAATCATCAATAATAACTGCTCAAAAATGAAAAAAAGGAGCTGCCCCATGCCCGTTCACCTGTCGTACAAGACGCCAACCCGGCTGCTGACGCCGGCCTCCGGCTTTCTGACTGGCTACTCCCATACGTTGAACCCTTATACAGGCTGCGCCTTCGCCTGCACCTACTGCTATGTGCGCGAGATGCCCGTAGCCAAGTTTCGCGGAGAGCCTTGGGGGACGTGGGTCGATGTCAAGGAACAGGCGGCCGAGCTGCTGGCGAAGGAGCTGCGTCGGGAGCGCCGCAAAGGCCCGGTGTCGATCTTCATGTCTTCCGCGACCGATCCTTACCAGCCGATCGAGTATCGTCTGCAGCTCACCCGCTCGCTGCTTGCAGTTATGGCCGGGGACGACGCCTGGCTGCCGGAAGGAGCAATGGATATCCGGCCCGAGTTTCTGCTTGTGCAGACTCGCAGTCCGCTCGTGCTGCGAGATATCGACTGGCTGCAGCGCATAGGTTCGCGGGTTCGCGTCAGCGTCACCCTCGAGACGGATCTGGAGGCGGTTCGCCGGACGTTCACTCCCGCCGCTCCCCCCGTTCATGCCAGGCTGCGCGTGCTGCGAACGCTGGCCGAAGCGGGGCTCGACGTGCAGGCTGCCGTATCCCCTGTGCTCCCCTCCTCCGAGCGCTTTGCCGAGACGCTCGCGGCAACGGGGATTCGCCGGGTCGTCGTGGACGACTACATCATGGGCGACGGCAGCCGCGGCAGACGGTCGGCCCGGCTCGGCCTGCAGCCGCTCTATGCGCGGCTCGGCTGCGAGGAATGGTACGACCCGCGGGCTTACCGGCGCGTCCTGGACTCGCTGCGCCGCTATTTTCCGGAGGAGGGGCTGTTCGTCAGTCAGGCCGGCTTCTTGCCGTGAAAGGCTCCGCCGCCGGGAGGAGGGCTGCCTGGCACCGGACGCCGGGCGGCCTGGCCCGCCGGACGGCTTGGCACCGGACGACGCGCTGCTTGGCACCGGACGCCGGGCGGCCTTACTGCTCGACTCGCAGGAACGACACCGGATCGACCTGCTTGCCGAGCCTGTATTCGTTCGGAGTGACGCCGACAAACGAGCGGAACACCTTGATAAAATAGTTCGTATAGCCGAATCCGGTCTCTCGCGCGATCGCCTCGACGGTACGTTCCGTATGGCGCAGCAGCCGGGCCGCCTGCTCCACGCGGATTTTGCGCAAATATTGATTCGGCCTTAGCCCCGTCTTCTTCTGGAACTGCCGGCAGAAGTGATACTTCGTCAGGCCGGCGGCGCTTGCCATATCGTCGACGGACAAGTCTTCGCTGTACCGCGATTTCATCAGCCGGACCGCCGCGCGAATCGGCCCCGGCAACTCTTCGTCCGCCCGGACGATATCTCTCCCCTCGGCCAGCCGGTGCAGCTCCATCAGCCATTCGTACAGTCTGGCCGAGATGACGTATTTGTCGAGCTGCGGATTGCGGCACAGCTCCGCGTACAGCCGGCTGATCGCAAGCACCGGCTCCTGGCGGTCGCGAAGCGGGATGACCGGCCCGAGCCGGCGGATCAGCTCGGTGCAATGATGGATCGCGTCAGACCCGTTCACCACCACGTACAAAAACTCCCATTCGCTCGCTTCCTCGGAAAAATAATATTCGTGATCGCTGGGAACAACGGTCAAGAAAGCGGTCTCCTTCGGCAAGGCATGCTTCGTCTCGCCGATGCGCAGCATGCCCCGGCCGTTCAGCGTGTACTGGAATATCGCATACCCCCCGCCCCGCCGCAGGCCATGCCACCGGTATTGCGGCGAAACGACACGGTCCCAGCCGATGTTGATCAGGCGAATCGGCATCCCCGCCTCGGACAAATATTTGAAGCCGATGCTGCTCCTTTCACAAGCCTCATGAGGATACAGCAATATAGTCTCATCCTTTCGATAATATGTTATCATTGTCGCTTCTCTCCGATTGCCTTATTATGAAGCTGACTGAAGCGTTATGTCAATTCGGCAAGCAGCTAAAATGCGAAATTCGGAGGGGATTTCTATGTTGAAAATCGCCATGATCGGCGCGGGAAGCATCGGCTTCACCCGCCGCCTCGTGATGGACATCCTGGCCGTCCCGGAGTTTCAGAATGCGCAATTCCGTTTCATGGATATCCATGAAGAGAACCTGGAGATGGCCGCCAATCTGTGCCGGGCGATGATCGAGAAGAACGGCCTGCCGGCAACCGTCTCCGCCGCGCTGGATCAGCGGGAAGCGATCGCCGGCGCCGATTATGTTTTCTGCACGGCCCGGGTCGGAGGATTGGAAGCGTTCGCCCACGATATTGAAATTCCGCTGAAATACGGCGTCGATCAATGCGTAGGAGACACGCTCGGCCCGGGCGGCGTGTTCTTCGCGCTGCGCACGATCCCCGTGCTGCTCGATATCGCGCGCGATATGCGGGAGCTCGCGCCGGGGGCGCTGCTGCTCAATTATTCGAATCCGATGGCGATGAACATGTGGGCGCTGCGGCGCGCCGGCGGCGTACGGGCTGTCGGGCTATGCCACGGCGTGCAGCACAGCCATGCGCTCATCGCTCAAGCGCTCGGGCTGCCCAAGGAAGAGGTCGATTACACCGCGGCAGGCATCAACCACCAGACCTGGTTCGTTCAAGTGTCGCACCGGGGACGCAGCCTGCTGAAGGATATTTTGCCGGCCATGGAAAAGAACCCCGATATCGCCGAGAAGGAGCCTTGCCGTATCGACGTGCTGCGGCGGTTCGGTTACTTCTCGACCGAATCGAACGGCCATCTCAGCGAATATTTGCCCTGGTATCGCAAACGCGGCAAAGAGGAAACGGCCAAGTGGATATACGACAAAGTGTGGATCGGCGGGGAAACCGGCGGCTATTTGAATCACTGCCTGAGCAGCAGGGACGAATATCGGGACAATTACCCGAAATGGCTGAACGGAGAGCTGGAATTCATCAAGCTCGGAGAGCGGTCGGAGGAGCACGGCTCCTACATCCTCGAAGCGCTGGAGACCGGCCGCGTCTACCGCGGACACTTCAATATCGGCAATCGAGGCCTGATTACGAACCTGCCCGACGGATGCACGATCGAAATTCCGTGCTATGTCGACCGCAACGGCATTCAGCCGACGTTCACTGGCCGGCTGCCGCTTGCCTGCGCCGCTACGTGCTGCGCCAGCGTCAGCGTGCAGGAGATGGCCGTTGAAGCGGCCTTGACGGGCGACCGCGAGCTGGTGAAGCAGGCAGTGCTGCACGATCCGCTGACGGCTGCCGTGTGCACGACCGACGAAGTATGGCGAATGTGCGACGAGATGTTCGACGCGCTTGCCCCGTGGCTGCCGCAGTTTAACGGAGCCGGCCGGACATGGGCGGACATCCCGCTGCCGGACGACGGACGGCTACGCCGGGCACAGCTTGCGGGAGAGTAAGATCAAGACGCAAGCCGCCCGCCCTGGGGGCTATTTTCAAGATAGACCCCCATGCGGCTTGCGCGGCACCATCAGAAGATGAAAATGGGCCGCGGGCCCCGCGCTATTTTCAAGATAGACGCCTATGACGAGCGCTTCCTTTCGTCATCGGTCGTCACCTGCGGTATTGAAATTTTGTCGGCGTATACCGCCAAATTTTCAAGATAGAAGTACATTCCGAGAGGAACGGCCGCGCTTGGTTTATCGGTCGTTTTTCCTGGTACGGAAAAACGCGATCGCTCGCACGCCTTTAGCGGAGTTACTTTTTCCGGCACGCATGTTAAGAAAACGTATATCGACGTCCATTCAAGGATGAGCGACCGCGGTTCAGCGGTAGTTTTCCTGGTACGGAAAGTCGCACTTCGCTTTAATCCAAGCTAAACTTTCCATAACGATAAAAAGAGGGGCCCCGCTTTCCCAGAAGGGTCCCTCTTTCAATAAGCACAGACAGCAATGCCAGGCAACATGAAGTAATGCTCGGCATCACTTTAACCCTGCCGCCTGCTTCAGCTGCTCGTAATTCAACGGTCCTTGATGCTTTTGCCGAATGACTCCGTCCGGGCCGATGATGTACGTTGCCGGATAAGCCGTTACCCGATACGTCTGCCCGACCTCGCCTTCGCCGTCATAAACGATCGGGAAGGTCAGTCCCCATTCGCGTACCCATGCCTTGACGACGACGCGGCTGACTTCTGTCGTCGTGGCGTTCACCCCCAGCACAACCGCGTCCTCCATGCCGAAGTCCGCGTAGAACCGCTGCAGGTAGGGCATTTCCGCCTGACAAGGAGGGCACCATGTAGCCCAAAAATTAAGCACGACGGTTCGGCCGCGATAATCCGACAGCCTGATCCTCTCCCCATCCAAGCTCTCCAGCTCGAAGTCCGGGGCCAACTGCCCCTTTTTCAAGCCGACTCCCGGGGCGGCGGCAGCGCTTGTCCGCTCCCATCCGTTCGCCGCCGCTGTCCACAGCAGCGAGGCGCCAATCGCGGCAACGAGCGCGAGCTGCAGAGACTGCCGTATCGGCGAGAAACGCAGCCGCGTCAGACCGTACAGAGCCGCCGCTGCGCACCACAGCGTCATGCCCCCTGTCGTCAGGCGGTGACCTTCTCCCGCCGCGAACTGCAGCAGCCCGTATGCGGCGCACCCGCTCAAAATCGCGGCCAAGAGCGAATCGATATAAGCGTGGCGGGAAGCTCGTCCTCTCCAGGCGGCATAAGCAAGGCAAAGAACAGCGAGGACCGACGCCAGGATCGCGCCCTGGACGCCGCCGTTGAAATAAAGCAGCGACCGGAACCCGTCCTGAACCGCCGACGGATCGAATATGTACACGCTCAGCTTCCAGACGAGCAGCCAGATGAGCAGCGCCGTGCTGGCCGCAGAAGCGACCGGCGCAGCTTCGGCCGTATTCCGCAGCCGAAGCCGCAGCGCGACATAGCCGGCCAGCGCCGCCAGCAGCGCCGCCAGCGTGCTCCACTGCAGGACGACCGGCCCCACATTAACGGCCATCATGAGAATTGAGCAACCTCCTTCAAGACTTACACGTGTTCTCGCTTATTCTCATTGTGGCGCTTGTCTGCGGGCATGTCAAATAGCCCGACACGAGAGCATGTCAGGAATTACCTCTAGGCTTACCGTTTTTTCTCATGTTAAGCTCATATTGCAGGCCCAAAAACGGCATCTCTTCCCAACAGAGAGCGATCAATGCCAATTCAGGCTTGTTACATCCAGATTCACAGGAGGTAGTACAACATGAACAAACAACTGTCGTCGTTGCTGCTTGCCACAGCCGTTACCTTCGGTGCCGGCGCTTTCATCGCAGACAAAGCCCATGCCGCGGATGCCGTCATTGTCGATACCGTCAGCTTCCGCAGCGCGCCGAATGTCGATTCCACCGTATACCGTTACCTGAAAGATGGAGAACAAGTCGATATCGTCAGCAAAGTCAACAAATATTGGTATCAAGTCCGCGATTCCAGCGGCAAGCTTGGTTACGTCTCGTCGAACTCCAAGTATATTCGCACAACCGACTCCGGTTCGTCGTCTTCGAATACGTCTTCCGGCAGTTTCCAGCCTAACGCGACCATCGTAGGAGGCGTCAACTTCCGCAGCGGCCCAAGCACCAGCGCAAAATCATACGGTCTGCTCAAAAAAGGGGATCAGGTCCAAATCCTTAGCAAGGTCAACAATTATTGGTATAAGGTGCGCACCTCTTCGGGAAAGACAGGCTATGTCTCCACCAGCTCGAAATATATCAGCACAGGCGCATCGAACGGGAATAACAGCGGTTCGACGCCGTCGATCCCGGCCTCCCAAGCGGCCCAAAAGGTCATTGCTGCGGGCAAAAAATATTTGGGCACGCCGTACGAGTACGGCTCCAGCCGCTCGAATACGAAAACATTCGATTGCTCCGACTTCGTAAGACAAGCCTTCAAGGATGCGCTGGGCATTACGCTTCCGAGCGATTCCCGCAAGCAGGGCGAGTACGTAAAGTCGAAGGGCAATATAACAACCGACTGGAAAAAGCTGCAGCCTGGCGACATCATGTTCTTTATGTCTTATAAAGGGACAAGCAAATCGAGTTATCCGAGCGATATGTCGAATCAGCGAATTACCCACTGCGGCATCTACCTTGGCAATGGGCAAATCCTGCATACATACTCCAAGGAGTCCGGCGGCGTCCGCATCGACAACATCCAGGGCAAGCATTGGGAATACCGATTCATTTTCGGAGGCAGCGCACTTTAATCCTTGCTGGCAGGCCCTCATTCGCTTTGTTCATATGTATTGACGCAGAACCCCGGCCGAAGGTTTCGGGGGTTTCCCTCTTACCATTCGTTCCCTGTCGTTATGTCTGCAGCATTCGGTTTCCCCTTCCGTCGGTTGGCGGTCCGCTTCGTGCCGAGTCGCGCCGATCGGATGCTCCCGTCGCGCCGATATGTAACTTTCTGCGGCCCAACATCGTCCATTAAGGTAGCGGCCTGAATGCCGAATTTTATCCGACACCATAAAAGGAGCTACCATGAGCAAAATGACAACGATGTCTGCCCTGCTGCTTGCTCTCACACTGGCAATCGCGGGCTGCGGCAACGAAGCCCCCGGAGAGATCGCCTCGCCGCCTGCGGAGAGCGGCGGGCCGTCTTCCGGCGCGGCAAGCAGCGCTGGCGACCCGCATAGCGGGCGCTCTGACGCAACGCCGGCTTCGGGCAGCGCAGCCGCCCCGAATGCTCCGACCGGGCGAGACGCCGCCCCAGACAAACAGAACGAGCCTGCGGACGACGGAGCGAACAAAACCACCGGCAAGACTGCGGACAAGAGCCAACCCGTCAACCAGGGGAATGACGCTTCGGGGAAGGACAAGGAAATGCAGGTCGTCGCCAAGCCCGAAAGCATCACGGCCCTTGTCAACAAGCAAAACGCTTTGCCGGACAACTACAAGCCGAGCGATCTGGTCTATCCGGACGTTCCGTTCCTGTTCAAGGAAAAGATCGAGAAGCGTATGCTGCGCAAGGAAGCCGCCGAAGCGCTCGAGAAACTGTTCGCCGCTGCCAAAGAGGACGGCGTCGCGCTGGCCGGCGTGTCCGCTTACCGTTCCCGAGCCACGCAGAAGGCGCTGTTCGAACGCTATGTCAAGAAGGACGGCGAAGCCAAAGCCCGCACCTACAGCGCCGTACCGGGCACCAGCGAGCATGAGACCGGGCTGGCCATCGACGTCTCCGGCAGCGACGGCAAATGCGCAGCGTCCGATTGCTTCGCCGACACCAAGGAAGCGGAATGGCTCGCCGAGCATGCTCCGGAATACGGATTCATCATCCGCTATCCGAAAGGCAAGGAGAACATTACCGGCTATCAATACGAGCCTTGGCATTTGCGGTACGTCGGAGTGGAGATCGCCAAGGAAATGGCCGCGAAAGGCATTACCTTGGAGGAATACTTCGACGCCGTGCCCGTTTCTCAGCCTTGAACAAGAGTCTTTTTTAAGCAACAAGACGCCATACGCGGCCCGCACGCTCCCGTCCCTACCGTTTCCGGTGGGGCGGGAGCTTTCTTTTCGCGTTACCGTCTAACTTCGCTAAAGTGTTGAAGCGAGCGAAGTGCGACTTGCCGTTCCAAGAAAAACGACCGCTAACGCGAGGTTTGACCGCTGACGCGGAGTTCGACCGCTAACGCGAGGTTCGACCGCTGACGCGGAGTTCGAGGCCGCCGGCGGAATATCTCTTGTCGCAGCAAAGTCTAGGTTTGCACGATAAAGGACTTCGGATAGACATTTTTCTCAATTTGGTGAAAGTATCCATATCCGCAGCGAAATCAGGTATAATGAAAGCGTAACCAGCGAAACGGGAGGGTATGCGGCGATGGATATTTGTGGTCCAAAATATATGATTGGAGAGAATGACTTTTCCATTCAATATATGTACAGAAGAGGCTATTCGACCATGGCCAACGCCCACTTTCACCCATTTTACGAGATCTTCTTCCTGCTTCAAGGAGAACGCACCTACTTTATCAACGGCATGGTGCTGACTGCCCGGCGGGGGGACATGATCGTTGTCAACCCGTACGACCTTCACCGCACGGAAAGCTCGGAGGTCCCTGAATTCGAGCGCATTCTCATCAACTTCGCCGACGACTTCCTGCGACCTGCACTTCCTGGGGGAGTCTCGCCGTGGCTTCCTTTCCGGAGCAGGTCCCCCCTCATTCGCTTCCCGTTGAAAGCGTTTCAATCGAACGAACGGCTGTTCCGGGAAATACTAGCCGAATGCAGGGAGCAAAAAGACGGTTATATCACCTGCGTCCGGGCCCTTCTGGCGAAGCTGCTGATCCGAATTTACCGGCTGAACGAGTCGGAACCCGAAGAGCCGCTTCCATACCCTCATCCGATGCATGAAAAAATTACGCAAATCGCCTCTTACCTGAACAGGCATTATCAAGAAGAGATTACGCTCGAACAAGTGGCGCGGCACTTTTATGTCAGCCCATCCTATCTGAGCCGCATCTTTAAAAAGATGACCGGCTTTCACTTCCGGGAGTATGTGCAGGCTGTCCGGGTGAGGAAAGCGCAGGAGCTGCTGCGCGACACGAATGACAAAGTCGTGACGATCGCGGAGCGAACGGGCTTCAGCCATATCGCCCATTTCAACACGACATTCAAAAAAATAACCGGGCTCCCGCCGCTCCAGTATCGGAAGCAGTGCGAAGCCGAGCGCGCGCGGAAGTCGTAAATCCGCCGCCGGATGAACTTGCAAAGGGGCTGCTACAGCCGGTTGCCGCTATTCCCGGGATGCGAAGGGCCAGCCACGGCAGGTCGCCGCTTCCCCTGGAATGCGAAGGGCCAGCTACGGTCGGACTGCAACCTCTGGAAAGCGGCAAAGGGCATAGCGCCCGTTAACGAGCGCCATGCCCTTATTTCTTCCGCGTTTAATTCCCCGCTTTCACCGCGTCGACCGCTTTGTTGGCGGTCTCTTCGATTTTGCGGAACAGCGTGTTCAGGTCCGAAACGCCCAGTGCGGCTTCGTGAACCGTATCCTCGTACGCTTTTTGCGCATCTCCTTCGTACATCGACTTGATCGGCAGCGCCGCATAGCTGTTATGGAAGACGGCGCTCAAGTTTTTGTCCTTGTACGGGCTGTCCTGCCCGAACTGCTGCTTGATCGCTTCGTCCTTCAGCGTCGTCATCGTGCCGCTGCGCACCTGCTTGGTCTGGTACTCGGTGTCGGTCAAAAATTTGATGACGGCCATTGCCTCGTCCTTATGCTTGCTCTGTGCCGTTACCCCCCAATAGAAAGGGTAAGCCGACGAACCGACGTTCGGCAGCTCCTCGAAGGTCGGGAGCGCAGCGATATCCCAGTTCATGCCCTCCGCGCCTCCAGCCGCCCAATCCAGCTGAGACAAGTAGGCGAGCATGGCCAGGTTACGCTCCTTCAGGAACGGATCCTTGTACGGCAGCTTGTTTTTCAAGCCTTCCATCGCCTTGCGGAAGCCCGGATCATTGGATGGCGCAATATAATAGTAATCGAAGAGCTTCTTCCATTGTTCATTCGCATTGATCGTCGCTTTGTCCGTCTGGCTGTCCAGGAAAGTGAGCGAGAACTGGTTGGCTCTCAGCGTATGCGACGGCGAAGCCGCAAAGCCCAAATATTGCTTGCCTCCATCGGATCTTGTCAGCTGCTTGGCCAGCTGATGCAGCTCGTTCCACGTCATGCCGTTGGTCGGATACGGCACTCCGAATTTGTCGAAAATATCTTTGTTATAAAACAAAATAACGTTCTCGGACCATACAGGGAGGCCGTAGATGCCGTTCCCGGACATTCCCTGCGCATAGTCGATCATCGTCGGCTCGAATTTACCGATATCGATGTTATGCTTCTTGATCAGCTCCGTCATATCGTAGGCAAGCCCGAACTTGGTCACCGTATGGAAAAAATTCACGCTTTCATAATAAATATCGATTTGCTGTCCTGCGGCGACCAGTTCATCGATATTGGTGCCTTTGCCTTTCTTTATATACTTGATCGTGAAATTCGGAAACTGTTGCTGGATCGGGTCGATAAACTTCTTCTGCACCTCTTCCTCCGAGGTTGCCGCCGTTGAATAGAGCACGAGCTCTACCGGGTCGCTTGTGACGAGCGATTGCTGGCCTTTCGCCTCGCCTTCGGCGCCGCCGCCTTCGCCGGATGACGCCACCTGCCCCTGACCTCCGCTGCAAGCCGTCAATAGCGCTGCAATCAGCGCGGCAGACAATAACGCTTTTTTCTTTGCCATTCATTGATCCTCCCTTTTTAATCGACTACCGTTCATGTGACCCATTAAGCAGGTCGATGCACTTGTCCATGGGCATGTGCTCTTTCCCCATGGTCAGAGCGGGATAACCGGATCTTCTGCCGAATAGTAAGCGCTTAATTTACCGGTTTAGTGCAATAATAACATAAATAAAAGGCGTATTCTTTATGATTCCTTGCTACTTATTTCAAAAATTTGCTCTCTTGGAGGACAAATATTCTTTTATCCCCATTAAATTAATAGGAATAAACGACATATCGTGGTATAATCTTGATAGACACGCTCGCAGTAGGTTATACTTTTCACAAAAAGACGAATAAGGAGTAAGATCTGAGAATGGACAAAGTACTTATTTTTGGTCACAAAAATCCCGATACCGACTCGATTTGTTCCGCGATCGCCTATGCTGAACTGAAGAAGAGCCTCGGCAGCAACGTAGAGGCTGTCCGCCTGGGCAGCATTAACGGAGAAACGCAATATGCGCTGGATTATTTCAAAGCGTCGGCTCCCCGTCTCGTCGAATCGGTTGCCGGCGAAGCCAAGGAAGTTATTTTGGTCGATCACAACGAACGTCAGCAAAGCGCGTCGGACATCGATCAGGTTCGCATTGCCGAGGTCATCGACCATCACCGCATCGCCAATTTCGAAACGAGCGGTCCGCTGTACTACCGCGCCGAGCCGGTCGGTTGTACGGCAACCATTCTGAACAAATTGTACAAAGAAAGCGGCGTCGCCATCCGCCAAGATATTGCCGGTCTCATGCTGTCCGCCATCATCTCCGATTCTCTTCTCTTCAAATCGCCGACCTGCACGCAGGAAGACATCGCTGCGGCCAAGGAGCTGGCCGAGATCGCCGGAGTCAACGCGGAGAGCTACGGGCTCGAGATGCTGAAGGCAGGCGCCGATCTCAGCGACAAGTCGATCGCCGAGCTCATTTCGCTCGACTCCAAGGAGTTCCAGATGGGCAGCGCGAAGGTTGAGATCGCCCAGGTCAATGCGGTGGACACCAATGACGTGCTGTCGCGCCAGGCGGAAGTCGAAGCGGCGCTTTCGGGCATTGTCGCCGAGAAGGGACTGGATCTGTTCCTCTTCGTCGTAACCGACATTTTGAACAACGATTCCATCGGTATCGCCATCGGGCGGGCCGCCGACGCTGTCGAGCAGGCTTACAACGTGAAGCTGGAGAACAACAAGGCTGTACTGAAAGGCGTCGTATCCCGCAAATCGCAGATCGTGCCGGTGCTCACTGACATTTTCAACAAAAGATAATCAACTGCCTCGCATAAGGCTGCCGAACGAATCGGCGGCCTTTTCTTGTCGCGCAAATTGAAAAAAGACCTCTGCAAGAGAGATCTTTCAGCTCATATCGTCAACCCCAAAAGCCTATAACCCCATAACCGCCAGACCGGTCAAACGCCCAGGATCGCGTCGATCATCGGCTTCGTTTCCCCGCCAGGGTACAGCAAATATAGCAGCACGTAAACGACGACGCCGGTCGGAGCGGTCAGCAGCCACATGACGGCCGTCCAGCGGCCGATCTTTTTATGCCTGGCGAATTTTTTATTGAAGGCGAGAACAAGCGTGATGATGCCGAACACGCCAGCCGCCGTAGCCAAGGCAATATGGAAGAACAGGAACAGATGATAGGCCAGCTTGAGGTCTTCCGGCCCCCCGAAGCTCGTATTTCCTACAAAAACGGTCCGGCTTGCGTAAATCAGAAAGAAGGCGAGCGCGAACCCGGCGCCCCACAGCATCAAGGTTTGGTGCTGCTTCTGGCGGCCGTTGACGATATGGTACCAGCCTATGGCGACGAGCACCGCGCTGATGACGATGAAGCTGGTGCTAATGGTCGGCAATATGGCTACTTTCATTCCTCATCCCCACCTATTGTGCAAATATGACATACGGGCTGCGGGATTGCAATCAATGAGCATTGCCAGTGGAATGCATCATGGAGTCGCTCAGCAAATCCTCTTCCTCTTCCTTCTGACGTTCACTCCGATACCAGCGGAAGAATACATAGGCGAGCGCGAAGCCGTATACGATCTCCTGCACGATCTTCATCACGACGCCGCCCAACTGCTGGTCGTCCACCGATTCAAGAAACCAGATCGTGGCCGGGATATGGGCATACGAGGCGTACAGCGGATCTTTGGCAAAAATAATCAGCGCGCAGGCGGGCGTCAACAAAATGCCGTTGACAAAAATATACAGCATTTTCTTGAGCTCCGAAATTTTCGCGTACTCCGGCATTGGACAAAAGACGGGAAACCACATCTGAAAAGCAGCCGTCAGAAAAATCACATAATACAACCGGAGCGCCGCTTCATGGACCATAAGCCAATCCATCACGATTGGAATATGGTACAGCGAGAAAATAAAGTTAAACAAAAACAAGGAAAGCATCGGATTGGCAAACACTTTCATAAAGCGTTCGCCACCCTTCGTGCGAAAAAGGGGACGCAGCAGCCATCCCGGCGTACCGAGCAGCAAAAACGGCGGCATGACCAGATACAGAACCGCCTGCTGCAGCATATGCAGACTAAAAAATTCATGGTGGCCATAGTAGCTGAGCGGACTGCCTTCCGCGATATACCAAAGCGCGAGTCCTCCCCAGAACCAAAGTCTGGGCTTAAGTCCGACCGGCTCACTTTCCGCAAAGCGGCTCCGCCAAGGACCGGTGGCCAACGTATACAGTACGCCGAGCACAACCATAGCGAGCAAAAAGCCGGGACTCCACAACTGAGCGAACGTCGGCGCGGCGCCGTGAGCCGCATGGGTAATGGCTTGGGCATTCATGATCATTGGCGCTCCTCTCATTCGTTTGCTGAAGCCATCGGAATGTGTCCAACTTGTGAAACAACCCTTAATTATACAAAAGAGAGGGGCTTCGAGTGATCAAGCCGCCTCTCCCTACAATTACCACCAAGTCCAATAAACTGCCGCAGCCATCGCCAGCAAAGCGACGATGAAGCCGAAGATGATTCCTATGATAGGAAACAGATGCCCTTTGTCCTTCATGTGCATCCAATAAGCCAGCTGGACGACGCATTGAACGATCGCCAGACCGACCAGGAACCAGAGCAGGAATGCTTTGTCCAGACCGCCGTACAGGACGGCGGCGAAAGCTAAAATCGTGAGTACGATCGAAATGATGTAGGTGATGTAATGGTTTCTTGGACCTTCCAGACGATGCCGTTCGCCTGCCGAAGAGTGTTGACTGCTCATCTTATGGTCCCACCTTTCCCATGAGGTACACGACGGTAAAGATGAACACCCACACTACGTCAATAAAGTGCCAGTACAGTGAAGCAACGTAATACTTGGGTGCCGTTACGGTCGTTAACCCTTTCCTGTACCCTTGAATGACAAGCAAGCCGATCCACAAAATTCCGAACAATACGTGAGCGCCGTGAAATCCGACCAACGTATAGAACGAGGTAGAGAATGCGCTCTTGGAGAACGTGTGGCCTTCGTGCACGTAATGAACGAATTCGTAGATCTCCAGCCCCAGGAAGCTTAGGCCAAGCAGAATCGTCACCAGCATCCACGCTTGCAGCTTCTGGAACTGATTGCGATGCATCGCCATAATGGCGAATACGCTCGTTAGCGAGCTTGTGAGCAGGATCAAGGTCGAAAGACCGACCAGGTCCAGCTGGAACAGTTGCTGGGCAGTCGGGCCGTCCGGCACCTGATTGCGCAGCGCGACGAACGATGCGAAGAGGGTACCGAACAGTACGCACTCGCCGCCAAGGAAGAGCCAGAAGCCAAGAACCTTGTTCTTGCCTTCCAGCGTAGCCGTTTCCGCGTGAGGTGGCAGGGCGCCGCCTACATCGTGATGTGCTGCACTCATGCCTTAACCCCCTTATCGTTTAATTCTTCCGGCTCGATATGCCAGCCCTTATCGTCATACACCGAGCGAAGAAGCATACAAATGAGCGTTATGCCGATCCCGATGATGCTGATCGCATACTTGTGGTACATGAAGCCGTAGCCTGCGATAAACAATCCGACCGACATCAGGAACGGCAGGATAGAAGCCGAAGGCATATGAATCGGACCTACCGGCTCCGCCGGCGTCATCTCTTTGTTGCCGGCCATCTTCTCTTTCCAGAATGCATCCAGGCCCCGTACAAGAGGCGTCTGCTTGAAGTTGTACTCCGGCGGCGGAGAAGGAATCGTCCATTCCAGGGTGCGTCCGTCCCACGGATCTGCCGGCGCGTCGATCGGCTTTCTGGCCGTTGCCACGATGTTGATCAGGAAGACGATCGTACCGACACCCATGAGGAATGCCCCGATCGTACTGATAAAGTTGCCCTGCTCCAGACCTACGTTAGGCTCGAAAGTGAACACCCGCCGCGGCATCCCCATCAATCCGAGGAAGTGCTGCGGGAAGAACGTCATATGGAAACCGATAAAGAACGTCCAGAAATGAATCTTGCCAAGCGTTTCGTTGAGCATGCGTCCGAACATCTTCGGCCACCAGTAGTAGGAAGCCGCGAACAAGCCGAGCACAAGACCGCCGACGATAACGTAGTGGAAGTGCGCTACGACGAAGTAAGTATCGTGATATTGGAAGTCTGCCGCAGGAACTGCAAGCATAACCCCCGTTACGCCACCCATAACGAATGTCGGGATGAACGACGTTGCGAAGATATTCGCCGTCGTAAAGCGAATTTGTCCGCCCCAGAGCGTGAACAGCCAGTTAAATACCTTGACGCCTGTCGGCACGGCGATCGCCATCGTCGCGACGCCGAATATCGCATCGCCGACAGGACCGATACCGGTCGTAAACATATGGTGGGCCCAAACCATGAAGCCCAGGAAACCGATCAGCGCTGTCGCGAACACCATCGAGCTGTACCCGAACAGACGCTTTCTGGAGAAGGTCGATACGATTTCAGATACGATGCCAAAAGCAGGCAAAATCAAGATATATACTTCAGGGTGACCGAACAGCCAGAAAAGGTGCTCCCACAGAATCGGGCTTCCGCCCTTGCTGACATCATAGAAGCCGCCGTTGAACAGACGGTCGAACATCAGCTCGACCAGCGCGACCGTAATAGCCGGGAAGGCGAACAAGATGAGCAAGGATGTAATGAACGCCGCCCAGGTGAACATCGGCATTCTCATGTAAGTCATGCCTGGCGCTCTCATGTTGATGATCGTCACCAGGAAGTTGATGCCGCCGATCAGCGTACCGAGACCGGAAATCTGCAGACCGAGCAAATAAAAGTCTACGCCCTTGAACGTCCCGGTGCTGTCAACAATGCCGGACAGCGGCGGATAAGCGGTCCAGCCAGCTGCCGGAGCTCCGCCCAGGAACCAGGACGTGTTCAGCAGCAATCCGCCGAAGAAGAACAGCCAGAAGCCGAGCGCGTTCACGAACGGGAAAGCGACGTCCCTCGCCCCGATCTGCAGCGGAACGATCGCGTTCATGAAGGCGAAGATGACCGGCATGACGGCAAGGAAGATCATCGTCGTCCCGTGCATCGTCGTCAACTGGTTGAACGTATCGCCGATAAAGATCTTATTGTCGGGATAAAGCAGCTGAATCCGAATCAATATCGCTTCAAGCCCGCCAATAAGGAAGAAGATTCCTCCTGCAATCAAATACAGGATACCGATTTTCTTATGGTCGACCGTCGTCAGCCAATCCATAAGGCCGGTATATCGTTTTGTGTGTGCGTGAGCCACCGTGTTACCCTCCTTTATTTCCCCAAGCCCTTATTATGGCTGCAGCTTCAACGAGTTCAAGTATTTGATGATATCGTTGATTTCCTGATCGCTCAGCGGGTTCATGGCGTTCTTAGCATTCTCGCCGAAAGCGGGCATTTTGTTGCCGGGCTTCACGGATTGCGGATCGGCGATCCACTGTTTCAAGCTTTCGTCGTTATGCGGCAGAATGCCGGCAACGAGCTCGCGAGAAGCGAAGCCGTTCAGGTTCGGACCTGCGCCGAGGCCTTCCGCGCTAACCGCGTGACAGGACAGGCAGTTATCCTTGAACAATTGCTCGCCCGCTTTGGCGTCCGCCGGAATCGAAGCAGGCGTTTTCATTTGAGCAACCCATTTGTCGAAGTCAGCCGGTTCGAGCGATTTGACTTTAAAGTCCATCAAGGAGTGGGATGCACCGCAAAGCTCGGCACACTTGCCTTTGAATACGTCGACATCATCTGCTTGCAAATAGTACACGTTGGTGCTGCCTACGTTCGTATCCATCTTGCCGCCCAGGGACGGAACCCAGAAGGAGTGCTTGACGTCGGAGGCAGTCAATTCAAAAGCGATTTTCTTGCCGGTCGGAATGACCAAGTCCTGCGCCGTCGCAATGCCGAGCTCCGGATATTCGAACTGCCACCAGAACGCGTGAGCGGTTACTTTTACGTGCAGGGCGTCTTCATTGTCGCGATGGTCTTCCAGCAGCTTAAAGGTGTAATGAATGGTCGGCACGGCAAGGATGAGCAGCAGGATGATCGGGATGACCGTCCAGATGACCTCCAGCGTATGGCTGCCTTCCACCTGTTTCGGAACTATGTCTTTGTCGCCTTTTTTCTTTCTGAAGCGGATGAGGACATAGATGTAAATCACGAATACGACCGCAACGACCAGCAGCATGATGCCGATACTGAGCTTCATGAGGAACAGCTGATCTCTGGCCACGGGACCTCTGGGCTTCAAGGCGGAGATGGTATCGTCACCGCATCCCGTCAAGATGAGCATCATCAACCCGAAGAGAGGGATGAAGCGCCAAAGATTTTGCCACCGATTCATCTTATCAATCCCACCTTACAAAGCAAATTGGTTAGTGTAAACAAAGGTCATAATTTGTCAATGAACCTGATCACCATAATAACTATAAATTCGTCCAGATGGTTTGTCAATGAAACGTCACAAAGCTTCACAAATTGTTCTAAACTGGCAGTGGAAGCGTTTTTGCAGATTTTGTAACCTGGATACTCCTTTTGGTTATTTCCAATTGACCCGCATTTTATGCATATTTGCCTCGTCTTCACGATCGTGTATAAATCTTCGCAAAGAATGAATCCTAAACGGTGTACAAAAAGGAGGGGTACCCATGCGTACATTTCGTCGGTTGGCCGCTCTATGGAGCATTGCCCTCTGCCTGACGGTCAGCGGCTGCTTCCCTTGGTACGACTACAACAGCTCGCACAATTACGGCAGCAAGCGGCATGAGAATCCTCAGGATACGTCGCGCGCCTATCAAACCAAGCAGCAATATGCCAAAGTATCGCACCGGATTGCCAGGCTGGAGATGAACCAGTTTTTGTCCGAGCAGGTGCAGGCTCTTAACGGAGTAAACAGCGCGATCGTCATGATGGGCGACAAGGTTGCTTATGTCGGCATCACGATCGACGGAACCGCCACCGGAACGAAGAGCGGCAACTCCAGGCTGGAGTCGAACAATTACGGGTTGGTGAAAGGTCTGTACTCTCCGAACACGCCGTTTGACGACGGGGCCGATCCAAGCGATCTGATCACCGGCAGCAACGGCGCCGACACCGTGATGCATCACGAGCATTTATCCCATATGTTCAAGCAAAAGATCGCCGAGCGCATTCGCTCCCTGGACCCTACCGTGCAGGACGTCTATATATCGGCCAACCAGGTATTCGTCAACGAGCTGAACCGCCTCGCTCAGGAAAGCTGGCAGGGCCGCTCGCTGGAGCCGTACCGGGAGCATTTCATGGCGATGGTCGAAAAGCTGTTCGGAACGGACCCCACCATCCCTAATCAGGCCGAAGGCAACGGCAAGGAATAAGCGGCGTGCCGAAACCCCCTTCCCGGTTCGACGGGGAGGGGGTTCGCGCGCCGCATCGCCCGCTCCGAATCGATACCGATAAGAGGCTTGTCACCGAAGCATATATAATGTAGAAACTCGATTTCGGTCCCGGCGAATCTTCTCGATAACCAGCGAAATAACGAGATTTTTCGAGATTTTCCGCTAATATTTCACCCAATTCGCCACAATTAAACAAAAACGGCCTCCTTTACCTTGCACCCAAAAGAGGGTAAAATGGAAACAGGATGATCCGCTGGGATACACCTAACGAAGGAGGGTTTCTATGTACGAACTGAAAGACAAAGAATTTATCTTTGTATTTACAGGCCCTAACGGGGCCGGCCGCCGGACGGTCGGACGCATGGCCGGAGAGACGCTCGGCATGAAGCAGGTGTTGTCGTACACTACCCGCCCGCCGCGTCCCATCGAAGTGGATGGACAAGATTATCATTTCATTACTGCAGAACAATTCTCGCGGGCGGAATCGAACGGCGAATTTATCGAGGTCCTTGAAATATACGGGAATCGGTACGGAATCAAAGACCGGGACGTTGCCGAGATGATGCAGAAATACGGTGCGGTTTACCTTGTGCTGAACCGATACGGAGCGGATATTCTGAAGGAGCTGTACGGAGACCGGGTCGTGCGGATTTTCATATACGCCGATAAGCAGACGGTGATGGAGCGCGAAAAGAACCGGGGCAGCTCCCAGGAAGTGATCGATCAGTACATGGCCCATTACGATCGCGAGATGGAATACAAGGATCAGTGCGAGCATGCCTTCGAGAATATCGATTCGGCTCATACCGTATTCGATCTCACCAAAATTTTGGACAGTCAATATTTGCACCGCAACCTGTTGGATCTGGACTAAGCGGATATCGGAAGACCGGCGCGTCCTCTTGGGCGAGCCCGGTCTTTTTTGCAAGGGAGGAATCAGCTATGCGCATCACATCCATTGAACCGACGCCGAGTCCGCTGACGATGAAGATTACGGTGGACGAAACGCTCCCTGCCGGCGTTCGCTATACTTTCGATGCATCGAATGCCAAGCAGGCGCCGCCGGAGCTTAAGCAACTGCTGTCGATCCCCGGCGTAAAAAGCCTGTACCGCACCGCCGATTTTATCGCGCTGGACCGGACGGCCAAAGGAGACTGGCAGGCCATCTTGACGGAGGTGCGCAGCGCGCTCGGGACGGCGCCGGAGTACAGCGCGCCGGAGCAGACGAAGACGGCCGGCGGCGGGCAGCCCGGGCCAACGGAAGAAGCGGCCGGCTTCGGCGAGGTCAAGGTGCTGCTGCAGCATTTCCGCAGCATCCCGCTTCAGGTGCGGGTCACCGACGGAGCGAACGAAGCCCGGGCGGCGCTGCCGCAGCGCTTCTCCGACGCCGCCGTTCACGCGGCTGCCGCAGCGCCCAATCTGATCAAGGAGCGTTCGCTGATCGAGTGGGGCACCCGCTACGGCTCGCTGGAAGATGTGCTGGAGGAAGCCGTTCAGGAGCTGGACGCCTCTTATGACGACGAACGGCTGCAGTTTCTTATCGAGCAGGCGATGCAGGGAACCGCGGCATCCGAAGCGGAAGCGGTGGCCGTATCGGGGCGCGCTTCGTTCAGCTACGAAGAGACCGAGCGGCTGCTCCACGATCCCGATTGGAAGAAGCGCTACGCGGCGCTGCAGCAAATTCGGCCGTCCGAGGAGACGCTTCCGCTGCTCTTGATCGCCCTGAAGGACGAGCGAGCGACGGTTCGCCGCCTGGCGGCGGTCTATATCGGCGATTTGAAGACGCCGGAAGTGCTGCCATACCTGTATGAGGCGCTGCGCGACGAATCGCCCGCGGTGCGCCGGACCGCCGGCGATACGCTGTCCGACATCGGCGATCCCGCCGCGCAGGAGGCGATGGCTGAGGCGCTGAAGGACCCGAACCGGCTCGTCCGTTGGCGCGCGGCGCGCTTCCTCTATGAGACAGGCGACGAGCAGGCGATCCCTGCGCTGCGCGCCGCCGAGAACGATCCCGAGTTCGAGGTGCGGATGCAGGTGCGCATGGCGCTGGAGCGGATCGAGGGCGGGCACGCTGCGGAAGGCTCCGTTTGGCAGCAAATGACGCGAAGAGACGAAAGCCGTTAAATGCCAAGAAGGAAGCTTGCGGGAGACAAGCTTCCTTCTTGGTGTAGCGCAGCGTCTTTACAGCTTCAGCGTCCCGCCGTGCAGCAGCACATGGAGCCTGTCGGGCGGCAATCCCCGGCGCTGCCATTCGGCAAGCAGCCGGTCCAACGCTTCCCGCGGCGTATCGTCGGCCAGGCGGAAGGCTCCGTAATGCATCGGCACAAACCGCTCCGCGCCGCAATCGACGAAAGCCTGCACGGCTTGCTCGGGGGTTACGTGCTGCTTGCCCATGAACCATTCCGGCTCGTAAGCGCCGATCGGCATCAGCGCCGTGCCGATGCGATACCGTTCTCCGATCAGCTTGAAGCCGGGAAAATAGCCGCTGTCCCCGGCGAAATAAATCGCTTCTTCTTCCTGGCTTGCCCCTGACCGCTGGATGATCCATCCTCCCCAATGAGAGCGGTTGGTATCGGTCAGCGTTCGCCGCGACCAATGCTGAGCCGGCACAAAGTGCAGCTCCAAGCCGGCAAGCTCCGTCTTCTCCCACCAGTTCAGCTCCGTCATTCGCGCAAAGCCCCGTCTGCGGAGAGGCGCCGCCAGGCCGGCCGGAACGTACAGCTTCATGCCGGGATTCCGTCTGTGCAGCGCTTTAAGCGAGGCGATATGCATATGATCGTAATGGCTGTGAGAGAGCAGCACGGCATCGATCGCCGGCAGCTTCTCTAGCGCGATGCCGGGAGGGGCGAGCCGCTTCGCGAAGCCCATCCTCTCGGCCCACACCGGGTCTGTCAGCAGATTGACCCCGTTCATCTGAACCAGGAAGGTGGCATGGCCGATCCAGGTTACCGCCGTGCGGCTCCTGTTCTCCTGCAGCCATTCGGCCGATGCATCGGGGCAGAGCGGAACGACAAACGACAAGTCCTTTCGCTTGGCGCTCCGCTCTTTGCGCCATTGTCTGATTTCGGCGAACGACTTGCTTACAGAGACGCCATTCATATTTTCGTATCTGAACTTGCCCATTGCAGCCGGTTCCTCCGTTTACCCGAGATTACAAAGGGGAGACTAGCTCGTATTTGCCGATTCGCTGCAACGTATTCATCGCCATGTGCAGGAAGCCTTCCTCATTCGGGTGCAAATAAGCGTCGCCGAACAGCTCCGGCCGGTGGGGAATAAGCGCGTCGCCGTCGATCAGCCATACGTTCCTGTAGGCGCCGGCGATGCGCTGAATCGCCGCGCCCACATCCGCGAAGGCGCCGAGCGGGCGCGGCTTGTCCTGATCTGCGCGCCATAGCGGAGTTAGCACATAGACCAGCGTGCTCGGATAAATCTCCGTCAGCTTGGCGAAGAAGCCGCTGCAGGCCCGTTCGAACGAGGCGATCGTTTCGTGGCGGCCCCAATCGTTCGTCCCGTATGCGACGGTAATGACATCGGGCCGGTAAGGCAGCTCCTCATCGAGCGACTCCTCCGAAAACACATAGCCGCCGACGCCCTGATTCAGCAGCTCGGCATCCAGCGCGCGGGAGAGCAGCACCGGATAGATGGCGGAAGGCCGCCGGGCGTCCATGCCCTGCGTAATGGAATCGCCCAGGCAGAGCATGCGCCGCGCAGGCCGCGGGACTTCCCGCACTTCGGCGCCTTCCGAAAAGCGAACCGCCCGGAGGACAAGCTCGGCGTTGTGAGGCAAATACAGCGTAAGCCGTCGCATTGCCCCGTCCCCAGGCCGATCCGGCAGCTCGAATCTCCGGGTTCCCGGATCTTCCGCGAGATTGTCGCAGCCCGGCGATGCCGCCCATACGCCGTCCACATACAGGTCGAAGTATGCCCAAGGCCGAGCCGTCCTGCCGATCGCGTAATCCCATTCGATATACGAAGCGTTCGTCAGAACGTCAAGACAGACGCCCGCCGGGCAGCGGCTGCGAAGGTCCAGCGATTCGGTCTGCGCATAAACCCTCATTTGTTTGTCCGTAAATCGGACAGGTACCCATCCGTCTTCCGTCTGTTCCATCGTTAGCACGTTTCGGAACCATGCCAATTCCAACTCTCGCGGCAGCTCTCTCATCGTTCTCCCTCTCTTCGCTTTATGGACAGTAACGTCACGCAAAGCGCTTCTCCAATTACGATATCATAGGAACGGCGGTTCACACAATGCGAAAGTCCGATGTCCGAATGCCTGCCGAACTCCGCTCTTTTCTCTATTCATCTTCTCTATATCATCTTCACTACATAATATAATAGGAAGAAAATACATCTCATTTCATAGCTGCCGCCGAACCGGGCATACTAACTGGCGAATGTACTTCCAAGGAGGGGTAAAGCCATGATGTCCGAGGATAAAGGAATGAATCCGGTGTCCGGCGAGGAGGTGGAGACTGACGGCATTTACGAGAACGAATGGGGGCGCGAGGAAACGTTGAAGCGCGGCGACGAGTTCCCGTACGACCCGATGATGGGTCAGACGGAATGGGAGCTCGTCAGTCTGCCCCTGGAAAGCCAGGAAGAGGAAATGTACAAAAACACGAAGCCGAACACGAAACCGAGACTTCATATCGACCGCAGCGACAAATAACGGCGGACATGACAACGCGCCTTCCCGGCCGATCCGGGAAGGCGCTGTTCGTCACGCTTACTTTCTTCCGTAATCCGCCTTGATTTCTCCCCACGCCTTCGTATTCCATTTGATGATTTTGTTCGGATAGGTGTTCACGCGCAGCCAGGCTTCGGCCCGGTCGACCAGCGCCCAAATTTCCTGCGTCGAGGCGTCGCGCGGCAAACTGGAGGCGACCTTTTTATTGCGGACCCAGCTGATCGCCGTCTTGGAATCGCTGTAGATCGTCATGGAGCTGCCTTGGCGCTTCAGATAAGCGAGCGCATGCACGATCGCCAAAAATTCCCCCATGTTATTCGTCCCTTTGGAAATGGGCGGATGCTCGAAAAGAACTTCGCCTGTGCGTGTGCAGACGCCTTTGTATTCGACGATCCCCGGATTGCCGCTGCAGCCGACGTCAACGGACAAGCTGTCGAGCTCAATCTCCGGCGGCAGCTCCCCCGCAGCCGCTTTGGCCGCCGCGGCTCCTTGCCGCGAAGCAGCCCTGTCCGAGCGGGGAATCCCTTTGTATTCGGCTTTCCAGCCCCGGGCAAAGGCGGCTTTCGCCTCGGCTTCGCTCTCATACGATTTGAAGCGCGCCTGCGGATAGCCCTGCGTCTGCTTCTGGCATTCCGCCCAAGTCTTGTAGATCCCCGGCTGCCGCCCTTCCCAGACAACGTAAAATTTCGATTTAGCCACTGCCCATTGCTCCGTTTCTCATCATATTCAGCCATACCGGCTAACTTCCGTCCGACTCCCGCCGGCGCTTGAAAAAGTCGATGAAATACGTGCCGTATTTGAAAAATTTCGCTTCCCCGACGCCCTTGATCTTCAGCATCGCGGCCGGATTCGTCGGCTGTACGGCGCACATCTCCCGCAGCGTGCTGTCCGGGAAGACGATATACGGCGGAATGCCTTCCCGCTTGGCAATCTCGAGGCGCAGCTGCCGCAGCTCGTCGAACAGCTCCTTCTCCGCGTCGTCCGCCGCAGCGGCGGCAGGCTTCACCCGAATGCGCTGCACTACCCGCTCTTTCCCCGCCAGTACGGGCAGCGCTTTGGGCGACAGCTTCAACACCGGGTACTTGCCTTCGGACAAGCTCAAATAGCCTTCGGCGGCCAGCAGCTGAATCAGATCGAGAATATCTTTTTCCGTGCGATTTTTCATCAAGCCGTACGTGCTCAGCCCATCGAAGCCGAAGTCCAGCACCTTTTTGTTGCGCGATCCCTTCAGGACGGAGGCGACCAACGTCATGCCGAACCGTTCCCGCATCCTTTTGACGCAGGAGAAAATTTGCTGCGCTTCCACGGTGATGTCGGACATTTGCATATCCGGGCTGGCGCAATTGCTGCAGCGTCCGCAATCCTCCTCCATCTCGCCCCCGAAGTAGCGCACAATATACCGCTGCAGACATAGCGAGGTGTGGCAGTAATCGGCCATTTGGCGCAGCCGCCGGTATTCCTGCGTCTGCCGTTCCGGGTCCGACACCGACTGCTCGATCAGAAACTTCTGAATGTGAATATCCTGGGGGCTGAACAGCAGCAGGCAGTCGCTCGGCTCGCCGTCCCGTCCGGCGCGTCCCGCCTCCTGGTAATATGCCTCCATGTTCTTCGGCATATTGTAATGAATGACATAGCGAACGTTCGACTTGTCGATGCCCATGCCGAACGCATTGCTGGCGCACATGACGCGGACTTCGTCATAGAGGAACTGCTCCTGGGCTGCGGCCCGCTCCTTGTCGCTCATGCCCGCATGGTATTTGCCCGCGGCAAAGCCTTTGCGCCGCAGCAGCTCGCAGAGCTGATCGACCTCCTTGCGCGTCGCCGCGTAGACGATGCCGGCCTCGTTCCGCCGGCCGCTTATATAATCCAGCAGCACATCGCGCTTGTTCTCGCCCTTGATGACCGAGAACGACAGATTGTCCCGGGCGAAGCCGGTCACGAACACCTGCGGCCGCTCCAGCCCGAGATGCGCGATAATATCGTCGCGCACCTGATCGGTCGCCGTCGCCGTAAAGGCGGCCAGCAGCGGCCTTGTCGGCAGCGAACAGACAAACTCGCGAATGCGCATGTAGCTCGGCCGAAAATCGTGCCCCCACTGCGAGACGCAGTGCGCTTCGTCGACGGCGACCATCGGCACCACGAGCCCGCGCAGCAGCTCTGCGAACCGTTCCGACTCCAGCCGCTCCGGGGCGACATACAGCAGGCGATAGTCGCCATTGGCCGCCTTGCGAATCCGGCTTTCGGCCTGCGCGTACGTCAGCGAGCTGTTAATGTAAGCTGCGGGCACGCCCAAGCTGTCCAGCCCGTCGACCTGGTCCTTCATCAGCGAAATCAGCGGGCTGATGACAATCGTCGTCCCGGGCATCATCATCGCCGGCACCTGATAGCAGATCGATTTGCCCCCGCCCGTCGGCATGATCCCGAGCGTATCCCGGCCGGACAAGAGGCTCTCGATCACCCCCTGCTGACCTTGGCGAAAGGATGGATAGCCGTATATTTTTTGCAGCAGCTCCGTCGCCTGAGCCATCGTTCCAATCAAACGGTATCGACCTCCCTCGAAGCTTTGCCGGCCAGGCGCGAGACGAACGGAGCTCCGTCCCACAGCACCTCCGTGACGGCCCGGCGGGCCTTCACCTCCGGCTCTTCCAGCAGCAGGAAGAAGTTTTTGCTCGGCAGCTCCCCGAGCCCGTGCTTGGCCGACAGCTTGTCCAGATACGGCCTCATATCCGCCGGGCTGCCAGACAAATTCCCGCCGACCTGAGAGTACGCATACAGCGCGCTGGCGCAAGGAACGCGCTTCACCCGAAACCGCGCCGCCGACCGCAGATAAAAGTCCCAGTCCCAGTAATGGTACATGTCCGTATCGAATTCGCCCAGCTCATCGTGCATGCTGCGGCGGTACATGCAGCCGGAAGGAACGAAGGTCGAAAACCGGCGCATCGCTTCCGGGTCATGCTCATAGGCGAAGACGAACCGGTTGACCGCCCGCCGCACCCCGTCCTCGACGACGTAATCGAAGATTTCCACGTCTGAATACGCCATATCGCAATCGGCAAGCTCGGCCAGCATCCGCTCCACATGGCCCGGCAGCAGCAGATCGTCATCGTCGCACAGCAGTACATACTCGCCCCACGCCTCTTTTAGAGCTCTATTGCGCGCATGCACATGACCGGCGTTCCGCTCCATATGGATGACCGTCACATCCAGCTCGGGATACAGCTCCCGAACGAAATCGACCGGTTCCCCCGCGTCATTGGCGACGATGATCTGCAAGCGCCGATAGGTTTGCCGGACAAGCGATTCCAGCAATTCGCACAAAAAGCCAGGCCGGTTGTAAGTCGGTACAATGACCGAGACTAACGGCTCGTCACTCCGGTTCACCAAGCCTCTCCTCCGTTCCACCCTCTTGTAGAAACCATATTACTAGAAATCGGCGGAAAGGAAAAGTGGGCGACTTTGGCTAGCGCGGCTTCGGGCGGTTCGTTTCGCGCGGCTTCAGGCCGCTTGCGCTCACGACATGCTTCGTTCCGCTCCATTCCTCATAGAACAGCCCTTTGTCCCTTCGGAACAGCCGTAGCAGGACATGCAGGGCAAAAGCCGCATTCACCGGAACAAGAACGAAAATCCACCCTGTCAAAACATAAGGGGGCAGCATCTCCAGCTTACGGCTCAGGACCATGTAATTCATTCCGCCGATGATCCCGTATAAAGGTACGTACCGCATCGCCAGCTCGCGCAGCGTCGGCCGTTCGCCCCTCCCCTGCAAACGAATGCGCACCGCCGCCTTGCCGAGCGTCAGGCCGCCCGTAACGTAAGGAAGCACGATGAAATACACACCTGCGACAGCCGCGGCGGCGACCGGCTTCCCGAACAGGCCGAACAGCGCGAACGCGGCGAAGAGCAGCACGGCGTCAAGCTGCCAGGCGATCAGGCGGCGAATATAGCTGACCCGGACTGTCGTCAAATCGACCTCGTCGTCCAGCTTATGGATACGGGGTAGAAATCCGGTCAGCCATGGCGCTACCAACCAGCCGAGAAGCCCTCCCGACGTGTTAAGGAGCAGGTCGTCTACATCGAACAGCCGGTACGGACATTCGAAAATGCCGTAAATGCCCGTCACCTGCGTCACCTCGAAAAGGAGCGAGAGCAGCAGCGACCAAGCGACCGAAATCCACAGCTTTCTGCGAAAATAATATCGCAAAATGAGCCCGAACGGAACGAACAGCAGCACGTTGAAGGCCGCCTGCAGGAAAGCCCGCTCCTTCAGCACGCCCCAATAGGTGGACGGCACGCCCGGCTTAAACTGCGTTTCCTTCAGAAAATCGCGGACGAATTGCAGCGGGACGCTCTGCACATAGCCGCTGGTCCCCGCTCCCGGCGGGCAGTTGCTGCGCGTTTCCGGCAAGGGCAAAATGACCAAATAAAGGGCGGTCAGCAAATAAAGAAGCAGTGAATACAGAACGAGGCCGCGCAATTTGTGCACATAGCCGTGCTTGCGGTATTGGACGATGAGAAAAGGGAGCGTGAACAGAAGCGCGAGCACCGGAAAAGTGAGCAGCGCCTGTCCGATCGGCCACAAATACGCTTGAAGCAATGAACTCACACCTCTGCCTGACATCGGGAAAACGGCGGCACGCCGCACCGCTTCTGCTAACAAGAGGCACGCATGCAAACAAGAGGCAGGCAAAGCGTCCGAAACAGACACGACTTTGGCCATCCGACGTTTTCCCCGCGGTCAAAAACAATCATTCATATGTACAGACGGATGCCGCAGGCTTTTTTCCTTCAAATGCGTCAAATTATCGATTCCAGAGATTTATCCAATCCAGAAGTTTCGGAGATTTTATTTTCGCCTGCCGCAAGTAATTATGTTACAATAAAAGAAAATGTAGCCAATTCTCCGTATCGCTATGCCCTATCGTTGTCAGTTCATATGACATGTCCCTGACCAAGAGGAGGTTTTCGTCATGAATCATTTGAAGACGATCGTCAGCCAATGCTCAATCACCGAAGGTGACGGCCGATGACGGAGGACTCGAACGTCATGGACGCCCAGCCGAACAAGAGCGGCGTATCGCAGCCAGCGGACGGCGCCGGACAGCCGGCAACAAGCGGTCGCGGCGCGCGGCCGGCCGCCGCCGCGCAACAGGCCGCCATGGAGCGCGCGGAGCCGTCCGGCGCGGGCACGGGCGCGGCGAAAGCTGCGGCGGCGAAAGCCGCGGCTGAAGCCGACCACGCGGACAGCGCCGGCGCGGAAGCGAAAGCCGCGGGGGGCGCCGCCCCGGCGGAAGCGGGCCACGTCGCGGTGGCGAAAGCCGCGGCCGAAGCCGACCACGCGGACAGCGCCGGCGCGCCCCCGCCTGAGCGCCCCGCCGAGGCCGCCAGCGCGGCTAAGCCCGCTGCCCGGCGCAGCCGGAGCAAGGCGGCCGCGGGAGGCCGCCCGCGCAGCGCGACGCAGTCGCCCAGCGGCAGGCGGCGACAGGCGGAAGCAGCCGCAACGGCAGCGCCTGCCGTGGAAGCGCCCTCCGCTGCGGCGATGCCTCCGGCGGTGCCTGCCGCCGCCGAGGCGGGGCTTGCTGCCGATTCCGCGGCAGGGCTCGCGGACGGCAAGCGCCGCGCCGCGGCGCTGGAGCACGCGGCCAACGACCGCGAAAAAGCCGATATGCGAACAGCGGCGAACAATGCCCCGCCAAGGACGAATGAAACCGACAGCGGCAGCGCGGCGCTGATCGAGCTGCTGAAGCAGCCGCTTAAGAAGAGCAAGCGCCGCCAAACGCATGACAAGGTCAAGGTTCACCTGCGCCGAGACTTGCTTGCCAAGCTCGACGCCTTGTCCGAGGACCAGCCCAAAGGCTTCAAAACCCGCCTCCTCAATTACGGCTTGGAGCAGGCGCTGGCCGAGTTCGAACGGTTGAAATCCGAATCGTAAGGCGAATGATCATGCGATAACGGTGTACAGCGCCTGTTTCATGCCGCTCGTCCGAACCGTCCGACGCCAGAAGCGAAGCGAGCAGGCGCCAATCCTCCGCAGACTTCCGTTCATATTTCGATATCTGCATCTGCGATATCTGCGGCTCAAGCGAGGATCGCCCTTCCTCTCACCATCAGGATTGCCCAAGTCCGCGGTCGGCTATCCGAAAGCGGAAGCGGCGATGATCGCCGTCTTTTCCCGTGCCGCTTAAAACATTCGTTCTCCTGATGGTCCCGGTAAGCCGCATGCCGACACCTGGCCCGAGCACGCCGCGGATTCAAGATTTGCTATATACGGGCCAATCCGGCAGCACCCGCGGCACATGCGCCTTGACGCAAACCCCTTGGAAGCGCTACGCTGAAGATATTATCGATTCCGCCGAAAAGAGGTGCAGCATGTTGTCCGCTGATTCCCAAGGACCGTATGGGGGTTCCGGCCGTGAGGAACGCCGGAACGCTTACCGTTCGTCCCGCAGCGATGCCGAGCGGCCGATCATCCCGCTTCCTGCCGAAACGTTCGAGGATACCGAGGCGATGCTGTCCGGAGAGCGCCGCAAAAAGCAGTGGGTTGACGACGCCTACGAGGAATTTGTGCGCAAGGGCGGGCTCGACCAGTTGCCGGGCAAGGGCAAGCCGCTCGTCGTGCCGACCGGAGATATCCTGACGACGATATTGAAGCAGGCCAATGTGCCGCCCCCTTGGGTAGCCCTCCGCCGCGAGCTGCAGCTGCAGATGGAGCAGACGCTGCAGCTGATTGAAGCAGATGGAGATCCGGCACAGATTGACGAAGCATTGGCCGCCGTGAACCGGCTGATCGCCGAGATGAATTCCCGCTCCCCCAGCCTGGCGCTGCACCGCAGGAAGGTGACGCGCGACAATATCCGCGAGCAGTGGGAGCGATGGCGGTAGGCAGCGGCTGAGACGCTGTACAAACGAACGGCCGGCGCGACCATCCGGGCAAAACATGCACCGGATTGGCCGCGCCGGCCGTTTTATGGGAATAACGCCTATCCATAGGATGACGAATCGGACATCATCGGCCCGTTCGCAAGCAGTCCAAGGTTTACCTGCAAATGATTGAACGCTCTGCAGCGCAGCAGGGCTTCGTAGCATTACAGCGGCAAGCGCCCCTGCCCCGTCTCTTCAAATCTTAGCTTACACAATGCCTTGAGCCATCATCGCATCGGCAACTCTCAGGAAGCCGGCGATGTTCGCGCCGACGACCAGGTTGCCCGGATGGCCGTATTCTTCCGCCGCCTTGACGCTGTTGCGGTAAATCGTGCTCATGATGTTCTGCAGTTTGGCGTCGACTTCCTCGAACGTCCAGGAGTATCTCATGCTGTTTTGAGCCATTTCCAGCGCGGATACGGCAACGCCACCTGCATTAGCCGCTTTCGCCGGTCCGAAGAGCACTCCTGCGGCGAGGAATACATCGATCGCTTCGAGCGTGGAAGGCATATTCGCACCTTCGCCCACCGCTTTCACGCCGTTTTCCACCAAAATTTTGGCCGAAGCTTCGTCAATTTCGTTCTGAGTCGCGCAAGGCAGAGCGATATCGCAAGGAATCGTCCAAATGCCGGAACATCCTTCATGATACTCTGCATGCGGGTGCTCCAATACGTATTCGCTGATTCGCTTGCGCTCAATCTCTTTAAGGCGCTTCAGCGTAGCGAGATTAATTCCGTTTTTGTCGTACACATAGCCGTTCGAATCGCTGCACGCCACGACGTGCGCGCCCATCCGGATCGCCTTCTCGATCGCGTAGATCGACACGTTGCCCGATCCCGATACGACGACAGTGCTTCCTTCAAAGCTGAGCCCTTTCGATTTCAGCATCTCGTCGACGAAGTATACCGTACCGTACCCGGTAGCCTCGGTTCTGGCCAAGCTGCCTCCGTACACGATCCCTTTGCCGGTAAGAACGCCGGCTTCATGGCCGCCGCGAATCCGCTTGTACTGTCCGAACATATATCCGATTTCTCTGGCGCCTACGCCGATGTCGCCGGCCGGCACGTCCTCGTCCGGACCGATATACTTGCAAAGCTCTGTCATGAAGCTTTGGGTAAAGCGCATCACTTCGGCATCGGATTTGCCCTTCGGATCGAAGTCGGAGCCGCCCTTGCCTCCGCCGATCGGCTGGCCGGTCAGTGAATTTTTGAAGATTTGTTCGAAACCGAGGAATTTGATAATGCCGCCGTTAACGGAGGGGTGAAAGCGGAGGCCGCCCTTGTAAGGACCGATCGCGCTGTTGAATTGGACCCGGAAGCCGCGGTTAACCCGCACCTTGCCTTCGTCGTCGACCCACGGAACCCGGAAGGTAATCATGCGCTCCGGCTCGACGATACTCTCCAGAATACCGCGGTGCATGTACTGGGGATGCTTGGCGAACACGGGGACCAAGGAATCGACGATCTCTTTCACCGCTTGGTGAAATTCCGTCTCGCCGGGATTCCGGCTAATAACCGACTCGTACACTTCCTTAACATAGCTTCTGGCTGCCTTCATTTCTTGCGATTCCATCGCTTGCTCGGTAATGATCATTTACTTCCCGCCCATCTTCTCATATAGATTAACCTCTTTAGTATTTTAATCGCAAACAAATCCGTTTGACAAGATATTGCGGATTGTAATAATATATTACATTAACTAACACATAACATTACCTACAACGAAATTAAATGATAACATAATAACGACGATCCCCCGTCACTTTGTCGAAATTCGGCGGAAAATCGTGTAAAAACGACCATCAGGACGTGGCTCGCTTCGTAATAAAGTTTCATCTCTTGTCAAGTTTGATCGAATACAGCGTATCGTTAACTTACCTGTTTGGGCGTACAGGCCGCCAAATTTCACGTAAAAAAAGTGACATTTCCATTAATTTATTCAGCATTGGCTCGGCCGCCCGGGAGCTTCCGCCGTAATGATCGGATGAAAAAAGACCCTCGCGCTGCGAGGGCCAGTACAGACGATTCGTATATCCTGCGGGAGGCGCCTGCTTTAAGACTTCAGCGGCTGTCCTCCACCCATGGAAGATAAGCTCCGTATCCTTCTTCTTCCATCTTGTCCTTCGGAATAAAGCGAAGCGCCGCCGAGTTGATGCAGTACCTGAGCCCGGTCGGCGCCGGACCGTCGGCGAAGACATGTCCCAGATGGGAGTCGCCTTCGCGGCTGCGCACCTCGGTGCGAATCATGCCGTGGCTGAAATCCGCTTCTTCCTTAATGCTCCCGCTGGCAATCGGCCTGGTGAAGCTCGGCCAACCGCAGCCGGAATCGAATTTGTCCCGCGAGCTGAACAGCGGTTCTCCCGAGACGATATCCACATAAATGCCCGGCTCCTTGTGATCCCAAAATTCGTTGCGAAACGGCGGCTCGGTCGCATTATTTTGCGTCACCTCGAACTGCAGCGGCGTAAGCCTCTGCCGAAGCTCCTCGCGGTCCTTCCGGGTACCCCAGTGCTCCTTGATGAACGCCTCGCGACCGGAGCCTTTTTTGTACATTTTGTAGCGCAGCGGATTTTTCTTATGGTACCCCTGATGGTATTCCTCGGCGGGATAGAAGGTCGCGGCCGGAACGATCGGGGTCACAATCGGCCGGTTGAACCTGCCGCTTGCCTCGAGCTCCCGCTTGGAAGCCTCCGCCTTCCGCCTCTGTTCCTCGCTGTGATAGAAAATAGCCGTTCGGTACGACTCGCCGCGGTCATGGAATTGCCCACCCGGATCGGTCGGATCGATCTGCCTCCAAAATATAGCGAGCAGCCTTTCATAAGAAAACAGCTCCGGATCAAAAACAATCTGTACCGCTTCCGCATGTCCGGTCGTTTCCGAGCATACCTCTTCGTAAGTCGGATTCGGCTTATGCCCTCCCGTATAGCCGGAGACGACCCGAACGATTCCCGGCAATTCCTCGAACGGCTCGACCATGCACCAAAAGCAGCCGCCCGCGAAGGTCGCGGTCTCATAGCGGCCTTCCTGCGTTTCGTTCGGATTCAACGGAATTCCCTCCTCCCTGGCAAATTTTCAGCAACCGAAGGCGACGGCCGATGATGAAGGTGATGTTCGTCACAGGCCATCTGCTATATTATTTTATACTACTGAAATTTTGTGAGCAATATTCTAAGCCGGACAGCTTGAGGCAGGCAAAAGAAAAACAGCTCCGCCGCGCGGGATGTCCCGCTCCAGGCAAAGCTGTGTATCGCTGACGCTATGTTCGGACCGCAAGGACCGGCCCCGAAGCGCTCATGACGCGCCGATCACCCGGATGCGGGAACCGATACGAATCACCGTTTCGTCCGGGCTGCGCCCGAAATAGAACGGAACCGGCGGCATCCCCGACTGCGGAAAGGCCAGGCGGCGTAAGGCAGGATAATCGGGATAAGTCGCCTGGTTCATCAAATAAGCGGATCGGGTGCTGCCCGGCTTGCGGTTTTCGTTAAGGGAGCGAATAAAATATTGGACGGACCCGATGCCTATGCCATGTCCGAAGTAGCGGTCGTCCCCCAGCTTAATCAGATTTTCCCCTTGCCATTCCGGCGTCTTCGGGTCGTAGTCGGGATTGCGAACATACAGGATGTCTCCAATGAACGTTTCCGGCACGTTCTCTCGCGTAATCAGCCGCAGATCGTTGTCATGCTCCCAGGAATACAGGTACAGCCCGCCGAACAGCCTGTTGAACGGCCCGGGGCCGATCACATCGAGAATGCCCTTGTACAAGACGATGATTACGGCCGTCGCGCATTCGAAGCCGTAGAGTCTGCCGTTGTAAAATATATCGTTTATCGCGTCGGCCGGAGCGACGCCTCTTTTCAGCAAAAATCCCCCCTGGCCCGTCCGATCCCAATAGCGCGGATTGGCATACGAATCGCTGAAATTTTCGAAGACCGCTCCGCTCCGCTCGAGGGCGACCGCCGCATCGGCAATCCGGCTTCGCGCCGCCAGCTCGAACTGCAGATCCTCCATTGTCGGATAGCTGTACACTTGAGGGCTGCGGTATTTTGCGTCGAAGACGTGCCGCTCCGCGCCGTCAAGCTCTGCCAGACCGGGCGCATGCGCTGGAATCGGCATCCCCGCTATAACAATCATTTTGCCTGGACTCCCCCTTTCCTTCCGAAGGCCGCCTGTTGCCGGAGCCTCCGCTTATCACATTATATGTGCAGGAAGGTTGGCCCAGTCCTGCAATGCCGAAGACGCTCCAAGGGAGCATAATCGGGCGAAAAGGGGCTCTGCTGCGGATTGTTTCGCTCCCCGGCGTCATATATACTGGTATTGTCGAAGATCATACGGAAGCTGAAGCGCGAATCGTTTCGGATACACGCCTATGACGAGCATTTCCTTCGTCATCGGTCGTCGCCTGCGGTGTTGAAATTTTGGGTCGGCGGATTACCGCCAAATTTTCAAAATAGACGCCTATGACGAGCATTTCCTCGTCATCGGTCGTCGCCTGCGGTGTTGAAATTTTGGGTCGGCGGATTACCGCCAAATTTTCAAAATAGGGGAGGCTTTATGCGAATCGCTTTTCTGGACTCCGGCATCGGCGGCATCACGGTATTGCGGGAAGCCATGAATCGGCTGCCGGAGGAAAACTTTATTTATTATGCCGATACCGCGCACGTGCCCTATGGCACCAAACCCAGAGAAGTCGTGCGGCAAAGCTTGTTCCAGGCCGTTCGGGAGCTGCACGCGGAGAATATCAAGGCGCTTGTCATCGCCTGCAATACAGCAACCAGCATCGCCGTAGGAGCGCTGAGAAGCGAGTTTCCGTTCCCCATCATAGGCATGGAGCCGGCCGTCAAGCCGGCTGTGGAGCGAAATTTGCCGCAGCGCAAGCGGGTGCTCGTCCTGGCTACGCCGCTGACGTTGAAGGAGAGCAAATTTCACGATCTGGTGGCCAAGGTGGACGGAGAAACTATCGTCGACACGCTGCCGCTTCCCGAGCTGGTCGCTTATTGCGAACGAATGGAGTTCCGGGATCGCATCATCCAGCCTTTTTTGCGCGAGAAGCTTAGGCCTTATCCTCTCGAGCAGTACGGCTCGATTGTGCTCGGCTGCACCCATTTTCCTTATTACCGCGAGCATCTGCGGCGCATCGTTCCGGCTCATGTCGAGCTGATCGACGGCGGCCCGGGCACCGTCAACCGGCTTCAATATATTCTCGATACGCACGGAATTCGCGGCGGGGGCTGCGGTCATGTCCGATTCATGTCTTCCAAGCGGGTTCCCGAGGAAACGGAGCGCCTCAGGCAGGCGATGCAGCTGCTGCAATCGCTGGAGCCGCCGGAGCTAACGACAGGCTAACCGATGCCTGTCGTTTTTTTTGCGCCTTAACGCTTCTTAACGCTCAATCTCCGCACCGATTTGATCCGATAAGTACCGCGCAATCCGTCGTCGGAAAGCACCCCGAGCTGCACGAGGCTTTTCACCTTCCCGGCATCCACCTTGGATACCAGCTTCCACAGCTCGGGGTCGGGGATCGTCTCGTATACGAGCCGGTCGTCATATTCCCGCTGCTCGGCCGAGGTGATGCTCGCTTTAAATTCGCCAGCCAAAACCTCGGCCACCCCTTCCCGGTCCAAATGCTCCATAATGTCCGCCCTGAGCCGCTCCGCCTCTTTGTCCAGCTCCGTCTGTTGCAGCCGAATCGCATAGTATCGCCGCAATTGCTCCTCCAGCATCTTGTCCACCTTCCTTCCGGGTTCGATCAGCCCCAGTATATGCCGGGCAGGGCCGATGCAGAACGAGAAGAAAGGCGGCTACGCTGACAAATAATGCAGCATTTGCGCCAGAATGCGCACCGTTTCTGCGCCTTGCCTTAAGAGCTCCTGCGGGTTGTAGCGCCCTGCGGCAAGATCCCGGCCGATCAGCAGCAATATCCATGCGGAGTAGGCCGCGCAATAGGCGTGGTACTGCGGCATGAAGTCCGGACGCACCGGCCTGCCCATGCGCTCCCTTTGGCCGGCGTAGGTCCTCAGGACCGCCAGCCTTGTCTCGCCATCGACAGGGGGCCGGCGGTAGGTCGGGCTCGTGATGTCCAGCAAATTATACAAATCCCAATACACGCTGTCCCTGTGAATATATTCCCAATCCAGCACGATAAGCTCGTCATCCCGCAGCACGACATTCAAGGGATACAAATCGCCATGCGAGACGACAAGCTCGGTATCCCAAGGGATCGCGCTCCGTTCCCGGATGAATGCGGACAGTGCGCCCAGCAGTTCGCCGTCTGCCCCAAGCCGGGACAAGAACCGGGCCAGTTCCTCCCGTTCTCTTGCAACCATCGGCCATACCTGTTCGACCGGGGGCGTATGTCCTTCGTAAGACTCCGGCACCGTATCCAGCGGCAGAAGATGCCAGTAAGGCATGACCGAGGCCGCGCGCGTCAAAGTTGCCTCGCTATAGCTGTGCTCCAGCTCGCCCAAGTCTTCGAACATCATCCAATACCGCTCGGGGTCGTTATGATCGGCCGCTCCCAACAGGCGAGGGTAGCGAATCATCGGCAGCAGCGGCAAAACATGAGCGCTAAACCACGCTTCGCGCCCCATCGTCTCTGTGCATGTAAGCGGTTTAAAAATAAGCCTGAGCGTCTCTCCCTCATTCCCGGCAACGGCGATGCGTTCGACCTGCTTGCCGTTTCTCCCGGTATAAATCGCCTTCCGCTCCAGCAGCAAATCGCCGATCAGCCGGCCCTCTTCGCTCACGACGGATCGCCAGTTATCCATAAGCCCTCCCTCCTGCCCGCGCCCGCGGCGTCGCTAAAATCTATGGGCTCATCTTATTGATTTTAGGTAAAGCTGTCAATACTTTTCGATTTTATATGGTAAAATATCACAACCACAAAATTGTTGGATGTACGGAGAGAGAATGGGTGCGTGGTTCCAACCGCTGCCCAAGTCGCGTTCTTTTCAACTGTTGCTCCTTCCTGCCCTGTTCCTTTCCTGAGCTGTTCCTTCCTGCGCTGCCCCTCCTGAGCCGCTCCTTCCTACGCTCCCGCCGAAGTTTCCGAATCTCTAACGCTTGTGACGAACGCTATTTTGCTGAAATACAGCCTTTGAAAAATGTAACGCAACCTGGTAGCGCTATTTTGTCAAAAACGCTCATTCTGGTAGCCCAATATGCGAAATAAGTCTGCTCACTTGCGTTAGAATTTCAAATCGAGCGTTTCGAGCTAAATAAGCTCTGTGGCTAGCGTTAGCCCGGCAAAACAGAATAGGTACTAGCGAGCATGAAGAGAAGCTTCGATCCAAGCCCCTTCACCAGATGAGCGGCTGCGCTTGAGCGACAGTGTTGCCTGGTGCAGCAAGTCACACTTTGATTCAGCACTTTAACGCTTTATCGTAGTGATAACTTTATTGAAAGATTTTTTTGGCAGCGCTGAGAAAACCTGCCTTCGGCATAGCCCTTATTGTGCCAATCTCCCCTTGACTGCGACGGAGATACTCAGCCGGCGACCCGAGAAGCCCGCTTTTAGCGTGCGAACCCCACATTAGCGCTCGGACTCCGCTTTTGCGTGCGGACCCCACATTAGCGCTCGAACTCCACGTTTGCGTTCAGACTCCACGTTTGCGTTCAGACTCCACGTTTGCGCTCGGACTCCGCGTTTGTGCGGCCCCTCCCCAGGCACAAGAGGCGACAAATCCTGCAAAAAATACAACATTTTTCGTCATCTTCGCACCAGAGAAAGGGTAATGTTGTATTTTGTGCAACAATTTGAGGGCAATCGGCTTCAAACCCGGGAACATCGCCCAAAATGTTGCACTTTCTGCAACATTGAGCCGCAAATAGGGCTGATCCCCCCATTTTTATTGTACAAAATACAACATTTGCCTATGAACGAATACCGCCTCATCGGGCGGCCCGGCAGCGCGAAGAAAGGCGCCCTCTAGAGCGCCTTCCATGAAAGCAATATTATGTAATAATACCTCTTATAATTTGATGATGAACGTCAGCAAATTTTCAGTACCGAAGGTGACGACCGATGACGTAGGATTTGTTCGTCATAGACGTCTAAATCTTAAAACGGTTCAGCGATAGCTGCAGCTCTTCCGCAAGCTTGGCCAGCGCATCCGCCGAGTGGCGAATCTCCTCCATGCTTGAGAGCTGCTCCTGGCTCGACGCCGATGTCTGCTGGCTCACCGCCATGCCTTCCTTCGTCACCTCATTGACAAGCTCCATCGCCGACGCGATGCTTTGGCTGCTGGCGGTCAGTTCCTCAATGCTCTGTCTGACCGATGCGACACCGACATAAACGCGTTCGACCGCTTCGTCAATGCGTCCGAAAGCGTCCTGCGCCTGGTGCGTCTTGTCGATCCCTTGTTCCGCTTCAAGCAGCCCTTGCTTCATAGAACTTGCCAGGCGCTGCATCTCGCTTTGGATAGACTGAATCCGCTTCGTAATTCGAACAGAGGCATCGCCCGACTGGTCGGCCAGCTTGCGCACCTCGTCGGCGACAACGGTGAAGCCTTTGCCCGCTTCCCCGGCCCGGGCCGCCTCGATCGCCGCATTCAACGACAGCAGGTTCGTCTGGGCGGAAATTTCCTGAATGATGACGGCAAAGCTGCCGATTTCCCGAATATGGTCCGTCAGCGAGCTGATCATCCCATCCAGCGCCTGCACCGTAGAGTAAATGGCCCTCATCTGCTCCGATGCCGACTGTACCGTCGACGCTCCGTCCTTCGAGGCAGCCGCAGCCGTTCCCGCCGATCGGTACACTTCCTCGCTGCTGGCGCCGATCGACTCGGTGTTGCCCGTCATCCGAACCACCTCGGCAGATGCCTCCCGCAGGCTCGCCGCCTGCTGGTCCAGCTCGCGGGCCAAATGCTCGCTGGACGAAGCGATCTGCTCCGACGCCCGCGTCCCTTGCTCCGTGCTCGCCAGCAGCTGCTCCGCGCTGGCCGAGACGGTCAGCGCATTGTCCGCCACGCTCGCGATCAGTCCGCGCAAGCCGTCAAGCATCGTATTGAACGACCGGTTCAGCTCGCCGAGCTCGTCTTTGTAAGGATAATCTCCCGTTACTGACAAATCGCCGGCTTCCGCCAAAATCATCCGCTGCCTCAACGATTGCAACGGCCCGGTAATTACCCTGCTCACCGCATATCCCAAGCCTACAAACAGCGCGACGGCCAGCAGCGTGCATAAGATGGAAATCGTCTTGGCCGTGCCGGCATCCCGCTCGCTCTGGACATACAACTGCTCGGCCACCTGCTGGTTGTACTCGGACAGCTCCGACAGGGCGTTATGAATTTGCGCCCCGATCATGCCGACCTCGTTCACATACGCATCGTAAGCAGCCGCCTCCTGGCCTTCCTCCGCCAGCTTCGTCACCTTGACGGCCGCTTCGCGAAACTTGGGCAGCGCCTCCGTATACTGCTGCAGCAGCTCCAGCTCCTTCGGATCGGAGGCCAGCTTGCCGTATTCGGCGATGATGCCGTCGATCAGCTCATTCTGCTCCTCCATGCGGTTCAAGGAGAGCCCGTCCTTCGTCGTCATGAATTCCAGCATCATGACTTCGCTGGTCCGCATATATGTCTGCATGCTGTTGACCCATTTAACCGGAAGCAGCCGGTTTTGGTACATTTGCTGCGAATTGGCTGCCAGCTTCGACATATAGGCGAATCCGACGATCGACACGAGAAGTATAAATACGATCGCGCTTGCGTTGAGCAGCCAAATTTTGGACCGGATATTAAGATTTCTAAGCATATCCAACACGTTCATCGTCGTTCACCCTCCGTAGTTGTAGAAGCGTAAAATAGCGGGTCCGTATTTACGAATCCGCTTCGCTCATATCCCGCTTGATTTCCTGAAACCATCTTCGGGCCCACTCTTCGCCCTCCCTCGCCGAATGCATGTTGCTTAGCAAGCAATGGCCGTCTCTGTAAAAATGAATAACATGCTTTTCCTTCCGCAGCAAAATGCCACCGTCGAGATGCATGGTCAATCCGATGCGGTGATTTTGACAATACCGGACGAAAGCCTTGACGATCTCCCTCATCTCATCCGTCGGTTCCACCCGCAAGGTGTAGGACTCGGTCTCGGAGCAATAGCGCACAACCTGAACATCCTTAACGACGGCTGACGCGTCCGCCGACGAAGCGGCAATGCGCAGCGCCGCTTCCCGCGGATTCGGCGCATCGTAGATGGCCCGGCCGATGATGCCGAAGTCCGCTCCCGCCTGGATGGCTGCCTGCAGCGTGCCGCCTTGAGCGCCGATGCCGCAGGCGATCATGACCAGTTCCGGGCCGACCGTCTCCCGCAGCGCGCGAATTTGATCGGGCCGGGTGCCCGGCGCCTGAATGCCGTAGCATCCGAGGTAGGCGGCCATCTCGGCGAACTGCCGGGCGTGAGGCCGGGTGAATTCGAGCCCGCCCGGATGCGTCAGCTCGGTGACGACGAAGATGCCCAGATCTTCCCCCGCCACCTCGAGAATTTCCACGAGCGCATCCGGTCCGATAAAGCCGTGCGCCATCACCGCGCTGACACCGGCTTGCTTGGCCATCCGCACAATCCGGTTGTTGGTTACGGGCACGTCGGCGATTTTCAAATCGGCGATAATCGGCAGACCGTACGTATCCTTAAGCTCTTTGACAAAGGACAAGCCCTCCTGCAAAATGAGCGGATAGTTGATTTTGACCGCATCCACGACGTCCCGGCACTGCTCCAGCACGCGCAGGCTTGCCGTCCGGTCCGGCGTATCCAAGGCTAAAATAATATGGGACTTGGGAGGTGGAAGAAACATAAGCCTCACTTCTTTCAGAATAAGATTCTTCCTCGATCGTCCGGCGTCGATGCCAAATCGGAGCCGATCCGGTTAATCCTGCACGGCAGCCCCGATCAATTCGCGAATATCCTCGATATTATATTGAAGCATGTAGTCCTTGATCTCCCGCAAAATATCGATCATGGCCGTCGGCTGAACGAAATTGGCCGTTCCCACCTGCACGGCGGACGCTCCGGCCAGCAGCATCTCGATCGCATCCTCGCCGTTCATCACGCCGCCGCATCCGATAATGGGCAGCTTGGAAACTTGCCGCACCTGGTAAATCATCCGGACGATAATCGGCTTGACCGCAGGTCCGGATAGTCCTCCCATGACATTGCCGATCTTCGGCCTGCGCGTGTGAATATCAATCGCCATCGCCAGAATCGTGTTCGCCACGTTCAGCCCGTCCGCACCGCCCCGCTCAGCGGCAAGGGCAATCTCCTGAATGCTGGTCACATTCGGCGTCAGCTTGGCGATAATCGGCTTGTCCGTGACCTCCTTCACCCGGCGGATCAGCTGGAAGGTCGCTTCCGGATCCATGCCGAAGGCAAGCCCGTTGCCTTTGAGGTTCGGGCACGAGATGTTCAGCTCGAGCGCCGCCACGCCCTCGGTGCCCCCGATCGTCTCGCTCATCTCGGCGAATTCGTCGAACGAATCGGCGGAAATGCTGGAGATGAGCGGAATCTTGTATTGGCGGTAATACGGCAGCGTATGCTCCAGGTAATAAGCGAGCCCTTTGCTTTGTATGCCGATGGAATTAATCATGCCCGCCGGCGTTTCGCACACCCTGGGCGTCTTGTTTCCTTTGCGCGGTTCTTTCGTGATGCTCTTAGGGACGATGGCCGCTAGCTCGTTGAAATCGATGACCTCGTCCATATCCTCGCCGAAAGCGCCCGATGCCGGCATAATAGGATTTTGCAGCCGCAGACTGCCGATGTTCACATCCAGGCGCAAATCCGCCTCTGATAAGCTTCGCTTGCTCATGTCAGCACCACCTGTTCCAGCGGGAAAACCGGCCCTTCCTTGCATACGCGCACCGTGCGGGACGTGCCGTCCGCCTGCCGGATATCGCATACGCAGGCGAAGCAGACGCCCATCGCGCAGCCCATATGCTCCTCCAGCGCAATCTCCGCGAAAATGCCATTGCGGGCGGCGATGTCCTGCAGCAGCAGAGACAGCCGCTTGGAGCCGCACGTATAAGCCGCCTGGATATCGCGTTCCCGGACAATCCGCTCCAGCAGAGGCCGAACCTCCTCGACCGCGCTGCTGCCGTCTTCGTCGGTAACCTTATAGACTTCGGCGCCCAAGCCTTGCAGCGTTTCGGCCGCAAGCAGATCGTTGCGGGACCGGGCGCTAAGCACCGCCACGCTGCGCACTCCCTGCTGCGCCGCCTCCTGGGCCAGAGCAGCCAGCGTCGCAATGCCGACTCCGCGGGCCAGCATCAAGATCGAGCCGCCATGTCCCTTCAGAGTGAATCCCTGGCCCAGCGGGCCGAATACGTCGACCTGGTCTCCCGCAGCGACCCCGGTCAGCCGCCGGGTGCCGAGCCCTTTCACCAAATACAGAAACTCGAGCGTATGCTCGGTCCGGTTGATCCGGTAGATGCTGAACGGCCGGCGCAGCAAAGGATCGTACTCGTCAGAGCAGCGAAAATTAAAAAATTGACCCGGCCTGACGTCCTCCTGCAATTCCGACGCGTCGACAACCATATGCCAGTACCGTTCGCTGACTTGCCGATTAGACAATACCTTTAGCTTTGCCGCTCTCATGCTGATGTCCCCTATTCAAAGTAATAATCGCGTCCTTCGATTCGTCCGAAACCGCCTCAGCGCACTTCAGCACGGCCGCTTCCAGCAGGAAGGCGCCACGCGCGATCTGGCTTGTCGCGCTGTACTCGTCCTTGTGGTGGCTCAGGCCGCCCTTCGACGGCACAAAGATCATCCCCGTCGGACAGAGCGCCGCCATATTCATCGCGTCATGCCCCGCTCCGCTCATCATGCGGACATGGCTGACGCCCAGGCGCTCACACTGCTCGGCGAGCAGATCGGCCGTCCGGTTGTCCAGCAGCACCGGCTCCTCGTCGCTCAGCACGCGAACTTCGGAGCGCAGGCCGCGCTCCAGCTCCAGACGGCTCATCACGCCGTAGATGCGCTCGATGACCGCTTGCCGGGAGGACTTCTTCGTTCCCCGCACGTCGACCTGCAGCATAACCTGATCCGGCACCACATTCATCGCCCCGGGCCGAACGTCGCAGACGCCGGCGGTCGCTACCGTTCCGGACGACGATTCCGCCAGCGCAGCCCGCTCCAGCTCCAAAATGATTTCGGCTGCGCCGATGAGCGCGTCCTTGCGCATCGTCATGGGCGTCGTGCCGGAATGCGAGGCTCTGCCCTGGATCGTAATCTCCAGGCGGGCCGGGGCGGCGATGCCGGCAACGATTCCGACGTCGATCCCGCTCTCCTCCAGAACCGGTCCCTGCTCGATATGCAGCTCGAAAAACGCTTTGAGCTCCTTGCCGCTGCGACGGGAGCTTTCTATGCGGTTAACATCCAATCCTACCGCGGACAGCGCCTCCTCGAACGAGATGCCCTCCTTGTCATGCAGCCGCTCCAGCGACGCGCGGTTCAGCTTCCCCGCCATTGCCTTGCTGCCGACGGTAGAGACGCCGAAACGGGCTGATTCCTCGCAGGCGAACGATATTACTTCTATGGGATGGCGCGTGGCGATTCCGCGCTCATTCAAGCCTCTTACCAGCTCCAGCCCGGCCATAACGCCGAGTGTGCCGTCAAAGCGGCCGCCCTGCTGCACCGTATCGAGATGCGAGCCGCAGGCTACCGCCGGCAAATTGCTGACCAGGCCCGGGCGCCGGGCGATCACATTGCCGCAGGCATCAATCCGCACCGACATCCCCTGCTCCTCGCATTGCTTCATAAAGTAGCGAGTGGCCGCCCAATGCTCCGCCGTATAGGCCAGCCGGGTAATCCCGCCTTCCGGCGTTCCGCCAAACTCGTTGATTTCCCGCATCGACGCTTCCAATCGATCTATATTCACGATGCTTCACCTCGATCAAACCTCAGCTTTGCTTCCATTATAGTGGAATGAGGCCAGGCCGTCGTTGTGGCGGAAGCCGAAAGAAACCAGCGGGATTTGTCCGCTCGGACCACAATAAACGGCTTCGCCGTCCCGATGTATCTATCAGGACGATGCGCCGTTTATCAAGACGATGCGAAGCTTTGAAAAAAGCCCCCTCAGACTCTCAAAAGCTGAACAAGTCGAAGGGGGCTGGCGGAGCAGGGCCCGCGGGTTACATGATCATTTCTTGCGATTCGTGCCAATGAAGTACTTTCTTCTCTAGGTAGTTGGATAGCAAGTACAAGATCAAGCCCATAACGCTCAGCAAGAGAACTGCCGTTAAGATCATATTGATATCGAACGTTTCGCTGCCGAGAATGACCAGATAGCCGAGCCCCGCCTTGGCCCCGATCATCTCACCGATGACGGCGCCGGTAATCGCATAGGTCGTGGATACTTTCAAGCCCGACATGATGGACGGAAGCGAGTACGGGATTTCGACCGAATAGAACCGCTGCCAGCGGTTGGCTTTCAAAATATGCAGCAAATCCTGCATATTCCGCTCCACGGACCGAATCCCGATGATCGTATTGACCATGATCGGGAAGAAGACGACCAGGATGACCAAGGCGATCTTGGAGCTCGCCCCCAGGCCGAACCACAGCACGAACAGCGGAGCGATCGAAATTTTCGGCGCGATCTGAGCCAGGACGATGTACGGAGTGAACAGACGCTCGAGCAGCACGCTCTTGGCCAGCAAATACCCGAACACCAGTCCCAGCAGGCTGCCGATGACAAAGCCGATGAATATTTCGTAAAGCGTCGTGCCGATATGAGCGCCGATGCCGCCCATGGTCAGATTGCTCCAGAACTTGCTAGCAAACGCCAGCGGAGCCGGCAAAATTTGCGGCGGAACCTGAAACACGGAGACATAGGCTTGCCACAGCAGCAGGAACGTGATCAGTGTACCGATAGCCAGAACGGTCTTGCGTCCGTATTTATTCAAACCGATCACCCCTGCATTACTTCAGATTCGTCACGACGAGGTCTTCAGCCTTGAATTCCTTCTTGATGACGTCGAATTTCTTCTGCGTATCGATTGCTGTCTGCCATCTTGCCATGTCAGCCGCTCCAAACCCGTCTTTCTTGGTCAGATCGCTTTGCCACAGATAAGGAATGAACACGTCGTTAAAGATTTTTTCCGTAATCTCCTGCTTGCCTTCCGAAGCCTGCGCGTATTTCTTGATGGACATGTCAATCGCAGCCTTCGCGTTGCCGCCGATGATGTAGTCCAGCGCTTTGTTCAAAGCCGTATTGAAGCCGATCACACTGTCCTTGTTCGATTCCAGGAACTTGTCGGAGGTGATGACCACGTTGCCGAACGAAGGAAGGTATTCGTCCGAACGGATTTCATCTACTTCCACGCCGCTGTTGCGCAGCTCGACCGTTCTCAGCATGGAGAAGGCAATGGCGTCCACCTCATCGGATACGAGCGCATTGACGATCGCCCCGGTGCCGACGATTTTCGTGTTGACGTCCTTGATGCTCAGTCCGTTCTGCTCAAGCATAACCTGCAATTGGATATAGTTCGGGCTGCCGAAGCTGGTGACGGCAACCGTCTTGCCCTTCAAATCTTGAGGCTGCGCAATGCCTTTATCCTTCTTGAAAATAACGGCGCCCAGTCCGCGCTGATACGTCGTGTGCACGACCTTCACCGGGATATCCTGAGACTTTGCCGTAATGACGGCATCCGCGTTCGGGAAGCCGAACTGCACGTTGTCGGCCGCCACGTTCTTGACGATGCTGGCAGCGTCGGCATAGACGAAATCGACATCCAGTCCTTGCTCTTCGAAGTATCCTTCTTCCTTGGCGACATACAGCGGAGCGTAATAAGGAACGGCCGCTCCGTCGATTTGCACGGTCACCTTCTTGACTTCTTTCTGCGGAGTTTCGCCGCCGCCGGCAGCCGGCGTCTGGGCCGTACCGCCTCCGCCGGCGCCCGATCCGCAGGCGGCCATAACGGACACAAGGGCAATGGACACAATCGTGCTCAATACTTTTTTCATTGCGGAATAATCCCCTTTTGAATGATTTTGTCGATGGCGAGCAATGCGGCTCTGCACAGCTTCAGCTGGCTTTCTTCATAATCGACCAGCCACTGATTCGTCGCGCGGTTGGCGTGCACGACAAGCAGCGTTCCGGCATAAGCTCCCATCACCGAGGCGATCGTCAGGAGCGTCTCCGATTCCATCTCCAGATTCAATACGCCCAAAGCTTTCATTTCCTGAATCATGCCGTCGGAATAATTGTAGCCGGCGACGTTCCGGTCCTGTCCATGATAGAAGGAAGAGGTCGTCGCGCCGATCCCGAGATGATAGCGATAGCCCAGCGTCTCGCACGCCTCCACCAGCGCCTGCACCACATAATGGTTGGCAACCGCAGGATATTCGGGACGCGCGTAATGCGCAGCGGTTCCTCCCAGTCGAACGCTGCCGGTGTTAATGATCAAGTCGCCGCATTCGATCCCCTCCTGTATCGCGCCCGTGCCGCCGATGCGGATCAGGCACTTGGCCTTCAGCCGCAGCAATTCGAGGACGGCGATTTCCGTCGAAGGCCCGCCGATGCCCGTAGAACAGACAGAAACGGGGTGGCCGCCGGATTCGCCGGTTCCTACCTTGAATTCGCGGTTCGAGCTTAAAATCTTGTAGTTGTCGAACAGCTCGGAAATCAGCTCGACGCGGCCGGGATCTCCCGGAAGCAGAACATAGGGCGCCACATCGCCTTCGGCAATGCGAAGATGCGGCACCTTCGTCCCTTCGTAAAGAGGGAAATCCGCCTGGATAAATCTGCTGCTCACTATATATCGTCACCTCCTCTCGAGAATTTTAGCCATATTCAGCCATAATATGTTAAGATTTGCGCACAGTCTGCTTGGAGTCGTGCCAGAACAGGAAGCGGTTCTCCAAGAAGCTGATGAGCGCGTAGAAAAGAATACCCATAATGATGGTATAAATGATGCTGGCGAACAGCATTGGCGAATTGTACGTCGTGCTGTTGAATACAAGCAGATATCCGAGCCCGCTTTCGCCGGATATCCATTCGGCCACGATCGCCGCGATGACCGCTTGGACCATACCGACCTTCAGCCCGGCGAAAATTTGCGGCAGCGAATGAGGCAGCTCGACCTGCACGATCTTCTGCCACCAGGATAAGCCGGTAATCTGCATCAGACATTTCAGGTTGTAGTCGATGCTCTTCAGTCCGAACATCGCGCCAAGCATAACGGGGAAAAAGACCATGGAGATAATCAGCACCAGCTTGGAAACGAAGCCGAGCCCGAACCAAATGACGAACAGCGGGGCAAGGGCGATTTTCGGCGCCGTCTGGGCAAGCAAAATGTACGGCATGAGCGCTTCTTCCAGAAACTTGATCTTGCCGATAAGATACCCGATGACATAGCCCAGAATCGTACCGAGCACGAACCCGGCCAGCACCTCGCCGGAGGTAACAAGGAAATGCATGGCGACGTCCTGCTCCGGAATCATATCGATCAAAGCCCGACCGACGTCGGACGGAAGCGGCAGGATGAACGAGGGCACGTCAAAAACGATGACATAGACGAACCATACTAGAACAAGGATGGCGATCGCGACGGCGTATTCGCCAATCAGTCTAAATCGTGACATCAGCCCAACACTTCCCTTAATTTTTTCACGTAGCTGCCGAACTCGGGCGTTTCCTTCACATCGACCGTCCGCGGACGAGGCAGGTCGATATTTAGGATCTCGTCGATTTTGCCGGGACGGGGGGACATGACGATAACGCGGTCGGACAAGAATACCGCTTCGGCAATGCTGTGAGTGACGAACAAGATCGTCTTCTTCGTCTCGTTCCAGATCCGCATCAGCTCGATGCCCATCTTGTCGCGGGTCAGCGCGTCCAGGGCGCCGAACGGCTCGTCCATCAGCAGCACGTCCGGATTGTAGGACAGCGCCCGGACGATCGACACCCGCTGTCTCATGCCGCCGGACAGCTCGCGCGGATATGCCTTTTCAAATCCTTTGAGGCCGGCCAGCTCCAGCAGCTTGTCCAGCTTCGCCAAGTTTTCCTTCGTATCCAGCTTCTTGACCTCCAGCGGAAACTTCGCATTCTGATATACCGTCTTCCACGGCAGCAGCGTCGCGTCCTGAAAGACGAAGCCGATATGGTCGGCCGAGCTTTCCCAGTGAATGCGGCCGGAAGAAGGCTGATCCAGGTTCGCGAGAATGCGCAGCAGCGTCGATTTGCCGCAGCCCGAAGGACCGATGATGGAAATAAACTCGCTTTGCCGAACGTCCAGATGAATATGGGATAACGCGTGAACCTCCCGGCCCCCGCTCGATTTATAGATCTTGTTGACATCTTCAATGCGGATCGCTGTTGACACGTCGGAAACACTTCCTTTTTCCTAGTCTTTCGACAAAAATAGGATGCTAAGCTGCAAAAACCGACTTTACTCCACTTATATTCTATATTTTTTTAATGTTAGTAAATATGTCTGAAAGGACAAAAAAATAGACGAAAATTCATCCTTTCCGATATCAAATCTGAGAGGTGTAATGTTTAATTGTTCCAATATGTTATGTTATATCACAGTAAATATACATCAAAATAGGACGAATTTTAAGTTTTTATTTTTTCATAGAGCCGTAGGACCCGAAGCTGCATTGATCTACCCCAAAAAAGAATAGATCTTTTTTCCTATGCCGCCCGCTGCAAAGCGATCGGCCTAACGGCCTGCAGGCCGGCGATTCTCGCCAGCGGCGGCGAGCTCCCGAAGGAAGCTTGTGCCGTGCCGGGGCGGCTCGACTTGAAAATTGTCCGCCACAGTAGCGCCGACATCCGCCAGCGTCGCGCGGACGCCCAGGTCTTTCCCGCCGTCCGCGCCGTACGGGACAGCCAGCAGCGGCACATACTCCCGGGTATGATCGGTGCCGTGGTGCGTCGGATCGTTGCCGTGATCGGCGGTAATGATCAGCAGATCGCTAGGCCGCATGGCGCCGAGCACCTCCGGCAGACGCTCGTCGAACTCCCGCAGCGCCGCGGCGTAGCCTTCCGGGTCCCGCCGATGACCATATATGGCGTCGAAGTCGACCAGATTCAGAAAGCACAGCCCGTGAAAGTCGCTCTGCATCTCCTCAATGACCCGGTCGACGCCTTCGCGGTTCGACTTCGTCTTCACGCTGCGCGTGATGCCTTCGCCGGAGTATATATCGGAGATTTTGCCGATGCCGATGCTGTCGAAGCCGGCGTCCGCCAGGCGGCTCAGCACGGTCGGCTGCGGAGGGCTGACCGCAAAGTCTCTCCGGTTCGCCGTCCGCGAGAATTGCCCCGGCGTCCCGATGAACGGCCGGGCGATCACCCGTCCGACGGAATAAGGCTCATGCAGCGTCATGGCTCTGGCTTGGGCGCAAATCGCATACAGCTCGTCCAGCGGCACGATCTCCTCGTGAGCGGCTATCTGCAGCACGCTGTCGGCGGACGTATAGACGATCAGCTCGCCGGTCTGCAGGTGACGCGGACCGAGTTCGTCGATAATTTCCGTGCCGGAAGCGGGCCGGTTGCCGATGACCGCTCGGCCGGAGGCCGCCTCCAAGGCGCTCACAAGCTCCTCGGGAAAGCCTCTCGGGTAGGCCCGGAACGGCGTCTGGAGCTGCAGGCCCATCAATTCCCAGTGGCCTGTTAACGTATCTTTCCCCGCGGAGACCTCGGCCATTCGGCCGTAATAAGCCGCGGGGCGCGCCGCCGGAGCGACGCCCCGGATGCGGCCGATGCAGCCGAGTCCGAGCCGCTCCAGATGAGGCAGCGCCAAGGGGCCTGCCGCCTCCGCAATATGCCCGAGCGTATTCGCCCCGGCATCGCCGTAGCGGTAAGCGTCAGGCAGCTCGCCAATGCCTACGCTGTCTAGCACGATCAATACGATTCTTCTAAACGGAGTCGTCATGTTCGTTTCCCTCAGTCGGCATCCGCCGGCCAAGGATTGTCCGCTCCTTCCCTATCGTCGTAAATAATGTCTCCCCTCACCATCGTAAGGACGGTTTTTCCGGTCAGCCTCATGCCGCCAAACGGGGTATTGCGCGAGCGGGAGAGAAAGGTTTGCGGATCGACGACCCATTCCTTCTGCGGGTCGATGATCGCAATATCCGCATCGAGCCCTGCCGCCAGCCGGCCGACCGGCAGCCCCATCACGGCCGCCGGGGCGCTGGTCAGCTTGGCGATCGCCTGCTCGGCCGTCAGCAAGCCGGTATGCACGAGCCGGGTAAACGTCAGGCCGACGGCCGTCTCCAGGCCGACCATGCCGAACGGGGCCCGGTCCAGCGGCAGCGACTTCTCCTCCAGCGTATGGGGCGCGTGGTCGGTCGCGATCGCGTCCAGCGTCCCGTCGCGGAGCCCTTGGGCAACCGCCTCCACATCCCGCGCCGTGCGCAGCGGCGGATTCACCTTGGCCAGCGTGCCGCTGATCAGCGCCTGCTCGTCCGTGAGCGTGAAATGGTGCGGAGCGCCCTCCGCCGTGACGCGCACCCCTCTGGCCTTGGCCTCGCGGATCAGTTGCACCCCGCGAGCCGTCGACACATGCTGGATATGGAGGCGCGCCCCCGTCTCCTCGGCGAACAAAATATCGCGGGCGATAATCAGCTCCTCGCCAAGCGCAGGGATGCCCGGGTCGCCCAGCCGGCGGCTCGTAGCTCCCCGGTTCAGCGCGCCGCGGTCGACCAGGCGGTGATCCTCGCAGTGAGAGCTGATCGGCACATCCAGCTCCGCCGCCCGCCGGAACGCCTCATACAGCAGATGCGGGTCCATCACCGTTTTGCCGTCGTCAGTGAAGGTGACGGCTCCCGCCTGATGCAGGCTTTCCATATCCGTCAGCCTGCTGCCTTCAATGCCGTAGGTGATGGCTGCCGATGAGAACAGCTTGACCAGGCCGTCCCGCCGGCCGGTTTCCAGCACTTGGGCGAGCGTCTCGACCGTATCGATCGCCGGCCTTGTATTGGGCATGCAGACGACGGCGGTAAATCCGCCGGCCGCCGCCGCCAAGGAGCCGGTATGGATCGTCTCTTTATGCGTAAAGCCCGGTTCCCGAAAATGCACATGAATGTCGACTAGACCCGGCACGACGAGCAGGCCTTCCGCATCAATGACACGGTCTGCGGCGCTTGAGGGCGTATTGCCGATCTGCGCGACCCGCCCGTCTTCCACGAGAACGTTCGTCCGCCGGTTCAATCCGCTGGCCGGATCGATCACCGTTCCGTTAACAATAAGCGTTTTCACAGCGGCTTCACTCCTTCTATTCTGATCATTCGACGATACTACCCGGCGAATTTTCAATAACCGAAGGTGGCGACCGATGACGAAGTATTCGTCGTCATAAGCGCCAAACCTATCGAATATCTGCATCGTATCAAACAGTCCGCCGCGGTTTGTATGTTTGCCGGGACAAAAAAAGGAACCGACATTCGTCGGTTCGGCTAACGTCATATGTTCTCCGCCTGCAAAATCTGATGAATCTTCAGCCCGACATGCAGCAGCAGCCGCTTCTCCGCATCGTGCACGCTGCAGCCGGTCAGCTGCTCGATTTTTTGCAGCCGGTATTTCATGGTATTGACGTGGACGAACAGCTTCTCCGCCGTTTCCGACAACGAGCAGTTGTTCGCGAAGTATTCCGTCAGCGTCGCCACAAGATTGGCGTTGCTGCTCCAGTCGTATTCGACCAGTTTGCCGACCGTCTCGGAATAGATGGACTCGAGTTCCCTCCAATCGTTGAATTGGCTCAATATCCGGAAAATACCGAGGTCCTCGTAATGCACGCAGCCGCTCGTTCCGCTGATCGGCTTGCCCAGCTTGATCGCCTGGACGGATTCGGAGAATCCCTTGTGAATGCCCTCCAGTCCCGGATAAAACCGGCCGACCCCGACGGTGAAGGCGAGCTCCTCGAATTCCTGGGCCAGCTGCCGCCTGACCGATTCCGCCATATGCATGACCGGTTCCTTCTGCGGATCGTCGCGGTAAGGATATTCCTGCCCGCTCTTCCCGTCCTCTCTCGGATAAAGGACGACGAGATAATCTTTGCGGATCGTGGTAATAATCTTGTGCACGCCGAAACGGAAAATCTCGTTGATTTTTCGCAGCAGCCTCCGCTTCTGCTCCTGCACCCACAGCGCTTCGAGATCGGCGCCTTCCGCGGCGCCCTTGGCGAATGCGATCGAGAGCACCTGGTAATTTTTGTCCAAATCCCAGCCGAATATTTCTCCTCTCTTGATCGCTTCATCCTTGTCCGCCACATGCCCGAGCAGCACCTCGGACAAAAAATCGTCCTTGAACGTCTGCTCCACATCGGCTTTCGTGATCACCTTCAGGAACTCGAGCGCCAGCAGCAGCACCGTGCGGTCCAGCACTTGAAAGTCCCGCTCCCGGAACTCGCGCTTCGTATGCCAGCAGGTGACATCGCCGTACAGCTCGTCGTTCAGCAATAGCGGCGTCACGATGCACGGCGTCATCCGGCCGTCGAGCAGCCGCTGCATGCGGATCGAGCGTTTGGCGGCCTTCAGCTCGTTCTTCTGGGCGCGCGTCAGCGGAGCGACGTTCCGCCCTTTGTACAAGCTCTCGAGCGGCGGAATTTCCGAGCCGACCGTAATGATGTTCTCCGTCATTTGCTGCACGGCCTCGATCAGCGCCAGAATGCCCTTGCCGCTCATGGCCAGCTCCGTAATCCATTGAAAGAACGGCTCCAGCGGTTCCTTGTCCGCATCCCGGCTCGTCAGCATAAGCTCCATCAGCGGAGTCATTATGTCCAGATATGAAACCTCGTTGTCAATCTCGATAATGGGAAGCCCGAGCCGGTTGCCGGCCTCGATGATCGATTCCGGGATCGCCTCCACGTAGCGATGGGTCTTGATCGCCAGCGCCGAGCTGCCCACCTCGTCGAGCTGCTCCACCAGCTTTCCGATAGCCTCCCGGTCGTCCTTGATCGGATATAAGCTCGTCAGCAGCAGATCGTTTCCTTTCAGCCACTGAATCACATCCGGCACTTCCATGACCGTAATGTGGTCGATCGTCCGGTCCAGGCCCCGTTCTCCCGCAACAACCTTGCAGCGGAGCAGCCCCCCGATCTGCATCGCTTTTCTTACCGTAACGCCCAATCCTGCTCCCTCCCTTCCCCTCGGCTATGCGCCATCCGTATGCATGGGTTTATTATATCGAAAATCCGGCGCAACCAAAAACGACAGTCGGTTTCCATAATAAGGACGGGAGGCGCTAAGCCGTACAGACCAACGCTGTGAGAGGGCCAGCCTGCGCGGGAAAACGGGGGCGGAAGCCAATAAAATCGCTGCATCCGGCGGCAAAACGCATATTGCATACTTATTCATTTTATTGTATATTTAATCAATCAAAATGAAGCAGGCGCACAGCGGCCGGTGCCGGTCGCTTGATCGAATACATTCTTGGGAGTGAGACAGATGAAAGCTAGACTGCTGTTGGAGGACGGCACTCTCTTTGAAGGGAAGGCGTTCGGAAGCGAAGGGGAAGCTGCCGGCGAGGTGGTCTTCAACACGGGCATGACCGGTTATCAGGAGGTACTGTCCGACCCTTCCTACTGCGGGCAAATCGTGACGATGACGTACCCGCTGATCGGCAATTACGGCATAAATCGGGACGATTTCGAATCGATGCGTCCGTGGATCCGCGGCTTCGTCGTGCGCAAGCACGAGACGTCGCCGAGCCATTGGAGAGCCGGCGCGAATCTGGATCAGCTGCTGAAGGAATACGGCATTCCCGGCATCAGCGGCATCGACACCCGCATGCTGACCCGCATCCTGCGGCGGCACGGCACGATGCGCGGGCTGCTCGCGACCGGCGGCGAGCCGCTCGCCGAGCTGAAGGAGCGGCTTGCGGCAATGCCTGCCGTGCGCCAGCCGGTCGCGCTCGTCTCGACGCCCCGGGCTTACCGCTGTCCGGGCGCGGGCGAACGCATCGTGCTCGTCGATTTCGGCAGCAAGCTCGGCATTCTGCGCGAGCTGACGGCCCGCGGCTGCGACGTGGTCGTCGTCCCGCACGATGCGACGGCGGAGCAGATCCGCGCCTATTCGCCGGACGGCATCCTGCTCTCGAACGGGCCAGGGGACCCGAAGGATGCGCCTTACGCCATCAACACTATTCGCGAGCTGCTCGAGGGCGGGGACATTCCGATCTTCGGCATCTGTCTGGGCCACCAGCTGCTGGCGCTGGCCTGCGGGGCGGATACCGGCAAGCTGACGTTCGGCCACCGCGGCGCCAACCATCCGGTCAAGGAGCTGGCGACAGGCCGCTGCCTCATCACCTCGCAAAATCACGGCTACACGGTGCTGGACGACTCGCTCGCTGCCACTGACCTGGTCGTTACGCATATCAACAATAACGACGGCACCGTCGAAGGGCTGCGCCACCGGTATTTGCCGGTCTTCTCGGTGCAGTTCCACCCGGAGGCGGCTCCCGGACCGTACGACAGCAACGGGCTGTTCGACCGGTTTCTCGAGCTGATCCGGGAGCATCGCGCCGCGCGTCCGGCCGGATGGCAGGCAGCCAGGCTGCGGCCGCCTGCTCCCGCGGCCGAGACTTCCGCGGGGACGGCGGCTGCAGGCGCGACGGCGGCGGCGGCGACCACGGCGGCGGCGGCGACCACGGCGGCGGCGGCGACCACGGCGGCGGCGGCGACCACGGCGGCGGCTGCGGTGCCAACTGCGGCAGCCGCGACGGCTGCAGGGGCCGCGGCAGCTGCGGTGGCGGCGTCCGCGGGAGCAGCATCGGCTGCGATGGCGGCGTCCGCAGGAGCAGCATCCGCGAACGCTGCTGCTGCGGAGCCGCCGAAAGACAAGGACGCGCACGCTTCGCAGGAGGCGGCCGCTTCATCGGAAGGAGAATTGGTGTATGCCCAGAAATCGTGATCTGCACAAAATTTTAATCATCGGCTCGGGTCCGATCGTCATCGGGCAGGCAGCCGAGTTCGACTATGCCGGCACGCAGGCCTGCGAAGCCTTGAAGGAAGAAGGGCTTGAGGTCATTCTGATCAACAGCAATCCGGCCACGATCATGACCGATTATACATTCGCCAGCAAAGTGTATATGGAGCCTATCTCGCTCGAATTCGTCAAGCAAATCATTCGCCAGGAGCGCCCCGACGGTCTGCTGGCGACGCTCGGAGGCCAGACCGGGCTCAATATGGCGCTCGAGCTGGCGCAGGACGGCATTCTTGAGGAAGAGAACGTGCGGCTGCTCGGCACGCAGCTGCATTCGATCCGCCGCGCCGAAGACCGCGAGCAGTTCCGCGAGCTGATGAAATCGCTGAATCAGCCTGTCCCGGCCAGCACGATCGTGACCGAGGTGGAAGAAGCTGTCCGGTTCGCGGACGGCATCGGCTATCCCGTCATCGTCCGGCCGGCTTATACGCTCGGCGGCACCGGCGGCGGCATCGCCGCGAATCGGGAGGAGCTGGCGGCGATCGTCCGCTCCGGGCTGCACGCCAGTCCGATCGGCCAGTGCCTGGTCGAGAAGAGCATTGCCGGCATGAAGGAAATCGAGTATGAGGTTCTGCGCGACGCCAACGACAACTGCCTGATCGTGTGCAACATGGAGAACCTCGATCCGGTCGGCGTGCATACGGGAGACAGCATCGTCGTGGCGCCGAGCCAGACGCTGTCCGACCGCGATTACCAGATGCTGCGCACCGCCTCCATCGAGATCGTCCGGGCGCTGGGCATCGAGGGCGGCTGCAACGTGCAGTTCGCGCTCGACCCGAGCAGCGATCAATACTATGTGATCGAGGTGAACCCGCGCGTCAGCCGCTCCTCGGCGCTGGCTTCCAAAGCGACGGGCTACCCGATCGCCAAGATGGCGGCGAAGATCGCCGCAGGCTATACGCTTGACGAGATCGTCAACCCGGTGACCGGCAAAACGTACGCCTTCTTCGAGCCGACGCTCGATTACGTCGTGACGAAAATTCCGCGCTGGCCGTTCGACAAGTTCGCAGGCGCCGACCGGACGCTCGGCACGCAGATGAAGGCGACCGGCGAAGTGATGGCCATCGGCCGCACATTCGCCGAATCGCTGCAGAAGGCGGTGCGCTCGCTTGAGATCGGCGCGTCGCGGCTGTGGCGGCCGGACGCCGCGCAGCTGGCGCAGGACGAACTGGAGCGCAGGCTGCGCAAAGCCGACGACGAGCGGCTGTTCCTGGTCGCGGAAGCGTTCCGCCGCGGCTATTCGGTCGAGGCGCTTCACGAGCTGACCCGTATCGACCGCTGGTTTTTGCAGCACATCGAAGAGCTCGTCGCCTACGAACGCAAGCTGGGCGAAGAGGAGCTGACGGAGGAGACGCTGCGCGAAGCGAAGGAGCTCGGCTTCTGCGACCAGGCGATCGCCGACATTCGCCGTGCCGCAGGCTCGCAGCAGCGTTATGCGGCCGCGGACGAAATTCGCGAGCTGCGGAAGCGGCTCGGCATCGTCCCCGTCTTCAAGATGGTCGATACGTGCTCCGCGGAATTCGAAGCGGAGACATCCTATTACTACTCGACCTACGAGACGGAGAACGAGACGCCGCCGCCGGCCAAGCCGCGGGTTGTCGTACTCGGCTCAGGTCCGATCCGGATCGGGCAGGGCATCGAGTTCGACTACTCGACCGTTCACGCGGTCCGGGCGATCCGCGAGATGGGCTGCGAAGCGGTCATCATTAACAACAACCCGGAGACAGTGTCGACCGATTTCAACATTTCCGACAGGCTTTATTTCGAGCCGCTGCACATTGAGGACGTGATGCACATTATCGAGCACGAGCAGCCGATCGGCGTCATCGTCCAATTCGGAGGCCAGACCGCCATCCGGCTGGCGTCCGCGCTGGAAGCGCATGGCGTCCGCATCCTCGGCACGGATCTGTCCGGCATCGATACGGCGGAGGACCGCAAGCGGTTCGAGGCGCTGCTGCGCGAGCTGAACATTCCCCAGCCTGCGGGCGGCACGGCCCATGCGGTGGAGGAGGCGGTCCGGCTGGCCGAGCGGATCGGCTATCCGGTATTGGTGCGTCCCTCGTATGTGCTCGGCGGCCGGGCGATGGAGATCGTCCATTCGGAGAGCGAGCTGCGGATATATATGGAGCGGGCCGTCCGGGTAAATCCCGGACAGCCGGTGCTGGTCGACCGGTACATGTACGGCATCGAGGCCGAAGTCGACGCGATCTGCGACGGAGAATCGGTTCTTATCCCCGGCATCATGGAGCAGGTGGAGCGAACCGGGGTCCATTCCGGCGACTCGATCGCCGTATATCCGCCCCAAACGCTGTCCGCCGGCACAAAGGAGCAGATCGTCCGGATCACGGAGAAGCTCGCCCGGCATCTGCACGTCGTCGGCCTGGTCAACATCCAGTTCCTGGTCTCAGACGAGCAGGTTTATATCATCGAGGTGAATCCGCGCGCTTCGCGCACGGTTCCATTCATGAGCAAAGTTACGGATGTGCCGATGGCAAACATCGCCACCAAGGTCATCCTCGGGCAGCGCCTCGCTTCGTTCGGCTATCCCGAAGGACTGCTGCCGGACAAAGCCGAATGCTTCGTCAAGGCGCCGGTGTTCTCGTTCGCCAAATTAAGCAAGGTGGAGCCGGCACTCGGTCCGGAGATGAAGTCGACCGGCGAAGTGATCGGCAAGGACCGCGATTACGCCCGCGCCCTGTACCGCGGCTTCGTCGCCGCCGGCATGAAGCTGCCGGCCGAGGGCACGGTCATCGCCTCCGTGGCCGACCGGCACAAGGCGGAAGCGATCGCGCCGCTGCGCACGCTGCACCGCCTCGGCTTCCGCATCGTCGCCACGCCCGGCACCGCCCGCGCTTTGGCCGACGCCGGGGTCCCGGCTGACGCCATGCCGCTGGATCAGCTCGTCCAAGCGATGCCGAGACTCGGCGCGAATATGCTGATCAATACGGCAACGACGGGCAAGACGGACGCGAGCTGCGGTTTCCGGCTGCGCCGCGAAGCGGTGGAACGGGGCCTCGTCTGCCTGACGTCGCTCGATACCGCACGGGCATTCGCCGAAGCGCTTGCGGCGGTGCGCTTCGCGCCGTTTGCCATCGGCACCTGAGGCGACGAATCCTGCAAAAAATGCAACATTTCCCACAACTTTCGCACCATAGGACGGGGAATGTTGTATTTTGTGCAACAATTTGGGCGCGATGGGCTCCAAACCCGGGAACGTCGCCCGAATTGTTGCACTTTCTACAACATTGAGCCGTAAGCAGGGCTTATCCTCCCGTTTTTGTTGTACAAAATACAACATTTGCATCTTGAAAATAGCCCCCAGGGCGGGCGGCCCATTTTCATCTTCTGATGGTGCTGCGCCAGCGGCATGGGCGTCTATCTTGAAAATTTGGCAATATACGCCGACAAAATTTCAACACCGCAGGTGACGACCGATGACGACAGGAATCGCTCGTCATAGGCGTCTATCTTGAAAATAGCGCTTGGTGCGCCGCGGCACATTTTCATCATCTGGTGGTGCCGCGCAAGTCGGCATGGGGGTCTATCTTGAAAATAGCCCGGGGTGCGCGACCCATTTTCATCTTCTGATGGTGCCCAACAAGCGTCATAAGCAGCAATCTTCTATCTTCTCTAACGCTGGTGACAAACGCTATTTTGCTGAAACGCACCCTGTCAAAAATGCAACGAAACTGTGCAACGCTATTTTGTCAAAAACGCGGAATCGGGTAGCCAAACATGTCAAATAAGGCTGCTCACTTGCGTTACAATTTCAAATCGAGCGTTTCGAGTGAAATAAGCTCTGTGGCTTGCGTTAGCTTTGGGGCCGCCCGGCAAAACGCGGGCCCGCGGTTAGCAAAACGAGGCTTGCAACGTGAGACAAGCGAAGCGAGCCATTCGCCTTTGCTTTTGCCGCCGCGACAAGGAAGCGAGCCGGAGGTCCCCCGGCCCCGGACATGTTATGCCCAAAAAATCAGCGCATGCCATCGCATGCGCCACTCTGGACGGTGCCTTAACGGCCTGACTTTTCGGTTTTTTTCCCGTCGGCGCCGACGACATTCACATCCAAAATATCGAGCAGGAAGACGAAGATCGGAATGCCGACGATCAGCCCCCACACTCCCAAATAATGCTCCGAAAACAGCAAAACCATGAATGTATAAAATATGGGTAGATTCGTTTTCGACGACATGAGCTTCGGGTTGAGGAAATAGCCTTCCAAAAAATGCAGTATAGCGATCATGGCAAAGACATAAACGACGAGTATCCAGCCGTCCAGCGTGTAAGCGATGATACCGAGCGGCACCAAGGAAATGATGACGCCCGCCACGGGAATAAGGCTGAGGAGAAAGACCATGACCGTTAAAGCGATCAAATACGGAAAACCGAGAATCCATAAACCGGCAATCGTAAAGACGGTATTGAACACGGCGATCATAACTTGAGCTTCGATGACCTTGCCGAAGGACAGAACGAATTTTTTGCCGAAATATTCGAGCTCGCGGTACAGCCATGAAATTTTGCTCGAATGGAATTTGGAGGTGAACATGACAATCCGTTTCTTTTCCAGGATGAAAAAGAGGCTCAAGATCAAAGCAAGCACAAAGTTCGCGCCCCAATTGCTTATTTTCAAGCCGTATTCGAAGCCCTGTTTGACATAGGATTGCAAATTTAATTCCTTCATCGCCATGGACAAAAACTGCCCCAGCTCGTTCTCCGCCTCATGGGAATTCAGCAGAGCGAAGAGCGTATCCGACAATTGCTTAATCTGATAAATAATTTTGGGCAAATAGTTCATGATCGCCACGGTGATGAGCCCGACGATGAGCAAATAGAGGATGACGATGACCACTTTTTCGTTGACTCGGATGATTTTGTTCAACTGCCGGGTCAAAAAAACTTGCAGACTGTTCATGATGAACGTAAACAAAAACGTCAGCAGCACGAGATTCAGCATCTCCCTAATGCTGAACAGAAGAACACATATCAGGGCCAGTATAGTAAATCTTCTGACCGTCAAATTTGCAAAAAACTGTCTGATCTGCTCCATCGGCTTGTCCCCAATCACGTTGCATAAAGTAGGTGCTTGCGCGCAAAAAATTCCCTAAAGTAATACGTAAAAATGCCGCTTTCGTTTCTTTTTTATTCAGATTTTATTCAAAAAACTCCACCGTGAATATTATACTATACTTGACCCGCGCCTGCTTCACGCTGCCTTATCTCGAAACCGTTTCCACCCTCATTATAATAAAAAAGAAAGTACACCATCATTTTAAAAGGAGCGCTGCCCCATGACTCGAATCCCGTTGCATAAGCGAGGCATCGACGCCAGTCGAATCGCGCTCGGCTGCATGCCGATGGGCGGCGGCTGGTAAATTTACGACCATTAATCACGACGGTGCAACCAGCTATTAAAACGATTGAATTTTCCTCAACCCATAAAAAAACAATATTGACAAAATGGGTGAAATCGCTATATTTTGAATATGTAAAACGATTTAAATAACAGCTGCAAAGGAACCTGACCATGCATAAAAGGCACATCACCCTCAAAGATATTGCCCGGATAGCGGGCGTGTCCACGGCGACGGCATCGTTGGCACTGTCGGGCGATCCCCGGGTCAATGTAAAGACGAGGCAGACGGTGGAGGAAGTTGCACGCCGCCTCCAGTACGTGCCGAACGAGATCGGGCGGAGCCTGCGGGCGAAAAAAACGGAGACGATCGCCCTCATTTTCCCGAACACGCCGCACAACGCGTTTACGCATCCGTATTTCGTCCAACTGCTCGAAGGCATCTCCGAAGTGCTGGTGCAGCACAGCTTTCATCTGCTGGTGTCGACGTCGCATAACGAAACGGACGAATCCGCCGCGTACGACAAAATTTTGCGGAACCGGCGGGCGGACGGCATCATCCTGTGGCCGGCGTCGATCAAGGATCGCAACATTTCGAAAATCGTCGAGTCCGGCTTTCCGATCGTTTACCTTGGCAAATGGCATCACGACGAAATATTCACGGTGGAGCGGAACGAGCAAGGCGGGGCGCGTCTGGCAGTCGAGCATCTGCTGAAGCTCGGGCGGAATCGGATCGCGCATATTTCCGGGCCGCTCGATTTCCAGGTCAGCATCGACCGGCTGGAAGGGTACAGACAGGCGCTGGCGGACCGCAAGCTGATCTATGATCCGGCGCTTGTCGTCGAAAGCGATTTCACCCTCGAAGGAGGCGCTGCGGCTGTGCGAAAACTCGCGGAGCATGGCGTCGCCTACGACGCCATGTTCGCAGCGAACGACCTGATGGCGATCGGCGCGATGCGGGAGTTGCAGGCCGCGGGCCGCTCTGTGCCACGCGATGTTGCCATCGTCGGCTGCGATAATATCGAGATGGCCTCGCTCATGACCCCGACGCTGACGACCATCTCCCATCCGCTAAGGCTGATCGGCAATCTGGCGGCCGAGAAGCTGATCGCCGTTCTGAACCGTCAGGAAGTGGACGAAATGCGGACGGTCGTACCAACGCAGCTGATTGTGCGCGAATCATGCGGCGGTCAGGCGACCAGCTAGTTCTGTGCAGGTTCGGCTCCGGTAGGCCCGACTGGCCTGCCTGCCGGCCGGCAGCAACTGGAGGCCAGCTGCTGGGTAGAAGGCGGGAGGCCGTCTGACTGGATATCGACGGGTGAGCCGCATGCAATGCGCCCCTCCTCCCTGCCGTCTGCCCAGCGTTCAATATTCGCTTGCGGTTTTTGTAAGCGCATCCGCAAGCAGCATTTTTTTATCCAAAATTTAAAACGATTTAAAGGAAGTGATGCGAAGCGCGAGATGACAGGACAAGGAGCGAGGTAGAGGGGGGCCATACGGCACGGACAGATCGGCGGGCCGCCTGCGGAAACGCAGCCGGCAAGAGGCGACGGCTGTGCTAACACCCATCGAGGAGGATGTCCATGACCTTCAATGCACGCACACGTCATTCCGTCATTCGTGCAGGAGCAATGCTGCTGGTCGCCGCGCTGCTGGCATTGCTCGCAGTGGCATGCGGCGGTAACAATCAACCGCCGGAACCTTCGTCGCCTGCGGCAGGCGGCGCGGTGAACACCGGCACCGCGGCCTCCGGCAAGCCGGTCGAGCTGTCGTTCTGGAACGGCTTCACCGGTCCGGACGGCGAGCTGCTGAAGCAAATAGTCGACGAGTTTAACCAACAGAACGCAGGCAAGATCGAAGTCAACATGGACGTGATGATGTGGGATTTGCTGTTCCAGAAGCTTCCACCGGCGATCGCGACGAAGACGGCGCCGCAGCTCGTCGCGTTCTCCAATGCCGCAGGCCCGGGGTATATGAGCAACGGCTCGCTCGAGCCGCTCGACGATTACTTTGCCGCGACCGGTTCGGACCCTTCCGACTTCACCGACGCATCGCTTGAGCTGTTCCGCTACAAGGACGGCAAGCAGTATATGCTGCCGTTACAGACGAACGGCATCTATCTGTTCTGGAATAAAAAGCTGTTCCGGGAAGCCGGACTCGATCCGGAAAAGCCGCCGGCCACGCTGGAGGAGATGGCCGATATCGCGGTCAAGCTGACGAAGCCGGAGCAGAACCAGTACGGGCTGGCCCTGCCGGTGAAATCTGCGCCGACGTACTTCGTCTCGTTCATGAAAGGCAACGGCGGCGAGGTGGTCGACATGGCGAACCTGAAGTCAGCGCTGGACTCGCCGGAAAACCTGGCCACGCTGCAGTGGCTCCAGGATTTGGGGCAGAATAAAAAGGTTTCGCCGCAAGGCGCCACCGGCGCCGCTCTCGACAAGCTGATGCTCGGCGGCCAACTGGGCATGTACATTACCGGCCCGTGGCTGACCGGCGGACTGAAGGCCAACAATGTCGAATTCGGCGTCGCGCAAATTCCGTCCGGCAGCAAAACCCGGTTCGTCGAGCTCGGCGGCATCGGCTTCGCGGTCCCGGCCGGCACGACGGCGGAGCAGAAACAGGCCGCGTATGCATTCATCAAGTTCTGGAATTCGCCCGACAACATGAAGCGATGGTCGCTGGCCAACGGGTTCCCGCCGCATCTGAAAGCGGTTATTGGCGATCCCGACGTGAAAGCGGACGCAAACGTTGCGACGATGGCCGACATGGGCGACGCCGCGCAGACGTTCCTGCCCGGACTGGTTAACGCCGAGCGGATCAACCGCGACGTGCTCTTTCCGATGGTGGAGGCGGTGCTGAGCGGCGTCGATCCGGCAGGCGTGCTGAAGAAGACGTCGGCGCAACTGGACGAGATCCTGAAGACCGAGCCTTGACATCCAGCGCGCGGCATTCCGTCGTTGTCCGCCGGCAGAATGCCGCATTTTACCGACGATAGTAGGTGTCCATGATGACCAACCAAACCCGCAAGCGCATGCTTCAAATGCTCAGCAAACCGGAAAGGGCGGCCTATCTGTTTATTTCGCCCGCGCTGATTATTCTGCTTGTTTTTACGGTCGTGCCGCTGCTCGCCACGCTGGCGATCAGCACGCTGCGACTGGACATTTTCCTAAAGGGCGCCACGTTCGTCGGACTGGAGCAATTCGAGAAACTCCTGTCGGATGACCGGTTCTGGAACGCGCTCAAAAACACGGTTTACTTTACGGCCGTCGAGGTTCCGCTGCAGATCGTCCTGTCGCTGCTGGCAGCGGTGTACGTCGCCAAAAACACGCGGTTTCGCAAGCTGCTGCGGTCGGCCTACTTCCTGCCCTACATCTGTTCCTTCACAGCGATCGGCATCGTCTGGTCGTTTCTGCTCGACCCGCAAACCGGCCTGTACCCGCACTATCTGCATGAACTTGGGCTACCGCGGCTCGAATTTTTGCGCGATCCGGATCTGGCGATGCCGTCCATCGTGCTGATGTCGCTCTGGCGGAACTTCGGCTACACGACAATCATCCTCGTCGCCGGGCTGCAAAGCATCCCGGATTCATACTACGAGGCAGCGGAGCTCGACGGCGCCGGCAAGGTTAAGAAGCTGCTGCACATCTCGGTGCCGATGCTCATGCCGGCGCTCGGCTTTTCCTTCGTCATCACGACGATTCAGGCGCTGCAGGTGTTCGACCCGATATTCGTCACGACGCAGGGCGGCCCGCTGAACCGGACGGAAACGGTCGTGCTGTACATCTACAACACAGGCTTCAAATCCGCGCCGTTCGATCTCGGGTACGCGTCGGCCGTCTCGGTTGTGCTGCTGGTGCTTGTCATGGCTGCGACGCTGACGATGAACGCCTATTTCAACCGGAAAGAATCGTCGCTGTAAAGGAGGCGCACCCAATGAACCTGCCAAAAACACCATCGCTCAGCCGGGCGGTCGCCTTCGCGGCGATGGCGGCGCTGCTCCTGTTCGTGCTGCACCCGTTCGTCTGGCTGTTCCTCTCCACGTTCAAGCCGGAGCAGGAGCTGATGCAGTACCCGCCCGCGCTGCTGCCCGAACGCTACCTGTTCGACGCTTACGTGGAAGTGTGGAACCGGATTCCGCTGCTCGACTTTTTCCGGAACACCGTCATCTTCTCCGTTTCCGTCATGGTCGTATCGGTCTTTTTCGATTCGATGGCGGGGTACGCCTTCGCGCGAATCCGCTTCAAGGGCAGCAAGGTGCTGTTCACGCTCGTTTTGATCACGATGATGATCCCGTTTCAGGTGACGATGATTCCGCTGTTCGTGGAAGTGTTCAAGCTCGGCCTGCTCGATACATACTGGGGGCTTATACTCCCGCGGGCAAGCAGCGCGTTCGGCATCTTCCTGATGCGCTCCTTTTTCGTCTCGCTGCCGAAGGACCTGGAGGAATCCGGCCGCGTCGACGGGCTGAACGAGTTTCGCATTTATTGGAGCATCATGCTGCCGCTGTGCAAGCCGGCGATGGTGACGCTCGGCATTTTTCTGCTCATGAACAACTGGAACGACCTGCTCTATCCGTTGATGCTGACGAGCCAGACCGACATGCGGACGCTGTCCGCCGGTCTCGCCATGTTCGTCGGGCAGCGGACGATCGAATATGGGCCGACGCTGGCCGCGGCGACGCTGTCGCTGCTCCCGCTGCTCGTCGTATACGCATTCGCCCAGCGATTTTTCGTGCAGAGCGTGTCGACATCCGGCCTGAAGGGCTGACGAACGGATGACAACTCAATCGACAAGGTGGCTTAAACGATGGAAACAGCAAAGCTAATCGCCAGCAAAGATTATACAATCGGCCGGACGAGCGAGCGATTGTTCGGCTCGTTCGTGGAACATATGGGCAGTGTCGTCTACAACGGCATTTACGAGCCGGACCATCCGGCGGCTGACGAGAACGGCTTCCGCACGGATGTGCTCTGCCTGGTGAACGAGCTGGCCCTGTCGGTCGTCCGGTACCCCGGCGGCAATTTTACGTCCGGCTACGACTGGAAAGACGGCATCGGCCCGAAGGAGTGGCGTCCGGTCCGCACGGACGTCGCCTGGCGGCAGATCGAGCCGAATACGTTCGGACTGAACGAATTCATGAAATGGATCGGCAAGGTCGGCGCAGACCCGATCATGACGGTGAACCTCGGGACGAAAGGGATCGAGGATGCCAAAAATATATTGGAATACTGCAACTTCGAGGGAGACAGCTACTGGAGCGAGCTGCGGAAGGCGCACGGCGTCGAGCAGCCGTACCGGATCAGGACGTGGTGCCTCGGCAACGAGCTGGACGGCGAATGGCAGATCGCCCGCAAGACGCCGGAGCAGTACGGGCTGCTTGCCTGCGAGACGGCGAAGGTGATGAAATGGCTCGATCCGGGCATCGAGCTCGTCGCCGTCGGCAGCTCCACCCGGCAGATGGCGACCTACCCGGAATGGGACCGGAAAGTGCTGGAGCTGACATACGAGCATGTCGATTATTTGTCGCTGCACAACTATATCAGCAAACGCGAGGCCGATACCGCGACGTACCTGGCGATGCCGATGGACATGGAGAAGCAGATCCGCGAAGTCATCGCGACGTGCGATTACGTGCAGGCCAAAAAGCGCAGCGGCAAAACGATGATGCTGTCGTTCGACGAGTGGAACGTCTGGCGCGCGCCGGACGTGGAATATACGCCTTGGCAGACGGGCAGCCCATATGACTGGGTCCGTTTCCGGATGGAGGACGCGCTCGTGTTCGGGTCGGCGATGCTGACGATTTTACGCCATGCGGACCGGATCGGCATCGCCTGCCAGTCGCTGCTCGTTAACACGATTCCGATGATTTTGACCGAGAAGGGCGGCGCGGCTTGGCGCAATCCGACGTTTTATCCGTTCGCCCACGTCTCCCGATACGGACGCGGCCAGGTGCTGCGGGCGATCGTCGAGTCGCCGAAGTACGACACCTCGGTGTACACCGACGTGCCGGTCGTCGATACGACGGCCGTATACCGCGAGGAGCAGGGCGAAGCAACTGTCTTCGCCGTCAATCGGGGCGACGAGCCGCTCCTGCTGGAGCTGTCGCTGCGGGATTTCGGAACGTGCCGCCCGCTGGAGCACATCGCGCTGAAGCACGAACGGCTGGACGCGGTGAACACGTCGGCACAGCCGCTGAACGTCAGCCCGGCCCGCGAAACGGGGACGTTCACGAGCAAGGACGACCACACGGCCGTACTGCTTCCGCCGTATTCCTGGAACGTCGTCCGGTTGGCGACGGGAGAAAGCCGGTAATTGATCATTACGCGTGCAAGGATATCAGCCCAGACGGGAACGGAAAAGGACAACTTTGCGGCCATCGTTCATCGTCCGGGCTTTTATCATAATTGCTGCTACCGGGAAAGGAGGGAACACGGTCGACGTGCGGCTGAGTCAGTCATCCGGCAATCTATGCTCGCAACGTACGACCTCCTTCAACGTCCATCTGAACGCCGGCGTCAACACGATCAAGTTTTCCTACAACGGCACTTATGCGGAAATCGATATGATCGACGTCTATCAACCGGGCGTCGCGGCCGCAGGCGAGTTCAAGGTGCGGAACCGGAACAGCGGCAAATTTCTCGAAATTTACCAGAACGCAACGGACGACGGGGCGCTTGCGGTTCAATGGGGCGATACCGGCGTGCCCGGGCAAATCTGGTCGTTCGAATCGGCAGGCAGCGGCTACTACCGGATCGTCAACAAAAACAGCGATAAGCTGCTCGAGGTTGGCGGGGCGAGCACCGCAGACGGGGCGGCTGTCAACCAATGGGGCAACACGAATCACCATACGCAGCAGTGGTCGCTGCAGCCGACATCGGACGGGTACTACAAGCTTCCGAATCGCAACAGCGGCAAGCTGCTGGAGGTGTACCAGAACGCGACGAGCGACGGCGCAAGCGTCGTCCAGTGGAGCGATACGGGCGCAAACGGCCAGCAATGGACGCTCGTCAAGGAAGGAATTCAATAAGCCTCAACAAGCCGGAGGCGGTCGGACGGATGAGTCCGGCCGTCTTTTTTAGACGGGCTGCCGGGAATGGCTTGCTCGCATTGCCAGCGTTACGTTGCAAGCCTCGTTTGGCGTGCCGTGGGCGGGCTCGCGTTCTGCCGGGCAGACTTAAGCTAACGCAAGCCACAGAGCTTATTTAATTCAGATTTGAAATTGTAACGCAAGCGAGCAGCCTTATTTGGCATTTTGGGCTACCTATTCTTGAAAATTATGCGGTATCCATACGCTGAATTTTCAATACCGCAGGTGACGACCGATAACGGAAGGAATCGCTTGTCATAGGCGGCTCTCTTGAAAATAGCCCGGGGCCCGCGGCCCATTTTCATCTTCTGATGGTGCCGCGCAAGGGGTATGGGCGTCTATTCCAGCGCGAAATCGCCGGAGCCTGTGCGGACCTTCAGCTTCACGTCGCCGCTGCCGAACGTCCCTTTCAGGCGGTTGCCGTCCTCATTGCTTTCCTTGTTCTGCATTCCGTTCCACTGCACTTTCCCATTGCCGGAGCCGCTCTGGAAATCGACGGCCAGCGAGGACGGCTCCTGGGCGAGAGCGATCGTTACGTTGCCGCTGCCGGCCCGAAGATCAGCATCATACAACAGCTGCTCCGCTTCCAGATGGATGTCGCCGGAGCTCGTCTGTCCCTGCAAGACTGACTCGCCCTGCTTCAGCACGACGTTGCCGCTCTCCCCCTGAAACTTCAGCAGCGAAGCCTTGTAACGCTCGGCCGATATATCGCCGGAGCCGGATTCCAGCACCATCGCGTCGGCCTCGCTCTCCTCAACCTCCATATTGCCGCTGCTGGTGTGCACCGTCAGTTCTCCGGCCTTCGCTTGTCTCATATCGATGTCGCCGCTGCCAGCCTTGACTCGCACCTTTTCCCCTTGAATGCGCTCGATCTCGATATTGCCGCTGCCGCTTTCGACTGCGGCCAATGTCCACTGCTTCTCCGGCAGCTCCACCGTCAGATCGATGTCCATTATATTGACGCCCACACTGATGCCCTCCGGCAGCTGGACTCCCAGCTCCAGCGTATCGCCGTTCGGCTCGGCCTTCAGCTTCACCTGCTTCCCGTTTTTGGCGCTGACCTCGCCATACAGACGCGCTTTGATCTGATCCGAGCTGCCAGGGACGATCCGCACATCGGTGCTCCCCGTACGAATGATCAGGCTGCGAAAATCATCGGCGGCAAACGTCTGCTCATCGTCAATCTCTCTGGTATCAAAGGAAAATCCGAAAATAACGCCAGAAATTTTGTCTATCGGCTTCATCGTAAAGATCAGCAGCAGGACACCTGCCGCGATAAACAACAAACCTATTTTTTTGTGCATGGCTCGCTTCCCATTCCTTCCGTCATCCCTTTTTCTTTGAAAATAGCCCGGGGCGCGCGGCCCATTTTCATCTTATGATGGGCTGCGCAAGCGGCATGGAGTCTATCTTGCGGCATCTACGCGCCGAATTTTCAATGCCGCAGGTGACGCCGAGCACGAAGTCTTCGTTCGTCGTAGGCGTCTATCCCGTCTGTATCCCGAAGCCATATTCAGTATAACATTCCGAAGCAGCGTGAAGCTTTAGACCTGCGTAGAGAATACAGCCCGACTTAAGTCCAGTTTCGTCCGGGAGCGGCTGGTGCCGCGGCGGCCAGACGCAGACAACCGCCCTGCGTCAGGCTTGCAAGCCATAACAGGACGGCTGTCCGGGCGGACGTAAAGCCCCTACTACCGGCATGCTGCGACCGCGCCCGGGCCGTCTCGCGCCGCTTGCCGCATGGCGGCGGGACGCATGAGGCAAGCCCGCCGCCGGCTTATCGCCCAGGTTTCGGCGGCGCGCAGGACAGCCGTTCGGCCAGCTCCACCTCCGCCATAGGCGGCGAATCGTCGCCCGGATGCTCGACCATCCGCAGCGCCGCCTCTGCGATGCAGGCGGCCATCTTCTCGACCGGCACGCCTACGGCGGTAACCGGTATTTCCAGATGAGCCAGCTGCGGCACATGGTCATAGCTGACGATGGACATGTCGGACGGGATGTGAAGCTGCGCTTCCTTCATCGCCAAAATAATGCCGACGGTCAACTCATAGCTGGCGCTGACGATGGCGGTCGGCTTATCGCGGCACTGCAGCAAAAATTTGGCCGCGCGGTAGCCTTCCTGCCATACAAGCTTGCGCGTATGAACCCGCAGATGGGGGTCTGCCGGCAGACCCAACCGGTCCATCGCTTCCATATAGCCCAAAAATTTGTCATGCTGCTTGCTGAAATGATCTTCCAGATTGCCGACGAAGCCGATGCGGCGATGTCCGAGTCCGTGGAGATAGCGAACCGCCGTTTCGATCGCCCCCTTGCGGTTGACATCGATGCTGGCATAAGACGAGGCCACATTGGAGAGGCCGAACGACAGCACCGGGATTTCGGAACGCACCGATTCGGAAGGATCGAACATCCGGTTCAGCTCGAACACAAGAATGCCGTCGACATGAAGCCGGTTGAACAGCCGCACCCCTGTCTCCAGCGAGCCGACGGACAGTAAGGCGGAATACGACCGCTTCTCCAGCTCGGCCGTAATATGCGTCATCAGCGTGGATATGGCGATAATTTCGACGGTAGGCCAGACGATGCCGATGATGCCGCTTTTCTTGGAGACGAGACTTTGGGCGATCAGATTCGGCTGGTAGCCGTACTCGTCCGCCAGATCCTTGATTTTGCGCTTGGTCTGCTCGCTCACGAGCGGACTGTTTTTGAGCGCTTTGGATACGGTGGAGTAGCTGACGCCCGCCATGCGGGCAATATCTTTGATTGTGACCGACATGTGCGTCCCTCTTTTTTACAACGTTGTTTGTTCTTTAATTATAAGTCAAAAGCTTGCCGTCATCTATGGGATCAATTGATTAAAATTTGAACTCATCTGCCAATTGACAAATAGAATGAAAGCGCTTTATAATTGCAGATATCAGCACCAAATAAAAACGTTGTTATGAGCTTTAAGCATGAAGCTGTCCGCTCAAGCCTATGCTGTTCGGACGGATCGCGTTCATTCGCGAAAGAAAGGGGGGCCTGAAAGCTGCTGTTTGCCGGAAATGTCGACGGCGATTTGTAAGCGCTTTAGAAATCCTGTTTGTCAGACGCTCATGGCTCTTGCGCGGCACGATCAGAAGCAGATGATGAAAATGGGCGGCGCGCCCTGGAGTATTTTCAGGATGGACGCCTATGACGAACGCTATCTTACATCATCAGTCGTCACCTGCGGTTTTGAAAATTTGCCGGCGGATTACCGCCAAATTTTCAAAATAGACCCCCATGCCGCTGGCGCGGCACCATCAGAAGATGAAAATGTGTCGCACGCCCCCCGGGCTATTTTCAAGATAGGGAGGTTCGAGAAGAATGACAGGATCTATTCGTAAAACCGTTTCCGCACTCGCCGCTTCGGTCTTGCTTTCCGGAACCGTGCTCGGATGCAGCGCGGGCGGCAAGCAAGCTTCCGGCGGAAATGCTCCGCAGCCAGGCGGGCAGCAGGAGCAGATTCAGCTTCGCGTCGCCTGGTGGGGCTCTCAGGACCGGCACGACCGTACGCAGAAGGCCATTCAGCTGTTTCAGGAAAAATACCCCCATATTAAGGTCAGTGTGGAATTTACGGGCTTCGACGATTATTGGAACAAGCTCGCCACCCAGGCGGCCGGCCAAAACTTGCCCGACGTCATACAGATGGATTACAAATTTTTATCCGAATATGTGGAACGGAAACTGCTTGCCGAGCTCGATCCCTATGTCCAGTCCGGCACCCTGAACTTAACCGATGTCGACGACGTGTACCTGGACGGCGGCAAAATCGGCGGCAAGCTGTATGCGGTTAACCTCGGGGCGAACTCCCTCGCGATGGCGTACGACCCGGAGATGTTCCAGCAGGCAGGCATCCAGGAGCCGCAGCCAGGTTATACGTGGGAGGACCTGGAGGCCATGGCCCGGGAGCTGAAGGCCAAGCTCGGCCAGGACGTCTGGGGGATGCCATTGGCCAACGAGATGAATATGTTCAAGCACTATTTGCGCCAGAAAGGCCTGTGGCTGTACAGCGATGACGGCAAAAGTCTGGGCTATCCCGACGATCAGGTGCTGACTGACTTTTTCAACTACTGGGACAAATTGAGAAAAGACGGCATCGTGCCGCCGCCTGAGGTTACGCAAAATATTAAAGGGCTGGAGGACGAGCTGATCGTGCACAAGAAATCGCCGGTCATGTTCTTCCACAGCAACCAGATCATCGCCTTGGCGAAAGCGGCGAACCGTCCGCTCAAGCTGACGATTTTCCCGAAGCTGGCAGGGGGCCAGGAGGGCCATTTTATCAAGCCGTCCCAGTTCTTCTCGGTGACGACGCAGTCGAAGCAGCAGGAAGCCGGCGCCATGTTCATCGACTTTATCACGAACGATTTGAAGGCGAACGAGATCCTGGCCGCCGAGCGCGGAGTGCCGATTTCCAAGAAGGTGCGCGACCATCTGTTCGCGAGTCTCGACCCTGCGGGCAAGGAAATGTTCACCTACGTTGAGCTCGCCCAGCAGCATTCGCGCGAGATTCATCCGCCGGACCCGGCCGGCTCGACCAAGATCGAAGCCGCCTTCAAGCGGATTCAGGAAACCGTCAATTACGGCAAGAACACGCCGGAGCAAGCCGCCAAGCAATTCCGCGAAGAAGCGGAGAAGGCATTGAAGTAACGGGCACCGTATTCCCCCGGCAAGCCACCTGCGTTCGCATTAGGGCGAGGCGGCTTGCTATTCCCAAGGAGGTGCGACGATGAACAGCCAAGCCGATACGACTAGCCAAGCGGTCGATACGAAAGCCTATCGAAGCGGGACCGCGGCCAGAACGAAAAACCGTGTTGTGCGCAATCTCATCGGACTATCCTTCATTTCGCCGTGGCTGATCGGCTTTCTCTTTTTCACAATCGGGCCGATGGTCGCCTCGCTTTATTTGTCCTTTACAGACTACGACTTGTTGTCCGAAGCGCAGTGGGTCGGTCTCGACAATTACGTGACGATGTTCACCCAAGACCCCCGCTTCTGGACGGCGCTCAAGGTGACTTTCTTCTTCGTCTTCGTTTCCGTTCCGCTCAAGCTGGGATTCGCTTTGTTCATCGCGATGCTGTTTAACGGCAAGCACCGCGGCGTCGGCATATACCGGACCGTCTATTATATCCCTTCCATTATCGGAGGCAGCGTCGCCGTCGCTGTTATGTGGAAGCAGCTGTTCGGCCTGGAGGGAGCGGTCAACGGCATTTTGTCGCTGCTTCACATTCGGGGCACAAACTGGATTGCCGATCCGCAGACGGCCATCTGGACCCTGATTCTCCTGGTCGTCTGGCAGTTCGGCTCGCCGATGCTGATTTTCCTGGCCGGCTTGAAGCAAATTCCGGCCGAGCTGTACGAAGCGGCGGAGGTCGACGGCGCGGGCAAATGGCAGCGTTTTGCGCAGATTACCATCCCGATGCTAACCCCCGTCATTTTCTTCAATCTGGTCATGCAAATGATCGGCGGTTTCATGACGTTCACGCAGAGCTTTCTCGTCACGAGCGGCGGACCGCTGGACAGCACTTTGTTCTATGCCGTGTATTTGTACGAGAACGCCTTCGCCCATTTCGAGATGGGGTACGCCTCCGCGATGGCCTGGATTTTGTTAATCATCGTCGCGGTGTTTACGGCGCTGATTTTTAAATCATCTTCCTTCTGGGTCCACTACGAGTCGGAGGAGGGAAATCGATGAGGAAGGCCATACCGTGGAAAAGCGTATCGTTCCATAGCTTCGTGTGCATTTTCGGCTTGTTTATGCTGTATCCGATCTTGTGGACGGTCGCCAGCTCGCTGAAGCCGGAATCGGAAATTTTCGTGAACGCCGCTTCTCTCATCCCGACCGCCCTCGAATGGGGCAACTATGCGACGGGCTGGAAGGGCTTCGGACAGGTCGGCTTCGACACCTTCTTTAAAAACTCGGCGTTCGTCACTAGCTTGGTCGTCATCGGCACGTTGTTTTCATCGACGCTGGTCGCCTTCGGCTTCGCCCGGCAAAAGTTTTGGCTGCGCAACGCCCTGTTCGCCTGCCTGATGATCTCGATGATGCTGCCGAGCCAGGTTACGCTCGTACCGCAGTACATTTTGTTTCAAAAGCTGAATTGGGTGAACACCTACAATCCGCTGATCGTGCCGGCCTTCATCGGCGGGACGCCGTTCTTCATCTTCCTGCTCATCCAGTTCATTCGCGGCATCCCGCGCGAGCTCGACGAGGCGGCGGTCATCGACGGCTGCAGCCCGTACGGCATCTTCTGGCGGGTCGTGCTGCCGCTCTGCAAGCCGGCATTGGTGACGACGGCGATCTTCTCGTTCTATTGGACGTGGGACGACTTCATGGGGCCGCTCATTTATTTGAACGACGTCAGCCTGCACACGGTGTCCCTCGGCCTGCGCATGTTCGCCGACCCGTCCGCCGTCACCGCCTGGGGGCCGATGTTCGCGATGTCGGTGCTGTCGCTGCTTCCGCAATTGCTTGTCTTCCTGTTCTTCCAGAAATATTTGGTGCAGGGCATTGCCACGACAGGCTTGAAAGGGTAGTTGAGATAGGAGAGGCACGCGCCCGAGGACTAGGCCTTGTCCGGACCAAGGGGACGGCAATCCGCGGCCGTCCCCGGCCGATGACCGGGGCAAGGCTGCCCATTGGCCAACCGCGCGGGTGGGTGGGCGGAGGCGGGCCGGGGACGTGAGAGAAGCTTGGGGCTCGTCCGAGCGAACGGTCCTCTCTCGCCGCACCATTACGCCTTTTGGCATGATAGCGCCCTGCGAGGGCCTTATTCCGGCGAAAAGCCGGATTTGGCCGCGCTTAAGACCTTGACAGGGCTCTATTTCCCGGCGGCCTTGCCCGGATCGGCTATTATAGCGCTTTCACCGAAAAATTACGCCCCGATAAGGCCTTATTTCGCTGGAGAGACGCTTTTTCGCCGAGATAAGGCCCCGAAAAGTCTTTATCACATTCAAGCCCGGCCGATTCAGCCATTTCGGATAGATGGGCAGGCGGGACGAAAGACCAGGCGGTGCCCCACTGCCCCACTGACATCGTACCGGGAGCTTCAAACCGCGCTTACATCGACGCCGCACAGACCAAATTGTGCCCACACCGACCTTCACTGAGGCTGGATGGGAAGCTGGACGGGACCGCTGCGCGGCTGCTCCGACCTCGCGCGGGGACTAAAAAGTGCCTGCACCAAGGCCAAACCGGGCCAATACGGTGCCTGTACCGACCTCACATCGGGGCCATATCGCGCCTGCCCCGACCCCAAACCAACCAAATCGTGCCCGCACAGGATTCATCGCCTACGTCCACGGATCGCGGCCGAAACCGCAACATCGCTCGTATTCTTCGCCGGGAACTTATCAGCACCGCCGCCAAAAAGGGCAGGCGCTTCGTCCTCTCGAGTGACAAAGCGCCTGCCCTTTTCTGTTCTAACGGCCGCAGCAATCACCGGCCGGCCCACATCCCGGCCGCCCTCCGGCTAACCGATCGCTGCCCGCCAGCCGCCGTGCGCGGTGATGTCCTCCGCCCCTGCGGCGGCGTACGCCTCGCAGATGAAGCCGGGCACCTCCGTGCCGTCGGCCAACTCGACCTTGCCGATGCCGAGCGGCGCGGGAATGGCGGCGGCGAAGGCGCCGAACATCGCCAGCGGCATCTCCCAGATCTCCAGACGGAGGGAGGCCCCGCCTTCCTCCGTCCGGATCAAGCCCGGCTTCGCGGGAGCGGTCGGCAGCTTCACCATACGGTATTTGGCCGCCGTCGCGTCCTCGCGGACGAACCGGGCGCCGTGCTCCCGCATTTGCCGCTCCAGCGGCAGCCCTCGCATGTGCAGGCCGCAGACGGCCACCGGCGTCGTCCTGCCAAAGGCCGCAAACATTCTCGCGGCCTCCGCGATCTCCCCTTCCCTGCCCGCTGGCGCAAACAGCGTGATGCCAAACGGCAGACCGTCAGCGGCATCCACGGACGGCACCGCGACCGCGCACAGATCGAGCAGGTTGCAGTGGTTCGTGTATCGGCCCATGTCGCTGTTGGCCCCGACCGGGTTGTCCCTCACCTGCTCGCGCGTCCACGTGCCGCCGCAGGTCGGCATAACGAGCACGCCGTCCTGCAGGAGCCGCCGAGCCTCAAGCTTCAGCCGCTGCAGCCGGTGCATCGCCCGAAAGCCATCGGCCGCGCAGAACGCCACGCCTGCGCCGGAGCGTAAGATACCCTCCGTCACCGGCAAGGCCGCGCCCGGATGCGCCTCGATGAAGGCTCCGAGCCCTGCCCAGCGCTCGGCGACCCACGGGCCGCCGTACAAAATGTCGGCCGCCTCGGAGAACAGCCCGATATCGACGTACCCCACGGGCATTCCTAACGCCTCGAGCCGCGCCACCGACGCCTCCCATGCGCTGCGATACGCCTCCGCATATGGGCCGTAGAAGGCCAGCGGATGCTTCGGCACATACAGCTTACGCGGAAGCTCCGGCCTCACGGGCGGAACGGGCCGCGACCACGGATCCTCCGGGTCCTCGCCCCGGACCAGCCCGTCGACGACAAGCGCTTCGTCCAGTTCGCCGGCGAATACCGTCACGCAGTCGAGGCTGGCGCAGGCAGGGACGACACCCGCCGTCGGCCAGGCGCCGACGCTCGGCTTCCACCCGACCAGGCCGTTCAGCGCGGCCGGGACGCGGCCGGAGCCGGCAGTATCCGTGCCGAGCGCAAATACCGCCTGCCCCCTGGCGACGGCAACGGCCGAGCCGGAGCTGGAGCCGCCGCTGATCAGCTCGCTGCGCAGCGCGTTGTGCGTCTCGCCGTAAGGGCTGCGCGTGCCGACGAGACCGGTGGCGAACTGGTCCAGGTTCGTCTTGCCGACCGGGATGGCGCCGGCCGCCACCAGCCGCTCGACGACGGCGGCATGCCGCTGCGGCGTATAGGCGTACTCCGGGCAAGCGGCCGTCGTCGGCATGCCCGCCACGTCGATATTATCCTTCACGGCGAACGGTATCCCCCACAGCGGAGCATGCTCGGGATCGATATCCCGCAGCCGGTCCAAATAAGGCTGCAGCCGCTCCATCGCGGGCGGCAAAATCCAGATGTTCATCCCCCGGTCATCCTCGGCGCGGCGTATCACCTCCCGAATGACTTCCTCCGGCGTCAGCGCCCGCTGCAAATACATTTCCCTCAGCCTTGTCAACGACAGCTTGAACGGAATAGTCTGCTGCACTTAGTTCACCTTCTTTTCCTCATATCCTCCTGCCGCGAAGCCCGTTCCCGCTTCCTCGCGCTTGCCTTCGGCAGGCCGCATTTCCTCCAGCTTCACCGCCAAATGCAGCTGGAGCATCTCGTCGCCGCTCTCCGTGTCGATGCCCAGCAGCTCGCAAATCCGCTCGATCCGGTAATTGACTGTATTGTAGTGCGTGAACAGCTCCGCCGACGTTTTTTTCGCATTCCGGTTATGCTTGAAATACGTCTTCAGCGTGTCCAGCAGCGTCGTGCCATTCTTGCGGTCATAGTCGAGCAGCGGCAGGATATACCGGTCGCGAAACTCGCTGACCTCCTCCGATTCCGGCAGCAAATAGAGCAGTTGGAACGCGCCCAGCCGAGCATAATCGACGCACAGATCGCGCAGGTCGCAAATCGCGCTGATGTGATGTATTTTCCGGGCCTGCTGAAAGCTCGCGCTCACCTGATCGGCTCGCTCCACCCGGCTGCCCAGACAGACGGAACAGCCGCCGGACGCAGGCGTGGCTGCTTTCAATTCCGCCGCAATCGCCTCGACGATCCCCTTCACTTGATCCTGATACGGCACGGTAACAAGCAGCGCAAGCTCTCCCTCGACAATCGTCGCATAGACGCCCCGGCCCTTCAGACCGGAGCGAAGCCGCTTCACCAGCAGCTGCAGCTTCTTCAGCGGCGGCTTTCCGCTAATCCAGCGCACCAGACCCGCGTACAAATCCTGCCCTTCCTCAATCGGGCAGCCGCACGCCTCCGCCCGAATGTTCAAGTCCTCTAGCGTCACGATTCGGCCGGACAGCCAATCCTGCAGAAATTGGTCGATATACTTCGCTTCGACCTCCTTCCGTGCACTCGCATTGATCATCTCCAGCCCGACGAGCACGCCGACGCGATCGATCGTCAGCTGATCCACCACCGAATGCTCCTGATTCCATTCCAGCAGCAGAAGGAGAGAATTGCCGTAACGAGCGTTCACCGCTGAAATATAGACGCGGATGCGGCGCTCGCCGATCGTCAGAAAGCTGACGCCGAGGCCGCTGTCGTCCCGGAGCTGCGACCAGTTCATGGCGTATCCCATCTGCCGGACGGCCTGCTCGGCCTGCGGGGATAGAAGGACGTGATCCTCGTCGTCCAGCAAAATAACCGGATTGTTCAGCATGCGGTCCAGCGTCTGCAGAAATTCCTCGATGCCTTCGCCGTACAGCAGCTGCTGCGACAGCTTCTGAAACCGGCTTTGCAATAGGGACAGCTCCCGCGCCTCCTGGACGAGCACCCGCTCCATAATATCGCGCACCACGTCAGAGAAGACGGTCGACGCCGGCAGCTCGAATACCGGAAAATCGAGCTGCTCCGCAATCTCCAGCGCCCGCTTCGGAATGTGCTCGATATAGCGCTTCGTCTTGATCCCGAGCGCCGAGACGCCGCGGGCCGCCAGTTCGGGGATCATGACTGTGATGCCGTCCGGGTTGTCCCGGAACGGGAATCCGCTCGTGATCAGAAACTCCCCGGGCCGCACCCAATCGATCACGTCGGGCACTTCCATGACATTCACGCGGGAGATCGGGCGGTGCAGGCCGTTCGCTCCGGCAAGCACAACCGCTTCCTTGAAATCGGGAATCAGCAAAATGTCCCCGCAGGTAAAGCCGATCTTATTGCTGCTTGCCATGGTCATGACCGCCTGTCTTATTTATTGGCCGTATACACGTCTTCCACCAGCACCGTCCCGAAAAAGGCGTTGCGCGGCGCGGCCGGCTCGACCGGCACGAAAATGCTGATCTGCTCGCTCGGCGTATCCCCGTCGTTCGCTACCGAATGAACGACGCCAGCCGGCACGTGGAACGTATCCCCCGCCTGATACGACTTCCATTCGCCGTTGCAGAGCAGCTTGACCCGACCGACCGTAATATGAATGATTTCCGCGACGTCATGGTAGTGGGGCACGACCTGCCCTCCGACGCCGATCTTTTCCCACAGCACCGAGCTCATCCGAATGCCCAGCGCATCCGCCTGTGCGGCGGACACAATCTCCCGGTGATACAGCTCGATATGGTTCGGCATCAAATCCCAATTCATCGATTCGCCGGTAAGCACTTCCGTTCTTTTCGTCATCATCTATCCATCCTCCGGTTCAAAATATTCATTGTCTGCGAAACACGGCCGCAACAGGCCCGCCGCCGGCAGGCCCCTGATGCTCGGCGCCGCCCGACACATAGATCATCGGATCGCCGCATACGTAAGCGAGCACGCCGCCGACCACCGCGCGGGCATGCCGCGTATGGTTAATATCCGAGTCGTTCAGCATCGTATGCCGCCGCTCTCGCACAAGCCCGGACGGAGCCGCCTCCGCCTTGGCCATCACCTGCACCAGCTCCGCGTCCGGATGCGCCTGCAGCATGCGCCGCAGGGCGTCGCCGTCGATCGCATCCTGCATGACGCCGTGATCGATGAAGTACGGCCCTTCCGCCTCCGCCGAATTGCCGAACACAATGATCTCGCAGCAGGACAGCTCGCTGCCGGCCGACGTCGACGCTACCGCGCTGTACAGCTCCCACGAATGGCAAATATCTTCCTCGGTCAGCGCGGCGGCATCGATCTCGCCGAGCGCCGCCGCTACGCCAAGCGCGGACGCCCCGCGGGAGAAGCCCATCGACTTGTACGTATCTTCCGTGACAACATGCTTCCCGCGCCGGACCGCTTCATGAATCGCGTCCGTCGTCAGCAGCGGGCACTTGATCTGCACGAAATGCACATCTTCCGGCCCTGCGATACCCGCTTCCTTCACGGCGCTGCGCACGGCCTCTGCCACCGCTTCCACCTGCGCCATCCGCCCGAGCTCCTCCGGGAGAAAATCCCGCGTGTGCGCCACGCCGATCGCCAGCGACTTCCCGCCTGAAGCGGCTGACGATGCCGCCCGCCCGCTCCCGCTGCGGCTGATTACCGTCAGATGCGGGCTGAGCACCCCTTCGGTGCCGCCGGACATGACGTAGGAGATGCCGGAAGCGGCATCGCCGATCCGCCGGGTGAAATAATCCCTTAACGCGTGTACCGCGTAGCCGCGGGTAAAATCGTTCACGCAGCCGTTCCCCTCCGTCTTTCCCATCACCGCAACGACATCCTCCGGCACGATCCGGCCGGCCTTCACATATTCGTCCAGCGCCTGTGTATCGCTTGGCGAGCCGGTCGGCACCCGTACAACAGCACATTTCACAGCTCATCCACCCTTTGCCAAAAAATGATTTTTTTCTCGAGCCAGGCAATCGACCAGAACAGCAGCAGGCCGCACGCGGCGGAAGCGAAAATGGCCGAGAACATGATCGGCGTATCCATATGATAGGAAGAAACGAGAACGACGTACCCGAGGCCCTTGTTCGCCCCGACAAATTCGCCGACGATCGCGCCGACAATCGCCAGCGAGCTGGAAATTTTCAGCGCGGACAGCACATACGGTAGACTCGTCGGCAGCCGCAGCTTCCAGAACATATCCCATTTGGTCCCTTTGTAGGTGGAGAACAGCTCCCAGGCCTCGTATTCGATCGCCTTCAGCCCCTTGACGCTGTTGACCAGAATCGGAAAAAAGCAGATCAGCATCGAAGCGATGATCTTCGACGAATAGCCCGTGCCAAGCCAGACGACGAGTAGCGGCGCCAGGGCGACGAGCGGCGTCGTCTTGAGGGCGATCGCTAGCGGGAACGCCCCCTTCTCGATCGGCTTCGAATGAACGAAGATGACCGCTGTGACAAGCCCGAGAATGTTGGCGATAACGAAGCCGGCCAGCGCTTCCAGCAGCGTCACCATCATATGCGAGCCGAGCGTCCCGTCGATCGCCGCCAGCACGGCTGTCGGCGCCGGAAGCAAATAAACCGGAATTTCAAACAGTCGAACCGCCAGCTCCCACAGCACGACGAAGGCAGCGGCAAAACCTAACGGATAAAGGGCGTTTTTCAGCGGTTCTTTCATTGATGCTTCACCATCTTTCTCAGCTCGTTCACCGTCTGATAGAAGCCCGGATGCTCCTCCATCCCGACCTCGCGCGGACGGGGAAGCGGAACGTCAACGATCTTCTCGACGCCCGCCGGCCTTGGGGACATCATCACGACCCGGTCCGACATCATGACCGACTCCTGGATCGAATGAGTCACCATGACGACAGAGCTCAGGCTGTTGTCCGGGCTTTCCCACAAGCGCAGCAGCTCGAAATTCAGCCTCTCCCTCGTAAACTCGTCGAGCGCGCCGAACGGCTCGTCCATCAGCAGCACCGTCGGGTCGGCGGCGAGGGCCCGCGCGATGGCGACCCTCTGCTGCATCCCCCCGCTCAGCTGGTGCGGAAAGTGATTGCGGAAATCCTGCAGGCCGACGAGCTGCAAGGCGGACTCGGCTTTGTCCCGGCGCTCCTCCTTCGGCATCTCCCGGTTCGGACCCATGCTCAGCGTCAGCTCGATATTTTGAATGGCGGAGAGCCACGGCATGAGCACCGGCTTCTGGAACACGATGCCGATGGAGGGCTTCCCGGACGGGAAGACCACTTCTCCGCCGGCGTTCGGCGCAAGCAGCTCCAACATGAGCCTAAGCGTCGTCGACTTGCCGCAGCCGCTCGGTCCGAGAATCGAGACGAATTCGTTCTTGTAAACATCGAGCGACACATTGCTCAGCACCTTCACGTCGCCGAAGGAAAGGGAGCACCCCTTCAGCGACAGAGCGATCTCCCGCTGGTCAGGACGCGCCGCGCCCCGGACTCTGCTTTCCTGCAAATCGTTCGTCGTGAATAACATCCGAATCGCTCCCTTCTATTCCAAAAACTCGTTCGTGAACACATCCTTCAGCGACTGCTCTTTCTTCAGAAACTTCAGATCGATCAAGCTCTTCTGCAGCGTCTCCCACGCCGCGGAATCCATCTTGCCGAGCGGCAAATTGTCCGGCTGCAGCAGCGGAACGCTCGCCTTCATCATATTGACCTCATGCTCAAGCTTCAGATTGTCGGCGTATTCCAGACCGTAAGACGCCGCTTCCTCCGGGTGCTCCAGCGCGTAAGCCCATCCTTTCATCGAGGCTTGCACGAAGCTTTTGACGAGCTCCGGATCTTTATCGATCAATTCCTGCTTCGTAAACAGCGTATCGGCATAGAAGTTGATTCCATAGTCGGCGGGCTTGATCAGGTTGACCTCATGACCGAGCTCCTCTACTGCCAGCACTTCGTTGATGACATAGCCAGGCCATGCCTTCACTTGTCCGCTGAGCAGCGGGCTCAGATCGTATTTCACCGGCATCTCGTCGATCTTCGAGCCGTCGACGCCGGCGCCGGCCACCATCGAGCGGAACGTCAGCTCCTCGTTGCCGCCGAGCTTGACGCCGACCCTCTGTCCAGCCAGATCCTCCATCGAGGCGATTCCCGATTCTTTGAGGCTGAACAGCACGAACGGCGTTTCCCGGTAGATGGTAGAAACGGCCGTTACCGGGACGCCCTTCTCGCGCGCCAGCAAAATTTGGTCCGCCCCGGTCACGCCGAAGTCTTCGCTGCCGGAGGCGACCATTTGCACCGACGGAAAGTCCGAGCCGCCCGGCCGAATTTCGACGTCCAATCCCGCATCCTTGTAATACCCTTGCTTCGCGGCGGCATAGAAGCCGGCGAACTGCGCCTGATGCACCCATTTCAAGCGGAGCACGACCTTCTTCAGCGGCTTGTCGCCGCCGGAATCGCCGTTCCCTGCGGCCTGTTCCCCTCCGGATGAGCCGCTCGTGCCGCAGGCCGAAAGCAGCACCAGCATGATAGCGAACAATAACAGTATGGATTTCCCGGCTCTTTTTCTCATTGCTCCCACTCCGTTCGTTTATGTTTAGTGAGACGCCTACGACGAATGAATGCTTCATCGTCGGGCGTCGCCTTCGGCTGTTGAGGATTCGCCAACGGTCATCGTCAAATTCTCAGGCTAGGTGCCGGGCGCAAACGATTCAAGCGCCTGAAGCACCTGCTGCGAGCTGCTGACGCAGCCGAATACGCCTCCCTGCATCGTCACCATTTTCAAAGCGGCCATATGGTTTCCTTCGTCCGTCGCCCCCGTGCAATCTTCCAGAATGAGGCATTCGTAGCCCCGATCATTGGCTTCGCGCATCGTGGTATGGACGCAAACGTCCGTCGTAATGCCGGTCAAAATCAGATGGGTGATGCCTCTGTTTTTCAGAATGAGGTCCAGATCGGTCGCGTAAAAGCTACCTTTGCCCGGCTTGTCGATGATCGGCTCGCCCGGGAGTGGCGCAAGCTCCTCGATGATTTCCCACCCCGGCTCGCCCCGGACGAGAATGCGGCCTGCCGGTCCGTTCGAGCCGATCTCCGCCCCGGCCTGCTTGCTTCGCCACCGCTTGTTCGCCGGCAGGTCGGACAAGTCGGGTTTGTGCCCCTCCCTCGTATGAATGACCGTGAACCCGTCGATTTGCCTGACCCGCTGCAGCAGGGCCTGAATCGGCCGAATCGCCCTTCGAGTCAGCGAAATATTGTAGCCCATCTGCGCCACATATCCCCCGCTCCCGCAAAAATCCGTCTGCATGTCAATAATGAGCAGCGCCGTCCTGCGGGGATCGAGATTCCCGTCGTACGGCCAGCGGTACGGTACCGCTTCGATTTGAACCATGACGCTTGTCCCCTTTCGCCATCAATTATGTCATTTAACCTAACATAAATGGAGATTTAATTTTGTTATGTGTCACATTATATTACAATAAAACAAGATTGTCTTTGTATTTTTTATAAATAGAAGACTGTTTTTATTGGAATTTTCACAACTTCGAAATTTTATGTTATGTTTTATTACAAATCATCATTGGAAAGCGGCGTTTTTTGCTATAGATTCACATTACCGGAATCCAAAAATACAAGCAGCATCAACGACAAGCCGCTCGATTTGCACGAAAACGGCAAAGCAAAGAGCCCCCCTGCTTAGGGAAGGCTCTTTTTTCCGCTATCGCGGCCACTAGCATATTACTGCTTGAGAAGGCGTTCCGCCTCTTTCTTGAACGTGTCCAGCGTCGACTCGATATTGCTGTTATCGTACATGATCGCCTGAATCGCTTTGAAAAATTCCTGCATCACCTGCGGCCAGGCGACATGCTTGTTCGTGTCGACGGCATACTCCAGCTGATCGTAGGCTACCTTGCGGTTCGGCTCCTTCGTCCACAGCTCCTTCATCGGCGCGGATTCTACCATCGCCTTCGTAAACGGCAAATAGCCGGAATCCAGAATAAACTGCTGGCCGCCCTTCGGGTCCGTCATCATCCAGCGAACGAATTCCCACGCCGCCTCCTTGCTGCCGGAATTGGCCAGCATGGCGATGTTGGCGCCGCCGGTCGGCGTCGCATAGACCTGGTCCATCGGCAGATACGCTGTCACATAGTCGAAGTTGACGCTGCTTGCCAAGCCGCCGATCACGCCCGTCGACTGGAACATCATGCCAATCTTGCCGCTGGTGAACATCTGGTTGACGATATTGCCGGAGTCTTGCGCCGGCGGGTAATAGAGCGCTCCCGAATTTTGCAGGTCTTTCAGGAACTTGAACACCTTGACGCCTTCTCCGCCCGCGAACCCGATCGAGGTGCCTTCGTCGTTGAAAAACTTGCCCTTCGCCTGGCTGATCATCGCAATCGGGTACCACGTATCGTATGGCATGCTGAAGCCGTACCGTTTGAACTCGCCGTTCTCTTTCACCACCAGCGCCTCAGCCGTCTTCTTCAGCTCGTCCCATGTCTTGGGAATGGCCAGGCCCTGCTCATCCAACATCGTCTTGTTAATGTGCAGGATCGGCGTGGAACGGTTGAATGGCAGGGAAACGAGCTTGCCGTCAAAAACCGAGTGGCCCATCAGTCCAGCCGCAAAATCGTCCTGGCTCATATTGGACTGCTTCATATAAGGCGTCATATCTTCCAGCACTTCCGCATCCGCGAACATCTGGACGTAAGCCCGCTCGAGCATCGTGATATCGGGCCCTTTCTTGGCCGCGATCGCCTGCTGCAGCTTGGTCACCGTCTCGTCGTAAGAGCCCTGGAACTCGCCGACGACCTCGATCTTGTCCTGCGATTCGTTGAACCGCTGAATCATCGAGCTGATATATTCCCCGTTTTTGCCTCCCAGGGAATGCCAGAACAGCACTTTCGTCTTGCCCGATTGCCCCGAGGCCGACGGCTGGCTGCCGCTTTGCGAGGCGCTTCCCTGCTGCGATTCGCCCCCGGAACAGCCGGCCAACAGACCGGGAACAAGGGCGGCAGTGAGCATCATGGATGTAAGCTTCTTTTTCATGGAACCATCCTCCGTTTATGTTTGGTTTGCGCGGGCCGGCTGGCCGCATGGCTTTACTTGATGCCCGAGTACACGAACGCTTTGACGATTTGCCTGGAGGCAAACAGATAGACGATCAGAATCGGAACGACCAGCACGACGTTGCCGGCCATGATGATGTGCCAGTTGCTGATTCCTTCCGTCTCCCGAAGCATTGCGATGCCCATCGTCAGCGGCCGGACGGCGGCCGAGTCGGTCATGACGAGCGGCCAGAAATAATCGTTCCAATGGCTGACGAAGCTGAACAGGGCGATCGTGGCCAGCGCCGGCATCGACATCGGGATCATGATTTGGCGCATAATCTTGAATTCGCTGGCGTTGTCCAGGCGAGCCGACTCGATAATCTCCTGGGGAATCTGCATAAAATATTGCCGCAGCAGGAAGATGCCGAAGGCGTTGGACATGAACGGAATGATTTGCGGCCACAGCGATTGAATCAGCCCCCAGTCCGCCAGCATCAGATAGACCGGGATGAACGTCACCTGACCGGGAATCATGAACGCCAGCAGCACCATGGAGAACAGCAGCTTTTGGCCGGCAAACTTGTACTTCGCAAATGCGTAGGCGGCCGGGATCATCACCGCCATTTGCAGGACGATGATCGAGACGGTGACAATGACGGAATTTTTGGCATAGGTCACGAAAGGACCGGCGCTCATCGCCTCCGCAAAGTTGATCCACTGCGGAACGACGGGCAACCACGTCGGCGGGAAAGTCATCGTCTCCTCGAACGTTTGCAGCGACGTGGAAATCATCCATAAGAACGGGAAAACGAACAGTGCGAGGACGATGACCTTCAGCGCATAATTCAGAGTCCGCCGGACCGCACCGAATGCCATTCCCTCTCTCACCGCTTCCGTTTTCTTCACCTGCGGCGCAAGCATCAGACAGACACCTCCTTGTCATCATTGCTCAACAGCTTATTGATAATGGATTTTTTGAGACAGCAGCCGGAAATAGACGAAGGTCAGCAATGCGATGATCGCCATCAGGACAACGCCGGTCGCGGATGCGTAGCCGATGCTGTTCGTCCGGAATTCGTAAATGTAATACACGAGCGTCGTCGTCGAGCCGTTCGGGCCGCCGCCCGTCATCATTTTGACCGTATCGAATACCTTGAAGGAGCCGATCGTCATAATGATCAGGATGAAGAACAGCTGAGGCGAGATCAGCGGCAGCGTGATCTTGGTGAACACCTTGAACTTGCTGGCATTGTCGAGCGCGGCGGCCTCGTAAATGGTCGGCGGGATGCTCTTCAGCGCGGCGACAATGATCAGGGCGTAATACCCGACGTTCTGCCATACCGAGACCATGATGACAGACATCAGCGAGGTGCTTGAGCTTTGCAGCCAAGGCAAGCCGGGCAGCCCTACCGTCTTCAGCACGAAATTGAACAAGCCGTAATTCGGCTCCATCAGCCACATCCAGACGAGAGCGATCGAGACGATCGAGATGATGTGCGGCGTGAAAATGCCAGCCTGCACGATGGCGTTGATGCGGGTGTTTTTGCTCAGCCATACGGCGATCAGCAGCGACAGCGCCATTGTCAGAACGACGACGCCGACCGTGTAGATAACCGTGATGGAGAGCGCGTTATAGAAATCGTCCCGCGAGAAAATTTCCTTGAAATTGTTGAGGCCGACGAATTTGCTTTTGTCCTTGTTGAGCAGATTGTACTGATACAGGCTAAGCTTGACCAAGTAAAAAATCGGATACATGACGAACAGGATTATGCCCGTCATCGCCGGCAAAATCATGACATAGGGACGGACAGCTGGCCAAATAGACCGTTTAAACATAGACATTCCCTCGCAGCGCCCTCAAGTAATCGTCGACGCGCCGATCGCTCGGAGCGATGCGGCTGCCGTCCTCCCCGAAGAAGAACAGCTTGTCTGAATCGACGGAAAGGTACACTTCCCGATCGGCCGTGAACAAGTCTTCGGTGCATTTGATCATGAAAGCATGCGGTCCGGTCTTCACCTGATAAATCGTCTCGGAGCCGAGCATTTCCCGGGTCACGATCGTCCCCTTGACGCAATAATGCGCACCTGTCCGCTCGTCCGATAGGACGCCGCTCTCCGGCCGGAATCCGAAGCTTACGCCGTCTGTCCCGAGCTTCCCGATATTCATCGGAGGCACGCCGATAAACTGCGCGGCGAACAAATTGCTCGGCTGGCGGTATATCGTCTCCGGCGCGGCTTCCTGCTGGATGCGGCCTTCGTTCATGAGCACGATCGTATCCGCCATCGACATCGCCTCCACCTGATCGTGCGTGACGTACACGAACGTCGTGCCCAACTGCTTGTGCAGCTCGATCAGCTCGATGCGCATCTGCACCCGCAGTTTGGCATCCAGGTTGGACAGCGGTTCGTCCATCAGAAAGACGGACGGCTTCTTGACCATCGCCCTGGCCAGCGCCACTCGCTGCCGCTGCCCACCGGACAGCGTCGACGGCTTGCGGTCGAGGTAAGGACGCAGGCCTACAGTCTCGCTGATGCTCTCCACCAGGCGGGTGCGTTCCTCCTTCGGCACCTTGTTGTTTTTGAGGCCGAACTCGATGTTTTCCCGCACGGACATCGTCGGATAAATCGCGTAGTTCTGAAACACCATCGCCACGCCTCGTTGGCCTGGAGGAATGGAGGTGACATCCTTGCCGTCGATCAGCACCGAGCCCGACGTCTGGCGGTCCAGCCCCGCGATCATGCGCAGCAGCGTCGTCTTGCCGCAGCCCGAAGGACCGACCAGCACCGTAAACTTCCCGTCCTCGATGCGCAAATTCATGTCCTGAATAATGACGTTTTTATCAAAAGCTTGCGTGACGTTCACAAATTCGATGGATGCCAAAGGGTCTCTCCTCCCGTCGTCGTTGATTCTTTTTGTTTATTTTTGCCAAATTGGAGAAATGATTCGGCTCATAAATGCTCATTTGTGCACGAAGCTATTGTATAGATTCAATGTAATCGAAATGTTATGCGCATATTAATTGTTTGTAAAACAATGGTTGCGCTTTCAAATTTGCTTCGGAATAAACGGCTTCGTCGTCTTTAGTTATCGAACGATGTGCCGTTTATCAAGGTCTTGCCAAGCATATGAGCCATAGCGATATAAATTCGATGTGACCGGAGATGCGGAGGTAGGCTGTGCTTGCCGATCGGGCTCCATCCTCCGCTGGAAACCGGTTATATGTCATTTCATGATTCATGCCGAATGGCTTCGTCTTTTTCGCTTGCTTACCAATGGAATTCGAGGTACGTTTTTTTCCAGTCGCGATGAGCCAATGCCGCTTCAAGCGCGACGGCTAGGTCGTCCGCCTTGTTTACCGCGATATAAGCGTCGGGCACGAGCCGGCGCAGCGTATGCTGGCAATCAGCCTGCTCCATCACCTTCAGCACTTCGCGAAAATCGCTGTCCGAGCTGCGGCTGCTGCCGTACAGAGTGATCCCCTTCTCCAGCACATCGCGCGTATTGAGCGGAACAAGCTCCTCGCTTACCCCCATGGCAATCAGATGACCGCCGTACTTCAGCAGATCGATCCCTTGATTCAGGGCGCTTTCGCTGAACCGACCTCCCGTACATTCCACGACGATATCGGCCCTCTCGCCGGAGAGAAAGTCGTAGCTCTGCACCATCTCGGTTCTGGCAAACGCGAACTGGTCCAGCTTCTCGCGAATGGCGCCGAATACGGTCAGGCGATCGGACGACACCCCGAAGGCGTGATGGAGCATCGCCGCCGTCAAATAGCCTACCGGCCCGTCGCCGAACACGGCGACCCGAGCATGCGTTAGCTTATCAGCGACCGGCCGCAGCGCCCGATACGAGACGCTGCACAGTTCCGCCAGCACAGCGATGTCGTCCGGGATGGCATCCGGGATCGGGATAGCGCATTTCTCCGGAAGGACGAGCCGGCTCTGAGCGATCCCGTCCGTGCCGCTTCCGAGGAATCGGCCGCGGGAGCAGTAATTGTCCGGAATGTCCCCTCTGCAGGCGGGACAGCACTGCTCAGGCGGCACATCGTTCAGCAAATAGCCCGGCAGGTTAGGCACGATAACCACTCGCTGCCCTTTCGCCAAAGCGGCCGAATGGCCTCCGGTCACGGTTCCAATGCCTTCGTGAAGCAGGGCCATCGGCAGCTTCCTGGCGAGCACCTCCGGTCTCCGCTGGCCTCCGAAGTAACGCAGATCGGCATGGCATATGCTGGCCAGCGTCGGCTCAACGACGACAAACCCCCGGGGAACCTCCCTTTCGATCGTCTGCTCTTGTACGACATGAGGTTCAATCAGACGCATCGTGCGCGAATATACTTGTTCTGTTTCCGTTAGCGTGGTACTCACCAACAGAACACCTCCGTTTTCAGGGATAAATATATATGAACTCCAGACCGCGCGTGACGGCCGAAGAGCTTCGCCGGGGCTGCTTAACACCGGAATCGGCGGTTCGTTCGCGCACGTATGCGCGGTTATACACTCATATCAATCGGAATTATGTTCATTTGCGATCATTTTAACACGCGTTTTTGCGCATTACAATACATTTTTGCGCGAAAGTTTGCAAATAAAAAAACCGCTCAATGACTTGGTCAAAGTCACAAGCGGTTTCGCGTTTGGTCGGCCGTTCTCAGTTAAGCCTCATCAAGATTTCGTGTTGCTTTTCTTGTTCTTAAGAATCCCGTAGATTGCGTATGCAAGAAAAGCGAAGCTTACGGTAAGTCTTTTTATAAGTTGCCACATTATTTCGTCGTAATCCGGCCCGTTTCCAACCGGACCGACTCCGGGATTCGCTTTCGCATATGCACTCAAACATGCAGAAAGGATCATTCCCAATGCACCTACGAGCATGATGTAGAAACGAACCATAACACCCCTCCCTTTCCTACTATTTACATATATTAATTCAGCAAAGCATGTTTTTCCACAAAATTTCTGACTCAGAACCGCAATCAGTGCTTGGTAACATATACCGTGGGCTATTATGAAAATGGACCTTCTAGATCACAATATAATCTCTAACGCTTATGTTAGATGCTATTTTGATGAATCGCATGTATTTAAAATTGTAACGAAGCTGAGAAACGTTATTTTGCCGGAAACCCTGAATTTGATCGCCAAAAATGCAGATTAAGGTTTCTCATAAGCGTTAAAAAACCAAATCAGGCATTTCGAGACGAATAAGCTTTGTGACAAGCGTTAGCCCAGCAAAGCAAACTTCGAAGGCTAGCGAGCATAAAAAACACCGATTCGCACAGAATCGGTGTTCATTTAAAGTTTGTTATTTAATTTATGGCGCTTTGCGCGGAACACACCTCGCACCGAAGGCGAGGATACAGTCGGGGCGCTTGTGCGCGGTGCCGCGGCCTACCGGCCTACCCGGCCCAGCTTGAGCCAGTCGCCGCTGTCACCCGCGTTATCCCCGCGCTCTGACCGTCAGACAGTCGAACAGCACACGGGCCGCCATGCTGCTCGTAATGTTCTGCGGGTCGTACAGCGGGTTGACCTCCGCGATATCCATGGCGTGAATATGCGGGTACAATTCGTCCAGAATCGCGAAGCATTGCACCGGCGTCAGTCCGCCCGGCTCGTTCGCGCCGGAGCCCGGAGCGAACGCCGGATCGAGCACGTCGATGTCGAATGTCAGATAGATCTTGTCCACGCCCTTGCAGGCGTCGAGCGCGCGGCGGACGACTTCTCCCGCGGTCATCCCGTGCACCTCGCGAGCGGTCAACTGCACAATGCCGGTTTCCTGCAAATATTGGCCGTACCACGGATAGTTGTAGCTTCGAACGCCAATCTGGACGATATGCTCCGGCTGGACGCGGGGCAGCTCGAGCGCCCGGCGCATTTGGCTGCTTTGCGAAAACTTGCCCTGCACGGGCGAATCGTCAACGAGATCGAGATGGGCATCGAACTGGATAATGCCGATTTTGCCTTCCGTCCGGTCATGCAGCGCCTTGATCCCCGGATACGAGATCGAATGATCGCCGCCGAGAATGAACGGAAAGTCGCCGCGGTCCAGCACTTCGCCGATTTTCCGCTCGGCGCCTGCGAATGTCGCCTCCGTGCTGTAAGCCACGATATCGATGTCGCCGCAGTCGATCACTTGCGTGTCGCTGAGATCGATCAGCTCGCGCTTCTCGACATTGTATACTTTGCCGTCCTGAATCCGGTTGATCAGCCACTGCGCGTTCTCGCGAATCGCCTTGGGGGCGTACCGCGCGCCGGGCCTGCCGAGCGAGGCGCCGCCGTCCCATGGAAATCCGATGATGCCGAAGTTTTGTTTGCTCACTTCCATGCGCTTCCTTTCTTACATTTCCAAATATTTGTGAATGGCGAATTTCTTCTCGAGTACAAAAATGACGATGAACGAAAGCATGATCGTCAGTCCTGCCAGCGCCGTCACGACCGGATTGATGTCCAGCGAGACGAGCTGGTATATCCGCACCGGCAGCGTGATCGTATTCGCCTGGATCAAAAAGCTGGTGACCGTATACTCGTCGATCGAGACGAGAAACGCGAGCAGACCGCCGGAGATCATCGCCGGTACGAGCTGCGGCAGCACAACCGTCCGGAACGCGTAGCCTTCCTTCGCACCGTGCACGATCGCCGCCTCTTCCAGCACCGGGTCGAGCTGGCGCAGCGAAGCGGTCGCGATTCGGATCACGTACGGGCAGATCACGACGGAATGCGCTAAGGCGATGCTCACCGGCGAGCCGACGATGCCCATCGGCACGAAAATAATCAAAAACCCGATCCCTGTTGTGACGAGCGGCACGATCAGCGGGCCGAGGAAGAACGATTCGAGCATGCCCTTGAACGGAATGCCGCCGCGCGCGATGCCGACGGCCGCCAATACCCCGACCAGCACGGCGATCACGGTCGATGCCGCGCCGATGCCCAGGCTGAGCCCGATCGAAGACATGATGCGGTCGTCCGCAAACAGCTGGCCGTACCGTTCCAGGGAGAAGCCGCTCGGCGGGAACTGGAACATTCCCGAGGAACCGAACGAGACCGGCACAATGACGAGCATCGGACCTAATATGAACAGCAGCAGCAGCGCGATCGCCAGATAGCCTGCCGCGCGGAGAGCGCTACGCATGGTGCCCCCTCCTCTCCAGAACGCCCATCAGGACGAGCACGATGACGACGATCGCCAGCAGCACGATGGACAACGCCGAACCGAGCCCGAAATTCCCGATCGTAATCGTGGCGTCGTAGGCCATATTGGACAGCAGGTTCGTCTTCGGGCCGCCGAGCATGAGCGGAACGAGGAACGTATTGGCCGCCAGCGCGAAGGCGATCGACCCGCCGGCGAATACGCCCGGCAGCGACAGCGGGAACGTCACGCGCCAAAATGTCCGCGCGGACGACGCCCCGAGCATCATCGACGCTTCGAGCAGAGACGGGTTCAGCTTTTTCAGCGAGGTATAAATATTCAGCACGACGAACGGCAGCACGTAGTGGACGATGCCGACGATCACCGAGAAATTCGAGAACAGCAGCGACACCTCCTGGCTGAAGCGAAGCGCCCTGGAGACCGCGGCGACCGGCCCGTCGTTGCTGAGAATAATCAGCCAGCCGTACAGCCGGACCGTCAGGCTCATGAACATCGGCGAAATGATCAGCATCAGCCAAATGCCCTGCGAGCTCGGGCGCCGCGAAGCGATGAACCAGGCCAGCGCATAGCCGAGCACGAGCGAGATGACCGTGCTGACCGCGGCGATCCCCATGGTCCGCCCGAGCACCTTCATGTAGACGGCGGAAGAGAACACTTTCTCGTACTGCTCGAGCGAGAACGATCCCCCGGACTTCAGGCTCGTCGTCAGCACGTTCAAGAGCGGATAAAGAAACAAGGCCGCCATATACGCTATGGCGATCCATCCAAGCACACTATAAAATCGTTTCATTCTCGGCATCAAGCTCACCTACTATTCCTGAAAAAAAGCGATCGAATCCGGGATGAAACGAACCCGAACCTTCGCCCCTTCGGCCGGCAGCGGCTGGACAAGCCGCGGCACGACGGCCGATATATCGTCCGACGGGTACCCTTCCAGCTTGAGCCGGTATTCTGTCACGCCGCCGTAGTAGCGGCTGTCGACCACCGTCGCCTCCGCCGTATCGCCGGACACGCTATCCTCGGCGACCTGCACCGCGTTCGGCCTCATCAGCACGACGCCCCGGTCGCCGGGCTTGCCGCCGCTCGCGACATGCCCGACGGGCACTGCGACCGGTCCGATCTGTGCCCTGCCCTTCTCGCTCAACTGCGCACCCTCGAGCCGGTTCGTATAGCCGAAGAAATCGGCGACGAACGGCGTTGCCGGACGGATAATAATCTCCTCCGGCGAGCCGAACTGCTCGATATGGCCTTTGTTCAGCACGGCGATCTTGTCCGCGAGATACAGCGCTTCGTTCTGGTCGTGCGTAACGAAGACGGCGGTGAAGCCAAGCGTGCGGTGAAGCTCGCGGATCTCCTTGAGCATCAGCTCCTTGAGGCGGGCGTCCAGGTTGGACAGCGGCTCATCGAACAGCATCAGCACCGGCTCCACGGCAAGCGCCCGGGCCAGGCTGACCCGCTGCTGCTGGCCGCCGGAGAGCGCCTTCGGCTTGCGCTTCGCCAAATGCCCGAGATCGACCAGCTTCAAGTACTTCTCGACCTTCTCCTTGATCACCGCCGGCTTCTCGCCGCGCGCCTTCAGGCCGTAGGCGACGTTGTCCCACACGGTCATATGCGGGAACAAAGCGTACTGCTGAAAAACCATGCCGAAATTCCGCTTGTTCGCGGGTACGGAGACGATATCCTTCCCGTCCAGCAGCATCCGTCCTCCGTCCGGCTGGACGAGGCCGGCGATCATCCGCAGCAGCGTCGTCTTCCCCGAACCGCTCGGTCCAAGCAAGCAAAGGAATTGGCCTTCGGCCAATTCCAGATCGATGCTCTCCACGACGACGTTGTCCTGGTAGACTTTTTTAATTTGCTGGAGACTTAAACCTTTTACTGCATCGTTGCCTCTGTCCATTGGGTCAGCCAATCCTCTCTCATTGGTAGCAGCGAGTTCCAATCCGGGGTCAGCAGGCGATCCAGGCTTTCCTTTCCGTATACGACTTTCGTCTTCAGTTCTTCCGGCAGCTCGACCGTCTGGTTGGTCGGGCCATAGAACAATTCTTGGGCGAAGCCTTTCTGCGCCTCCGGCGTCAGACTGAAATCGATCAACTTTTGGGCGAGCTCCTGATTTTTGCTGTTCTTGAGGACGCCCAGCCCGCTGCGGATCAGAACGCCGCCTTCCTGCGGGATGACGAAATCGACGCTTTTGCCGGCTTCCTTGAGCGCCATGGCCCGTCCGTCAAACCAAGCCGCCATCGTAATTTCGCCGGTGCCAAACAGCGATTCCGGTGCCGAGAACGACGAATAGTATTGCGCCACCGAAGGAGTGATTTTCTTGAACGCGTCCCAGACCGGGGCCATGTTGTCATCGCTGGCGTTCACCGCCTTGGCGGTCAGCAAAATATCCGGGATCCACTGGCTCATCATCGCCACTTTGCCCTTCACTTCCGGCTTCCACAGATCGTTCCACGACGCCGGCTTGTCCACCTTCTCCGGGTTGTAAGCAATGCCCCAGGAGCCGAACACGTTCGTCAGGCCGTACGTTTCGTTGTCGGAGCCCTTCAGAAACGCCTGCTCATAGAGGTTGTCCCAATGGGTGAACGATTCTTTCTTCAGCGGCTGCAGCAGCTGCTTGTTGCCCGCTTCAATAAGATCGAAGTCGTCCAGCTGCACGATATCGATCGAGTCGCCGCCGCCCTGCGACAGCTTCGCGATGCCGGTATAAGGCGCCAGCGTTACTTTTACGCCGGGATTGGCCGCCTCGAACGGCTGCACGACATATTTATTGAACACTTCGTCATATTTGCCGCCAAACGATGTTACCACAAGCTTCGCGCTGTCCGATCCGCCTGACGCTCCCGATCCGGAGCCGGAACCGGCGCCGCCGCAGCCCGCAATCACTAAGATAAACGCTAAAACACTCGATAATATTGCCGTATGCTTCTTCTTGCCGCCTGCCCGCACCTTGCTGTTTCCTCCTCGCGAAATGCACATTTATTCTTTTTGCTGCATATTCATTAGCACTTATACCAGACTAAAGTATATGAAATGCATTGTCAATAATAGCGCAGCGAGAAAAGTCACAGTTTTGCGTATTAAATATCATGTATTTCAGGTAATTTATGTAAAACCATCCGATCACCTGCCCCGCCGCCGCTCCCGAATCGACGACGCAGCATACCTGCCGTGATTCAACAAAACGAACGTTCGTGTTTGTTGAGAATCTTTTCCTTATATATGTAGTCGGCTCGTCTCTCGCATCCCGCTGATTTTATGCAAAGCAGGAGCGCGTCCATCTATGTTAATTAAGTTGACAAAAAATTCTGATTTTAGTATGATTATGTACAAAACAAGAACATTAGGTCACATTAATGTCATGAATGTTAACATTTTATGCTTTTGGAGCAGCTGAAGGAGGCGGCTTCCATGTCTACGGCCAGACCGTCGCGATCGCATTATTACGATTCCCGATCCTTCTATGACGAGATGTTCGACAAGGACTTCTCCGTTCGACCGCATTACGATGCGGTTCACCGATTTTTCGCCAGGATGAAGCCTACGGAGCTGCTGGCGCGCGAGCACGCGCTCAACCAGCGGATGATGGAGGAAGGCATTACGTTTACGCTGTACAGCCCGAATCAGAGCGAGCCGCTCGAAAGAACGATTCCCTTCGATTATATTCCCCGCATCATCCCGAAGCATGAATGGGAGACGATCGAGCGCGGCATCGCGCAGCGGGTGAAAGCTCTCAACGCATTCATTCACGATATTTATCATGGCCAGCAGATCGTATCCGCAGGCATCATCCCCCGCAGCATGATCGTATCGAACACGTACTTCCGGCCGGAGATGGCAGGAATCGACGTCCCCGGGGGCGCCTACATCACTGCATCCGGCATCGATATTATCCGCGACGAGAAGGGACGCTATTATTTGCTCGAGGACAATTTGCGGTCGCCGTCCGGGTTTTCCTACGTATTCAAAGGCCGCACGCTGATGAGTGAAATTTTCCACGATTTGTTCCCTTCATCTATGGTACAGAGCATCGAACGCAGCCTGAACTGCTTTTTGACTTCGCTCCGCACGCTTGCGCCAAACGGCAAGCGCGATCCGTTCATCGTCCTGCTGACGCCGGGCGTCTACAACTCCGCTTATTACGAGCACGCCTTTCTGGCGCAGCAGCTCGGCATTCATTTGGTGGAAGGACGCGATCTCGTCTATAAGGATCATAAAATTTATTTGCGCGATTTGCGCGGCTTGCGCCAGGTGGACGTCATCTATCGCCGCATCGACGACGACTTCCTGGACCCGCTGTCCTTTCATCCCGATTCGCTGCTGGGCGTGCCCGGCCTGATGAACGCATACCGCGCGGGCAACGTAGCGATCGCCAACGCCCCCGGCACGGGCGTCGCCGACGACAAGGCTGTATATGCCTACGTCCCGGATATGATTCGTTTTTACTTGGGGGAAGAACCGATTCTGCACAACGTGCCGACGTATATTTTGACCCGCAAGGAAGAGAGAGAATACGCGCTGGAGCATCTGCATCAGCTGGTGGTGAAGGAGACGTCCCTCTCCGGCGGCTACGGCATGCTGATCGGACCGGCCGCCACGGCCAAGGAAATTGCCCAGTTCGCCGACGCGATCCGCAAGGCCCCGGGCCGGTACATCGCTCAGACGACTATGCAGCTGTCGCGCGCCCCGGTCATGCTTGGCGGCGAGATGTCGCCCCGCCATATCGATCTTCGCGCTTTTGCCCTGATGGGCAAAGACATTCATGTCATCGCCGGCGGGCTGACGAGAGTGGCGATGCAGGAAGGCTCGCTCGTCGTCAATTCGTCGCAGGGCGGAGGCGTCAAAGATACCTGGGTGCTGAATCGATAGAACGCGAAGGGAGGACGCATGCATGCTGAATCGAACGGCTGAAGCGTTGTTTTGGATTGGACGTTATATGGAGCGGGCGGAAAATCACGCCAGACTGATCGACGTGCATTATCATCTCCAAGTTGAGGACGATGCCGCGGACGGTCGCGCTCCGGACAGCGATGCAGACAACCGCCTGTGCAAATGGAGGCGCATCGTGGAGACGCTGGGCAGCCGGGAATCGTACGAGCAGCGCTACGGCGTGTATGCCGAGCAGGAGGTGCTGCGCTACGTCACGCTGGACCGCGAGCACGACAATTCCCTCGTCTGCTGCGTCAATCACGCGCGCGGCAATCTCCGCTCGCTGCGCGAGAAGCTGCCCTCCGAGCTGTGGGACGTCGTGAACGCGTTCTATCTGTGGCTCAGAGACAAGGAACCGGAAGATATGATGAAGGAGTCGCCGCATCTGTTCTTCGGCAAAATCAAAGAATGGACCTCCTTGTTCCAAGGGTTCGGGCAATCCGTCATGCCGCGCGAGAACGAGTGGCATTTCATCGAGTGCGGGCGTTATCTGGAACGGGCCGAAAACACGCTGCGCATTATCAAGACAGTCGGCGGCGCGGCCGGCGCGAATGACTTGAGCTCCGCAGGCGGCTATGCTTATTTGCTGGCCGTGCTGAAATCGTTAAGCGCCTATCAGCCGTTTCGGCGGTATTACGCGGACGCCTTCTCAGTCGAAGCGATTCTGGAATTTGTGATGCTAAATCGCGCGTTCCCCCGCTCCGTCCATTACGCGTTCCATGCGCTGGACGGCCATATGCGTCAGATCGAGCTGCAGGACAAACAGCTGCGCACGGCCCATGAGCGAATGATTCGCCAAGTGGGCAAGGTGAAGGCGGAGCTCGATTGTCTGGAGCGCGACGACCTCGCCGCGGACCGGAGCGGCGCGATCGTCGGGCACTGGATGGAATCGTGCCGCCAGCTCGGCCATGCGTTCGCCCAAACCTTCTTTCGACTGGGGGAGGTCAGCGCATGAAGCTCAGCATCTCCCACGTCACGCAATACGAGTACGATGCCCCCGCGGCGGACAGTGTCAATGAAATTCGGCTGACGCCGAGCACGAACGAACGCCAGTCATGCTACCATCAGGCGATAGCGATCGAGCCGAACGCTTCCCTCTTCAGCTACGAGGATTATTTCGGCAACCGGGTGCATGCCTTCTCCGTCAACGAACTGCATCGCAAGCTGACGATTCGGACACAGATGACAGTCGTCACCCGGGAAGAGCCCGCCCCCGGAGAGGCGCCGCGGCGAGCTGCCGGCAGACCGGCGCAGGAAGGCTGGCTGTGGCTGACGAGCGAGGAGGCGAAAAACCGCTTTGCCGAGTTTTTGCTGCCGACGGCTTATACGGCGATGACTCCGGAAATCGAGCGGTTTGCGCATTGTGTTGAAGCGGCGGCCGGCGAAGGCGGGCGAACGCTCAGTGTCCTAGGCTGGCTAGAAGCGTTGTCCGGCAAAATCCGCAGCGACTTCGCTTACGATCCGGAAGCGACGACCGTCACGACGAAGGCAGCCGACCTGCTGGATAACAAGCGCGGCGTCTGCCAGGACTTCGCGCATCTCATGATCGCCTGCAGCCGGGCGCTCGGGGTGCCCGCCCGTTACGTGAGCGGCTATCACTTCGTCGGCGACCTGCAGGGCGGCACGCACTTCGAGCAGGCGTCTCACGCCTGGGTGGAAGCCTACGTGCCTTGGCTCGGCTGGCGGAGCTTCGATCCGACGAACGAGACGCCGGTCGGGGAGCGCTACGTCAAGCTGGGCCACGGCCGCGACTATCACGATATCGTCCCGGTCAAAGGCGTATACCGCGGCAGCGGCGGCCAGGCGCTGAAGGTTACCGTCGACGTTAGGAAAGTCGAAGACTAAGGGGCCGCCATGCGGCCCGGATGGCCCCATTTTACAGCAAGCCCGCCAAACCGTCCGGGAGATCGAGTCTCGCCTGGCGGGCTTTGGCCGCATGCTTCTTAGCCAAGGCCTCGTTCGCAAATCCCGGTTCGTTCACATAAATGGAGGCCAGCTCGATATGAGCCTGCGGATAACCCCTTTCCCATGCCTCTTGAAAATAAGCGATCGCCGCGCCGACATCTTTGGCCGTGCCTAGCCCTTCGCGGTGAAAAATCCCTAGATTGTAAGCCCCGACATCGCTGCCTTCCTCGTAGTCAAGCCGGAAATAATGCAATGCCTTCTCCAAGTTCCCCAGGCTGTCGTGCAAGTATCCGAGCCACCCATAATGGGGAGAGCCCAGCCGCTCGCCCTCCTCGAAATGAACAAGCGCCTCGCCTATATTTTGCGGCACCAGCTCTCCGTCGTAATATATTGCCGCCAAGTTGTTGTGAGCCAGGGCGTTTTCGTTGTCTGCGGCTACGCCCAGCCAATACATCGCTTTGTCCGCATCCGGCACCGTCCCGATCCCGTGCTGATAGCACATGCCCAGACCGTTCATCGCGTAGGGATGACCCGCCTCGGCCCCCTTTTGATACCAATAAAAGGCTTTATCGTCGTCCCGATACCCCTCTATCGAAGAGTAGGTCTCCGCAAGATTGTTCATGGACGGGGGATAGCCTTTTTCGGCCGCAATCGTATCATAATGGATCGATCGTTCGACATCGCCGTTGTCGAGGGCTTCTAACGCCAGGTTATAGAGCGTCCTCACCAGCGTATGCTCGTCGATGCCGTCGGCTTCAAGAGCCGGTAACAGAGCGTAATCCAATAGACGCTGGCGTACGTCGTCCCCAAAGTAATAACCGGAAATTTCGTCCTCGGCATCCTCCAGGACCAACGCCGGATCAGCCCTTTTGAGCTTTCATCAGTTATTTTCCCTTTCTTGAATGGAAGATGGTTGAATGTTTCGTATCCTTGCGCAGTGCGCAGCGCTTCTTACCGGTGAGCTCCCTGCTTGCCGCCGGTCAGACGAACGATCAGGCCGAAAGCCAGCGATACGAACAATATCGCAAAGCCGTACACGACCCCGGCTGCAGAAGCGAAGCCTACGCGCGATTCCCCGCCGCCCCCGAACGCATAGCGGTAAATGTACACGTCCACCATATCGGTCGCGAAGGACGGGCCGCCGCCGGTCATCGATTGGACCAGGTCAAACACATGCAGCGCGTTGACGGCCGACAGCAATACAATGACACTCCCGACCGGAACCAGCAGAGGAACCGTAATATACCGAAAACTCTGAAACGGAGTCGCCCCATCGACTTTGGCCGCTTCATAGATATCCTTCGGCAATGTGGCAATCCCCGATAACCAATAGATCACTTTAATGCCGAAATACTTCCATATCCCGACGATCACGACGATGAGCAGAGCGGTATCCACGCTGCCCAGCCAATCGACCGGCGCGCTAAGCAGTCCGAGCTTCATCAACACTTCGTTGACCAATCCTTTATATGCCCCGAAAATAAAGCGCATCACCAGCCCTACGATAGCCGTTGTAGTGACGACAGGCAGAAAAAAGATCGTGCGGTAAGCAGTGGCCCCCTTGAGCCAGGAAGCGCTTAAGAGCAAGGCCAGCAGCAGCGCCAGAGGCACCTGGACCAGCACTAGAGACGACATATAAATAAAGCTGTTCTTGAATGCGTTCCAAAATAACGGGTCCACTAACGTTTCAACGAAATTGTCCCATCCGACAAATTCATCCATAGGGCCAATGCCGCTCCAATCGTAAAACGCGTATACATAACTCATGATCATCGGGTATAGGGTGAACGATAAATACAGTAATGCTTGCGGCAGCAAGAACAAATAGCACCACAGCCACCTTCTGGTCTTGAGAGAAACGGCTTTGCCGGCTGCCTTCGCTGCCGTGCCGCCGACGGTGTGATCGATCCTCGTGTCCTTCACAAAATCTCCTCCTTACCTGTGATTGTAACCGCTATCAAACCAACCATAAACGCGCCATTTTTGACTTTTGTAAGGGCTTTTTTTGAGGTGCAGCGCGATGATTCCGCCCTCGGGCGGCGCGAACCTCGATCCGCCGCGGCAAATGGGCCAAAACAAGCGACGCTCGTATCCCGGCATCGCTTGTTTTCTTCCAATCGCCACTATCCGGAAGATGCGGATTCACTTATTCGACAGCGCCTTTTTTAAGCCAATCCTCTTCCTCAGCAGATGAACAGCAACGACGATGAGCAATGGAACGGTAAATCCGCTAAATTTCCAAAGAGGAAGTATGACCGTAATATGCTCGGTCAATTTTGCTTCGCTTCTTTGAAAAATAAAAGCGAACATCATATTGAAGAAGGTCAGAGGCAGTATGAACACTTTCTCATCCTTTAATTTACATGTTTGGACAACTAACTGATTTAATATGAAGAGGGTAATGCAAGCTTTCATGTAGGAGCTTACGATCAAAACGAAGCCAATAATAAACTCTACCCGCTGAATAATCGGCTGCACGTCAATCATGCGTGCAACCTCTACCATCGAATACTTTCTTTCCCCGGCTAAAGGTCCGAAAACGAGAATGGTGGAAAGCGTGACCGTAATCAATGTGATCACGCTGATCCCGAACACCACCACCAGCTTCTTATGTAAACTCCCCGCCGGCCGACGAACAAAGGGCAGGAGCATGCCCAGCAGGACCGGTTCTGCGTGGGTGAAGCCAAAGGACATATAGGCGCCATGCAGTACAGGCTTGATGCCGTCAGGAAGAATAGGCAGCAGAAATTCAAACTGATAATTAGGAACGGACAACAGCAAATTTATGATCGTGAACAGCATCACAATGAAGATTAAAATAGCAAACATTCGGCTCATGACCTCGATCCCCGCTCGTACCGTGATGGCCACTGTGGCGAAGATAAAGATATCGAAGATGTATTGGGGAGTTTGCCTCATCAACGAGCTGTTTACAAATTTGCCGACTTCATGTACGATTCCCGTAGTCATCTCAAATAAGAGCGAAATAAAGGGAATCAGAATCGCGATGGCCGGCCAGGTTCCTAGCAGCGTCTGGCTATATTGGCAAAAGGACAACCCGGGATATTCCTTGTCCAAGTAAAGAACAAGCAGCAATTGAATCAGGGCGGCCGTGCCGGAGAGCAGCAGGGATATCCATACGCCGTTTTGGGCGAATCCGATTAACGGACCGGGAAGGTTGACAATGACAGAGCCCGTCAAATAAACAAAGAACAATACGATCAATTGTTCTTGACTGATGATGACTTTATTCATACGTGGATGCTGGCTCCTTTGCTAAGAAGTCTCTTCCAGATACCGGGCGATCATACGGCCCAAATCTTTATATAGCCATGCGGCGATATCCTGAAGGATCGGCATTCCCCATTCCCCGACATACTCAACGCCAAGATAAACTGAGACAATCACGCTCACCCCATAGGCGATCTTGTCGCGCGGCGCCATTTTTTCGGTATTGGCCAGATTATAGATGGTCAGGACCAAATAGCTCGAAATCACAACGACCATTTTCTCAACCATCCGTTCGCTCTCCTTCGCTTACTTGTCCTTTGAAAGCGGTTTGGGCGTTGCCGTTCCGCTATTCTTGATTTCGACATGGGCTTTAACCTCGATTTGAGCTTTCGCGAAACGCTCTTCCCAGTTGTTCCGCCAACGTTTCCATATAGCCGGATCTTTACGATAGATCCGGTCTCCTAATCCGATGAGGTCCAATTTTTTTTGCTTCATTCGGTTCAACGTTTTCGTTAAAGATTGTTCAATGGTCCGGGCGGCGGCTTCAGCCAACTTATTCTCGTCCTCCTGCGTTTTTAAATTCGCGCATCTCATCTCTCCAATGGCGGTCGAGAGGTGGACGAACACTTGAAGCTTGACAGCTTCGCCTTCCATGCGCGGTTTTAATCGGGAATGGAAGGATAATACTTCCAGGGAATTGCTTGCTTTGCTTGGCGCCTCGCACGGCACGCGAATCATTCCGCCCTTGTACTTGTTATGCAGCATTTGGATCATTTGCGAATCTTGCGGAGAAACAACCCCCTTCCACATTCCCTTTTTCAAGACGGCCATTCCGGTTGCCACCAGCCCTTCTCCCTGGTTTCCGCCTGCCGTGACGTAAGGGACAAGCGATATCCCCGTCTGGCTGCGAAGACCGACGAACAGATCAAGTAACGAAGTGTTGGTCGTTTTGTAATTGTAGCGATCGGAATTCTTGGAAATTTGCAGCAACTGTTGACTGACTGTTTTTTCGATAATCGGTTTCTTTTTCAAATATTGCGATGCTTTCCCGTGGGCGATGAAAAACGAAGAGCTCAGTCGGGCCTCATAATCCCGATAAAAATAATCCAGGATCTCGCTGATCGGATAAGTTTGCACTAACTGATCCTCGACGATGATCGCCTGCAAATGGCTCCACTGTGCTTTGCGCCCTACATGAAGGATAATATCCCGAATCCCGTCGTACATCGTGTTACCCTTCGTTTGCAAATTGACATAGGAAATCTCTCCGCCCGACTTTCCTTCCATCCCGCCGGAATGAATGGGCTTGTAGATTTGCACGGTAAGATCGACCAATTCATGATCGGCTTTGTCGATCGCCAGCCCCAAGATGAGGGAGCGATCCGTCAGTTCGATCCGGTCCCAGCAACCCGGCAACAACAGAACGCATGCGATCAAACAGCCGGCAAAGACGATTTTTCGCATAACCTGATCCTTCTTTCGACAAATGGCCTTTTATTATTTTTTCGCTCCGGATATTTGCTTGCTGCGCGATGCACGCATTAACATTTTTAACGGGGCCCGAATGAAAGTATCCAATAACTGGTTTGGCCGAAGCGGCGCTAATGGGTTCAGATAGGGCTGCCCGAGAGATCTGAGGCTCGTTAGATGCAGCAAGAGCCAGAGATAGCCGATCATCAGACCGAATCCGCCCAGAAATGTGCTTAAAATCATAAGAGGAATCTTGATGATTCTTAAAGCGGTTGCCATGTTGTATTGAGGAACGGCAAAAGAAGCGATCCCGGTTAAGGCAACGACCACGACCATCGTCGGAGAGGCAATACCCGCAGATATGGCCGCTTCGCCAATAACGAGAGCGCCGACAATGCTGATCGTCGCGCCAATCTGTCTGGGCAATCGCGCTCCCGCTTCCCGGAGAAGCTCGAAGAAAAATTCCATAATGGCCGCTTCATAGAATGCAGGAAAAGGAATTCCCTCCCGCGCATTCATAATGGCAAGCAGCAGGACGGTAGGGATCAATTCCGGGTGAAACGTCGTTAACGCAATATAGATGCTGGGCAGGCTGAACGCGATAAAAAAGGCCACGATCCTCATGAGGCGAATGAGGGAGGAGATGATACTTCTCTGGTAAAAGTCTTCCGCGGATTGATACATTTCCGTAAAAAGTCCCGGGCATATCAGAATCGAACCGGTGCCTTCGGTGAGCACGATGATTTTGCCATCCAGCATGGCCGCAACCGCGGTATCCGGCCGCTCTGTGTAGCGGTATTGAGGGAATGGGGAAAAAGTCGAGTCCTCCACCCACTCTTCAATATAAGAGGCGTCAAGAACATTCACCTTCTCCATCTTGGAAAGCCGCCTTTTAAGCTCCGCCAAAACCTCCATGTTCACGATATTGGCCAAATAAGCGATATTGATTTCTGTTTTGGTTTCTACCCCGAGCGTAAACTTTTCCAGTTTAAAATTGGGCGTTTTTAAACGCATGCGCAGCATGCCGATATTTTTTTGCAAGTTTTCTACGGTACTCTCCCGCGGACCATGAACGACGGATTCGGCAATCGGTTCGGTCACTTGCCTGGTTATCAGGGAAGCAAACTTGTAAGACAACGCTTGATTCCAACCGTCAAAAAAAATAAGAAGATGCCCTGTAACAATCTCATCTGCCGCTTCATTCAGATCGTCGATCAGCTTGGCAGATTGCGAGGAAATGCCGTGGTTGCCGAAAAAATGAATGACATCTTCAGGAGTGACAGATAGGGCAGGCCCTACTTCGTGAGGAACAAGGTCCTGAAGCGATGCCTTCATATAATTGACGGTCTTATCTTCAAATAACGATTCGAAATAGACGGAGTAGGCGGTATACCGGAGCTCCAGTCCAAAGCGCCACTGAAAAAAGGTTAAATCTTCGCAGTGTTCAAAATGCTTTTCGAGCCACTGTAAATTCGTCTCCAGCTCGGGTGAAATGGGTTGTATCTCTGTTTCTGAGCGGCTACCGTCCAAGCTCGTTTGGTTCATAGGTTAACCTCCAGAAGAAAGAACTGTCGCTCTCATTATTTTCAAATCGGACCAAATTTATTAATACCTGGACGAAGTTGTCGTGGAATGGAACTGTTGCAGGGGCGCCTGTCAGAAAAGCGGAGCGAAGGACGCCCTAAATACGAAAAAGCGGCCCGATTAGGCCGCTTGTCCTGCATCGCCGCTTATTCCAGCTCCGCCTTGAGCGCTTGAATCGATTCCGCGCTGCCGCTGACCAGTAGACGGTCCTGCGCAAGCAGCTGCGTCGCTCCGTGCGGAACGATGAACGATTCTCCGCGATAGATCCGCAGAATCAAGGCATCGCCGAGAAAAGGCAATTCCTTGAGCTGCACGTTATTGTATTTCGGATTCTGAACCGTGATTTCCTGCAAGGAGTCGTCCTGGGTCATCAGCATTACGGCGCTCGGATACTGAATCAGCCCTTTGAGCAGCATCCGGGAGGCGAACAGCGTCGAGAAGACGTTGAACGCCTCGGCTTGCAGCGACTGGATGAGTTCCGGGCTCTCCGCCCGAACGATAATCTTGTCGATGCCCAGGGACTTGGCCTTTCGGGCCAGCTTGGCATTCTGAAGCTCGTCCATGGAGCCGAATACGATCACATCGGTATTAAACGCGCCTGCCTTTAGCAAGGTATCCGCTTCTAAATCGGAAACGACGGTAAGCGGAAACCGTCCGTAGTCCTGCTTGGATTGTTCGTCCCCAACCGAAGCGTCTGCGCTGTATATTGCGATGTCAAATCCGTCTTTCAGCAAATCCTGAGAAACCGGCAGCGTCACGTGATTGGCTCCGATCAAGGAGGCCCGCACCCGCGCGCCCTGCGCTCTGGGCACCTGCTTATTAAAGAGCACGGGGAAAAGCAGGCAGTTGATCACGCAGACCAAAATCACGGCCCCCTGCAGTTCGGCCGAAATAATCCCTAATTCATACGCTACGGAAGCCGCGGCGATCACCAGGCTCAAGGTGCTGGCCATCAGCAGACCGCCGGAAGAAGCGTATTTGAAGCGGAACCAGAAGCCGAGCAGCAGCGTAGGAACATACCGCGCCACAAAAATAAGTCCGATCAGCAGCGGAATGAGCAGCACAATCTTCCAGTCGGTGACCAAGGCGGGAATATCCAGGTCAACCCCGACCATGATGAAAAAAATCGGAACGAGAAACCCGTAACCGAACGACTCCAGTTGATGGACCATCTCGCGCGAAGGCCGCAGCAGAGATACGATCACCCCGGCCAGGAAAGCGCCGAGAATACTTTCCACGCCAAGCGTCTCGCTAAGCACGACAAGCATGAGAATGAGCGCGAAGATTGCGCGCGTGCCCAACTGGGCCGTGCCTCCGCCGCTAATCCTGCTGATGAATCTGGAACGCATGAACCGGGCGGCAAAACGGTAGATCACGAAGACGAGCACGAAGAACAAGCCGAGCAGCCATAAGCTCTCCGTACTGCCGGCCTGCATGCTGATATACACGCCCAGCAATATCATGGTGATGAGATCGGAAAGGATCGTAATGAGCAGCAGCGTTTGTCCGTAAGCGTGCTCCAGCAGTTTTTTCTCTTTTAATACCGGCACGACCACCCCGAGGGAGATCGAGGCAATCATGATGGTGAACAAGTAAGGCTCGGTAATATAGTTTAATTGCTGCAAAAATACCGCACAACCATAAGAGACAGCCGCGATCAGCAGGAAGACGATACTCGACAGCAACAGCGGGTTCGGCGGCTTTCTCTTGCTCAGCTCGTCCTTAAAATGATCCTTCGGCAAGTTGTCCAAAATCGCCCGCGACGTCTTTTTCGGCTTGAAGAGGGACACGTCCAGTTCAAGCCCGCTCAAAAACATAAGAAAGATCAGCCCCAACGTCGAAAGCTGGCTAACCCACCCCTCCGGCACAATAAGATTGAACCCGGATTTGCCTATGATCAGCCCGACGAAAATCTCGGCGACCACCACGGGAATGACCCGCAGATTGAAATATTGCAGCGCGATAGGAACCAAAAAAGCAAGGGCTACAACAAGCAACAGGGATGTCAGATCGTTATGCATGATTGCTCCTTCCGTTCAAATTTTTTCTTAATATTACCTTGTTTTAGTTAAGGAATGCAAAGGGAAGATGCAGAAAACCATTCCGGAAAAGCGATTTATTTGATCCTGAATTTCGAAAGTATCGTACCTTGAAAATATGAAAAGGGCTCCAAATCTTTGGTAGAATGGTGTTTGCCCAAAACAACATCACCCAAAGAGAGGAGCACCTTTTCAAGCACCCTTTACTTTGTCATAATAAGGTTACATTGAACCCGTGATTTATCACGTTGAAGAATTTGATCCCAGAAGAGTAGTCCTTGTGACTGCTCTTTTGTCGTAATTAGTGATGTTCTGCATAGAATAATAACACATTGAACCCGTAGCAAAATGCTACGTTATTCTTGATCAAGGAGTCCCTTATTTTAGGGGGCTCCTGTTTAAGTTCAGTTTACCATTGTCAAGAGATGCGGTGATCCTTATCATCCATCAATTCACCAACCCTTTTTACAAAAACCGAACGACATTACAGTTCCGTACCACCCCGTACAGCATCAGAAATATTTCTTATTCAGTTTAATATCTGCTTTTATAGATTGCAAAAAGCACCCTTTTGGGTGCTTTTTCAAGTATTATGGAGACGAGGGGAGTCGAACCCCTGTCCGAAGATAACGCCACACAGGCTTCTACGGGTGTAGTCACAGTTTTGATGTCACTCGAGCGAACGCCCCGTAACCGGCTTTCACTCAAGTCAGCCTGATTGTCTTCTTCAGCCAGCCCCAGGCGGAGACTGGACAGCGTATCCCACTAAGGTTGAGCCCCTATCCCGGCACATGGGCGATGCAGAGTAGGAGCACGCTCACAGGTTATTAAGCTGCGAAAGCGTAGGATTGTTGTTGTTTGCCATTTAATTTGGCGTTAGCGTTGATGAAGTGGACGCGTCCCCACTACCCGCAACCCATGCTCGAACTATCCCCGTCGAATCCTAAGAACGTCCCCGCATGAGAAGCTTCCCGCTGGGAAGAGACGGGAAGCCAATAATGAAAAAGGTTATGAAGAAAAGCATCTGCTGTTGCTCTCGATGCTATTTCATTATACCACATTTTCGAGCAAAAAGAATATCGAAGTGATGGAATCTGAGGTCTCTATGCCCAGTATTGGCATAGCATTCACCCGGAACACCGGGAAGCCGCCGTCCGATTATCGGGCGACCTTCTGCTTCTCGCGGAGCGCACGCTGGATGTCCCGCTGCGCATCGCGCTTGGCTGCGCTCTCCCGCTTGTCGTATTGCTTCTTGCCTCGGCCGATGCCGAGCAGCAGCTTGGCGTATCCGTTGCGCGTGTACACCTTGAGCGGCACAAGCGTATAGCCTTCCTGCTTGACCGTTCCGAGCAGCTTCATGATCTGCGACTTGTGCAGCAGCAGCTTGCGGGCCCGGGTCGGGTCCGAAGGATTGTGCCGGTTGCCCTGCTCGAACGGGCTGATATGCATATTGTGAATGAACGCTTCGCCGTTGCGAATCGTCGCGAAAGCGTCGCTGATGTTGGCCTTTCCCTGCCGGAGCGACTTGATTTCCGTTCCTGTCAGGACAAGGCCGCACTCATACGTATCCTCTATAAAATAGTCATGGGACGCTTTCTTGTTCTGCGCAAGCAGTTTCCCTTCGGTCGTCGATTTCTTGCTCATCGGAACTGCACTCTCCTTCCCTGCCTACAAACCGGTGCACATTCAGGGATGGAGCTTATTTTACCAACTACGCGGCAAGAAATCAAGGGGCGCCACACCGAATGCTCATCGAATGCAGGGCGCATGCAATGATGCCCCGGCCGCAGTCCTTAAGCCGCTAAGAGCCCGCGCCAGACTGCCAAGGCAGCACAGGCGGCATAGGCGGCACAGGCGCGAGCCGCGGCCCGCTCCCGCCGGCGCCGCGCCCTCCGGCGAAGCGCCAGCCGCCCCGCTGCGGCTAGCGCTTCGCCGCGCGCTTCCGCTTCCGCTTCGCCCCGGAAGCGGCAGGCTCCGCCGCCTTCGCAGCGCCCTTGCGGCTAACCGGCCGCTGCGGGATCGCCACGACGGCGGCTCCGCCCTTGCGCGGCTTCCGTCCGCCGCCGCGCGCAGTGATCGCGGCGGCGGACGCTCCGCCGCGGCCCTTGCGGCCGCTGCGCTTGCCCTTGCCCGCCGCGTTCAGCGCGTCGACAAGGCTGACCTTCTGCGGCCGCGGCTTCATATTCACCATCTCGAAATCGATGGTGCGCTCATCCATATTGACGCGGGAGACGCGTACCTTGACCTCGTCGCCCAGGCGGTAAATCCGCGACGTCCGCTCCCCGATCAAGGCATGCTGCGCTTCGTGGAAATGGTAATAGTCGTCCGTCAAATTGGACAGGTGAATAAGCCCCTCCACCGTATTGTCCAGCTCGACGAACAGGCCAAAGCTGGTCACGCTGCTGATAATGCCATCGAACTCTTCTCCGACCTTGTCGAGCATGAACTGCGCCTTCTTAAGCGACTCCGTCTCCCGCTCCGCATCGACCGCCACCCGTTCCCGCTCCGACGATTGCCGGGCGATATCGTCCATCCGCGAAGCCAAATAGTCCTGCCGTTCATCCGTCAAAACACCGGAATCCAGCACCTCGCGGATCACGCGGTGAATGACCAGGTCCGGATAACGGCGGATCGGCGAGGTGAAATGCGAATAAAATTCCGCCGCCAGGCCGTAATGACCGAGGCTTTGCGAATCGTACTTCGCCTGCTTCATGGAGCGCAGCATCACTGTGCTGATGACCGTTTCTTCCTTCTTCCCCTTGATCTCTTCCAACAGCGTCTGCAGCGCCCGCGGATGTACCGTATTGCCCTTGCCCCGCACGACATATCCGAAATTCGTAATAAACTCCAGAAAATGCTGCAGCTTCTCCGCATCCGGTTCCTCGTGAATCCGGTACAGGAAGGGCACCTTCAGCCAATGAAAATGTTCCGCCACCGTCTCGTTCGCCGCCAGCATGAATTCTTCGATGATCATTTCGGCGATCGACCGCTCCCGCTTCACGATATCCGTCGGCTTGCCATTCTCGTCCACCAAAACCTTTGACTCCTGGAAGTCGAAATCGATCGCCCCGCGCCGCATCCGCTTCGCGCGCAGCTTCATGGCCAGCTCTTCCATAAGGCGAAAATCGCCCAGCAAGTAAGAATACTTCGCCTGCAGCTCGGGCTCCAGCTCTTCCTCCGTCAGCAGCTTGCGGACATTCGTATAAGTCATCCGTTCGCAAGTCCGAATAACGCTCGTAAAAATATCGTGTCGCACAAGGTTCGCGTTCTCGTCGAACTCCATTTCGCACGACATCGTCAGGCGGTCCACCTGCGGATTCAACGAACAGATGCCGTTCGACAGCCGGTGCGGCAGCATCGGAATGACTCGGTCGACGAGATAGACGCTGCAGCCGCGGTTGTAAGCTTCCCGATCGAGCGCCGAGCCTTCCTTGACATAATAGCTGACATCGGCGATATGAACGCCAAGCAGGTAATGCCCGTTCGGAAGCAGTTCCACATTGACGGCATCGTCCAAGTCCTTGGCATCTTCTCCGTCGATCGTCACAATGCGCTTATGCCGCAAATCGCGGCGTCCCTTCAGCTCTTCCTCCGCAATCGTATCCGGCACCGCTTCGGCTTCTGCCATGACCTCGTCCGGGAACGTTTCTGGCAGCTGATGCTTGCGAATAATCGACAGGATGTCGATGCCGGGATCGTTCTTGTGACCGAGAATCTCGATCACTTCGCCTTCCGCCGCCGCCCGGCCTTCCGGGTAGTTGACGATTTTGACGACGACCTTATGCCCGTCCATCGCCCCATGGAAGGAATGCTTCGGTACGAAAATATCGCGAATCACCCGCTTGTCGTCCGGAATGACGAAGCCGTATTCCTCATGCGATTGGAACAAGCCAACGATTTGCGTATTGCCGCGACTGACGACGCGCACAACCTCGCCCTCCAACCGGCCGCCGTCCCTGCTTTTCGAGTTGATCCTAACCAGCACGATATCGCCGTTCATCGCCGTGCCCATGTCGTTCGCATGAATATAGACGTCCGGATGATCGCGATCCTCCGGAATGAGGAATCCGAAGCCTTTGGCATGCGCCTGCAGCTTCCCCCGCAGCAAATTCATCCGCTCCGGCACCCCGTAACGGTCATTCCGCGTCCGCAGAATGAGGCCTTCCCCTTCCAGCTCGTTCAGCAGCTTCAGAAACTGCTTGAACTCTTCTGCGTTCTCCGTCTGAAAATGCCGATTCAATTCGTTATACGTCATCGGCTTATACGCCGTTTCCTTCATAAATTCGAGCAATTCTTCTCTAGTTACCATTCATTGCTTCACCTGCCTTAGTTCGTCATCTGTAAGGATCGATATAAGACTATGGCGACAGGCAAGCCGCCGCCTGTTTCCATGCCCCATACGATTCCAAGTTTCGCAAAAATCCATGAATTTCCGTTTGCACCCGCTTTTTTTGGCAATGCTTCGGGCAGCTATATAAGAAAAACGTCTATCGATGTCCATTCATGGATGAGCGACCGCGTTTTAGCGGTTGTTTTTCTTGGTACAGAAAGTCGCACTTCGCTTTAATCCTTTCGCAAAGTTAAACTTTCTGTAGCGATAAAAAAACAGCAGGAGTAGTTTGCTCCCGCTGTTGTCATTTTATCATTAGGTTTGTTTTACAAAGAAAGCCACAACCGCAGACAAAACAAAGAACGCAATCGCGAGTCCGATCGTCAATCGAGACAAGAACAGCTCCAGACCGCGGGCTTTCTGCTTGCCGAACAAATGCTCCGCGCCCCCGGAGATGGCACCGGACAATCCTGCGCTCTTGCCCTTCTGCAGCAACACGACCGCGATCAACCCGAGCGATGCGATGACCAGTATGATCTTCAAAGCCACTTCCATGAATTCCACCTCCCGGCAAACGTTGAACGAAGCTTGTCGTCAAGCCATGTCCGAAAATAGCCGCCTATGACGAGCGCTGGCACTTCCCTTCGTCTATCGGACGTCACCTTCGGTGTTGAAAATTCGCCGAAGGGCTTCGTCGAATTTTCATGATAGACCCCCATGCCGCTGGCGCAGCACCATCAGATGGTGAAAATTGGGCCGCGGGCCCCGCGCTATTTTCAAGATAGGCAGTATGAGTATAGTACCATAAAATGCACCGAATGACAAATCGAAATGCCTGTTAGAGCGCATTGACGACTAATGCAGAAGCTTATCGGGACTGTCTGCTTTCATAAGGCGCGTAATCGTACTCTCCGCCGCCTGGCCTCCGGCGCTGTCCCCTGCTAAGGAACGATTGAATGGCCTGTTTGGCGCACCAGAGCGAGAACAAGACGAACACGAGCGCCCAGCCGACAGCCGGCATCGGCGTCACCAAGCTCAGATTGGTCGCATCTCCCGCCTGTGTCGGGTCCTGCCAGGCGTACATTAGCAGCGAGATCGGGCCGAACACCGATTCCTCCAGCGTGAGGAAGGCGAGCAGCAAGTAATACATATCCCTCAGCCATCTCGGGACAAGGGCAAGCATGATCAGATTAAGCAAAATAAAACCGACAAGCCAGATCACGCCATACTCATTTCTGACGAATAGAACGAGCGACAACAGCGCCAGCAGCGTCATCATTTGCAAGCCGAGCCGCTGCTTGCCCCGCGCCCTGGCATGAAACATAAATACCGCGAAGAGCGAAGCGCCAATGTACCCGGAAAGCGCAATCGGAATCAGGCTCCAGGGCTTCGTTACCTGCGAGTAGGTGACGCCGCTGTGGTTGCTGTACAGCTCGATATACATCACCTTGCCGGACAAAGCGAGCGTGACGGCGGCGTGACCGAATTCATGAATCATCGTATCCAGCGTGCGGAAGAAACCGGATCCAGGGATCAAATGCGTCAAAAAGGCAGATACGAACAATAATAAGATTGTGATCAGCCAATTGCCCATGCTGACTCTCTCCCATCCTGGGGCGGCGCAAGCTCCGGCCCTGAACTTTCGGGCCCAAGCGCCGATAAGCTGACGCAATCGGCCCCCGTTGGTTATACCATTTCGGCGTTATCTTCTTATTATACGCTTCCGGTTGACGGAACACCAACCGCATTTGGCCCCCGTGCCGACTGACTAAAGTAAAAAGGCAGCGATATCCGGTCCCATTCACGGAATCGCTGCCTGGCATGGCTTTATCGGGATCATAGGCTGACGGCCGTCAGCCCATGATCCGCAACCGAAGCTGACGAACGAAGTCAAGGCTTCGCGTTCTGTCCTCTATGAAGCGTTTATTATTTGAAGTTTTTCAGGTTATAAAACGCTGTTTTGCCGGCATATTGCGCCACCGACTTCAGTTGGTCCTCAATGCGCAGCAGCTGGTTGTACTTGGCTACGCGATCTGTCCGGGAAGGCGCGCCTGTCTTGATTTGGCCGGCGTTCGTCGCCACGGCGATATCGGCGATCGTGCTGTCTTCGCTTTCGCCGGAGCGGTGCGAGATAACGGCGGTGTATCCGGCCCGTTTGGCCATCTCGATCGCGTCGAACGTCTCGGTCAGCGTGCCGATCTGGTTGACCTTGATCAGGATGGAGTTGCCGATGCCTTGCTCGATGCCTTGGGACAAGCGGTTCGTGTTCGTTACGAACAGGTCGTCGCCGACCAGCTGCACTTTGCCGCCGAGCTTATCGGTCAGCAGCTTCCAGCCTTCCCAGTCATCCTCGGAGCAGCCGTCCTCAATCGTAATGATCGGATATTTTTCCACCCAGGAAGCGAGGAAGTCCACGAACTCTGCCGAGGTGAACGACTTACCTTCGCCTTCGAGGTGATATTTGCCGTCTTTATAGAACTCGGTGGAAGCGACGTCCATGCCGAGGAATACGTCGACGCCCGGTTTGTAGCCCGCTTTCTCGATGGCGGCGATGATCGTCTGAATCGCTTCTTCGTTGGAGCCGAGGTTCGGCGCGAAGCCGCCTTCGTCGCCAACTGCCGTGTTCAGGCCTTTGTCCTTCAGCACCGCTTTCAGCGCGTGGAAGATTTCCGCGCCAGTGCGCAGCGCTTCCTTGAAGGAAGGAGCGCCTACAGGCAAAATCATAAATTCCTGCACGTCGACGTTGTTGTCTGCGTGCGCGCCGCCGTTGATGATGTTCATCATCGGCACCGGCAGCGTCTTGGCATTGAAGCCGCCGAGGTATACGTACAGCGGAACGTCCAGCGCTTCGGCTGCCGCGCGAGCGACGGCCATCGATACGGCGAGGATGGCGTTGGCGCCGAGCTTGCCTTTGTTCTCCGTGCCGTCCAGCGCGATCATGCGCTTGTCGATGCCTACTTGGTCAAGGGCGTCCATGCCGATAATTTCCGGAGCGATGACGTCGTTAACGTTCTCGACAGCCTTCAGCACGCCTTTGCCGAGATAACGCGACTTGTCCCCGTCGCGGAGCTCCACGGCTTCATAAGCCCCGGTCGAGGCGCCGGACGGGACGATGGCGCGGCCGCGGGCGCCGGATTCCAGATGCACTTCCACTTCAACGGTCGGATTGCCGCGGGAGTCGAGAACTTCACGTGCGTATACATTACTGATCGTCGTCATTGGTTTGCTACTCTCCTTTTGGATATGGTTCTGCCGGGATGGCAAGCCGGTCAGCGCGCCGTTAGCTGGTGCGTCCGGCGATGATGGTTTTGCCGGTCATTTCCGCCGGCTGGCTGACGCCAAGCAGGCTCAGCACCGTTGGAGCGATATCGGCCAAAATCCCGCCATCTCTAAGTGTAACAGATTTATCCGTGACAATAAAAGGCACGGGATTCGTCGTATGCGCGGTGTTGCGCGAGCCGTCCTCGTTCGTCACAATGTCCGCGTTGCCGTGGTCGGCCGTGATAAGGGCCACCCCGCCCTTGGCCAGCACGGCATCTACCACTTTGCCGAGACATTCGTCGGTCGCTTCCACCGCTTTGATCGTCGGCTCCAGCAGACCGGAGTGTCCGACCATGTCCGGGTTGGCGAAGTTGAGGATGATGACGTCCTGACGCTCGGCCTCGATCTCCCTCACGCACGCCTCCGCCACCTCGTAAGCGCTCATCTCCGGCTTCAGGTCGTACGTGGCAACCTTCGGCGAGTTGATGAGAATCCGCGTCTCGCCCGGCAGCTCGACGTCGCGGCCGCCGCTGAAGAAGAAGGTTACGTGCGGGTATTTCTCCGTCTCGGCGATGCGCAGTTGCTTCAGGTTGTTTTGCACGAGCACTTCGCCAAGCGTGTTGTCGAGGCTCTTCGGCTCATAAGCGACATAACCGTCGATCGTCTCGCTGAACAGGGTGAGGCATACATAATGCAGATTTTTCGGCAGCTTGTCGCCCCGGTCGAAGCCGCGGAAATCGCTGTTTGTGAACACCTGCGACAGCTGAATCGCCCGGTCCGGACGGAAGTTGAAGAACACGACGGAGTCGCCGGATTCGATCAGGCCGACCGGCGAGCCGTCTTCCTTCACGATGACCGTCGGCATCACGAATTCGTCGAATACCGATTTTTCGTACGATTCCTTGATCGCTTTCAGCGGATCGGTATACTTGGGCCCTTCGCCGTATACCATCGCGCGGTACGACTTCTCGGTGCGCTCCCAACGCTTGTCGCGGTCCATCGCATAATAGCGCCCCTGCACCGTGGCGATGCGCCCTGTGCCGAGCTCGGCAATCTTGTTCTGCAGCTGCTCCATGTAACGCACGGCACTGTCGGGAGCAACGTCCCGGCCGTCGAGGAATGCATGCACGTACACCTCGCTTAAGCCCTCGCGCTTGGCAACCTCCAGCAGCGCGAACAGGTGGTCGATATGGCTGTGCACGCCGCCGTCGGAAAGCAGCCCGTACAGGTGCAGCTTCTTGCCGTTCGTTTTGGCGTGGCGGACCGCGCCGAGAATCGTTTTATTGTCAAAAAATTCGCCTTCGCGAATCGACTTCGAGATGCGGGTCAAATCCTGATACACGATGCGGCCTGCGCCGATGTTCAGGTGTCCGACCTCGGAGTTGCCCATCTGCCCTTCCGGCAAGCCGACCGCTTCGCCGCAAGCGGTCAGCGTCGTATGCGGATACTCCGACCAATAGCGGTCAAAGTTCGGCTTCTTCGCCTGCGCCACCGCATTGCCCTGAACGTCCCCGCGCAGCCCGAATCCGTCGAGAATAATCAGCGCTACCGGTTTCGGTCTGCTCATCTTACTTGGCCCCCTCGACCAATTGGATGTACGATGCCGGCTCGAGCGATGCGCCCCCGACGAGGGCGCCGTCGATGTCGGACTGCTGCATATATTCGCGGATGTTGTTCGGCTTCACGCTGCCGCCGTATTGAATCCGCACTTGATCCGCTACGCTTTGGCCGAACAGTCCGGCGATGAGCTGGCGGATGTAACCGATCACTTCATTCGCGTCCTCCGCCGTCGACGACTTGCCTGTGCCGATCGCCCAGATCGGCTCGTAAGCGATGACGACCTGCGCTGCCTGCTCGGCGCTCAATCCGGCGAAAGCCGCTTCCGTCTGCACCTTGCACACGTCTTTCGTCTGGCCGGCTTCGCGCTCTTCCAGCTTCTCGCCGACGCAGACGATCGGCGTCAGGCCGTGCTTGAATGCGGCGTGCACCTTCTTGTTCACAGTGTCGTCCGTTTCCGCGAAGTAGGCGCGGCGCTCGGAATGGCCGATGATGACGTAGTCAACGCCGAGATCTTTCAGCATAGCGCCGCTGATTTCGCCGGTGAATGCACCGCTGTCTTCCCAGTGCAGGTTTTGGGCGCCGACTTTCAGGTTCGTGCCTTTCACGGCTTCCACCAGAGCGGGAAGATTCGTGAATGGCGCGCAAATGACGCTGTCCACGCCGTCAATCTCCGCCTTGCCCTTCACTTCGTTCACGAATGCAACAGCCTCGGAGACCGTTTTGAACATTTTCCAGTTGCCCGCAATGATCGGTTTGCGCATAAATGTTGGCCCTCCTTATTTATCGTTCAGAGCAACGACGCCCGGAAGCGCCTTGCCTTCCATGAATTCGAGCGAAGCGCCGCCGCCCGTGGAGATGTGGTCCATCTTGTCGGCCAGAGCGAACTTCTCGACCGCAGCCGCCGAGTCTCCGCCGCCGATGACGGTATAAGCCGGCGTTTCGGCGCAGGCTTCCGCCACTGCCTGGGTGCCGTTCTTGAACGGCTCCAGCTCGAATACGCCCATCGGTCCGTTCCAGACGACCAGCTTCGAGTTTTTGATCACTTCGGCATATTTTTTGCGGGTTTCCGGACCGATATCGAACGCTTCCCAATCCGCCGGGATTTGATCGATCGGCACGACCTTCGTATTGGCGTCCGCACCGAATTTGTCGCCTACGACGACGTCCACCGGAAGCAGGAAGTTGATGCCTTTCTCGGCCGCTTTGCGCTCAAATTCCTGAACGAGCTCCAGACGGTCGTTGTCGACGAGCGATTTGCCGATCTCCAGCCCTCTGGCTTTGAAGAAAGTGTAGGACAGGCCGCCGCCGATGATGATGTTGTCCGCCAGGTTGATCAAATTGTCGATCACGGCAATTTTGTCTTTCACCTTCGCGCCGCCGACAATGGCCGTAAACGGACGGTCCGGGTTCGTCAGCGCTTTGCCGAGCACATCCAACTCCTTCTCCATCAAGAGGCCGGATACGGCCGGCAGATGATGAGCGATGCCTTCCGTCGACGCATGGGCGCGGTGAGCGGCGCCGAATGCGTCGTTCACATACACGTCTGCCAGCTCGGCAAAAGCTTTCGCCAGCTCCGGATCGTTCTTCTCCTCGCCAGGGTAGAAGCGCACGTTCTCGAGCAGCAGCACGTCGCCGTCGTTCAGCGCCGCCACTTTCGCCTTCACGGCGTCTCCGATCGCTTCATCCGCTTTTTGCACAGGCTTGCCAAGCAGCTCGGACAGTCTTGCAGCGACCGGTGTGAGTCGCAGCTCATCCACCACTTCGCCTTTCGGACGGCCGAGATGGCTTGCCAAAATCACTTTCGCCCCGCGCTCGATCAAATAGCGGATTGTCGGCAGTGTCTCGCGAATCCGCGTATCGTCGGTAATGCTTCCGTTCTCGAGCGGCACGTTAAAGTCCACCCGCACAAATACTCTTTTGCCGCTTACTTCGATGTCACGAACGCTTTTCTTGTTCATACCTTCGTATGCCTCCTTCGCCTTTGGCTCGCTCATTTCCTTGCTGCCCGTCCGTACACAAAAATTGTGGTATGTCTTGTTCGTTCCCTCGCCGGAAGCGGCGAAGCAGGAAGGATGCGCGTCCGCTTTCTGTTTGTTCAGTGGCTGGTTCCGTACCCCATAGCGCGTAGCGTCCCATCACTGTATTACAGAACCGGTTGCCGTCCTCTGCTTCGGACTTCCGGCGAGAGTCAAACTAGATCATGCCACAATCATGCAAAGCTTACAGTCCTTTTTTCGCGATATAGCTAACCAGATCCACAACGCGGTTCGAATAGCCCCACTCGTTGTCGTACCAGGAAACGACTTTCACCATGTTGTCGCCTACGACCATCGTGGACAGCGCGTCGATCGTGGAGGAAGCCGGATCGCCGTTGTAGTCGCTCGATACGAGCGGCTCTTCGGAGTAGTTCAGGATGCCTTTCAGCGGGCCGTTAGCCGCTTCTTTCAGAGCAGCGTTAACTTCTTCGACCGTCACGTTCGTTTTCAGCTCGGCTACCAGGTCGGTCACGGATACGTTTGGCGTCGGCACGCGCATGGCCATGCCGTTCAGCTTGCCTTTCAGCTCCGGCAGCACGAGGGATACGGCTTTCGCTGCGCCCGTCGTGGACGGAATGATGTTCTCGGCAGCGGCGCGCGCACGACGCAGGTCTTTATGCGGCAGGTCGAGCACTTGCTGGTCGTTCGTGTAGGAGTGAACGGTCGTCATCATGCCTTTCACGATACCGAACTTGTCGTTCAGCACTTTCGCGAACGGAGCCAGACAGTTCGTCGTGCAGGATGCGTTGGAGATGATCGTGTGCTGGGTCGGATCGTACTTGTCTTCGTTAACGCCCATAACGATCGTGATATCTTCGTCTGTCGCCGGAGCGGAGATGATGACTTTTTTGGCGCCGCCTTTCAGGTGCAGGGACGCTTTTTCCTTCGCTGTGAAAATACCGGTCGATTCAACAACGATCTCTACGCCGTTGGCTGCCCAAGGAAGCGCGCCAGGGTCGCGTTCTGCGAATACTTTGATCGATTTGCCGTTGACGATCAGCGCGCCCTCGGTCGATTCAACCGTTGCGTTCAGTCTGCCGTGCGTTGTGTCGTATTTGAGCAGATGCGCCAGCGTCTTGACGTCTGTCAGGTCGTTGATCGCGACAACTTCGACGTCCGGGTTGTTCAGAGCTGCGCGGAAAACGTTGCGGCCGATACGGCCAAAGCCGTTAATACCGATTTTCACCATGTGAGTAGCCTCCTAATGATTAAAAATTTGTATATGTCAAGACGGACAAATGTCCGTCAAGCGCCCATTCTTGTTGCCGGGTTGTTGCCGGACTCCGCTTGCTAGATGCCGCAGCTTCGGACAATCTCCTCGGCCGCCGCTTCGTCGGTAATGAGCACATCCTCGTGCCCGTTGTTCAGCACCGCCGCAATCGCCTCGCCCTTGCTGCGGCCGCCGGCAATGCCGACAACCCAATCCATTGCTTGAATATCTTCCAATCTCAGACCGACCATAGGCATCTTATGTAAGATTCGCCCAGTCCGGTCGAAATAATACCCGAAGGCTTCCCCAAGAGCCCCGTCCTCGCGAAGTGCGGACGTCAGTTCCTGATCGACCTTCCTTCTGCGCGCCATGACCATCGCTTCCCCGATGCCGTGGATTACGATATTCGCCTGGCGGATAAACTGAACAATCTCGGCGATGCTGCCCTCCTGCATCAGCGTCTGGTACGCTTCCTCGCCAAGATGATCCGGCACGTGCAGCAGCCGGTAGCGCGCCCCCGTCTTCTTCGCCATGTTGGAGGCGATCGTATTGGCCTGCAGATCGACGCTCTCGCCCAGCCCGCCGCGGGCCGGAACGAACCAGCACCCCTTCAGCGCCGAGGATGCGCTCAAATGGTGCGCGACCTCCGCCATCGTCGAGCCACCCGTTACGGCGACAACCTCGTCGCTCGTCACGATCTTCCGCAGCACAGCTGCACCTGCCCGGCCGAGCTCCTTCTTGATCAGCGGCGACGAATCGGAATCGCCGGGTACGACGACGACCTGCTTCAAACGAAAATGCCGCCTTATGCGCTCTTCCAGGTCGGTCAAACCGAACAAATCCTTGACCATCGGCTCCAGCCGCTCCAGCAGCTGGCGACCCGCCTCGCTAATTCGCATGCCGGAAGACTCCACCTCGATCAGGCCTTGCTGCTTCAAAAACTCGACCTCGGCGCGGAGAATGCGCTCCGTCGTGTTCAGCTCGGCTGCCAGCGTTCGCCGGCCTACCAATCCTGACACCAGAATATGGTGCAGAATCGTGTACCGTTTGCGCATCGTCTCCGTAACGTCCGGCAGAAGCTGCTTCTGAATCTCAAGAAATTCCCTCATAGCTCATCTCCCGATGGCGCTGGACTTTTTTTGTCCCGGTGATGCATTTTGAGTCCCACATCGGCCAAAAAAAGAACTAAGCGAACTTAGCTGTAGTAATTATACCTTATGCATCAATACACTTCAAGTGACCGTTGTCCAAAAAACGACTTTTTTCCCGAATGTCCCCGAATCGCTGTCGGAAACGGCAAGCCACAAAGCGGCCGCCCGACCGCCACCTTCGGTGCTGTAAACAGTTTTTCGGCTAGTCACCGCCAACTTTTTAAGAAACACGCCTATCGAAGTTCTTTCGAGGATGGGCGGCCGCGGGTTAGCGGGTGTTTTTCTTGGCTTGAAATCATAAACCGAGGACGACTAGCGATCCATGGTGCCGCCATGAGCCACAATATCCTCTCTAACGCAAGTGACAAACGCTATTTAGCTGAAACGCAGCCTTTGCAAAATGTAACGAAACGTCGTATCGCTATTTTGTCAAAAACGCGGAATCGGGTAGCCAAACATGCGAAATAAGGCTGCTCACTTGCGTTACAATTTCAAATCGGACGTTTCGAGGGAAATAAGCTCTGTGGCTAGCGTTAGCGCTGCCCTCCCGGGCACACCTGGGCACATGAGGCGGCGAATCCTGCAAAAAATACAACATTTTCCGTATTCTTCGCGCAAGTGGAGGGTAACGTTGCATTTTGTGCAACAATTTGGGCGGGATGAGCTTCAAAGCGAGGAACACCGCGCTCCATGTTGCACTTTCTACAACATTGAGCCGCTACTGCGGTATATTTCCCCGTTTTTGTTGTACAAATTACAACTTTGCAGGCTCTCTTGCAGCATACGCCTGATCGGTCGGCCTTCGCTGCTCGCACCTGTTCGATCCACCGATGGGAGCCTGTGAAATCGGCTCGAAAGTGCGCAGCGGATTGGCGTGCACGGGGCACAGGGGACACACACGGGAATCAGCCAGAACGCGGAACTAGGGGCACGGGAACCAGCCCAAGGCTGCGGAACCCACTTCGGGCACAGTGGTACAGGAACCAGCCAGAACGCAGAACCCTCCTCGGGCACAGGGGCACGAGCCAGCCGAGGCATGGAACCCGCCCTGAAGCACGAAACCCAGCCCGGGGCCTGTGCCCGGCCCATTGACGCGCCGGACGCCTATGACGAACGAATCCTTACGTCATCGCTCATCACCTACGGTGTTGAAATTTTGCTGACATCAACGACAAATTTTCAAGATAGACTTGCTTTTTTGAATCGTATCCCCTATAATAAGTTTTGCTGTCATTCCTGTGAATGACTGAGCGTTAATTATAAGCGCCCGTGGTCCAATGGATATGACGTAGGCCTCCGGAGCCTGAGATCGAGGTTCGATTCCTCGCGGGCGCGCCACTTTATTAAAGCAAACGAAGATCAGTTCCTGGAACTGGTTTTTTTATTTTTTATGTTTGACCTTTCTTGACCTTTGTTTGATTTTTCGTTATATTGGTTATATAAATAACCGTAGGCATACAATGGTACGGTTCGTGTGGACCGGCGCGCAGGGCATGGCCGGGCTTTGAAAGCCGGAACGATGCGCGGACGCCGCGAACACTTTGCCGCTATAGAAGCCTGCGGAACATTCCGCAAAGGAGGCTGCACGCCATGAGTTTCATCCCTATGGTAGTTGAACCGGATGCGAGAGGCGAACGCGCTTACGATATTTACTCGCGTCTGTTGAAAGACCGCATTATTTTTTTGGGGACTCCGATCAACGATGTTGTAGCCAATTCGGTTATCGCCCAGCTGCTCTTCCTGGCCGCGCAGGATCCGGATAAAGACATCCATCTGTACATTAACAGCCCGGGCGGCTCCATTACCTCCGGCATGGCCATCTTCGATACGATGCAATTCATCAAGCCGGACGTCTCGACGATCTGCGTCGGTATGGCCGCTTCCATGGGCGCGTTCCTGCTGGCCGCAGGGGCCAAAGGCAAGCGCCTCGCGCTGCCGAACAGCGAGGTCATGATCCATCAGCCGCTCGGAGGCGCGGAAGGCCAGGCGAGCGACATCGAGATTCGCGCCAAGCGCATTCTGAAAATGCGCGACAAGCTCAATCATATTTTGTCCGAGCGGACGGGACAACCTCTCGAACGCATTGAGAAGGACACCGATCGCGACTATTTCATGACTGCTCATGAAGCGCAAGCCTACGGCCTCATCGACAAAGTCATCGAAAAAGTATAAGCGTTCCGCTATGCAAGAGCCCGGTCTAACGCGACCGGGTTCTTTTTGCTGCCGCGGCGCTGCCGCTGGCTGCTGCCTAGCTAGGCCAGGCCAGTTGCCGCTGCTGGCTGCTGCCAGGCTAGCTGCTGCCAGGCCGGTTACCGCTTAGCTGGCTGCTGCCAGGCTAGCTGCTGTGCCAGGCCGGTTACCGCTTAGCTGGCTGCCGCCAGCCAGCTAGCCGCTGCTAAGCTAGCTAGCGCTACAGGAGGGCAAAGAGACGGCCGCTCCCGCTGCCAAGATCGCTGTTTCGTATACCGGCAGCAAACCGTACGGGATACCGACAACAAAACGTACGGATAACCGCAAATAAACCCCGCCGATAACGGCCAAAGCCGAACCAGCGGGGTCTTAGCGCCAATTATTTATCTTCCAGCGGATAGAAGATCAAATCGATCGGGAAGGCCGAGCCTGCCGGCGGGCTGAACTCGATATCGAGCGCTTCTTCCTTGCCGGTCGTTCTGGCAACGATCTGCATGCCGTCGAAGGCGGTCAGGACGCCGGATTCCGGCACAAGGCGAATTTCGCCGTTGATTTTGATCGGGCCTTTGAACACGCCGCCCTTGGCCAGCAGCATGATCGCCATCTTCCGCGGCTTGTCGGCATGAATCTTATACACGACGCCGTAATTGCCGTCGTTCTTCACTTCCTGCTTGCGAATCGTGTCGTAGCCAGGCTGGAACGGATCGGTGACATTATCGCCGATCACGAGCCGCGACGGCACCGTGAACGAGCTCGCATCGATCGTCCACTGCACCTCTGACACCGGGAAGGAACCGCGGACATGGCCGTCGAAAGCCAGCTTGGGCAGCGTCAGCGAGTTTTGCGATATTTGATGGTCCGCCACGAACGTGAATTCAACCTTGCCGTCCGTCTCGACATCGTAGAACAGGTTCACACCTTGACCCGGATAAAAATCGGGGAATTGGGAGTAAATGAACGTGCGATGCGGCGGAATCGTCATCTTCTCGTCCAGCGGGTCGTTCATCAGAAAATCGACCGTCGCTTCATTGCCGATCAGGTTGGCGTACACCGACGGCCATACCTCGCCTTTATTCGTCGTTTTGATCGTGACCGGCTTGTCGCTCATGTTCGTCGCCAGAATGGCGAAGGACACCTTTTCGTTCGTCCCGTTAATATGATCGGCGTACAGCCTGCCCTTGCCTTCAATGCTGTCCTGATACAGAATTCCCGTCGTTTTGAACTCCTCCGGGCTGTCGCTGACGAGCAGCTTGCGGGATTTGTCCTCTGTCACGCTCAGCTTGCTGAGCTGGGGCAGCTCCCAAAAATGCCCCCACAGCGTGCGCCAATCCGTCTTGATGAAGCCGCCGACCGGCTTCTTGTAGATCGGATACTCCAATTCGCTCAAATAGACATCGTTCTCAATGATCAAATTGCGCGTATACGTATTGCTCTTGTTGCCGTGCTTATCGAATACGGTAAGCGAAATCGGATACGTCCCGGGCTGGAAGAAGGCCTCCTGCCGTCCGCTCCATTCATACTTGACAATCCCTTCCGCATCGGGGTCGTAGCTGAGGTCGACATAATCGATCGGCTCGCCGATCCGGTACGTCGGCTTGGCGAAAGTAAACTTGGCTACGGGGCTCGAGTTGTTCGTATTCGGATTATAGATGCCGATCGGGCTTCGCACATGAAGCACTTCGACCCGTCTCAGCTCGCCGTCATAAGTGTACCTGGCACCCATATAATCCGCGAGCCAGGTAAGCTTGATCAGCAGCCGGCCGTTGACGATCGCCGCGACATCGTCGAAATTTTCAAGCATGCCGTTAATCCAGACGGACTTGTGGTCGCTGTCGAGGATGATGCTGTAGCCCGGCGTCTCCATCAGGATCTGCCGCGTTTCCTCGTTCCACTCGACCTTAAGCCCCATGGCGTCGCCGAGAAACTTGGCAGGAACGAATGTTTTGTCCTTGATAATGGTGGCCGGCGTATCCAGCGTCACCTGTTCCCCGTTCAGAAAAGCTTCCGCTTTATCCAGATACAGCAGCACATGCGTCGTCCGCGACGATACACTCGTCTCCGTATCGGCGGCCATCGCCGCGGGGACGGCGGGCAGCGCTGCCAGCAAACAAACGATCAGCAGCATGGACAACTCTTTCTTGAGCATCTTCATTTCTCCGACTCCTCATTGCTTCTTGTGTATTTTATCTTGTTGTCTTGTTCCCCCATTTATGAGGACATGAACAAAAAACCTTTACAAAGGGAAAAGACACGTCTAAATAGACGCATCCCCCTGCAAAAGGTTGCGTTCACGGCGCCAGAAAAAATGAAAAAGCTTCCCCGAAGGAAGCCGTATGCGAGGTTACTGGTTCTCCAATTCCTCTTTGCTGACCAATGTGACTAAAGCGTTTACAGCCTGTTCGGCGTCCGATCCTTCAGCACTAATGTAAACTTCGGTCCCGGTGCTGATCGCCAAACTCATGATACCCATAATGCTCTTGGCGTTGACTTTCTTCTCATCCTTCTCCACGAAAATCTCGGAAGAAAACTTGTTGGCTTCCTGCACGAAAAGTGCGGCCGGTCTGGCATGAAGGCCGGTTTTCAATTTCACGACTACTGGGCGTCTCGACATGCACTGTATACCCCCTACGATCATAAGATTGCAAAATTTGGAAGGGCGTAATTGCCCGTAAAAGCGATTTTTCCACTATTATATCATTTTTCGGCAATTTGCACTAGAAATATTGATAAATTACACAAAAAATCTATATTTACAGCGATCCCTACGAATTGCGAAGCTTTTGAGCCATTTCGTCGATCTTTCGCAGCCGGTGGTTGACGCCTGACTTACTGACATTTCCTTTCAGCATATCGCCGACTTCCTTCAGGTTCAAATCCGGATACTTGAGCCGAACCTCCGCCACCTCGCGCAGCTTCTCCGGCAAATTGTCGAGGCCGACCTTCTTCTCGAGCAGCCGGATGTTGTCGATCTGCCGCACGGCAGCGCCGATCGTCTTGTTCAAATTAGCGGTTTCGCAATTGACGAGACGATTGACCGAGTTGCGCATATCCTTCATGATGCGCACATCCTCAAAGCGGAGCAGCGCTTGATGGGCCCCAATCAGGTTGAGGAACTCGATAATCTTCTCGCCCTCCTTAATATAGAATATGAAGCCTTTTTTCCTTTCAATACACCTGGCGTTCAAATCAAATTCACCCGCCAGCCGGCACAGCGCCTGGCAATGTTCTTCGTACATCGAAGCGATCTCCAGATGATACGAGGAGCCTTCCGGATTGTTCACCGACCCTCCGGCCAGGAAAGCGCCGCGCAAATAAGCGCGTTTGCAGCACTGCTTGCGGATGATGGTCTTCTCGATGCCCGGCGTGAATTGAAAGCCTTCGGATACGATATGCAGCTCGGACAAGATGTCCTGCACCTGACTCGGGACCCGCACGATATATACGTTGTTCTTCTTAAGCCGCATCTTTTTGCGCACCAGCAGCTCCGTATGCACCTGAAACATCTTTTTCAGCAGGCTGTAGATCCGGCGAGCGATCGCCGCATTTTCCGTGGAGATGTCAAGCACGATGCGTTGATTCGTAATTTGCACGGCGCCGTTCATGCGAATGAGCGCCGATAGCTCGGCCTTCTCGCAGCAGGCATCCCCTTCGATCATCGTTAGTTCTTTCTTGGTTTGTGCGGCGAAGGACATGGAACATCACCTCTTTTTGAACATCCAGCTCTCCACCAGCTGATAAATATGCTGACTCAGCTTCCGGGCGTCGTGCCGCAAATAGGTGCGAAACAATACCAGCCTGTCGGCAATCACCTTATACCCTTTGCGCGTTACTTCATCCAGGTCGAGATGGACCGCCTTGGCGCCCTTCTCCGCATATTTGCTCTGTACCTGCTCCGGAATTTCGCCGTTATTGACGATGACGTAATCGAACAAGTCCTGGCCGACGTGCTCCTTAACCGCGTCCAAATGATCGCTTACCGTATAATTATCGGTTTCGCCGGGCTGCGTCATGACGTTGCAAATGAAAATTTTGAGCGCGTCGGATTCGGCGATTGCCTTCGTAATTCCAGGCACAAGCAGGTTGGGCAAAATGCTGGTATACAGGCTGCCCGGTCCGATCAGTATGGCGTCGGACATACGGATCGCTTCAAGCGCGTCGGGGAGCGGCGCGACATCAGCCGGCTCGATGGATACGCGGCGAATTTTGCCCCCGGCCAGCGGAATTTTGGACTCGCCCACCACGACGGTGCCGTCCTCCATCTCCGCCCGCAGCACGATGGCCGTGCCTGACGCCGGCAGCACGCGTCCGCGCACCGCGAGCACGCGGCTCAGTTCCCTCACTCCGGTCACAAAGTCGCCCGTAATTTCCTGCATTGCCGCTAAAATCAGGTTGCCCAAACTGTGACCGGCTAATCCGCGGCCGCGCTTAAAGCGGTATTCCAGCATTTTCCCGAGCAGCGGCTCGGTATCGGCAAGCGCAGTCAGCACGTTGCGAATATCGCCGGGGGGAACCATGGACAGCTCCGAGCGCAGGCGCCCCGAGCTGCCGCCGTCGTCCGCTACGGTCACGATCGCCGTTATATCGACCGGCTTTTCCTTGAGACCGCGCAGCATCACGGATAGCCCCGTGCCTCCGCCAATGACGACAATCCGCGGCCTGTATTCGGCCGCTTTGGCAGAGCCCGTCATTTTTTCACCTCGACCCGGTCCCTGTCGACATCCCGATGGCTGACCCGCACCATTTCGGTTTCGCTATTGCCGAGCGTTTTGCCCAAATATTCGGCAATCGCCACAGACCGATGCTTTCCTCCGGTACATCCGATGCCGACGACGACCTGGCTCTTCCCTTCCTTCTTGTACTGCGGCATAAGAAAATGAAGCATATCGAGCAGCTTGTTCAAAAACTCCTGCGTCTCAGACCACTTCATCACATATTCATATACGTCGGAATCTTGCCCTGTGTGCGGGCGCAGCGATTCCACCCAATGCGGGTTGGGCAAAAAGCGCACGTCAAAGATCAAGTCAGCATCGATCGGAACCCCGTACTTGAACCCGAATGATATGACGTTGATGGAGATGCCCGCCGATTCGATATTGGTGAACCGGGATATCAGGTTTTCCTTCAGCTTGGCCGGCTTCAGGTTACTCGTGTCGATCACCTGGGTCGCCAGCCCTTTCAGCTCCTCCAGCAGCCTGCGCTCCTGCTGAATCCCTTCGAGCGGCGGACCGCCGGGATTGAGCGGATGCTTGCGGCGGCTTTCCTTATAGCGTTGAACGAGCACCGAATCGGTCGCATCCAGGAACAAAATTTCGTAAGTTAACGCATTGCTTTCCTTCAAGTACCGCAGCGACTCGGACAATGAAGTGAAAAACTCGCGGCCGCGCAGATCGATCACCAGCGCCACCTTCCCGATGCGTCCTTTGGACTGCTCGATCAGCTCCGCGAACTTCGGGATCAGAATCGGAGGAAGATTATCCACGCAAAAAAAGCCCAGGTCCTCCAAGCTCTGGACCGCGATCGTCTTGCCGGCTCCAGACATGCCGGTGATGATGACCAGCTTGCCGAGGAAATGCGTCTCCTCCATGGGGTTAACCTCCTCCAAGCTTTGCTGGAAGCAAAGCTGCTTCGTAAGGATAAGCTTGGGCTTTCCGTAGGAAAGCCCGCTTCGTAAGCGTAGGCTTAGCTTTGCAAGGCAAAGCTACTTCGTAAGGATAAGCTCCGTTATTTCATTTACCCGCGCAGATTGAGGCCTGCCGCGCCTACGATGCCGGCATCGTTGCCAAGCACGGCCGGCACGATATCGACGCCCTCCCGGGCGGTTTCCTGCGCGCAGGCATGATAATGCTTGCGGATCGCATCGAACAGAATGTCTCCCGCTTTCGATACGCCTCCGCCCACGATGAACCGCTGCGGATTCAATATAACGGAAATCAGCGCCATCGACTTGCCGATGTACATAGCCGCCCGGTTCACGATGCGAAGCGCCACCTCATCCCCGGTTTTGGCCGCATCGAATACATCCTTGGCTGTAATGTTGGGCACCAGCGCCAGCGAAGTGTGCTCCCCGCGCTCGACCGCTTCTTTGGCCATGCGAATAATGCCTGTCGCCGAAGAAACCGTCTCCAGGCACCCTCTCTTGCCGCAGCCGCAGTCGATCGATTCCAGATCGGGAATGACGTTCATATGGCCAAGCTCGCCGGCCGTTCCGTTATACCCTTGATAGATCCGTCCGTTGATAATAATGCCGCCTCCGACGCCGGTTCCAAGCGTATAGCAAACGCAGTTGGCGATTCCGGCCCCCGCTCCGCTCCAGGCTTCGCCGAGAGCGGCGATGTTGGCGTCGTTGTCGATCTTTACCGTTTTGCCGAGCTTCGCTTCCAGGATCTGCTTGACAGGCACGTTGCGCCAACCGAGATTCGGGGCCAGCTTGACGATTCCTTCAGGGATGTTCATGAAGCCGGCAAAGCCCGCTCCGATGCCGGCAACCTGTTCCCATTCGTAAGGCGAGTCATCAACGAGCTTCCGCACATACTGCGCAATATTGTCCAGCACGACATCGGAGCCATGCTCCGTGCCCGTCGGCCCTTCGTAAGTATTCAGCAGCTTGCCCTGATGATCGCAAAGACCGACCTTGATCGTCGTGCCGCCCAAATCGACGCCAACATACACTTGATCTTCCATCCGGAATGCTCACCTCGTACATAAATTCGCGTTAAGCTCTCTGCTTCAACTATAAGCCAACCTATACCTAAGGTCAAGATGAAGCGGCGACGCCGCCCCCCAAGCGCTGCGCCCCTCTTATCCGGCAGCCGAGCGGCTCGCTGCATCCGACCGTACCTGCTGCGGCCGCCACAACTTGGGTAATTTATCCAGAATTTAAAGTGCTGTAACAGCCACCTGCAGCTTGCGCCAATAATGGCCCCCCCGCGCCGATGACGCAAAAACGCGGGACTTTGAGGTAAGTCCCGCGCCTGCATTCACCAGCGGCTCCTTAGAGCGACTGGCTCCAATCGTGCACCATATGACCTTCCAGGAACTTCTCGCAATCGAGCGCAGCCATACAACCGCTGCCCGCTGCGGTAATCGCCTGGCGGTATTTGTTGTCCTGCACATCGCCGCAGGCGAAGACGCCTTCGACGTTGGTCAAAGAGCTGCCCGGCTTCACTTTGATGTAACCGTGCTCGTCCAGTTCGATCTGCCCGCCCAGGAAATCGGTATTCGGCTTGTGTCCGATCGCTACGAAAATGCCGTCGGTCTCCAGCAGCTCTTCCGCTCCGGTCTCGTTGTCCCGCACCTTAAGGGCGGTGACGCCCTTCTCTCCGGCCACCACGGCGATCGGCGTCTTGTTCAGGCTCCACGTGATTTTCTCGTTGCTGCGAGCCCGATCCTGCATGATTTTCGACGCGCGAAGCTCGTTGCGCCGGTGCACCAGACGCACCTCAGTGGCGAAACGCGTCAAGAAATTCGCTTCTTCCATCGCCGAATCGCCGCCGCCGACGACGATGATTTTTTTGCCGCGGAAGAAGAAGCCGTCGCAGGTCGCGCACGTGCTGACGCCGCGGCCGATGTTCTCGCGCTCGTTCTCAATGCCGAGCAGCTTGGCGGACGCGCCGGTAGAGATGATCAAGGACTCCGCCTCCAGCTCGCCCATTCCTTCGACAGTCAGCTTGAACGGGCGCTTCGACAGATCGACGCTGTTCACCCAGCCGGTCTTGAATTGGGCGCCGAAGCGTTCCGCCTGCTTGCGCATATTGTCCATCAGCTCCGGGCCCATGATGCCTTCCGGGAAGCCGGGGAAGTTCTCGACCTCGGTCGTCGTCGTCAATTGCCCGCCAGGCTCCGGACCTTCAATGACGAGCGGGTTTAAGTTGGCGCGGGCCAAATAAATAGCTGCCGTCAGTCCGGCCGGGCCGGTTCCGATAACGATGGTTTTGTACATACGGTCTCCTCCTTTAACTGTTACATTTAAAGTAACTGTTATTTTCTATTTTACAGTTTTATTGACGATTTTCAAGTCCCGTCCATTTCGAAAATATCGCGCTCATCTTTTCCTTCAGCCCGCATGCCTCGTCAATCAGCTTGACGTTGCGGCTCACCGTGCCGATCGAGACGCGGTATCGCTCCGCGGCTTCCTGGTACGTGATCGGCCGCCGGTGCATCTTCGCGGTCAAATATTCGAGCGCGGCCGCCCAGCCCTCGACCTTCGTAATCTTGGGGACGTCGGGAAAGACCCGGGTCAAATACTCCACCCACAGCGTCTGCAGATCGAATTGCTGCACCATATCGTATCGCCGCGCCATCATCCGCAGCGCCGTCTCCATCACCGCCTGCCAGCGGCGGTCCCAGAACGGCAGGTTCGGCGAGAAGGGCGACGCCGCCACCGTCACCTGCTTGCCGTCCAGCACGGCGCTTAGCGGCTCCTTGACGCCGATGCTGCGCAGCACGAAGATCGCCATCTTTTTCATATCGTCGTCTTCATCCGGCTCCTGCACAAACGAGAGCAGCGTTTCCTTCACTTCATTATCCCCGATCAGGCCGAAAGCTTGCAGCACCTGCAGCTTCGTCTCCGTGTCGCCATGGCGCAGCGCCCAGAAGAAAGAAGAGCGCACCAGCGGGTCCTTCTTCAAGTGCTCGGGAATCCCTTCGCCGCTGCGATCCCAACCGCGAATCTGCTCCTCGAAGGGCAGGTGATAATGATAGCCGATCGGCGGCTTCGTCTGCTCGTGGCGGATATTGTCCAGCAAGCTCAAATAAAACCGGGGAATCTCCGATCCCGGGTCCAGCTTCTCCGCCTGCTGCCAGGCCCGTTCGGCCTCCTCGTATCTGCCGGTATTATACGCCGCGACCGCGGAGTAGTGATGCAGGCACGGATCTTGCCCCGCTTCCCTCGTCCTCAGCAAGCGGCGGAACAATCGGTAAGCCTTCTCGTGCTCGCCGAGAATCCCCATCGTCGTCGCCAGCTTGAAGGCGTGGTCCTGGTGGAAAGGATACGTCTTGTTCAGCAAGGCGATCAGACGCTCGAGCGCCTCCCGGTCGCCGAAATGCTGCAGGAATATGGCCAGATTGCACAGGGCGTGCAGGTTGCCAGGCTCAAGCTCCAGCACCTGGCGGATCATGCTCACCGACTTGTCGAACTGCCCCATATAGTAATAGGCCAGCGCCAAATTGTTGCGCGCCGCCATAAAATCCGGATGGCTCTGGACGATTCCCTCCATCAGCCGCGCCGCTTCCGAAAATTTCCCTTCCTCCAGCAGCGCCCGCGCCTTATCGTGCTGGAACATCGCCTCCCGGCTTTTGATCGTCGTCAGCTTGGGCGTTCGGTCGAGCTCATAGCTGAGAAATTCCATCATTTCCTCGGATTCCTCGAGAAATTGACCGTCCGGGTCGTTCTCGAGATAATCCACAATCGCTTTTTCGGCCGATTCGTAGTTTTCCATATTGGCGAAATTGTTAGCCATATAAAAATAACATTCCGTCATGCTCGGATCGATCTGCTCCAGAACATGCTGCAAAATGCGGTTCGATTCCTCGTAGTTGCCCATCTCGGACAGAAGGCCCGCCAGGTTGCAGTGGTTCACCGGATTGTCCGGCTCGAATTCGGCGGCACGGCGAAAATATTTCAATGCCTTATCATAATGGAACCGGTCCAAGGACTGAACGGCTTTTTCAAAGAAAAAGGTGGCATCCATCGTCACCGGAATGACCTTTCCGTTCGTTTTCGACGAGACCGTTTGTTGTTTCTCCATGAGTCGGGCACCTCCGTGTTCCGTCCGGCAACATCGTGGTAACCGGGTCATTGTATCAGTTCTCAGTATAACACAAACCGGCCTAAAACCGTAACGGTTTAAAAGGCCGGCATGCACTCGGAATATAGATGTCTGTCTTGAAAATAGCGCCGGGGTGCGCGGCCCCTTCCTGCGCCCCTGCCGAAGCTTCCAAATCTCTAACGCTCGTGACAAACGCTATTTTGCTGAATCGTACCTTTTTTAAAATGTAACGAAACGTCGTAACGCTATTTGGCCAGAAACGCTGAATCGGGTAGCCCAAAATGCCGAAGTAAGGCTGCTCACTTGCGTTAGAATGTCAAATCGATCGTTTCGAGCGAAATAAGCTCTCTGGCTAGCGTTAGCCCGGCAAAACAGCACCCCAGACTAGTGAGCATGAAGAGACGCTCCACGTCAGCGTTCGAGCTCCGCATTAGCGCGGCCCCTCCCCGGGCACACCTAGGCGCGTGAGGCGACA
>NZ_KB905551.1 GCF_000380965.1 Paenibacillus ginsengihumi DSM 21568 | reverse complement strand
ATCGCTATGGTCTACGTATTGGCAGGAAAGCTGAACTTCGCCTTGAAATAAGAAAAGAATTGGCAACAGCATGGAGCCACGCATCGCTCGCACCTGAACCAATTCCCTTGTCCAGCACCAGTATGCCCATTTGTAGTCTTGTTTATGCTGCAACAGATGGTGGACGTGGAGCGAAGCATCTATACCAATTCCCTTGTCCGATTTTCAAAGGTTTTCTGGAAATTCGTAGAGCTAATTTTGGCTGGTAGCATCGCTAGTGGCGAAGAGCCCGAAAACTAGACAGCAAAAAAGGAGTTTCTTAGTTGATGACAACCATGCGCAGAAAGTTTTCACCGGAAGAAAAAGCGCAAATCGTGCTGGAAATTCTGAAGGAGGAAAAGTCGATTTCACAGCTTGCTTCCGAGCATGGAATTCACCCGAATGTCCTCCACCGGTGGAAAACGGAAGCTGTTCAGAATCTCCATCAGCTGTTTGTGGATGACCGTAAGGGCATCACCAAAATGAAAAATGAATACGAACAGAAGATCAATGACCTCTACGCCGAAGTCGGAAAACTGACCACTCAACTCGCGTGGATCAAAAAAAAATCTGGCCTCTGAATGGACGCGAGAGGAGCGGCTAGCCTTGCTGGAATGGGAACATTCCGAACTGCCCATCACCACACAGGCCGACATCTTGAGCCTGAATCGCTCCAGTCTGTATTACAAGCCGGTCCCTCCCTCCCCGGAGGAAATTCGCCTCAAGCACCGGATTGACGAGATTTACACGCAGTATCCGTTCCTGGGCTCCCGACGGATCGCGGCCATCTTAAACACGGAAGGAGAGCGTATCCACCGCAATACCGTTCAAAAATACATGCAGGAGATGGGACTCGCTGCGATCTATCCCGGTCCCAATCTCAGCAAACGAAATCTCGAGCACCGGATTTATCCGTATTTGCTCCGCGGCGTCACCATTGGCCGTCCCAATCAGGTATGGGGCATCGATATTACGTATATCCGCATGCGACACGGGTGGATGTATCTGGTCGCGATCCTGGACTGGTACTCACGTTACGTGATCGACTGGCAGCTCGATCAAAGTCTGGAAATCGGCTTCGTCATCGATACCGTAAAACGTGCGCTGCATGTGAACAAACCGGAAATCATCAACAGTGACCAGGGCAGCCATTTTACGAGTCCACAGTACATTGAACTGCTCAAAGACCAAAACATCCGCATCAGCATGGATGGCAAGGGACGGGCTGTGGACAATATCTTCACCGAACGTTTTTGGCGCAGCTTGAAGTACGAAGAAGTCTATTTGCATGACTATGCGAGCCCAAAAGAAACACGCAAAGGAGTGAACCGCTACATCGAGTTTTATAACCACTATCGACCGCATCAGTCCTTGCAATATCGAACGCCGGCTTCGGTGTACAAAGGGAACAAAGAACTTATTCACAGGTGAATACTCCCGCGCCTTCGCTTGGGCTACGTCCACCACCTGTGGACAAATCATCATTGCCAATTATTTCTAAATTTGGTTTTCAGAAAATCCATCGAACAACAGAGAGAAATTGCTATGTGAAAGATTTCACCCCTTAAAATCAATTAAAAATCTGTCTTGACATCGTGTGCCACTATATGCCGCTGCCGACTTCGCCGGTCAGCACACCGAGCTGACGCTGTGCCACGGCTACGTTCAGCCGAGCAAACGCTTCTTCATGACCGCGAAACGTAAAGCAAGCCACCGTATCCAGCATGCACGTAAAGGGTCGAGTCGTTGCGCTCACCGCTTCTCACCTCCCATGGTGGCGCGCGCATAGCAGATTTCTTGTTCCTTCCACTGTGCTTTTCGTTTCTGTTCCGCCAAATCGAGAAAGGAGAGCTGCTCGTCCGCTTCTTCTGCTGGCGCGACCTCGTCGGCGGGAACCCGGCGGTCGCGGTACCGCCGAACCTCCTCATGATTGTCGTCTCAACTCCCTATTACATACGACAACCAACCGCCTCTTCCCTCCGCCAACATACATAACAAAAAATCGCCTGCCTCACGTCAAATTACGTGAGCGGCGACAGCCGGGCTGAATTCGCCCTTCCCATTCCATGATCTGAATGATCTGGGCGACGCTCCGACTCGGCACGTCACGGCGCAACAAGATCGCCTGGTCCACAATGTCCGGCCGAATAGCGGGAGTCAAGAGGTGCTTCTCTTTCCCCTTGGGCTTTAATCCGTCGAATCCTTCCCGGCGGTACGCCGACAAATACCGTCGCAACGTCCGCTCCGACAAGCCCGTCTGTTCGCAGATCTTCGCTTTGATTTCTCTTGCTTTGGCCGGGTCCAATCCTTCCTCCATGAGCGGAGAGAGAAGCTGAATCCGCTCCACAGCGAAACCGTCAACGCTCGGACAGGCAATCCCGTCAGCTTTTGGGCATTATCTTTTCTGTGAAAGTCTAAGTTGCGCGTAGTAGCAACAGGATGCCCGGCACATCAAGTTTGTGTCCTTGATGTATAAACGAAGCAATGGCAGGCGATCCTGTTAAGCTACGGGTTCCGTGCGGACAGGTCCGCCTTCAATATAAGGGGTCTTTGTCTTCAACATCAGCGGTTAAGTTTCCGACCCGTTTCTTCCGCAAACGAGTCAAGTCGCGGAGTTCCCGAAGATCTTCGGAAGGCACGAAACTTTTCTCGATCAAGCCAACTCGCAGTGCTTTGACCCCTAAAATCTGTAGGCACCACACGAAGTTATCCACAATCGCTGAAAACCTTGTTCTGACTGGGTTCGCAGCGATTTGTGTATATACAGACTGTCGAAGCCGGGGAAAACTCTAAACAAATATGATTTAGAGAAAATAGATTTTGCTAAGAGTAGAGTAAAGGTGTAATTATTGTAAATTCATTAGAAGAATTAGGGAGAGTGCTTAAGTAATGGGGACATCAGCCTTTTTTTAGTCCAAGCAAATAGCAAAATTGAATTAACCAAACTTATTGAAGATATTAAAGACATTTGTAGGCTCAAACCCGAAATCGGTGCTTGACGACAACACAATCGCATCAAAGCCTATCAACGCCGCCATGACTTCACCCGTAACCGTAGTCGCTACATAGCAAGCATTCTCATTGAATGCAACCGCCATCGTTTGCTGGACTGGCTGTCAAGCACTGATTTTTAGATTGAGCCGAAAAAATATCAAGTAAACCATTTAATAATGAATGGTGCTATAAGAATGCTATTGATTTGTAAGGTAAGCGTAAAAGAGTCCCCACCTAGGAAAACGGCGGGGACTCTATAATGCTACATAGAAACTAGTGCTAGAATTCGCAAATACTTCAACGAAATAGGATAATCTTGCTAAAGAATGTGGTACACTTAATGAACTAAGATTCGTTAGGGTGATCACTATGGCAAGAGGACGAAAGGCGAGCCCAATCTTCGTTAGCGAAAATCAAGGTAAAGTGCTGGAACAATTGATTCGGCGACGGAGCACTCCGCAGTCTCTGGGCAAACGAGCGCGTCTTGTGCTGGAGTCCGTTCGCAGACTGACCAACACGGCCATCAGTCAACTGCTCCCGATGGATCGTTCTCGTGTAGTCCATTGGCGAGGTCGTTGGATCAAGCATTTCCCCGAACTGTGCCGATTCGAACAAGAACATCCGGAAGAACTGGAAGCCGCCATCGTACAAACCCTTAGCGACCTGCCCCGTCCGGGGACGCCGCCGACCTTCACCGAGCAGCAAGTGCTGCAGATCGTGGCCATTGCTTGTGAAGATCCGGCGGCCAGTGGACGTCCGATCAGTCACTGGACTCCGCGAGAAGTGCGGGATGAAGCGATCAAGCGCGGGATCGTCACCTCCATTTCGATCAGTCAGGTCCGCATCGCTGCAAAGGCTGGCTGAATGCCAAGCCACAGGACCAGGCTCTCTTCGCCGAGAAAACGCAAGAGATCAGCCATCTGTATCGGATGGCTCCGCTTCTGCATTCGCTCGGTGTTCACCTTGTCTCGCTGGATGAGATGACGGGTGTTCAAGCGCTGGAACGGCTCCATCCGACCTTGCCGATGAAGCCCGGGCGGCGCGGTCATAAGAACGGCTTGCCGCGAAGCTGTCCATGGTTGGCGGAGATGGTCGCCGGCGTATCGTTCGCGGCGGATGTCAGGCGCAAGTAAAGCGAGTGCACTGCTCCGTGTCGGCTTCGCAAGAAGCGGAGGCCCGCACGGCGCCAAATCATTGCCATTCCGCGGTCCGGCTGCCGGTTCGTAGCGCACGTGCACGGGATACGTTCTATGAACACAATATACAAAGGAGAAGTCCGAGAATGGAAGTCAAGCTGGAGATTATCGTGCGATCCACGGAGATCGACGTCAACGGCCATGTCAACAATGCCAAGTATTTGGAGTATCTGGAGTGGGGCCGCGAGGAGTGGTACGAGACGGCAGGATTGCCTTATGATGCATTCACTCAAATGGGCGTCCAAACCGTCACAGTCAACATCAACATCAATTACCGCAAAGAGTGCCGGCAAGGGGATAGGCTGACGATCGTCACCCATCCTGGGCGGATCGGCAGATCAAGCTACGTGCTGAAACAGCAGATCGTGAACGAGCGCGGAGAGCTGTGCGCCGATGCGGAAGTTACGAGCGTGGCGCTGGACATCGAGACCCGCAAAAGCCGCGAGGTTCCACAGGCGCTGCGGCGTTGGTTCGAGCCATAGGGGAAGCGGTTTCAAAACTTTTTGTTGACAATGTGCGAGTATAGTCTGGTCAAAGTGTTCAAGCAGCTTGCCGATATTCCCGCTTCCAGCGATCGGATGAACCGGGAATGGATGAGCCACGGCGGGTTCAACGATACTCAAAGAGCTGGCGATGAGAAAAGCGGAAGAATCGCCGACCAGACTCACTGAACGACGAATCGTCTGCGCGAGCGTTCCACATTTTAAGGCAATGCGAACATAAGGTAATGCGAACTTAAGGCAATGCGGAGAACGCATAAATTTTGCCGCCAATGCAGAATGACGACCGCCCGGTTTCCTCCGATACGACGATGACGAGAGCGTCGGTGATTTCGCTCAGGCCGATGGCGGCGCGGTGTCTGGTGCCGAGCTTTTGATCGGTAACGAGACGGGAGAGCGGCAGCACATTGGAGGCCGAGACGATTTGGTCGCCGCGGATGAGCACGGCTCCGTCGTGCAGAGGACTTCCCGGCACGAAGATCGATTCCAGCAAATGGGGCGTCAAAGCGGCATCGACAGGGATGCCCGGCGTGATGACGCGATCCAGCGGCTGCTTGCGTTCGACCGCAATCAGCGCCCCGTGACGCCGCTCAGCCAAGTGGCGAACCGCAAAGGAGATTTCCGTATATTTGCTTGTATACGAAGAAAGGTAGCATTTCAAGTAGAACGCGGCAGCCAGCGATTGAATGAGGTGGAGCTCGTCCGTAATTTCCTCAAAATCGTGCAGCAGACAACGCGTTTCCAGATCCAGCCCTGCGGACGTTTTCGCCATTTTTCCGATCAAGCCTTGAAGCCGCTCCTTCAGCTCCAGCTTGAGCGGCGAGAAATCGCAATCGGTGTCCATCGCGTCGCTTCCCCCCTCAATCGATATTCGTTCCGCCTTATTGTGGCCTGCTCCGCCGGGGCATATTCTGGATAAACGCCTCCCTGGCGTCCGTAACCCGTAAGCTCGTAAGCTCGTAAGCCCGTTAAGCCCGGCAAGCTTAAGCGCACATGTAAGGTATCGCGAACGACGCGGGAACTACGGCTCGCCAGCACGTTCTTGCCCGAGCAGCGGCCTTGGGGAGCGATTGAACGCGCTGAAGCGGAGAAGACGAGCAGGGAATGGCGGCGGCTTGCGGCTGGCTTCGCCAAAATGGAGAAAGGGCCGAAATGCGGCTGGAGTTTCCTCTTCTGCAAGAGATCTCCGGCCGATGTCGACCCTTTCGCTGCTGCCGGTTACCAGGCGTAAGCTTTCGGCGCTTCTCCGCCCGGCCCCGGGAAAATTTCGTCCAACCGCTTCAGCACTGGTTCGTCCAGCACGATATCGACAACCCGCAGCGTGCTCTGCAGCTGCTCCAGCGTGCGCGGGCCGATGATCGGCGCGGTCATGGCCGGATGCGTCAGCGTCCAGGCCAATGCGACGTTCGCCTCGCTTTCGCCGAGCTCCTTGCAAAGCTGGCTGAACGCTTCCAGCTGGCTGCGCCGCTGCTCAGCCCTCGCCTGATTGCGGGCGCTTCGCGAGCCTTGCGCCGGGGTCAGCGCATTGCCTCCCAGCAGGCCGCCGTCGAGCGGGCTCCAGGCGATCACGCCAATGCCGTGCTCTTCTGCAGCGGGCAGCACCTCCAGCTCGGGCCAGCGGCACAGCAGGCTGTATTTGTGCTGCTCGGAGACGAGCCCCATGAAATGGCGCGCCTTCGCCTCGTATTGCGCCTTGACCAGATCCCGGCCGGCAAAATTGCTGGCGCCGACGTACCCGATTTTCCCTTGATATACTTGCACCTGAAACGCTTCCCAAATCTCGTCCCACGACACGTTGCGATCGATGTGGTGCATCTGGTACAGCTCGATATGATCGGTTTGAAGTCGCCGCAGCGACGCTTCCAGGTGCCGGCGAATTTTGAACGCCGACAGCCCCCGCGGAGCGTTGGGACCGTCGTGCGGGTCCTCCATATCCCCGTACACCTTCGTAGCCAGAACGACCTTCTCCCGCCGTCCGCCGCCCTGCGCGAACCAGCGGCCGATAATTTCCTCCGTCTTGCCGCGCGAGCCGACGCCGCCGTAGACGTTAGCCGTATCGAAAAAGTTGATGCCCGCATCGAGCGCCGCGTCCATGATCCGATACGCTTCCCGTTCGTCCGTATCGACGCCGAAGTTCATCGTCCCCAAGCAAAGCCGGCTCACCTTCAAACCGGATCTTCCCAATGCTGCGTACTGCATGACAACGCCTCCTTGTTGTCGCCTGCCCGGCAACCGGTATTCGTTCACACGATTATCATACCGTTCTTTTGCAAAAAGAGTAAATCTGCTTACTTTGGCTATTTTTGGTTACCTTCAGGTAAGCATGAACCTGCCGAAGCATTCGCTCGCCGTCCGTGTCCGGCGCGAAATGGTGCGGGCGCTCGTGCGTCAGCGGTGCAAGTTTTATCCGCTTCGCGATAGACGTTGTATCCCGTAACATCTCGGCAGCGCTGTATCCGTTGGATCAAAAGGGAGGGGGATGAACGGGCGGCTTCACGAATCATTAATCATTCCGGAAAAATCATCCCGGAAAAAAACCTCAGGCATCCCCGCCGCGGCGGCAGCATGCCTGAGGTTCTTTTCCACAATTTCCGGTCTCGGCCGGTATCATTTACTTTTTGGCGGCGAGCCAGTCGGCCAGGCCGGCGATCTCATCGGCGCTCAGCCGGTCTTTGAAGCCAGGCATGGCGCCGCGGCCGTTGTTGATAATATCGGATAATTGATCCGCGGAATATTTGCTGCCGACCGCCGATAGCGCCGGACCGACGCCGCCCTCCAGGTTGCCGCCGTGACAGCTCAGGCAGTTCGACTTGTACAACGATTCGGCGTTGACCGTAGCTCCGCCGCCCGCTCCCGCGCCGGCGTTGTTGTCTGCGCCCGTATCGGCCGGCGGATTGTTGTTGGTGCCGCCTCCGCCGCAAGCCGACAGCGAGAAAGCAAGCAGCAAAGCAATACCTATCAATGTCTTTTTCATCGAAAACGCTCCTTCAAAACAGATTTAGGCAGGCATTGATGAGCATAGCGTTTCCCGGACTGCCCGATTTCATGCGCTTAGTGCGCTGGCCGATTTTCTGCCCCAAGATGTATTCGCCTGCCCGTATAAATTGGAAAACGGCGGATTAAGCTAATGGAAACATACCCAAGGAGGAACAGTTATGGCAGAAAGGCAATCCGAACAGCCGCAAAGCGATTCCCGCCGCCGCTTTCTGAAATATTCCGGGGCGGCGATCGGCGGCGCGGTCGTCGGCGGGGTCATTGGCGGAGCGATTGCGAACACTTACCGCAAGTCGCCGGCCCCCGCGGAACCTGACAATCCGGCCAAGCAGCCGCCAGCGGCCGATTTCAATCAGGCGCCGATGTTTTTCACCCAGAGCCAGCTGCAGCTGACGGAAGCCGCGGCCGAACGGATCTTCCCGAAGGACGAGCTCGGTCCGGGCGCTGCGGAGCTGGGCGTCGCCTTCTATATCGACCATCAGCTTGCCGGCCGGTGGGGCCACAATGTGCGGGAGTACCGCATGGGGCCGTTCCAGGCAGGGGAGACGACGCAGGGGCAGCATCAGAGCATCCCGCGCCACGAAGTGTTCACCATGGGACTGCAGGCGATAGAGGATGCCAGCAAGAGCAAATACAATAAATCGTTCACCCAGCTCCCCGACGAGGAGAAGGATGCGATCCTGACCTCTCTCCAGAAAGGGGAGATCGCGGTCGTGAGCGGAGTGACCGGACAAGCGTTCTTCAATCTGCTGCGCACGATGACGCTCGAAGGCGTGTACAGCGATCCGATGTACGGCGGCAACAAAAACATGCAGGGATGGAAGATGCGCAACTATCCAGGCAATCAGATGACGTACACCGCCATTATGGAGAAGGAAGAGTTTGTCAAGATGGAACCGCGCAGCTTGCACGATCATTTCGGATCGCACTAGCTTTTGATGACGAGAAACGGAGGATGCTGATATGGCTACGAAACTGCCCAGCGTGCCAGTGGTCATTGTCGGAATGGGCTGGCTTGGAGGCATCATCGCCGCCGAGCTGACGAAGCAGGGCGTCAAGGTGGTCGGGCTCGAGCGAGGCAAGCCGCGCAGCACGCAGGATTATTATATGGTTCACGATGAGCTTCGCTACGCGCAGCGCTACGATTTGATGCAGGACTTGTCCAAAGAGACAGTCACGTTCCGCAACAACGAGAAAATGACCGCGCTGCCGATGCGCGAGTACGGCTCGTTCCTGATGGGCGAAGGGCTCGGCGGAGCAGGTATTCACTGGAACGGACAGACGTACCGTTTTTTGCCTTACGACTTCGAGATCTACAGCAAAACCGTGGAGCGGTATGGGAAAAACAAAATTCCCGAAGGGATGACCCTGCAGGACTGGGGCATTACATACGATGAGCTGGAGCCGTACTTTGACAAATTCGAGAAAATGGCCGGCATCTCCGGCGGGGAAGAGCCGGAGGGGCTGGTCGGCAAGCGGTCGAGCCCCTATCCGACCAAGCCGATGTTGAAGACGCCGGCGCTGAAGCTGTTCGAGGAAGCGTGCAAGAAGCTGGGGTACAAGCCGTATATGATGCCGTCGGCCAACTTGTCGGAGCAGTACACGAACCCGGACGGCATTACGCGGGCAGGCTGCCAATATTGCGGCTTCTGTGAGCGGTTCGGCTGCGAATACGGAGCCAAGGCCGATCCGGTCGTCACGGTGCTGCCGGTTGCACAAAAGACAGGCAACCTCGACCTGAGAACATACTCCAATGTTACCTCCATTGTGCACGACGGCAAGAAGGCGAGCGGCGTTATCTATGTGAACACGCTGACGGGCGAGGAATTCGAGCAGCCCGCCGACGTGGTCATTTTGGCCGGCTATGTGTTCACCAACGTCAGGCTGCTGCTCGCCTCCAAGCTCGGCAAGCCGTACGATCCGAAGACCGGGCAAGGCGTTATCGGCAAAAACTACGCTTATCAGGTCGGCGGCGCCCGGGCGACCGGATTTTATGAGGACCGGGAATTCAACCTGTACGCCGGGGCAGGCGCGCTCGGCATGGAGATCGCGGAATTCAACGGCGATAATTTCGACCATTCCGACCTGAACTTTTTGCACGGGGCCGGGATTCGGATCTCGCAAACCGGCCTTCGGCCGATAGCGAACAATTCGGTTCCGGAAGGGACGCCTAACTGGGGCAAGGAGTTCAAGCAGGCGTCGATCAAGTACGCCAACCGGGTGCTGACGGTCTCGGCCCAAGGCGCAAGCCTGCCGTGGCGCCAGCATTATATGGATCTCGACCCGACCTATAAGGACATCTACGGAATGCCCCTGCTGCGGATTACGTACGATTTCCTGGATCAGGACAGGGAGCTCGTCAAGTTCATGGGCGCGAAGACGGCCGAGATTATGAAAGAAATGGGGCCGACGACGATCGGCACGAACGACCAGCTCGGCTCGTATAATATCGTTCCGTACCAATCGACGCATAACACGGGAGGAGCGATTATGGGGGCCGATCCGTCGACGTCGGCGGTCAACTCGTATCTTCAAATGTGGGATGCGGAAAATGTATTCGTCGTCGGTGCTTCGGCATTCGCCCACAACAGCGGGTACAACCCGACGGCGACCGTCGGCGCGCTCGCCTACCGGGCGGCCGAAGGCATCGCGAAATATTTGCAGCAAGGCAGCGGACTTGTCGTCTGATTCCTCTTGCTGGCCTTGCTCACGGGAAAGCGGTCGATAGGATATGGAACAGATCGATTGGGTGTATCATTTGACAGAGGTGCGCAAGCGGCTCTTGATCGTGCTCGGATGGTTCAGCGCGGCGATGTGCGCCGGCCTGTTTCTGGCGCCGCGGCTGCTGGCGATACTGAAATCGCAGCCTGCGGCGGAAGGCGTGGAATGGAATGTGTTCTCGTTCACGGACGGGCTGATGATCTATATGAAGTGCGCGCTGCTGTTTGCCGTGCTCCTCACGCTGCCCATTCTGCTGTATCAGCTATGGGCGTTCGTCCGGCCGGGACTTACCGAAGCGGAGGCGAAAGCTGCGCTGCCGTTCGTGCCGGTATCGTTCGCGCTGTTTTTGGCCGGGGCTTCTTTCGGTTATTTCGTCGTGTTCCCGATGATGCTCCGCTTCATGAAGGCGATGAACCGGACGATCGGCGCGGTCGAGACGTACGGGATCGACCGGTATTTCTCTTTCCTGTTCAGCGTCGTCTTTCCGCTGGCGGTCGCCTTCGAGCTCCCGGTCGTGCTGCTGTTTTTGGCCAAAATCGGGCTGCTGACGCCGGAGCGGCTGAAGACGGCGCGCAAATATGCGTATGTCGGTCTGACGATCGTAGGAGCGTGCATTTCGCCGCCGGACCTCATGTCCCATCTGTCGGTCACCATCCCGCTGATCGGATTGTTCGAGATCAGCGTGCTGGTCGCCGGACGCCAGTGGCGCGTCATGCGACAGAGCCCGTCCGGCGGATAGCCGGGGCGAAAAGATACAACCGGCTCGATGACTCGAATCGAAATATTTTTTGGAACCGAGGAGGCATATGACCATGTTCAACAACATTGGCGTTTCCGGGCTGCTGCTTATTCTGGCGATCGCCTTGATCGTCTTCGGCCCTTCCAAGCTGCCGCAACTGGGCCGGGCGTTCGGCGATACGCTGCGCGAATTCCGCAATTCCACCCGCGGCATCGCCGACGATGCCGAGCCGGACGACTCGTCCGCCGGCAACGACATCAAGCGGCTGCTGTAGGCCAGTGGTTTGACAGAGCGAAAAGCATGCCGCGCGAAGCGTTGCCGGAAGCGAGGCGCGGCAGACGCTTGATTTAGGAACCACCAGGAGGAGGACGGCTCGGTCCGCATCCCGCAGGCGCTGCGCCCGTACGTTAACGACAATGGACCGGTTGGCGGTTATGTAGACTATCGTCTGCCGGAGCATCCGGCCTGCTCCAGGCATTGCTCCGCTTGCAAGGCAGCCGCAGCCGCCAGCACTGTCCAATGCTATCCATGTCCCATGCCCCAAAAACAATTCTCTCTTCTTGGCGGCGGAAACGTTGCTTCCTGCATAAGATGGATGTAAAAAGAATGGATGGTGCCTGTGCAGGAAATTCAGCTTGCTGCTGTAGGAGATTTGCTGGTGAAGCGTTACTTGATCGCGGATGCCCGAAAGGAGGACGGCAGCTATTCGTTCGATCCCCTGTTCGCCCCCGTGTCCGACGAGCTGAGGCGGGCCGATTTCACGATCGGCAATCTGGAGACGACCTTTGCCGGGCCGCGCGGCGTGCCGCAGAAGAAATCCGCCGGGCCGCGCTTCACTTGTCCGGATGCGCTGGCGCCGGCCTTGAAGCGGGCCGGCTTCAACATGCTGATTACGGCGAACAATCACTGCATGGATTACGGGGCGAAGGGGCTGCTGCGAACGCTGCGGATATTGGACCGGTGCGGGATCGCCCATGCCGGGACGTATGCGTCGCGCGCCGCGTCGCAGCAGCCTTATATTGCCGCGATTAACGGCATCAAGCTGGGCCTTCTGACGTATACGAAGAACACGAACGGGATTAAGCTGCCGGCGGGGAAACCGTGGCTCGTCAACCGGCTGTCGCTCTCGCGGCTCGTTCGGGACGTGAAGAGGCTGCGGCGGAAGGTCGATGTCGTCATCGCCTATCTTCACTTCGGAAACGAGTACTACTACAAACCGACTGCGACGCAAAAACGGTGCGTGAGGCTGCTCTTCAAGCACGGAGCCGACATCGTGCTGGGCAGCCATCCGCACGTGCTTCAGCCGATCGCCTTCCGCGGCTCCCGGCGGCTGGTCAGCTATTCCTTGGGCAACTTCGTCTCCACCCGCCTCAAAAACAATCCGCATACGCAGGTCGGCGTCATTCTGACGCTGAAAATACGCAAGGACGATGCCGGAAAAATACAGATCGGCGTCCGCTGCATTCCTACCTGCGTCGTGCGGAAAGAGCAGGGCGGCCGTCACGTCACCCAAGTGGTGCCGATCCGCGAAGCGCTGAAGGGCAGCGGGTTGACGCGGGAGGAGCGGAAGCATATGGCGAGGATGCTCGCTCACGCTTCGCGCACGTTGCGAGGCCCGTCAGCCGCCAAGACCCGGCTTCGCCTCAGCGGCCTGGAGGAACCGCCAGAAATAAAAGACGGCGTAAGCCTCCCAGCCGCGGTAAGCCTCGAACAGCCGGCGGATTTCTGACAGTTCCGGCTTCTCCTTGCGGTTCAGCAGCCGCTTCAGCGCATTGTGCAGCCCTGCGTCGCCGATCGGCAAGGCGGATGGGTCGCGCAGGCAGCGCATCAGCACGTAGTGAGCCGACCATGGCCCGATGCCGCGGATCGCCCGCAGCCGCTGCTCCGCTGCTTGAAAGGCGGATTCGCCCCCGGCTGCGCCGCGGCGAGCAGCTGCTCCTTGGACAATGCGCCGCTTTCCATAAGCCGGGCGATGCCGATCATGTATTCGGCCTTTTTGCCGGTGAACTGCAGCTTCCTCCAATCGGCGACGTCCGTTGCGGCGATCTCCTCCGGGCGGGGAAACAGCCAGTACCGCTTGCCTGCGAAGGTCATGGACCGGCCGAACGTCTCGACGAGCCGCTTTTTCAGCATATAGGCGAACGTCAGGTTAATTTGCTGTCCGATGACCGCCCAGCACAGCGCCTCGAATAAATCGGGAATGCCCGCAAGGCGCAGGCCGAAATGGTCGCGAACCGATCCGCCCAGCAGCGTGTCGCTCTCGGCCATTCGATAGAACGGGGTCATATCTGTATCGAGATCGAGCCATTCCCTGACGTAGCGGACGACGGCATCGCGCCCGGCACGGGAGCGGGGCGGGCTGTCGAGCCAACGAATCGACAGCGCCGCGCCATCCTCGCCCTCGCCGATTTCGACCAGCACCGTCTCTTGCTCGGTTTCAAGCAGCTTGCGGATGCGCCCGTCGATCACCGCATACGTGCATTCGTGGGGCGACCTGGTCAGATAGGCCATCGTCTCGCCGAAGGAGAACGGGCCCGCCGCGGTCAGCTGAACGGTCTCTGCGCGCGATTCAGAACCGGAAGCGGGCATGTCCCGCGGACTTGTATTCACGATATCCCTCCCGCTGCAGCAGCATTTCCTTCGCCGCGAGTCCGCCGCGGAAGCCGGTCAGCGCCGCATTTTTGCCGATGACCCGGTGGCACGGCACGACGATCGGCACAGGGTTCGCCCCGTTGGCCGCGCCGACGGCCCGAACGGCGGCAGGCCTCTCCACTGCGGCAGCAATGTCCGAATAGCTTCGCGTCTCGCCGTACGGAATGCGCACGAGCGTGCGCCAGACGGATACTTGAAAGGGAGTGCCTCTCAGATCGAGGGCCAGCTCGAACTCTGTCCGTTCGCCATCCAAATATTCCCGCAGCTGCAGCAAAGCCGCGGCCATCCGCCGCTCGTCCCGCACGAGGCCGGCATGCGGCGCGTGCTTCGCGGCCCAGGCCTGCAGCGTCTCGAACGATTCGCTCGGCCAGGTGATCCGGCACAGCCCCGCCTCGCTCGCCGCGATGTACAGCGGCCGCTGTCCGAACGCCGGGTGCGTCCATTCATCCCAATATATGACATCGGTTGTTTGTTTCAATTCCCACATTCCCCTTTCCGAACGTTGGCGAAGCCGGCGCCGCGCCTCGCTTTATCCGCAGGTTATCGCATAAGCCCGGACGCGTGCGCCGATCCGGCTGTTCGCCCGGGGCTTTCTCCACATTATAAATCGCTTTCGATCATTTGATAATAGCCTCCTATGACGAGCAATTCCTTACGCCATCGGTCGTCGCCTGCGGTGCCCGAAAATTCAGCTTGTAGATAAAGCCGAATTATCAAGATAGCCGCCTATGACGCCTTGCTCAGCACCATCAGAAGACGAAAACGGGCCGCGGGACCGGGGCTATTTTCAAGATAGCCGCTTATGACGAGCGATTCCTTTCGTCATCGGTCGTCACCTTCGGTGCCCGAAAATTCGCCGGAGGGTTCCGTCCAATTTTTCAAGGTAGACGCCCATGCCGCCGCGCGGCACCATCAGATGGTGAAAATTGGGTCGCGGGCCCTGGGGGCTATTTTCAAGATAGTGAGCAAATGTTGTATTTTGTACAACAAAAACGGGGCAACCCACCCTATTTGCGGCTCAATGTTGTAAAATGTGCAACATTTTGGGCGATGTTTCCGGTTTTTAAGCCAATCCCCACAAAATTGTTGCACAAAATACAACATTCTCCTTCCTCTTGTGCGAAGGGGGCAGAAAAAGTTGTATTTTTTGCAGGATTTGTCGCCTCATGTGCCTGGGTGTGCCCGGGGAGGGGCCGCGCTAACGCGGAGCTCGAACGCTGACGTGGAGCATCTCTTCATGCCCGCTAGTCCAGGGTGCTGTTTTGTCCGGGCTAACGCTAGCCAGAGAGCTTATTTCGCTCGAAACGATCGATTTGGCATTCTAACGCAAGTGAGCAGCCTTACTTCGGCATTTTGGGCTACCCGATTCAGCGTTTTTGACCAAATAGCGCTACTAAGCCTGCGTTACATTTTCCAAAGGCTGCGTTTCAGCAAAATAGCGTTTGTCACTTGCGTTAGAGAGGGGATTGGGACTGGCTGGCTCGCATAAAAAATATTAAAGCTCAACAGAAGCTTCTGGCCGAACTCGAGCGGGTTGTGGAGCAGATGAACCGTCGGGAGCCGCCAACCGTTGATGAATTTATTTCACTGCTGGAAACAATGGAGAAGAGCTGCGAAAAGTCGGAATCTGGTCTGCCGGGCTGGGACGGAACCGGAGCTGCTTGCGCAGTGGTGGGGACCTTACGGTTTCACGAATACGATCCAAAGAGCAGCATGTGCCTTCCATTTTTGGGCGGTAAGCGTGAACCGCCGAACAACTTCGTTGGATTCCCGCGCGGCACTTGTCGCCCCATCCATTTTCATCGCATTCGTTCCATAGGAACAAGTTCCCGGACGGCATCGCCAGCGTAACGTCGCATGTGATATGTTGTGTCACCCATAGGAGGATTCCGTGCCCATTCCGGGCGTCCGCCATATCCGCGCACGGAGCGCCGTCCGTGACGGCCTTGGGGCTCCGCTTTTTTCGCACAATGACATGCGCAGGCGATTCTTGTCTTGCATATCCTCCCCGTTCGCTCTATAATATGGGAACAAATGTTCTTGTTATGGGGTGGTTGCAGGATGCGAAATAACATCTCTATGGATGAGAAGCTCAGGGGTTTTTCCGAGCATTCTCTCAATCGGGCGCACGACGAGCAAGACTTTGAATCGATTACGCGTGCGTTAGGCGTAGCTTTATTTACCGAAAAAGAGGTGATCGTAACCGTCTGGAGCGAGGAAGAGGACCAGAGCATCCGGGGGAAAATTACGAAGTTCGATCGCACGAGCAGACGGTTTCGGGTGGAAAACGCCGAAGAATACTCGTGGATTTCGTTTGACGATGTGCGCAGCATCGATTTGATTATTTAGGAAAATCCAGGATAATACAGGAAGGCGGTGACATCGTGGCTGAGGCTTGCATATCCGAAACGATGGAGAGGAGCCAACGCATGAGCGAAGCAAAACCGAAAGTCGATCGTCATTCGAAAGCCGGATTCGGTCGTTTCATTCAAGTGCGGTTAGTCGCCGATCTGTAATACTATACCGATTGAGCGGTCTATTTTCCGCCACTTTGTGGTTATCGACAGGCCTATTATGGCAACGCCTGCGGGCTGGAAGCCGCAAGCCGCTAAGCCTGCGCATCGCTACGATCTGCGTACGGCAAGCCGCTGCGTCCGCACAAAAGCAAAGCGGCCCGGCGCCGGTTTGTTTGCCATCGCCGGCCCGAACCGCTCATTGCCGCCATCGCTCGCTGCCAGGCGCGCTTCCGGCCGGATAAGCGGCCAGCGTCTCTGGGCGGCTCCGCAGTGGCTATCAGCGTGCGGTTATCCTTGCAAAATTTCCTCAACAGCGCTCAGCGTATCCTCGGACAGCTTGATGCCTGACGCGCCGCAGTTTTCTATGACTTGCTCCGGACGGCTGGCGCCGACGAGGGCGCTGGACACGTTGTCCTGGCGAAGCACCCAGGCGATGGCCAGCTGCGATACCTTGATGCCGAGCTCGGCAGCCAGAGCGGAGAGCCGCTCTACCTTGCGCAGCGACGCCTCGTTCAACCGCTTCTCGTCCCAGTTTTTGCTGGCGGCGCGGCTTTCGGGCGGGATGGGCTCTCCGACACGATATTTGCCGGTCAGCAGCCCTTGGGCGAGCGGGGAGAAGACAACTTGCCCGAAGCCCTTGGCTTTGCCGAGCGGAATGATTTCTTTCTCAATATACCGGTTGAACATATTATAGATCGGCTGGTTGACGATCAGTTTGTCCAGCAGCAGCCGGTCGGCGATCGCGTACGCCTCGGTAATTTGCGCCGGAGTCCATTCGCTGACGCCGATGTACAGCACTTTGCCCTGCGTGACGAGGTCGTCCAAGGCGCGAAGCGTCTCTTCGAGCGGCGTCTCCGGATCGTACCGGTGACAATAATAAATGTCAATGTAGTCCGTGCCGAGCCGCTTCAGGCTTGCTTCGCACTGCTCCATGATATGTTTGCGGGACAAGCCGCGGTCGTTCGGACCTTCGCCCATTTTGTTGAACACCTTGGTTGCGAGCACATAGGAATCCCGCGGATAACGGGACAGCGCCTTGCCCATGACCTTCTCGGCTTCTCCGCGCTCGTACACATTGGCGGTATCGAAAAAGTTGACGCCGAGATCGTACGCTTGCTCGATAGAGCGAACCGCGGGATCGTCGGCAATGTAGCCGCCGTACGTCAGCCAGCTGCCGAGGCTGATTTCGCTCACCTTCAGACCGCTGTTTCCAAGCTTCCGGTATTCCACAGGGTAACGCCTCCTTGCCGAATCGATTAGGTGAAAATTTGACGGTAATCCGCCGAGCAAAATTTCAACACCGCAGGCAACGTCCGATGAAGAACAAATCGCTCCTCATAGGCGTCTGTCTTTATTATAGGAACATTTTCCGCTGTTGGTAAGTACTGAAAAACAGTAGAGTAAGTTACCTGAACGTGCGAGACTTACCTCAAGATAAGTAAGCTCGCGGCTGGCAAGGAGCCCGCAAGCTGTAGTAAGATGACAGCAATAGCAAATCTCGCGAATGAAAGGAGAATGCTCATGTGCCGCAGTATTAAGCCGCTGTTCAACTTCGACCCGCCGGCGACCGACGAGGAGATTCAAGCCGCATCGCTTCAATTTGTGAGAAAAATTTCAGGCTTCGCCAAGCCTTCGAAGGCGAACGAGGAGGCGTTCAGCCGCGCCGTTAACGAGGTCGCCGCTGCCGCCCGGATGCTGCTCGACTCGCTTGTAACCGATGCGCAGCCCCGCAACCGCGAGGTCGAGGCCGAAAAGGCCCGGGCCCGATCGTTCCAACGGTTCGGCCGCTCATCCCAAACGTGATATGTTTGTGCCGTGCCGCGTTGCAGCTGCCTTCTGGCACGCTGCCATGCAATGCGCCCCAACCTCCGTTGTTTTCAGAACCGATATCTTTCAAAAACGACGCCTGTGACGATGGATTCCTTTCGTTATCGGTCGTTGCCAGCGGTGTTGAAATTTTGTAGCGAAGAGGTCGATACGATGCCGGAAGAGATCAAAGTGAAATCGTTATATAAAGCGCTGCGCATCCTGGATTGCTTCAAGCCGGATACGCCGGAGCTGGGAATTACCGAAATCAGCGAGCAGCTCGGCTTGTACAAGAGCAACGTTCACAATATTGTCGATACGTTCGTCAAAGCGGGGTATTTGGAGCAAAATCCGGAAAACGGCAAATACCGGCTCGGCTTGAAAATTCTCGAGCTTGGGAACGTCATCTCCAGCAACATCAATTTTCGCAAAATCATCGTGCCGTATATGCAGCAGTTGGCCGACGAAACGAAAGAAACCGTGTATCTCGGCATTCCGAGCGAGACGGAGGTGATCTATCTCGATTCGGCCTCGCCGAAAAACCAGCTGTCCACGAGATCGATGCTGGGAGTCAAAGCGCCGCTGTACTGCACGGGCATCGGCAAGGCCATGCTGGCCTTTATGCCGGAGGAAACGGCCGACGCCGTCAGCGCCAAGGGGCTGAAGAAATATACGGATCAGACGATCACAGACCGGCAGGCACTGCTGGACGAGCTTGCGCTGATTCGCTCCCGAGGCTATTCGACCGACAACATGGAGCACGAATTCGGCATCAAATGCGTCGGCATGCCGGTGCGCGGCCGCAAGGGGCAGGTCATCGCCGGCATCAGCATATCGGGCCCTTCGCTGCGTTTCGGCGACGAACAGATCGTCTTCTATGCCGCGAAGCTGAAGGGCATCGTCGCTTCGATTGAAGACAAGCTGTAATCATGTGAAGACAAGCTGGAATCATGCCAAAAAAAGGATTGTATTCGCCCGTTCGATGCCATAAAATGAAAATGTAATATTTGAGAACGATGTTCTCCGATAAAGAACAGAAATCAACTCGAAGCGCACGTTTTATTTTTTTATATCAAAATAAGAACAATGTTCTTTATTGGAGAACAATCATAATCAAAAGGAGAGATCGCATTGATGAAAGCGGCAAGCCTGCATCGGCCGGGCTACGGAGCGATGCCGAAGATCGGAATACGGCCTGTCATCGACGGACGGCGGGGAGGCATCCGGGAATCGCTGGAGGAGCCGACGATGAAGATGGCGCAAGCGGCGGCCCGGTTTCTTTCGGAGCGGCTGCGTCATCCTAGCGGCGAGCCGGTCGAATGCGTGATCAGCGACACGACGATCGGCGGCGTCGCGGAAGCGGCCCGCGCCGCGGAGAAATTCGCGCGGGAAGGGGTCGGCGCCACGCTGACGGTCAGCCCGTCGTGGTGCTACCCGACCGAGACGATGGATACTGATCCGTGGATGCCCAAGGCGATCTGGGGCTTCAACGGCACAGAGCGGCCGGGAGCGGTGTACCTGGCCTCGGCGCTGGCCGGGCACAATCAGAAGGGGCTGCCGGCGTTCGCCATCTACGGCAAGGACGTGCAGGATATCGGCGACACGACGATCCCGGGGGACGTGCAGCAGAAGCTGCTGCTGTTCGCCAAGGCGGGCCTTGCCGTGGCGTATATGCGCGGCAAATCGTATTTGTCCATGGGCTCGGTCTCCATGGGGATCGCCGGCTGCATCGTGGATGAATCCTTTTTCCAGGACTATCTGGGCATGCGCAACGAGTACGTCGACATGACGGAATTTGTGCGGCGGATCGAGCGGGAAATCTATGACCGGGAGGAATACAGGATCGCCCTGGAGTGGACCCGCAAGCACTGCCGGCCCGGCGCCGAGGTGAACCCGCCCCATCTGCAGCGAACAGCGGAGCAGAAGGAGAAGGACTGGGAGACCGTGGTCAAAATGGCGCTGATCGCCCGCGACCTGATGGTCGGCAATCCGAAATTGGCGGAGCTGGGCTACGAGGAGGAAGCGGCCGGGCACAACGCCATCGCCGCCGGCTTTCAGGGGCAGCGGGCGTGGACCGACCACTTTCCGACCGGCGACTTCATGGAGGCCATCCTGTGCAGCTCCTTCGACTGGAACGGGAAGCGGGAGCCTTACATCCTCGCCACCGAGAACGATAACCTGAACGCCGTTACGATGCTGCTCGGGCATCTGCTGACGAACAGCGCGCAAATTTTCGCCGATGTCCGGACCTATTGGAGCCCTGAAGCGGTGCGGCGCGTCACCGGGCAATCGCTGCAGGGGCGGGCGCAGCATGGCGTCATTCATCTGATCAACTCCGGCCCGGCGGCGCTGGACGGCACCGGGGAGCAGACGGCCGGGGGAGCGCCGGCGATGAAGCCGTTCTGGGACATAACCGATGAAGAGGTTAGCAGGTGCCTGGAGGCGACGCGGTGGTGCCCGGCGGTCGACTTCTTCCGCGGCGGCGGCTTCTCGACCGATTACGCGACGCGCGGCGGCATGCCGGTCACGATGGCCCGCATCAATCTGATCAAGGGGCTCGGCCCCGTGCTCCAGCTGGCCGAAGGCTGGACGGTCGAGCTCGATCCCGAGGTGCACCGCATCCTCGACGAGCGCAGCAATCCGACCTGGCCGACGACGTGGTTCGTGCCGAACTTGACCGGCGACGGTCCGTTCCGGGACGTATACAGCGTCATGAACAATTGGGGGTCCAATCACTGCGCCGTCAGCTGCGGGCATGTGGGAGCGGACCTGATCACGCTCGCCTCGATGCTGCGCATTCCGGTAAGCATGCACAATGTGCCGCAGGAGCGCATATTCAGGCCGAGCGCCTGGGCCGCCTTCGGCGCGAACGACCCGACGGGCGCCGATTACCGGGCTTGCGCCGCCTTCGGCCCGCTGTATCGGTAATGACGGGGCTTTCGCCCGAGCCCCCCATCGCCGTGATGCTGCGGACACCGCGCGCGGCTAGGCCTGGCAGAAGTCTGCCCGGATCGGCGTTCGCCGCTGCATCTGTCCGCACTATATCCCGAGCGCCCCGTACCAGGGCACCAGGTACAGCCGGCGGGCGTTCATCTTAAGCGGGGCTGCGCTGGCTGCCCCGGAAAGGAAGCGGTTATGAGCATATCGATAGCAAACGGCGTATGGCCGACCATGATTACCCCGTTTACCGCGGAGAACCGCGTCGATTACGCTGCTCTGGAGCAGCTGGTCGAATGGTATATCGGGCACGGCGTGCACGGCTTGTTCGCCGTCTGCCAGTCCAGCGAGATGTTTTGCCTGACGCTGGAGGAAAGAGTGGAAATCGCCCGTTTTGTCAAAGAGAAGGCAGCAGGTCGCGTTCAGGTGATCGCCTCGGGGCATATTTCCGATGCGCCGGAGGAGCAGATCGCCGAGCTGAAGCGGATCGCCGCCGCCGGAGTGGACGCCCTCGTGCTGGTCAGCAACCGGCTGGCTGCAGCGGAGGACGACGACAGCGTGTGGCGGGAGCACGCGCGGAGGCTGCTGGACGCCATTCCGGACGTGCCCTTCGGAATCTATGAATGCCCTTATCCGTACAAAAGGCTGCTGTCCCCCGAACTGCTGAGCTGGTGCGCCGAAACCGGGAGATTCCTGTTCCTGAAGGATACGTGCTGCGATCTGGAGCAGCTCCGGGCCAAGCTCGCGGCGGTTGACGGCAGCCAGCTGAAAATTTTCAACGCCAATTCGGCGACGCTGCTGGGCTCGCTTCAGCTGGGGGCGGCCGGCTTTAGCGGCGTGATGGCCAATTTCCATCCCGAGCTGTACGTGTCGCTGATGGAGAATTGGCGCGAGGCGCCGGAGCTGGCGGCGAAGCTGCAGGCTTTTCTCGGCGCGGCCTCGCTGATCGAGCTGCAGTATTATCCGGTCAACGCCAAATATCATTTGCAGCGGCTCGGACTGAGCCTGACGACCGCCAGCCGGGTCAAGGACGCTGCCGGACTGCGCGGCAATCACCGGCTCGAGGTGGAGCAGCTGGAGCTGCTCAGCGGCATGGTGAAGCAGCAGCTGCTGGCGGAAGCCGCTTGTTGAGCCATATCGAATCATATCGCCTGAGCTGAATAATCGGACGCGGCGCAAACCCCGGACCTTCGTCATCTCGACGGGAGGCCCGGGGTTTTTTTGGCGTTGCCGCGAAGCGGGCTTGGCACATGAGCCGCCTGGAGCCGTATCAGCAATGGAGCAGCAACCAATGATGCCATATCGGTTCATGACATGATCACAGAACAATAACAACGATGCTATATCGGCATTGCATCGGTTCGGAATCTGTGTTAGATTTTTTATTTTGGACTTCCCTCATAATGGATTAACGGAGGCTACACGAGAGTGGATAGATTTCCTTTTGCATACGATCCGACGCAGCCCTTCCTTCCGCAGGTCGGCGCCTGGGCGGCGGACGTCTTCTACGACATTTTGCCGGAAAGCGGCTTCGAGGTGCGTGACGAGCAAATTTATATGGCGTTTCAGCTGGAGCGGGCGTTCGCCGAGAAGCGGGTGATTTTCGCGGAAGCGGGGGTCGGCACGGGCAAAACGCTGGTCTATTTGCTCTACGCCGTCTGCTATGCGCGCTATACGCGCAAGCCTGCCGTGATCGCCTGCGCGGATGAATCGCTGATCGAGCAGTTGGTGAAGCCGGAGGGCGATATCGCCAAGCTGTCGCGGCATCTCGGTCTGAATGTCGATGCCCGCCTCGGCAAGTCGCCGGATCAATATGTATGCCTGAAAAAGCTGGACGAAGCGCGGTTCGGAGACGAGGACGGCGAGCTGTATGAGGAGCTGTACGAGGCACTGCCCCCGTTCGTCCGCTCCCGCGGCGGGCTGCAGACGTTTCATGCATACGGAGACCGCAGGGACTACGCTCATCTCAGCGACGAGCAGTGGGGGCGCATCAACTGGGACGCCTTCCAGGACTGCCTCGTCTGCGACAAGCGGCACCGCTGCGGCCAGACGCTCTCGCGCGAACATTACCGCCGGTCCGCCGACCTGATCGTCTGCTCTCACGATTTTTATATGGAGCACGTATGGACGTACGAAGGGCGCAAACGGGAGGGCCAGCTGCCGCTGCTGCCGGAGCACTGCGCCGTCGTCTTTGACGAAGGGCATCTGCTGGAAGCGGCTGCGCAGAAAGCGCTCACCTATACGCTGAAGCAGTCCGTGTTCGAGGAGCTGATCAGCCGGCTGCTGAAGGGGGAGATCCGCGAGACGCTGGCGCTGCGCGTCGAAGAGGCGATCGAGCAGAGCGCGGCGCTGTTCGGCCTGCTGGAGAGCGGCAGCGAAGAGATCCCCGGCTCCCAGCGGAAGCGGATCGCGCTGGACGAGCCGCTCGCCCGGGAAGCAGCCCGTTTTCGCCAGCTGATGGAAGCGATTGAGGAGGAGCTTGTATTCGAGAGCGGGCTGTATACGCTGAACGAATATCAGCTGCGCATCGTCGAGGAGCATCTGGAGATGATGCAGAAGGCGCTGAAACTGTTCGAGCGGCCAGAGACGTTCGTCGGCTGGGTTACGGGCAGCGGCAGCGGGCTCGCGCTGTCCGTCATGCCGCGCATGGTGAAGGATGTGCTGCGGGAGCGCGTCTTCAGCCTGAAGCTGCCGCTCGTCTTCTCGTCCGCCACGCTGTCGGTGGACGGCGATTTTCGATATATTGCCGATAGCCTCGGGGTTGAGGACTATTTGTCTTTTTCCACGCCATCCCCTTACGATTACGCGCAGCGGATGAACGTCTATGCTCCGAAGCTGCCTCCGGAAGAACCGTTCGATGCGAAAATGGAGCTGGCCGTCCAGCTGCTAAAGCGAACGGAAGGCAGAGCGCTCGTGCTGTTTCCGGCAACGCAGGAGCTGCTGCGCTTCAAGCGGGAGCTCGTCCGGCATCCGGCGTGTGCCGGAATGCGGTTCCTGTTCGAGGGCGACGCGGAGATCAGTCATTTGATCTCTGAATTTCAGCGCGACGAGACGAGCAGCTTGTGCGCGGTCAGCCTGTGGGAAGGGCTTGACGTGCCCGGCCCGTCCTTGTCGAACGTTATCGTCTGGTCGCTGCCTTATCCGCCGCGCGATCCGGTCTTTATGGCGAAGCGGCAGGAATCGTCTGCACCCTTCGAGGAAGTGGACCTGCCGTACATGCTGCTGCGGCTCCGCCAAGGGCTGGGCCGGCTCATCCGCACCCGTGGGGACAGCGGCCAGGTCGGCATCCTGAGCGGAGAGCTGCACGCGGACCCGGCGCTGCGCCGCCGCATCGAGGCCGTGCTTCCGGAAGGCGTGCGGCTGAAGGAAGAGCTGGATTAGGCGGCAGAGCGCCCAGGAATTTTGCCAGCCCGGCGAAAAAAGACGCTTGGGCATGCGGCCGCCTGATCGATATAGTAGGTAGATGAAACGCCCAGGACAAGCGATTCGATTGTCATCGGCAGACACGCAGGAAAGGGTGGAGAGAAGATGAGCAGTTCCTCTAAGATCATGCAGTTAGGGAAAAAGATTCGCATCGGAGTCCCGGAAGCGATGACTCCGCCGGTAGAGCATGCGGTGCGCATGCTGACCAGGGACTGGCTGGCTGTGCTGGGCGAAGAGCCGGCGGTGACGTCAGACCCGCAGGAGGCGGCGGCGATCCGCATCCGTTATGCGGTCCGGGAGGACGAGCTGGCGGATCGTCCGGAGGCGTTCGGTTACCGCTTCAAGGAAGAGCGGAGCCGCCTCTGCCTCCATATGGTCGGCAGCGATGATTTGGGCATCATTTATGCGATTCTTCATTTCAGCCGGGTGTACCTCGGCATTCAGCCGTTCTGGTTCTGGGCCGATCAGACGATCGAACGCCGCGAGGAGCTGCGCGTGCCTTGCGAGGATTACGATTCGCCGGCGCCCCGCGTGCGCTACAGAGGCTGGTTCGTGAACGACGAGGTGTGCCTGATCGGCTGGAAGGAGCCTTATCCCCCGACCCGCGAAGTATGGATGCCGGTGTTCGAGGCGCTGCTGCGCTGCAGCGGCAATATGGTCATACCGGGCACCGATCTGCCGAAAACCGGCGTTCATTACGAGGTCGCCTCGGAGATGGGGCTGTGGATTACGCATCACCATGCGGAGCCGCTCGGCGCGGAAATGTTCCTCCGGGCTTATCCGGGGAAAGCCGCGAGCTACCGGGAGGAGCCGGAGCTGTTCGAACGCTTGTGGCTTGAGGCCATCGAGAAGCAGAAGGATCGCAAGGTCGTCTGGGTGCTGTCGTTCCGCGGCCAGGGAGACCGGCCGTTCTGGGAGAACGACCCGTACTTCGATACATCGGAGAAGCGGGGAGAGATGATCAGCCGCGTCATCCGCAGGCAGTACGGCATGATCCGGGACAAGGTTGCGCATCCCGTATGCTGCGTCGCTCTGTACGGCGAGATCGCCGAGCTGTACAAAGGCGGCTATATCGAGCTGCCGGAGGACGTCATTAAGGTGTGGGCGGACAACGGGTACGGCAAAATGGTGTCGCGCCGCCACGGCTACCTGAATCATCGTGTTCCGGCGCTTCCGACGGCCGGGGACGGCGGCAAGCACGGAATTTATTATCATGTGACGTTCCACGATTTGCAGGCTTCCAATCACTTGACCATGTTCCCGGGGCCGGCAAAATTTATCGCAGACGAAGTGATGCAGGCGTTCGCCGCGGGCGCCGACGAGTATTTGCTGCTCAACTGCGGCAACATTCGGCCGCACGTGTACCAGCTCGATTTGATCCGCGAGCTGTGGACCGAGGGGCACGCCGATGCCGAAGCGCACGCGGAACAATTCGTGAAGGCCTACTACAGCTCGCAGCATGAGACGATTTTGCGCCTGTACCGCACTTATGCAGGCAACGCCATCGCCTATGGGCCGCACGAGGACGACTGGGCGGGGGACGAATTTTATCATCACGCCGCCCGCAAAATCGTCGGCCACTGGCTGCAGGGCCGTACGGCGAACGCCCATCCGGGCTTGCGCTGGGCGACCGGCGATATGCCGTTCGCCGAGCAGGTGCGCTGGTTCCGGCAGCGCTGCGAGGAGGGCCTGCCGCGCTGGACGGAGTGGATCGCCCAGGTGGACGCGCTGCTCCCAGCATTGAACGAGACGGACGGACAAAGGGTGCGCGATCATCTCCGCTTCCACGGCATCCTGCACAGGTCCGGCTGCGAAGGCTTCATCCGGCTGTGCGAAGCCTACGACGCGTATGCGGGCGGACGTTACCCTGAGGCCTTCGTCCTGGCGTCCGAATCGCTGTGGAGCTACCGTGAAGGCTATCAGGCGCTGCGGGAAGCGGAGCACGGCAAGTGGGAGCGCTTCTATTGGGCCGACTGGCTGACGAACATCGAGAACACGATGAACCATGTCGATACGGCCCGCAAGTTTTTGCGCATGCACGGCGACAGCCCGGATGGCTTCGCCTGGTACAAGGCGTTCCTGATGCCCGAGACGGAGAAATACATCTATTTGGAAAATACGCACCGGCGGCCGCTGCCTGACGACGAGCTGGCGAGGCTGCTGCGGGACAAATTCGCGGCTGACGGCTTGCTCTCTTGACAATTCGCCGAAGCTCATCGGCGAATTGTCAAACCGCAGGTGACGACCGATGACGGCGGGATTCGCCCGTCATGGGCGTCTTCCTGTGCCTTGCACAGACCCTGCGGGTTCTCTCCGGGCGACACCGAGCACATGTGGCGAAAAATTCTGCAAAAAATGCAACATTTTCCGGCCTTTTCGCTCCAGAGGCAGGGGAATGTTGCATTTTGTGCAAAAATTTGGGCGAGTTTGGCTTCAAACGCGGGAACATCGCTCGAAATGTTGCACAAAGTGCAACATTGAGCCGCAAACAGGGGGGGGCGCCTCGTTTTTGTTGTACAAAATACAACATTTGCGGACTATCTTGGAAATAGCCCCCCCCCCAGGGCGGTGCGGCTCATTTTCACCATCTGATGGTGCCGTGCAAGCGGCATGGGGGTCTATCTTGAAAAATTGGACGGGATTCCTCCGACGAATTTTTCAATACCGAAGGTGACGACCGATGACGAAGGAGTCGTTCGTCATAGGCGTCTATCTTGAAAATAGCCCCGGGTCCGCGGTCCATTTTCATCTTCTGATGGTGCTGCGTCAGCGGCATGGAATATGCGATGGGAGGCAAACGTAATATGCGATGGGGAGCAAGCTGCCGACCTGCCCAGGCGCGGCGCGTCCAGAATCCCGGGGCGCCATTTGCCCCGAAGCGGCGGTTGGGGCAGATGCGACTCCTCTCTTCGCTGCCGCCGGTCGAGCACCAGTTGAAGGACAGGCCCACGAGCTGAGGGACAGCCTTGGAAGCGTAACGGCCGCGCAGCTGATCCGTTGAAAGATCGTATTGTCCATGAAAAGGGGTAAAATCATCTATTTAAACCGCTTTCTTCCTATGTTAAGCTGATGGATAATCTTATCATGCGTCAAGCTGATGGATAATCTTATCACGCGCGTCACGCGCGCTGCGGAATCAACGGAAGATCCGAAAGGGATGAGCCGTTTGGATAAGACAAAGAGATGGGAAGAAGCGATACAGGAGCGGGAGCAGGCCAAGGACCGGGACGGCGCAGGGGAACGCAGGAATCGCCTTCGCCATGCTGGAGCGGAAGACCCGCGCGAGAAGCGCGGCGCTCTCGGAGCGGGGCGGCCGGGCGGACGCGGGCGCAGCCGGGACGAAGGTGGCGAGGACGAGAAGGACTGCGCCTGGAATCCGTCCAAGAACGGCTGGCACTATTGTAAAGTATATGTTTGGCTTCTCGCTTACTTGAAACCGTATGGGTGGCATATGGCGTTGTTTATCGTCTGCGGGCTGCTGATTTCCTTGTCGCAGATGAGCGTCTTTCGCGTTATTCAGCATATCATCGACGAGGTGGTCATGGCCGGGAATACAGGCGAGTTCAAGTTCATCGTCCTGGGGCTTACGCTGATTCTCGCAATCATGTTCGGGGCGATGGCGGCGAACAATCTGCTGTCCCGGCTGATCCGGGAGAAGGCGTCGCGCGATCTGCAGTTCGACTGCATCCGGCAGCTGCGGCGGCTCAGCTTCTCCTATTACGAGAGCCACGCCGTCGGCGAGACGCTCTCGCTGCTGAACAGCGACGTACAGGCGGTGCAGGGCATTTACCAGCGGCATTTTCCGAATCTGATCAACAATGGCCTGCTGCTGCTCGTCGCTCTCGGCTTCGTGCTGCACATGAACGCGCCGCTGACGCTGGCGACGCTGCCTTGTTTTTTTCTGTATTACATGGTCGGGCCGTATTTGACGAAAAAAACATCCTACTGGGGCAAGGTCGCCAGAGACCGCAGGACGGATTGGAACCGCAAAATATACGAAAGCATCAGCGGTATAACGGAAATGCGGGCATACCGCAGCGAATCGTGGGACCTCATGCGGTTCGGGCAAAAGCATGACAGCTACAACGAGAGCCAGCGCAAACAGTTTATTTTCCGCGGGCTCCGGGCGCTTGCCCGGCAGCTGTCATCGTTTGCGGGCATGCTCGTCATGTTCGTCTTCGGCGCTTACCTGAACCGGATCGGCTCGCTGTCGGTCGGCGAGTTCGTCGCCTTCACGATGTATTATCAGATGCTGAACCGGCAGTCGACGCAGCTCGTCTCGATCTTTATGGATCAGAGCCTGCTGCTGCACCAAGGGGAGAAGCTGAAGCAGTTCATGGAGCTGCATCCGGAGGTGAAGGAGGCCGAGCGGCCGTCGGCGCTGCCGCGCATCAGCGGCAACCTCCGCTTTGACAGCGTCCGGTTCGGGTACGGAGCGCGCGACGTGCTGCGCGATTTTTCGCTCGAGATTCGGGCTGGGGAGAGGGTGGCGCTGGTTGGCACGAGCGGCAACGGGAAGTCCACGATCCTGAAGCTGATCGCCCGCTTCTACGATCCGGCCGAGGGCGAAATTCGGCTGGACGGGGTGCCGCTCAAGGACTTGCCGTTCAGCCAGCTGCGGGATGCGATCGGCATCGTCTTCCAGGAGACGTATTTGTTCGGGGCGACGGTTCGCGACAACATCCGTTTCGGCAACCCTGAGGCGACCGACGAGCAGATCGTCGAGGCGGCCAAGGCAGCCTGCGCACACGAATTCATCATGGCGCTGCCAAGCGGCTACGACACGCAGGTGGGCGAACGGGGAGTCAAGCTGTCCGGCGGGCAGCGGCAGCGCATCGCGATCGCCCGGATGTTCATCAAGGATCCGCGCATCGTGCTGCTGGACGAGGCGACGTCGGCGCTGGACAACGTCAGCGAGCGCGACGTGCTGAAAGCGCTAGAGAGGCTGATGCAGGGCCGCACGACGGTGACGGTCGCCCACCGCCTGTCGACGGTTCGCAACTATGACCGGATCGTCGTCGTGCGCGACGGCCGGGTCGCGGAGGAAGGCGCTTACCGCGAGCTGATGGAGCGGGGAGGCTGGCTGTACGAGCTCGAAGGGGAGCGTATAGCAAACGCATAGGACGGAAAGGAAGCGGCGGATGAAGACGATCCGATGGGTGTGGGAGCTGCTCGGCCGGGCCAAATGGGCCGTGCTGCTCAGCATGGCGGTGCTGGCCGTGGCGCAATCGGCGCAAATCATGGCCCAGGGCTCGCAGAAATTTCTGATCGACGACGTGCTCGTCGGCAAAGATTACGGCAAGCTGAAATGGGTGCTGCTGTACTTGACGCTGACATATCTCAGCTCGTATGTGCTGAACGGGTGGGGCCGCTATTTGACGAGAATGAACGGCCTCGCGCTGCACCGGCGCATGGGCGGTGGCCTGATGGCGGTTATTCAGCGAATGCCGCTCGCCTCGATTCAAAGCAGCCGGACGGCCAAGTGGGTGCAGTATTTTACAAGCGATATCCAGAACGTGTCCTCGTTTGTTACCGACGAGCTGCCCCGAGGCGTCCAGCAGATCGCGGGCACGCTGCTGCTCGTTATCGTCATCGGCTGGAACAGCCCGGTGGCGCTGGCGATTGTGACGCTATTCAGCGGGCTTTATATCGGCATCGGCCGATATTACGGCCCGATCATGCGCAAGCAGACGAGGGAGATGCAGGAGAAGCGGGGCGAGATGCTGACCAAAATCGAAGAAGGGATTTCCTCGACGCGCGAGGTGATTGCCTTCAACCGGATGGAGTGGGAGGAGAAGAACTTCCGGAACGCTTTTGCCGTCTTTTTCGATAAAGTGATGGAGAACGGCAAGCTGGCGAACGGGCAGCTGCTGCTCAGCCATTCGGCGCAGTGGATCGGGCGGATGGCGGTGCTGGTGTTCGGCGGTTATTCCGTTATCCGGGGCAGCGTCTCGATCGGCGTCTTCGTCATCGTGTACCAGTATTGCAATCAGCTGTTCAACAATTTTCAAGCGGTTTTTAACTTTGCGATGAATATGTCCGGGCAGCTGGCTTATGTGGACAGGGTCAAGGAGCTGTTCGACCAGGAGCGCTTGAGCGACGGCGCGAGCCCGCTGGAGGCGAAGGTGCGCAGCCTAAGCTTCGAGCGTGTGACGTTCGCTTATCCCGGCACGGTTAAGCAGGTGCTGAGCGAGCTGACCTTATCGCTGCCGGCGGGGAAGAAGATCGCGATCGTCGGGGCGAGCGGCGGCGGCAAATCGACAGTGACGCAGCTGCTGCTGCGGTTCTTCGAACCGTCGTCGGGCGTCATCCGGGTGAACGGGATTCCGCTCTCCGAGATTCGGCGGACAGATTGGCTGGAGAAGCTGGCGGTCGTCTTCCAGGAGCCGTTCCTGCTGCCGGATACGATCCGCAGCAATCTGCTGTTCGGGCGCGGCGACGTGCCGGAAAGCCGGATGATCGAGGCGTGCCGCGCCGCGCAAATTCACGATTTTATCATGACGCTGGACGAAGGCTACGATACGGTGATCGGCGAGCGGGGCTATACGCTGTCGGGAGGGCAGCGCCAGCGGCTCGCCATCGCCAGGGCGCTGCTGCGCGATCCCGAAATCTTGATCCTGGATGAGGCAACCTCGGCGCTCGATATGGAGACCGAACGCCGGCTGCAGGAGCAGCTCGACGAGCAGCGGGCCGGCCGCACGATGCTGATCATCGCCCACCGGCTGTCGACGATTCGCAATGCCGACCTGATTCTCGTCATGCATCAGGGCCGGATCGTCGAGCAGGGGACGCACCGGGAGCTGATAGCCGGCGGAGCGGTATACCCGCAGCTCGTCGCCACGATGAGCGATGCGGAGCCGGGATCGGCAGGGGCCTGACGGGCGACGGGCCGGCGCGCGCACCCGTACACGCCTTGCTGCGGCTTGCTGCGCAAGCTGCCCGGCCCGGGCGGCTGCTGACAGCCGAAGCTCCCGGTTTCCCCTTCCCTTAAGCGTTAGGCGGATCGCCCGCCGTCCGGCGCGCTCCGGCCTGCTCCGGCGCGGGTAAGCGGCCAGCGCCCTTGGGCGGCGCCGCAGCTGGCAGCGGCCGCTCCTTATTTGTTCGCTTCCGTCGTCAAAATTTGATTCGCCTTTTCCTCCGCCTGCCTTAGCGCGGTGTTGATATCCTGATTCAAGGCGACGCCGACCGCTTCGTTATACGTCCTCTCGACTAGAGAGTCGTATCTGCTCTTATACGGCACAGGGGCGAATTGATTGACAAAGACAGCCTTCAGGTTGCGGTCCTTGAATTTGCTTTCCTGCCCGAACGCCTCCTTGACGGCCGGGCTGTTCAACACAGGCATAATTCCTTTTTTGGACAGCTGCATTTGCGCTTCTTCCGATACGAGGAAGCGGATGACCTCCATCGCCTCGTCCTTATGCTTGCTGGTCGATGTGACGCTGAAGAAGGTCGGGTACGGCTGCGAGCCGATGCCGGGCTGATCGGGCAGCGTCGGAATGGGCACCATGTCCCAATTGATCGTTTCGTATTCCTTGTTGATGAATATGGCCGACGACAAGTACATGAACATCGCCGCCTCCTGGGTCAGGAAGTTCGGCATCCGGTTGTTTTTGTCCGTAAACGACTGCAAGCCCGCCGCTTTGTACGGCTGCAGGAACGCAGTTTCGTAATATTTGCGCCACAGATCTCCGTTGATGGCGGACTGCTGCGTATCCGGATTCAAATAAGGCTGCGACAGCTGGTTCATGCGCAGGGCGTGGTTGGCCGAGGTCGTATAGCCGACGTACAGCTTTTCGCCGTCGGAGCGGCCCAAGCTTTTGGCCAGTTCGTTCAGTTCGTCCCACGTCATAGCCTCTTTCGGGTAGGCGACGCCGAATTTATCGAAAATATCCTTGTTGTAATACAGAACGAGATTATTGTTAAAGACCGGTACTCCCCATAGCTCCTCGCCGCCCGATGCCGCATGGGCCGCCTGCAAGGTTACCGGCTCGAAGGCGCTTAAGTCGAGATTGTGCTGCTTGACAAGATCGGTCATGTCCATCTGGAGATTGTAGTTCTGAACGGTGGGGAAAATGCCGATCGAATCGAAATACATGTCGATCTGCTGTCCTGCGGTAATCATTTCGGGGATGCCGGGACCTTCCTTTTTCCAGGGAAGATAGGTTACCTTGATGTTGGAGCTTGCGAACTTCCGGTTAATCATATCTCCGAAGCGTTCGTTAAAGCTTTCCAGTGAATCTCCGCTGGCCGATACGATGAACAGCTCGACCGGCTCGCTTCGCTTCTCGGGCGCCGCTCCTTCATCCGGGCTGGCCGCCGGCGGGGGACTTCCACTGCAAGCCGCCGCGACGGCCAAAGCGAGCGCTGCGGCGATCAGCTTCGGGCCAATTGTACGACTCATAGACATGCCACCTTTCCTCTCCGTTGGATATGTTCGGACACGATCGGGTATGCGGTGCCCTGCGCTCCTCCTTTTTTTGTTGCCTCAGCCTTTTCTCATCCCCCTTCTGTCGGCATAGTGCTCTGCGACATTGACTGATAGCGCTTACAGACAATCTATAACTATTATATGTTTCCTCAGATGGAATGAAATTGATTATTCAGCTAATTTTTTGCATCATTCTGCTATCATGAAGCGGTGTCAGCCATCGCGGCAGCAGCCGTATCGTACAAATGCGCCTCCGAATAAGTTGAATCAAAGCGAGGTGAGTTTACTTGAAAATCATGATCGACGCCGGACACGGCGGGCATGATCCGGGCGCGGCATCGGGAGGGCTCCGCGAGAAGGACATCAACCTGCGGCTGGCTCTGCGGATCGGCGAACTGCTGGCGGCATACAGCGCGGTGGACGTGCTGTATACCCGGACGACGGATGTTTTCGTGGAGCTAAGCGCCAGGGCGCGAAGGGCGAATGAGGCGGGGGTCGATTATTTCCTGAGCGTGCATATCAACGCCGGAGGCGGTACAGGCTTCGAATCGTTTACGTATCCGGGCAATACTGACGCCTACGGAGGCGTCATTCATCGTCATATCGCTGCCGCATTCGCGGCACACCGCTTGCCCGACCGCGGCCGCAAGCAGGCAAATTTGGCAGTGCTGCGGGAGACGAGGATGCCGGCGATTTTGCTGGAATTCGGTTTTATCGACCGGCCGGCCGATGCCGCGCTGCTGGCGAGTCCAGACGGAATCGAGCAGCTGGCCCGGGCGACGGCGGCAGGAGTGGCGGAAGCCTTCGGCCTTACTGCACCGACTGAAGAGGAGGGGGAAGACAATATGCCGCTGAAGCTCGAACATGACTGGCAGTGGAAAATGCTGGGGGACGCGCTGGACGGTTTATACCGGAAAAGCGTCAGCGGAGAAATCAGCCCTCCGGTCATTACCGATTATACGTGGGCGGAAAAAGCGTACAAGCGGGAGCTGAGCGCAGCTGAATTGGCGTGGCTGTGCACGATCATTCTCGCGCGTCAAAACGGGGTTACGGTGTAATAGTTGATTTTGATAAATTGTTTTTATATAGTTGAATAAAAATGTATTGTTTCGTTTATCGCAAATTGTTGATATGATGGGATTAACCATCTTATTGACAAGGAGCGAATGCGGATGAAAGCCAAGGTTACCGGTCTGGAAGGCGTTGTGGCGGCCGATACGGAGATCGGGCATGTGAATGGCCAAGAAGGCGAGCTTGTTTACCAGGGGTATTGGGCCAAAGATTTGGCGGTTCGCCATTCCTTTGAGGAAGTCGCGTATTTGCTGTGGTACGGCAAGCTTCCCGGAGCTCGGGAGCTGGACGATTTTCAAAGCCGGCTGGCGCAGGAGAGACGGCTGACGCCGGAGCTGCGCAGGCTGCTGGAGGCGATGCCGGCGGATGCGCCGGTCATGAGCGCGCTGATTTCCGCCGCTGCCGCGATGAACAGGGAGGAAGAGGGGCCGCCATCGGTCGAACAGGCTGTGCGCTTGACGGCAATGCTGCCTGTCGCCATCGCTTACCGATATCGCCGCGCGAACGGCCTAGGCTGGCCGGAGGATGCGGGCGCTGCCGGCGAAGCATCCGCAGATCGGGAAGGGCATGTCGCCCACTATCTCCGTCTGCTGTTCGGCCGTCCGGCTGCGGAGGCGCATGTTCGCGCCATGAATGCGTATATGATTCTGGCCATGGAACATGGGCTGAATGCATCCACCTTCGCCGGCCGGGTCGTCGCCTCCACCGGGTCGGACATGTTCTCTGCCGTCGCTGCTTCGATCGGCGCGATGAAAGGCCCGCTGCACGGCGGCGCGCCGTCCGGCGTCATCCGCCTGCTGGAGGAGATTGGAACGGAGGATCGGGCGGAGAGCTATATGCGGAAGCTGCTTGAGCGGGGGGAGCGGCTGATGGGCTTCGGACACCGCGTCTACAAGACGCTCGACCCGCGGGCGGAAGCGCTGCGCGAGGTGGCCGCTGCGCTTGCCGGCAGCGATCCTTGGCTCGATCTGGCCCGGCATACGGAACAGACGGCAATCAGGCTGCTGGCCGAATACAAGCCGGGGCGGCGGCTGTTCACGAACGTCGAGTTTTACGCCGCCGCTGTGATGCGCGCTGTACAGATGCCGCCGGAGCTGTTTACGCCTACGTTCACGGCCGCGCGCGTCGTCGGCTGGACCGCGCATGTGCTGGAGCAATCGCGGAACAACCGGATTTTTCGGCCGGAGTCCGTCTATGTCGGCCCGATGCCGGGCAAAGACTGACGGCCGCCGGTAAGTCTCCGGGCGAGGCAGCGCGGAAGGCAACGGACAAGGCCGCCGGTAAGTCTCCGGGCGAGGCTGCGCGGAAGGCAACGGGCAAGGCGGCAGGTAAGTCTCTGGGCGAGGCAGCGCGGAAGGCAACGGACAAGGCCGCCGGTAAGTCTCCGGGCGAGGCTGCACGGAAGGCAGCGGGCAAGGCCGCCGGTAAGTCTCCGGGCGAGGCTGCGCGGAAGGCAACGGGCAAGGCAGCACGGAAGGCAACGAGCAAGGCTGCGCGGTAGTCTGCGGGGAAAGGCTGCGCGGAAGGCAACGGGCAAGGCGGCCGGTAAGTCTCCGGGCAAGGCTGCACAGAAGTTTGCAGGCAAGCTGCAGGCTGTGGCCGTACCGCTTGAAAGCGCTGCAACGACCGGTTGGCGCAAGGATTCGTTCGTCTATAGGCTTAGGCGGCGCTCTTGCCGTTCATCGGCGCGGCTTTCGGGCTTTCCCCGCCTGCCGCGTCCGCATCCCGATGCTGCCGGAGGTCAGCATAACCGCGATCGGCTTCTGTGCGGTATTGCAGTTGCAGCGCCGGGGCTACCGGACGCCTAAGGGGGGAAGCCGGCTAAATTTATCCCTCATGGCCGCAAATGCCGTCAGGCATGTCCGTCCAATGGCATAGGGAAGCTCCGCGGTTTCCGCTCCTTGGATAGGCGGACGGCAGAGCTTCGGTACAGGGAGCTATGTAGGGAGAGGACGGCGGCTTCAGGGGCACTAATCCCGAATGCCGCATTTTTTGGCTAAAATCGGCCAATGGTAGACGAACAGCTCCTGCCAGCGATTTTCGGGTAAAATTTTGACCCACTCGGCAATCTGGTTCAGCCCCATCTCATCCAGCACATGAATGGCGTAAGCCTTCTGCTCCTGGACGTCCATTTCCTTCAACACCGCCAAGAGAAACACTCCTTCACTCGTTAATATTGAGCTCACCAGAACATATATATGCCGGAATTGCGCGATTTGACAGTGATTTCCTAACTATTTTCGCAGGGCTTGTTCAACAATGCATCAGCCTCCGATTGAACGGTTTGAGGCTGTACAGACGCGCTCGCGATGAGGTTAATTCAGCTCACTCGCAAGGCGGAACGATTTTGCCGCCTGGAAGAACGTTGTGGCGGCGCGGCTGACTGAAACGGCTGCGGCGGTCTAAGGCATCATTTTCGCACCTTAGTCCGCCGTCGTTTCTTTGAATTTTTGCAGCCTTTTGTAGAAGGTGCTGCGGGGGACGCCTAACAGCTTGGCGGCCTTCGAGACGTTGCCGCCCGTCTTTTGCAGGGCGTCGGTCATCTGCTCGAGCTGGATTTTTTCGCGTAAAGACAGCGTCGCGGACGGGGCGTGCGGAGCTTCGATTCTCTCCTTGTGGCGCGGCATGGGAAACGGATCATGCGCTTCGTGGCGCAGCATGGGGAACGGGTCATTCGCTTCCCCTTGATTCAGAATGTGCTGGCGTTCAAGGACGTTCATCAGCTCCCGGATGTTTCCGGGCCAATGATACTCCATCAGCCGCTCCCAGAATGGCGGGGTCAAGGGCAAATTCCAACCGAACTTGTCGCTAAAAAAACGGACCAGATAAGGAATGTCCTCCTTCCTTTCTCTTAGAGGAGGGACGTTGATCGGGTACACATGCAGGCGGTAATACAAATCTTCGCGAAATTTCCCTTCATCCACCAGCTGGCGAAGATCCCGATGCGTCGCGGCGATAATCCGGATGTTTAAAGGAACTTCCTTCAGGCTCCCGAGGGGCGTCACCTTGCGTTCCTGCAATACGCGCAGCAGCGCGACCTGCATGGAGGGAGGAATTTCACCGATCTCGTCGAGAAAAAGGGTGCCATGGTTGGCCTGCTCGAACTTTCCCTTATACCCGCTGCGCCTTGCCCCGGTAAAAGCCCCTTCCGCATAGCCGAACAGCTCGCTCTCCATCAGCTCTTTGGGAATCGCCCCGCAGTTGACCGCTACGAAAGGGCCGTTCTTGCGCGGACTGTTCTCATGAATCGACCGGGCAATGACCTCTTTACCCGTTCCCGTCTCGCCCAGAAGGTAGACAGTCGCGTCCGTCGGGGCTACGCGTCTCGACTCATGAAGCGTTCGCTGGAACGCCTTGCTTACGCCGGCCTCTCCTCTAAATTGGAACGGCGGGCGGGGCGGCGAAGCCGAGCAATGGGATTTTGCCGGATAGGCGTCTTGTTTGAGCAAATAGATACAGGTTCCGATCCGGCCGCCGTGGATGCGGGAGATGACAGGGAATTCCATTTGAACTGTATAGCCGTATTCAGCGACCGCTGCAGCATGCAGCCCCTGCCAGCCCGGCAAAACTTGTCGGATTGGCTTGCTTGCACTAACGACGGTTTGCTTGGTGCTGCAGATGATGACCGGTTTGTCCGATTCGAGGAGATCCATCGATTGCTGCATGAGCTCCATCTCGTCTCTGTGTGAACGAATGCTCAGTTCCCGTTCAATCGTGTAAGCGACGGAGGAAACCATCCCGAGCGTGTAAGGATGCGCGCGGTCCACCGGGCAAGATACGTCCAGGATGCCGAGCAGCTTGCCGTCGTCGTTGCGGATGGGAGCGGCTGCGCAGCTCCAGCGGTGGGAGGCGACCGAATAATGCTCCGACCCGGTCACCATGATGGGCTCCTCCGTCAGCAGCGCCGTACCGATGGCGTTCGTGCCCACTTCGTCTTCGGTCCAGCGAACGCCTTCGACAAAGTTGATCTGTGCTGCTTCATTCTTGGTTTGAAGGCTGCCGGACATGGACAGCACGTAGCCTTCCGGGTCGATGAGCAGCGCGATCATGCCGAGATCTTTCGCAAACTGTTTCAATTTGTCCAAATGCGGCTGAGCGATGGTTTGGAGCAGGGCGTACTTTTCCTTCTGCGAATTGAGCAGGTCGGGCGGCAGGATCGATCGTCCCTTGCCGGAATGTGGATTAACCTGAGCTTCCCTGGAGCGGTACCAGGATTCGGCCAGTCTTTTATTGATGCGCGAGGAGTCGAGAACACCTTCATGGACGAAACGATTCCATGTTTGTAAAGAAAATGTCGTTTCCATCTTTAACCTCTCCCATATAGACGCCTATGCCGAGCGCTTCCTGTCGTCATCGGACGTCGGCTTCGGTATTGAAAATTCGCCGAGGGCGGGAACTCCGTCGAATTTTCAAGATGGACGCCTATGCCGAGCGCTTCCTGTCGTCATCGGACGTCCCCTTCGGTGTCCGAAAATTCAGCGTATGGATACCGCAGAACTTTCAAGATAGCATATGATGTTAAGATGGCGTGAAATGAGCGGTGTCTGTTCCTAAATTATAACCTAATTTGAAAGCGCACTCAATAAGGAGCAGGCCGAATCGCGGGTACAATGGCTCAGTCCAGCTTGTCAGCGTGCGGCCGTACATGTTGCTGGAATGGCCCGGTCTTACAACCGGAGCCGGGGGAGGGGGCGAGATTGGATACGGGACAAGCTGCGCCATCCGGTGGTTTCGCCCGGCCCCAGGTGATCCGTTCGACATATTTCTTAAAGGCTCGTCTATACCTGTGGATAGACGCCTATGACGAACAATTCCTGCCGTCATCGGTCATCACCTTCGGTGCCCGAAAATTCGCCGAAGGATTCCGTCCAAATTTTCAAGATAGACGCCCATGCCGCTGGCGCAGCACCATCAGAAGGATGAAAACGGGCCGCGAACCTTGGGCTATTTTCAAGAGAGCCAGCAAATGTTGTATTTTGTACAACAAAAACGGGGCAGTAACCCGAACTCGCGGCTCAATGTTGTAGAAAGTGCAACATTTTGGGCGATATTCCCTGATTTGAAGCCCATCTCGCCCAAATTGTTGCACAAAATACAACATTCCCCTTCCTCTAGCACGAAGGATGCCGAAAATGTTGCATTTTTTGCAGGATTTGTCGCCTCATGTGCTTAGGGATGGGGATACAACCTGATGATCGGGGAGCGGACCGCCTTATGTGACCGGGGGTGCCCCGGGAAGGGGCGCTAAAAATGGTCCGCGCACCCCGGGCTAAGATAGAATTAGGCATGCACAGCATGCCCGATGGCGCCAAGCAGCGCCTCATGAACGGCTTCCGACAACGTCGGATGGGCGCTGATCAGATGCTCCATAAGATCGGCGGTCATCTCCGCATGCAGCATGATCGTTCCTTGACCGATAAGCTCCGTGGCGCGGGGACCGACGATCGAGAGGCCGACGATTTCGTGGTAGCGGGGCTCCACGAGCACTTTGACCTTGCCGGCCGGCTCACCGAGAATTAGCGCTTTGCCGTTGGCAGCGAATGGGAACTCCCCGATCCGGATGTCACCGTATGCCTGTCTTGCCTGCTTCTCGGTCATGCCGACGCCGGCAATCTCGGGCGAGGTATAAATGCAGCGGGGCACGGCCCGATACTTCACCGCGGCTTCCTGCCCGCAGGCGTGCAGCGCCGCAACCGTCCCTTCGTGAAAAGCGACATGGGCCAGCTGGATGCCGCCGATGATGTCGCCGCAAGCATAAATATGCGGCACGTTCGTTTGCATGTGCTCGTTCACATGAATTCCCTGCCTGGAGAACTCGATGCCGATCCGCTCCAGGCCTAACCCTTCGGTCCGCGGCTTTCTGCCGATGGAGACGAGAGCATAATCGGCGGTTAACTCATGGCTGCCTTCCCGATTCTCGAACCGGGCCTTCCTCGCGGCAGGATCGAGCTGCTTCAAGGCGGTGGAGGTATAGATTCGCGCTCCGGCCCGCTCGAGCTCCTCGTGCAGAACGGCGGCGATATCGGGGTCTTCGCCGGGAAGCAGCTGGTCCGCCATTTCCACGATCGTTACCTTGGTTCCGAGCCGGCTGTAGATGCTCGCAAATTCGCATCCGATAACACCGCCGCCGACGATGAGGAGGGAAGCGGGGACAGAAGGGAGGGACATCGCCTGTCCGCTGTGAATTACCCATTCCCCGTCGAAGGGAGCAAACGGCAGCGGTACCGGCTCCGAGCCTGCGGCAATAATGAACCGGTCGGCCTCCAGGGAGGAGGACTTGCCGCCTTGCTCCACAAGTAAACGGTGCGCCGTTTCAAAGCTCGCTGTGCCGCTGACCACTTTGATTTTATTTTTCTTCATCAGGTAACCGATGCCTTGAACCAGCTGCCCGACAATGCCGTTCTTGTATTCCTGCGCTCCGTTCCAGTCGATCTCGGCTTGGCCGGAAGGAAGGCGGATACCGAATCGCCCGGCATGCCGGACTTTATCGAATAGATCGGCGCTCTCCAGCAAGGACTTCGTCGGCATGCAGCCTTCGTTCAGACAAGTGCCCCCAAGAGCTTTCCGCTCAATAAGAGTTACTTCCCGCCCCTGCCGGGCGGCGGTAATCGCCGCCACATAACCGGCAGGTCCCCCTCCGATAATGGCTATCCTGCTCATGACATTTCCCTTCTTTCTAAAGAACCAGTCGATAAGGATCTTCTAAATGTTGTTTGATGGTCCGCAGGAATTCGGCGGCAGGAGCCCCGTCGAGTACCCTGTGATCAAAGGTGAGGCTGAGCGGGAGCAGGCTTCTGCGCTGCACTTCTTCCCCGATAAAGACCGGGGTGTCCTGCACGGCTCCGACCCCGAGAATTCCTGCTTCCGGCGGGTTCAGAATCGGCGTAAAATGCTCGATGCCATAAGCGCCGAGGTTGGTCACGGTGAAAGTGGAGCCCTGCATCTCCTCGCTGCCGAGCTGGCCGCTGCGGGCCCGCTGCGCCAAAGATTTCAGCCCGCGTGCCAGCTCCAGCAGCGAGAGCTTCTCGGCATGCCGGATCACGGGCACGACCAGGCCGTTGTCCAGGGCGACTGCCATGCCCAAATGCACATAGCCGAACGTATGAATCCGCTCGTCGATATAAGCGCTGTTCATCTGCTTGTGCTGCATGAGCGAAAGCACTACTGCACGGGCGATAAAATCGGTGATCGTCAGTTTAACGTCATATTGTTTTTGCACCGTTTCGCTCACGGGCTTCTGCAGCGCGACCAGGCCGGTAACATCGGCCTTCAGCGTTAAGGTAAGCTGGGCGCTGCTTCGCATGCTGTCCAGCATGCGGGTCGCTATGACTTTGCGGATGCCGGAGACCGGGGTTTGCTCCACCTGCTCCCCGCCGGCGGCCGGAGGAGTGACCGGCCCGCTCTCTACTGCCGGGGAGGGAGCGGCGGACAGCTTCGCGATCGCGCGCTCCACGTCCTCCTTGGTGATTCTCCCCTGCGGGCCGGTTCCCGCGATCGACTCGATGTCGATCCCTGCGGCTTCTGCCATTTTCCGGGCGACGGGGGAAATCTTGCTCTCCCCTTTCTTCCGCAGGGCAGGGGAGGGGGAAGGCGCAGGCTCGGCGACGGCGGCAACGGCGGCTTCCGCGATATGGGCTTTCGCCTCCGGAGCGGCTGCGGCCGCTCCGATGACTTGTTCGTCGGGACTTCCGATCCGACAGATGACGGTTCCCGGCGGCACGCCCTGGCCGGCGGGAACGACAATTTCCAGAATGATTCCGTCGGCAGGCGCTTCGATCTCCATCTCGATTTTCTCCGAATTGATATCGGCGACGATTTCTCCTTTGGACACGGGATCTCCGGCTTCCTTGCGCCAGTTCGAGACCATCCCTTCCTTCATTGCCATTCCCAGTTTGGGCATAACCATCTCTACAGCCATGGTCAACTCTCCGATCTTCAGGTAATTAGACTCTCATCAGCGAAATATCTCCGAGCATCTCCGATACGACCTCCAGCACTTTCTGCGGGGACGGCAAATACAGGTCCTCCAGCGGCGGGGAGAACGGAACCGGCGTATGGGGCGCCGTAATCCGTTTGATCGGCGCATCCAGGCTGTCGAACGCTTTATCCGCTACCAAGGCGGCGATATCGGTCGCAATGCTGCATCGCGGGTTCGCTTCGTCAATGATAATGAGGCGGTTGGTCTTCGCCACCGACGACAGGATGGCATCCTCGTCCAGCGGGGACAAGCTGCGCGGGTCGACCACTTCCGCTTCGATGCCTTTCTTCGCCAGCTGATCCGCTGCGGTCAGAGCGGTGTGCACCTGCTTGCCGATGGCGACAATCGTAAGGTCCGTGCCGGCCCGTTTCACATCGGCTTTCCCGAGCGGAATGGTATAGTATCCCTCCGGCACTTCGCCGGTCATATTGTACAAGGTTTTATCCTCGAAAAAGATCACCGGATCGTTATCCTCAATCGAGGCGAGCAGCAAGCCTTTCGCGTCGTACGGGGTGGAGGGTACGACGACTTTCACGCCGGGAATGCTGGTGAACAGCGCATACAGGCTCTGAGAGTGCTGGGCGGCGGCACGGTATCCCGCCCCGTGCATCGTGCGGATGGTGACCGGCACCTGCGCCTTGCCGCCGAACATGTAGCGGAATTTCGCTCCCTGATTGAGCACCTGGTCCAGACAGCTGCCGATAAAATCGTTAAACATCAGCTCGGCGATCGGCCTTAATCCTGTTGCCGCCGCAGTCATGGCAGCGCCTATATAACCGGCCTCCGTAATCGGCGTATCCAGCACCCGCTCGCGGCCGAACTCCTGCACCAGGCCTTTCGTCACGCCCAGAACGCCGCCCCAGGCTTCATCGTCCTGCAGATGGTCGACGTTGGCGCCGCCGGCCACATCCTCTCCCATGAGAATGACATCCTCGTCTTTCCGCATCGCCAGCTTCATGGCTTCGTTAATTGCTGCAGACATACTGATTTTTCTGGACATGTGGCAGTCCTCCTTAGATTGGATTAGACGTTTATGACAAGCGATTCCTTCGCTTTCAGCCGCCGTCTTCGGCATTGAAAATTCAGCGTATGGATGCCGCCGAATTTTCAAGACGGACACCTATGACCAGCGATTCCTGCGTCACTGGTTGTCGCCTTCGGCATTGAACATCTAATGAATCAATACGAGACATAGACGTCCTGGAGCAGCTCGGAGGCATCCGGGAACGGGCTGTTCTCGGCGAACTCAACGGCCTTCTGTACAGCCTGCTCGACGGAGCGGTCGATTTCACTGAGCTCTTCCTCCGTAAACAGCTGATGGCTCAGGAGGTAGGCGCGGAAGGCGGCGATCGCATCCTTCTCCTGGAGATGCTCCTTCTTCTCCTGCTCCTTCTTATACTTCTGGGCGTCGCCTTCAAAATGGCCATAGTTGCGGTAAGTCACGCATTCAATCAGCGTCGGGCCTTCGCCTCTGCGCGCTCGCTGCACAGCTTCCTCCGCCGCCTGGTAGACGGCGAGCACATCCTTGCCATCTACCCGGACGCCGGGAATGCTGTAAGCGACGGCGCGGTCGGCAATCGTCTTGCAGCTGGACGCATAGCTGAAAGGAGTCGCTTCGCCGTATCCGTTATTTTCCGCAACGAAAACGACCGGCAGCTTCCAGATCGCCGCCAGGTTGATGCCTTCGTGAAAAGTCCCCTGGTTGTTCGCGCCGTCGCCGAAAAAGCAAACGCTTACAGCATTCGTCTTCTTATACTTCGCCGTCAGAGCCGCACCGCAGGCGAGCGGGTAGCCGCCTCCGACAATGCCGTTGGCTCCCAGCATGCCTTTGTTCAGGTCGGCGATATGCATGGAGCCGCCTTTCCCTTTGCAAAGTCCGGTTGCCTTGCCGAACAGCTCGGCCATCATGCCGTCCAGGTCGCAGCCTTTGGCAATGCAGTGGCCATGGCCGCGGTGGGTGCTGGTGATGCTGTCCTTATCGTCCAGGTGCGCGCAGAGGCCGACAGCGACGGCTTCTTCCCCGGCATAGAGGTGGACGAAGCCGGGCAGACTGCCTTGAGCGAATAAATCGTGAACCTTATCCTCGAACTTGCGGATTTCCACCATTTTTTGATACATCCAGCCCGCTTTTTCCCGGCTTACCATGGTACCTTTTTGTTGCGCCGTTTCGACCATGCGTGATTCCTCCTCTTGTTTTGGTAGTGAAATTGGATTGCAACGATGCTAAGAAGCAAATTTCGTGCCAACCGATGCGAGGGAGAAGCGGGAGGGGGATCATTGCAAAACATGGACAGAATGAGACAGTGGTCTCGTTTTGTCCACTTTTGTACACCAGGGGCGCTTTAAGCTTTGCCGCCTGCGTAAGCCCGGGCCACGGGGAATGCCTGCCGCGGTCGCTTGAGAGCTGGCCAGGAAGATGGCTGACGAGCTGTTTAGGCGCATTTTGACGGAGTCTAATTATGGGCTGGCGCATTTTTTGCTTGAAAGGAAGACGGGAACTCTTTTATAATGGAGGTAAATAATGAAATCGCTTACAATTCTGAAGGGAGGCTTACGGATGGAGCTCCGGCTATCAATGCACCAGCAGCAGAGATTGCAGCTGACGCAGGGAATCAGGCAATCCATCGATATTCTGCAGATGTCCTCGCTGGAATTAAGGGAATACGTCCAGGAACAAACGGCGGACAATCCGTTAATCGAGTGGATTGTCGGCGAGCCCCGCTTCCAGTCTGGCAGCAGAAAAAGCGGAACGTCGGAATATGACAGCGATTGGTGGTTGAATGTCCATGCCGAGACGGAGAAGTCTCTGGAGGAAGCGCTGATCGATCAATTGAAATATTTGAATCTGGACAAACAAACTTATGCTTACTGCCTCATTTTGATACGCAGCTTGAACGAGCAGGGATATTTGGACGGTACGTTGGAGGCGCTGGCCGGGCATATGGGCGTGCCGCTTCCGGAGCTGCAGCGGGCGCTGCGCATTATCCAAGGCATGGACCCGCCGGGCGTAGGCGCAACCAGCCTCGAGGAATGCCTGCTTCTACAGCTTGATGCCAGCGATTCGCGCAATACGCTGGCCCGGGAGCTTGTCGCCCACGATCTGCGGGACATCGCCAGAAGAAGGTTCACCGCGCTGGCAAAAAAATATGCGGTGGATACGGCCTTCATTCAAGAGGCGGCCGATCGCATCGCCAGGCTGAATCCTAAGCCGGGACTCTTGTACGGCAAAGGGAAGCCGGAGTATCTCACCCCCGATATCGTGCTTCGGAATATAGGCGGAAGGTTTGAAGTCGTGGTGGAGGACGGCGCGGTTCCGGCCATATCATGGAACTTGGTTTATCTGAATATGATCAAGCAGACGGACTGCAAGGAAACGGTTTCCTATTTGCGGCAAAAATGGTCGGCGGCCAAGTGGCTCAGCAAATGCATCGAACAGCGGAAAGCTACGCTCTATCTGGTCGCCAAGGCGATCTTCGACATCCAGCAGCCGTTCTGCGAGCATGGGCCCGCTTGCATGAAACCGATGTCCTTGAAGGATATCGCCGCGAGGCTGAATATGCACGAATCGACCGTAAGCCGGGCGGTCCGCGGCAAATATGCATTGACGCCGTGGGGGACCTACGAGCTGAAGCATTTCTTCTCCGCTTCGATTCCGCAGTCCGGAGCGGAAGCAGCTTCCGCCCTGCAGCTTAAGGAGCAGATCCGCGACATGATCGGGCAGGAAGACAAGACGAACCCGTTGTCCGATCAAAAAATCGCCGAGCTGCTGCAGGCGAAGGGCTACATGATTTCCCGGAGAACGGTCGCCAAGTACCGGGAGGCGATGAAGATCGGCTCCTCCGCCCAGCGCAAAAGGTACACTACGTAAAGCTTTTGAAGTTCGAGCCACGACAATTACACCCGGGGGACGATGGGCAGCCGCCGTCAAGGCACTTGCGATCGGCGGCCCCCAAGCTCGATGTTAGCGTGCGAACTTCGCGGCGTCAGCGCGCGGACTCTGTGTTAGCATGCGAGCTCCGCGCTTTAGTTCTGTAAAGGTTTTCCTCTTACCGACTGCGTTTGCTCTCTCCATAATTTCCTGTACTATTGAATCTTTGGCATCAGATTCGATCTCAGCCAATTGCGAACTCGTAACATTCGCTCAATCTCTGGCGAGTCTTGACCAAATACGTGTAAGTTAATATCGGTGTCGGGGCCTTTAAACAGCCGGTGCTCAAACCAATCCTTCACCGCGCGCTACTCCCAGCGCGCGGTTTGCCGCATGGTGGCGGTCAACCACGGTTCTCGAATACGTAAAGTGCAGTTAAACCTGGCACTGAAGCGGAGCCAACCTGCTCCAACTGAACTGCTTTTTTACCGAATAATGACCCCTGAACTCCCCGTTAAGTGTTCGATTCCCGCGTTAGCGCTGCCCTCCCCGGGCGCATTAGGCAGTTCGCTCCCCGATCGTCAGGCTGTCCCCCTCAGAGCGGCTCATGAAGCGACGTATCCTGCAAAAAAAGCCACATTTTCAGCCTCCTTCGTTCAAGAAGAAGGGGGCTGTTGTATTTTCCGGGATGCACCCCCATGGAAATCAACCTCGAGCCCCCCTTGCACCTGAGGAACCAAACTCTCCGCGCATTCGCAAATTATTATATAACAATAAAATAAAATAAAAAAAATATATTGAAATAAAAGTAACAGTGTGTATAATTTATAAATAAAATTATATTGTATTATTACAGAGTGATACAATTCAAAGGAGCGATGAAAATGAACGGGACGGCAGCAGCGGTAAAATGGCAATGGGAAGATGCGCCGGGCGATGACAGCTTCGAGAGGCTCGGCAGCAGGGCGGCGGGGGAGCACGACGAATGCGGAGGAACGGCCTTCTATTCGCTGTCCCCGGTTCATCAGGCCCTGTATTATTGCTTTCTCCCCGAGATCAGCAGCGAATAATCGAGTGAAGCGAAGCGGGAACCCGCCGTCGATCCGGCGGGTTTTTTGCTGCCTGGATTGATTGAAGCGAATGCGGCGGCCTTGATCAATGAGCCGTATTTTTTGTGGACAGCCTTCTTTAATGTTATACAACAAATAAAATATAAAAATAACTGTTGCACAACAACAAATATATATTATATAATAAATAAAGAAAATTAATTATTATATAACAATGAAGATTGGAGGAAGAACGATGGATTGCCCTGCATGTCACGGAAACGGCGAATTGGACACTTCCCGCGGCAGCGAGGATCATCGCCGAATGGAGAAGGAGACTTTGCAACAAGAGACCGTACGTACCGAGCACGACCGGATCGTCTGGCCGTATGCTTGTCCGGTTTGCGGCGGCACCGGGTATTTGGAGCAATAATCCGATTTTTCAATCCCATTGGAGAGGAAGATGAAGAATATGGATCAACAACGTCAGCTCGAACAATTGAGGGAACATTGGAAGTCCCCGCGGTTTCAAGGCATTCGCCGTCCATACTCGGCGGAGGATGTAATGCGGCTGCGCGGTACGGTGCTCGTCGAGCATACACTGGCCGCGCTTGGGGCCGAGAAGCTGTGGAAGCTGGTCAACACGGAGGATTACGTGGCGGCGCTCGGCGCTTTGACCGGCAATCAGGCCGTTCAGCAGGCCAAGGCAGGTCTCAAAGCGATCTACCTCAGCGGCTGGCAGGTAGCGGCAGATGCCAACTTATCCGGTCAGATGTATCCCGACCAGAGCCTGTATCCGGCCAACAGCGTGCCGCACGTCGTTAAGCGGATCAATCAGGCGCTGCAGCGCGCCGACCAGATTCAGCGGGTCGAGGGCCAAGGCGAGATCGATTTTTATTTGCCGATCGTTGCCGACGCCGAGGCCGGATTTGGCGGGCCGCTGAACGTATTCGAGCTGATGAAGGCGATGATCGAAGCCGGCGCCGCGGCCGTTCACTTCGAGGACCAGCTGTCCTCGGAGAAAAAATGCGGGCATCTCGGAGGCAAGGTGCTGCTGCCGACGCAGCAGGCCGTTCGCCATCTCGTCGCTGCCAGACTCGCCGCCGACGTCATGGGCGTTGATACGGTGCTGATTGCGAGGACGGATGCGAACGGGGCCCGGCTGCTGACGAGCGATATCGATCCGAACGACCGCCCGTTTCTCACCGGACAAAGGTCGCCGGAAGGCTTTTACTACGTGAATGCGGGGCTGGATCAAGCCATTTCGCGCGGTCTTGCCTATGCTCCTTATGCCGACATGATCTGGTGCGAGACGTCGGAGCCCAATCTCGAGGAAGCGCGCCGGTTCGCCGAAGCGATTCATGCCGAGTTCCCGGGCAAGCTGCTCGCTTATAACTGCTCGCCGTCCTTCAACTGGAAGAAGAAGCTGGACGATCGGACCATTGCCGAATTCCAGCGGGAAATCGGGCGGATGGGCTACAAGTTCCAATTCGTCACTCTGGCCGGCTTCCACGCTCTCAACCACAGCATGTTCGAGCTGGCCTACGATTACAGACGTCGCGGAATGGCCGCCTACTCCGACTTCCAGCAGTCCGAGTTTGCCAGCGAAGCGCGCGGCTACGAAGCGACCCGCCATCAGCGCGAGGTCGGCACAGGGTATTTCGATGAAGTGTCATTGGTCATCTCGGGAGGGAATTCCTCGACAACAGCGCTTGCCGGTTCGACGGAGCAGGAGCAGTTCACGCATTGATTCGAGACGGATGAAACCGATCCAGCAGAAGCTGCGGCAGCGCCCCGGCGGAAGGCACGTCGGAAGACCGCCTGCTCAGGGCGCGGCTGTCGCCCTGCTTGCCCGGATTGCCCTGTCCCCGGAGCTCGAGAACCTTCTTACCCTGCAAGGCTATCGTTATCTCCCAAAGCAACGCATAAAGCCTCGAAAAACAGCACCGGCCGCGGTGCTGTTTTTTTTACCCCTGCCGGTTTATAATGTTTGAAACAGGATATAACAATTCGAGGTGTAGCCTAATGCAGGCAGGGAATTCGGAGCTCCAAACGAAGTACGAGAAGATCACCCAATATATCGAGTCCCTCAAGGTCGGTACCCGCTTGTCCGTCCGGCAGATCGCCCAGGACCTGGACGTCAGCGAAGGAACGGCCTACCGGGCGATCAAGGAAGCGGAGAACCTGGGGCTTGTCAGCACGAAGCGGCGGCTCGGGACGATCCGGGTGGAGAAGAAGGAAGAGCATCAGATCGACAAATTGACGTTTGCCGAAATTGTGAACGTCGTCGAAGGTGTGGTGCTCGGCGGCGCGGCAGGTCTGAACAAGACGCTCAACAAATTCGTGATCGGCGCCATGCAATTGGAGGCGATGATCAAATACATCGAGCCCGACAACCTGCTGATCGTCGGCAACCGGGTTCAGGCGCATATGTGCGCATTGGGGCAAGGAGCGGGCGTGCTCATTACCGGCGGCTTCGATACGACGCCTGAGGTGAAGGAGCTTGCCGACGAGCTGGCTCTTCCCATTATCGGCAGTTCGTACGATACGTTCACCGTGGCGGCGATGATTAACCGCGCGATCGAGGACAGGCTGATCAAGAAGCAGATTATGCGGGTGGAGGACCTCATCCGGAAGGAAGCGCCCGTGTATTCATTGAAGGAAAATAATACGGTTAAAGATATGCAAAAGCTGGTGGAGGAAACAACGCACACCCGTTATCCCGTCATCGACGACGACCAAAGACCGGTGGGCATGATCACCACCAAAGACATTATCGGCATGGAGCCCGGCCAATCGATCGGCTCGCTCATGACCCCGAACCCGCTGACGATCAGCGTCCAAGCCTCGGTAGCCTCCGCAGGCCATATGATGATTTGGGAAGGCATCGAGCTGCTTCCCGTCGTAGGCTCGGACCAGCGGATGATCAGCGTGATCAGCCGCAAGGACGTCATGAAGGCAATGCAGCTCATGCAGAAGCAGCCGCAGCACGGGGAGACGTTCGAGCATCAAATCTGGTCCGGCTTCGAAGAGCTGAGGGATCGCGAAGGCAAGCTTTTCTTCCGGGGGAAAATTACCGCGCCCATGACCAATTTCGAAGGGATTATCTCCGAGGGCGTGTTGTCTACGTTAATGATTCGCGCGGCCTACCGTTCGGTTCAGGAGCATAAGAAGGGCGATCTGATCGTAGACAGCTCCGCTCATTATTTTCTGGTGCCGCTGCAGATCGACGACGAAATCGACATTGTGCCTGTTATCATCGAAATAAGCCGGCGGTTCTGCAAAATCGATATCGAAATGACCCGCAAAGGCGCGCGCGTCGCCAGGGGGATGCTCACAGCCCGGATCTTGTAATAAAATCGGCCCAGCCTCTCAAAAAGCGGCAATTGTCCCCCGGATTGTTGCGCAAAACGGCGACATTTATTTTGACTAAGCCAGTAAAAAAGGCGCTCTCCAGCAGCATGAAGCTGCCAAAGCAGCGCCTTAAGCACTTGTTTGAATGAACTATAACCGTTCCCGATTCTGGAGCGGCATAAGCTGAGCGGCTTTCATATGGGCGATTCCGAAATGATCGAACCGATTATTGGTCCTCGAAACGGATGACCCGATATTCGTATTTGCCGACTGCAAGCGCGCCCTGCGGTACAGGCTGCTGCGTGATGGCGTCGATGCCGTCCTCGGGGAGCGTGACGGTGCCGCCTTGGCCGTCCATGTTGACGATAACCCAGAGGCGGTATCCGCTGCCTTGCCGCGGAGCGACCACGGTGCCCGGCGTTACGTCCGTGCGGAGCGCCACATTGGCCTCCCGGGCGTAATGGTCGATCAGCGCCCGCAGCATCGCGCTGCCTTCATCGCCTGCAGGCATGGAGCCGAGCATGACGATTTTGCCGGCGCCGCGGCGGCATTCGGTAATGAACGCTTTGCCCGGCGTCAAGCCTTCGCGGATAACGCCGACCGCCGCGGCCTCCTTCGGCTCGAACACGGCGCTCCACAAGCTGAGCGGCGCTTCGGTGCCGAACGCTTCGCCGATCGTCCCGGTGCCGTCCATCGGGTACGTGAACAGCGTCTCGACGCCGGCCCTGCGCTCCAGCTCGCCGAGAGCGGCATCCGTATGCACCGTATGATGCTCCGTACGGCCGCCGGTCAGCGGACCGACGATCCAGATGCCGCCCTGCTCGACGAATCGGCATGCCCGATCGATATATTCCTCGGACAAATAATGAAGGAACGGGGTGAACAGCAGCTTGTACCCGTCCAGCTCCGCACCTTCAGGGATGAAGTCGCGGTGAATGCCCATCGCCAGGAAATGCTCATAGAAGGACGTAACGAGACCGCGATGATTCAGCTTGCGGTGCGGCTCCGTCTTCAGGAACGCCTTGGCCCGGTCCGAATAAGTGATAGCGACCTCCGCCTGGGCGGCCTCGGTTGGGGTGAGCACAGGCTCGAGCTGCCGTCTCGCCTGCTCCACCTCCAGCACATTCGCATATCCGACCGTCGGCTTGCCCCAGGCGCTGATGACGGAGCCGTGGGGCTGCTCGCAGCCGGCGCGCTGCTGTCGCCAGAGCCAGTAGCAGAACGCTTCCGCCCCCAAGCCGTAGGCCGCTACCGCTTCCGCTTTCAAATAGCCGTTCGGGTGAGGAAGCGCGTAGCTTTCCAGCGAGGCGCTGAACGACGGGCTCGTCTCCATAATCCAGAACGGTCTGCCTTTCTTGAAATTGCGGAAAATATCGCAGTTGATCAAGTACGCAGGCGTATTGTTGAAATTGGCATACGTATCAAACGACGCGAAATCGAGATTCCGGAACAGCCGCTCGTTATCCACATGAAAGGCGATGCTGCTGTTGTGGGTGATGGGCGCTTTGGAATATTGGCGGATGATCGCCGCCTGCCCGTCCGAAAACTCGGCGATCTTTTCCATAGAGAACAGCTGGTACATCGTCTTGAGGGACGAATTGTGCAGGAACGGGGCCGGTCCCGGCTGCGGCACCTGCTCGAAGCTGTGGTAATATTCGCTCCAAATTTGCGTTCCCCAGGCGTCGTTCAGCCGCTCGATCGTTCCGTAGCGCTCCTTCAGCCATTCGTGCCATAACCCTTTGCACGTTTCGCACATGCATTCGGAGACGTGCGCCTTGAATTCGTTGTCGATCTGCCAGCCGATGACGCCGGGCAGATGGCCGACCGCCTTAGCGATATGCTCCGTAATGATGTAGGCCCTTTCCCTGAAATAGGGGTTGTTCGTGCAGGCGTGCTGCCGCGAGCCGTGACCCATGACGGTCAGCTCCTCGTCGACGTACAAGCGTTCCGGGTGAGCGTGGGACATCCAGATCGGCGGCGTCGGCGTCGGCGTGCACATGATCGTCTCGATGCCGTTCTCGTACAGCTTGTTGATGATCTCCACGAAGAAGCTGATGTCGATTTTGCCTTCCTCCGGCTCCATGGTCGACCAGGCGAATTCCCCGATCCGGACGACGTTGATCCCTGTTTCCTTCATGATGCGGATATCTTGCTTAAGCACCTCGGCATCCCACAATTCAGGATAAAACGCGGCGCCGTGATACAGCTTTTGACCCATTTGCCATCTCCCCAGCCTGTAGTATTTTGTCATCAAAGTTAACCTAAAGTTAACCTATGAGCAGGCTTGTGAGCAATAACAATCTTTTGACCGGGCCTATCACTATTTTGCAATGCTTGGACGATCTTGACCGTGCCGCCATTGACCGTGCCGCCGCCGGTGCAGCGGCCTCAGTCAGGCGTTCAGCGCCTCGTCGCGGGGCAGCAGGAGCGCCAGGAGGCCCAGCAGCGGCAGGAAGGCGCACAGGTTCATGATGAACGCGATGCTGGTGGCGTCGGCGATCGTGCCGAGCACGGCGGAGCCGAGACCGCCGATGCCGAAGGCGAGCCCGAAGAACAGGCCGGAGACGAGGCCGACTTTGCCGGGAAGCAGCTCCTGCGCATAGACGACGATGATCGAAAAGGCCGACGACAGGACGAAGCCGGCGCAGACGCACAGCACCCCTGACCAGAACAGGCTCGCGTGCGGCAGCAGCAAGGAGAACGGAGCGGTGCCGACAATCGACAGCCAAATGATGTTCCGCCGCCCGTAGCGGTCGGCCAGCGGACCGCCGAAGAACGTTCCCGCCGCGGAGGCGACGAGGAAGGCGAACAAAAACAGTTGGGCCCGCTCGACGGACACGCCGTAATCCTCGATCAAATAAAAGGAATAAAAGCTCGTAATGCTGGAAATATAAACATGTTTCGAGAACACGAGAAATACGAGAATGGATACGGCGGCGACGACTTGACCCCGCGTCAGCCGGCCGGCGGCTTCTTGGATCGCGGAGGCCGCGCGCTTCTTGCGCGGGACGATGTCCTGGCGGCTGTACCATCTCGCGACATAATATTGCAGCACTATCGCCGTGAGCGCGGCAAACGTAAACCACAGGACGCCGATCTGCCCGAGCGGCACGAAGATAAGCGCCGTCATTACCGGCCCGAGCGAGCTGCCGATGTTGCCGCCGACCTGGAAGATCGACTGGGCCAGCCCCCGCTTGCCGCCTGCGGCCAAATACGCGACGCGGGACGATTCCGGGTGAAAAACGGCCGAGCCAATGCCCATCGCAATGACGGCGCACAGAATGACGCCGAAGCTGGGGGCGAGCGCCAGCGTGACGATGCCAAGCAGCGTGAAGCAGACGCCGACAGGCAAAATATAAGGCCGCGGCCGTATATCCGCATACAGCCCGACGGCCGGCTGCAGGAACGAAGCCGTAATATTCATGGCAAAAGCGATCAGACCGATCTGCGTGTAGGTGAGCGCGAGCGAGTCCTTCAAAATCGGAAACAACGCGGAGATGGTCGATTGCATCGAATCGTTCAGCAGATGGACGATGCTGATGGCAAATAAAATCGGATAAACGGTATGCTTGTTTGCGCTTGGCGCTGTGACAGATGCTGCCGGTTGGGCCATGGCGCATGCCTCCCTTGCTGTTAACTGTGAAATGCCGGTACCGGATAAAAGTCCATTCAGCGATTATAGCACGGATCAAAGCCAAGTCAATATAAAAATAGGAAGAAAAATAGACACCTATGACGAACGATTCCTTTCGCCATCGGTCGTCGCCTGCGGTGCCCAAAATTCGCCGGAGGGTTCCGTCCAATTTTTCAAGATAGACGCCTATGACGAGCGATTCCTGTCGCCATCGGTCGTCACCTTCAGTGTTGAAATTTTGTCGGCGTATACCGCCAAATTTTCAAGATAGGAAGCAGGAATAAGAATAACTTCCGCTAACCCGCGGCTGCCTATCCTTGCAAGGGACGCCAGACAGGACGCCGGGAAGCGGAATGATGCGAACACCAGCTGGAAGACCGGCAAGCGAAATGATATGTGCGCGGTTGCAAAATGACACCTTTAGGTGTTATGATGAACATGTAACCGAAAGGTGTTATATAATAATGGTCAAACGACCGCATCTTCGTTGATCCCAAGGAGGAATTATCGTGTCAAATCAAGGACGATTGCCGGAAATTCGCAAAACCGTCGTGTTGAATGCGCCGATCGAAAAAGTGTGGCAGGCAGTGGCGACCTCGGAAGGGATCGCCGCCTGGTGGATGCCCAATACGTTCGAGCCTGTCGTCGGCCGCGAGTTCGTTCTGCATACCGGACATTTCGGCGATTCGCCGTGCAAAGTGACCGAGGTCGATCCGCCGTATCGACTTCGCTTTGATTGGGACAAGGATTGGAGCCTGACGTTCGAGCTGAAGCAGCTGGAGGAGGGCAAGACCGAGTTCACGCTGATTCATTCCGGCTGGGATGCGGACAAGAAGACGGCGTCCGGACAGCCGCATTCGGTCATTCGCGAGATCATGAACGGCGGCTGGGAAGGCATTGTCAAAGAAAATCTCGTCCAATACGTGGAGGCTTAACTTTGGCCGAACCAGCTGTAAGGCACGATGTCTTTCAGGCGATTGCCGACCCGACCCGCCGCAGCATGCTGAAGCTGCTGGCCGACAAGGAAATGCCGATCGCCGCCATCTCGCAATGCTTTCCGATGACACGCACGGCGGTCAACAAGCATCTGCACGTGCTGTCTGATGCCGGTCTCGTCAGCAGGAGGAAAGTCGGGAGGGAGACGAGGTACAGGCTGCGGCCGGAGCCTTTGGCCGAAATCAAGGAGTGGCTGGCCTTTTTCGACCAATATTGGGATGACAGGCTGGCTGCCCTCCAACGTTTCGTGGAAACGGACAGCGATGAATGAATGAGCGTCAATTGTCAATCGAACAAGCGTCAGGAATCGATCCTGGCGCTTTATTGTTTTCAGATATACGACAAGAGATGACATGTATCGCATCTATAATAATAATGTAGGCAAACTATTGATAAAGGAGACATGTCTCATGAAACCATTGGCTGGAAAAGTCGCCCTTGTCGCGGGAGCTACCCGCGGCGCAGGCCGGGCGATCGCGATAGAGTTGGGAGCCGCCGGGGCGACCGTGTACGTGACAGGTCGCACGACGCGCACTCAAGTATCGGAATACGGGCGACCGGAGACGATTGAAGAAACGGCCGAACTGGTCGATCAGGCCGGCGGACGCGGCATCGCGGTGCAGGTCGATCACCTGGAGCCTGGAAAGGTTCAAGCGCTTGTGACGCGGATCGATGAGGAGCAGGGAAGGCTGGATATTCTCGTCAACGATATTTGGGGAGGGGAACTGCTGGTCGACTGGCATAAGCCGGTATGGGAGCATTCGCTGGAAAATGGGCTGCGCATGCTGCGTCTGGCGCTCGACACGCATCTGATCACGAATCATTGCGCCATGCCGCTTCTGCTTCGAACCGGCGGCGGCCTCGTCGTCGAAATGACGGACGGAACGGCAGAATATAACGCGGCGAATTATCGGCTGTCCATGTTCTATGATTTGGCGAAGACGTCTGTCCTGCGTTTAGCTTGGGCGCTGGCGAAGGAGCTCGAGCCTTATGGGTGCACCGCTGTGGCGCTCACTCCCGGCTGGATGCGCTCGGAAATAATGCTGGAGACGTTCGGGGTAACGGAGGACAATTGGCGCGAGGCAGCTATCCGGGAGCCGCATTTTGTCATTTCCGAGTCGCCTCGCTTCACCGGACGAGCTGTAGCAGCGCTTGCCGCGGACCCTAACGTGCGCCGCTGGAACGGGCAGTCGCTCTCCAGCGGTCAGCTGGCCCGCATCTACGGCTTCACGGATCTGGACGGCTCGCAGCCGGATTGCTGGCGTTACATTGTAGAGGTGCAGGATGCGGGCAAGCCGGCGAATGCGGAAGGATATCGGTAACCGCGCAGCATCATTAGAATGCGCGAGAACGCGCGGCACCATTAGAAGATGAAGATGGACTGCGCACCTCGGGCCGTTTTCTCAATAATTTTGTCTAAATGTTGATTAATCTTTGTCCAAATGTTGATCAAATATTGAATAATTTATGAACAGGGTGTATACTATGGTTAAGAAACCCTTTTCATTGCAAGGTCAAACGGACAGAGGTGGTCAATGATGGCAACGAAGGCGACGCCGGTGAAGGCGGCCGGACGGGAAGAGAAGAATGGGCGCGAAGCGGCAAGGCTGTTCGGAGCGATGCATGCGATGGCCTGGATTGCGCTTGGCATAGGCGTGCTGCTGTGCCTGTCGAATATTCGCGATTTCAGCGATCAGAACCTGATGCTGATGATCGGCATCGGATTTTTGGTCGGCAGCGTTCATATTTATGTCATCGGCACGGCGATCCGGCTCGTTCATAAAGGAAAAGACGAAGCCGAGAGGTGAACGTGTCCCCGGGCGTTATCGTCAGGCGGAGCGCATTTCGTCGAATGATGTCGAAGATGGCGCGTCATTTTGGATCAACAAACCCTTGATAGCCAGAAGGCTTGTCAAGGGTTTTTGCGTTTTGGCGGCCTGACAAGACGTTATATTGACAAATCCGTGGCCAAATCTTTTCTAAATTACGACGGTTGCTTGAATGATTTGTTAACCTTATGGCACGGGTTATGGCGATAGTGATATGTTTAACATGTTAAAAGAATCACATAATCAAAAGCGATTTCGGAATAGGAGAGGAGAACGTTGAAACAAAAGCCTGCCTTCATGCGCCTGACTGCACTGCTGACACTTTTGCTGATGTCGGCTGCGCTGGCGGGATGCAGCGATCAGCTCATCGTCTTGGACCCGAAAGGTCCGATCGGAGAAGTGCAGCGGGATTTGATCGTGATCTCGACGCTGCTGTGCCTGATCGTCGTCGTTCCCGTGCTCCTGCTAGCTGCCTTCATCGTATGGCGATATCGGGATAAACCGGGACGCTCTGCGACCTATAAGCCGGATTGGGAGCACAGCACGAAGCTGGAGGCGATCTGGTGGGGAATTCCGATCCTCATCATCATCGCGCTCGGCTCGGTGACGGTGCACTATACTTACAAGCTGGAGCCTTCCCGGCCGATCGAATCCGCCAAGGAGCCGATTACGATTCAGGTCACCTCGCTCGACTGGAAATGGATGTTCAAATATCCCGAGCAAGGCATCGCAACGGTGAATTATGTGCAAATTCCGGAGGGCGTGCCGGTGAAATTCCAGCTTACATCGGACGCGCCGATGAACTCCTTCTGGATTCCGCAGCTCGGCGGACAGATGTATTCGATGTCCGGAATGGCTATGACGCTTTATTTGCAGGCTGACGAGCAGGGCGAGTATATCGGCATGGGCTCGAACTTCAGCGGCAAAGATTTTGGCCAAATGCGCTTTAACGTCAAAGCGACTTCGCAGGAGCAATTCGACGAATGGGTGCAGGAAGTGAAGTTGTCGGCGCCGGCCTTGACGATGGAAGGATACGAGAAGCTGGCCGAGCCGGGCGTTTCGAACCCGCAGGCTTTCTCATCTTTCCCGGAAGGGCTGTTCGATCGGATCGTTACGAAATATGCGGTCGGCGGTCATGCCCACGGCGGTCACAGCCACGGCGGCGCTGCGGCGCCGGAGAAAGGCGCTGACGCCGGGCGGAATGCCGATCAAGCGGCCGACGGACACTCAAGCGGGCATACCGGCGCAGGAGCGCACTCGAGACATTAACATCAGACGAAAGGAGGAGCCTGCGTGCTGGAGAAGATCAAGCAATTTGCATCGGAATTTTTCGTAACCGGCGATCCGCTCATTTACGGCGCAGATGTCGGTATCGCGCTGACATTGATCGCCATCGTCTTCGTGCTGACATATTTTAAAAAATGGCGCTGGCTCTGGAAAGAATGGCTGACTAGTGTCGACCATAAAAAAATCGGCATCATGTACATTATCGCCGCGATTCTCATGCTGTTTCGCGGCGGCGTCGACGCGCTGCTCATGCGGACGCAGCTTGCGCTGCCGGATACGCAGTTTTTGACGCCGGAGCATTACAATCAAATTTTCACGACGCACGGCGTCATCATGATTCTGTTTATGGCAATGCCGCTCATGTTCGGCTTGTTCAATATCGTCGTGCCGCTGCAGATCGGCGCGCGCGACGTGGCGTTTCCGTTCCTGAACTCGCTCAGCTTCTGGCTGTTCTTCTGGGGAGCGATGCTGTTCAACCTGTCGTTCGTTATCGGCGGATCTCCCGATGCGGGCTGGCTTGCCTATCCCCCTCTGTCCGAAAAGCAGTTCAATCCGGGGGTCGGACAGGACTTCTATATATGGGGGATTCAAATATCCGGTATCGGCAGCTTGATGACGGGAATCAACTTTATCGTGACGATCCTCAAAATGCGCGCGCCGGGCATGAAGCTGATGCAGATGCCGATGTTCAGCTGGTCCGTGCTGTCAAGCTGTATTATCATCATTTTTGCGTTCCCGATTTTGACGGTGACGCTGGCGCTGCTCTTCCTGGACCGGTTCGCCGGGGCGCATTTCTTCACCCTGGACGGCGGCGGCAACCCGATGATGTATATCAACCTGATCTGGATGTGGGGACACCCCGAGGTGTATATCGTCATTCTGCCTGCGTTCGGCATTTTCTCCGAGGTGGTGGCGACCTTCTCGAAGAAGCGGCTGTTCGGCTATAAATCGATGGTATTCGCCATGATCAGCATCAGCATCCTGTCGTTCTTCACATGGGCGCACCACTTCTTTACGATGGGCTCCGGCGCGGACGTCAACGCGTTCTTCGCGGTTACGACGATGGCGATCGCTATCCCGACCGGGGTGAAGGTGTTCAACTGGCTGTTCACGATGTATCGGGGCAAGCTGTCGTTCCCGACGCCGATGCTGTGGACGATCGCGTTCATTCCGTGCTTCGTCGTCGGCGGTATGACCGGGGTGCTGTTATCCGTCGCGCCGGCGGACTTTCAGTTCCATAACAGCTACTTCCTGATCGCGCACTTCCACCAGGTGCTGATCGGCGGCGTCGTGTTCGGTTATTTTGCAGGACTGTATTATTGGTGGCCGAAAATGTTCGGATTCAAGCTCGACGAACGGCTCGGCAAATGGGCGTTCTGGTTCTGGAATATCGGCTTCTATGTATGCTTCATGCCGCAGTATGCGCTCGGTCTGATGGGGATGACCCGCCGCGTGCCGAGCGGCTGGGATATGGGCTGGGGCCCGCTGAACGTCGTATCCACCGTCGGCGCGTTCCTGATGGGGATCGCCTTCATCTTCCAGGTGTGGCAGATTGCCTACAGCATTCGCCATCATCAGATGGAGAAGACGGGCGACGCATGGGACGGCCGCACGCCGGAATGGTCGATTCCGTCTCCCGCGCCGCTGTACAACTTCGCCAAGCTGCCGCAGGTCGACAGCCGCGACTACTGGTGGGAGCAGAAGCAGAAGTATGGCGGGAAGGTACCCGTTCCGCAGCCGCCGTTCGAGCCGATTCATATGCCGAAAAACTCGGGCATTCCGTTCATCAAGTCTATCTGCTGGTTCGTCGCCGGGTTCGGGTTCGTCTTCAACTGGATGTGGATGGCTATCCCGGGGCTGATCGGCGTGGCGATCTGCATGCTGGTGCGCTCGTTCCAGTATGATACGGATTATTACATTCCGGCGGAAGAAGTGGCGCGAACGGAAGCCGCGCTAAGGGGGACGGTCTGATGGCACAAGCAATTCAACCGGGTGCGCACGGGCACCACGGCTCACATGATCATCACGAGCATCACGATCAGGAATCGATGAAGACGTTCGGCTTCTGGATTTTCCTGATCACGGACTGCATTCTGTTCGCTACCTTGTTCGCGACGTATATCGTCCTGCGCGGCAATACGAACGGCGGTCCGACGCCGGAAGAGCTGTTCCAGATGCCCGGCATTATCGCCGAGACGTTCATTCTGCTCACGAGCAGCTTCACCAGCGGTCTGGCGGTGCTGGCGATGAACCGCGGCGACAAGAAGGGGCTCATCGGTTGGCTCGCCGTGACGGCGCTGCTCGGCATCTCGTTCGTCACGCTGGAAATTATCGAGTTCGTGCATATGGTGCATGAAGGCGCGACGATGCAGACGAGCGCGTTCCTGTCGGGCTTTTACACGCTCGTCGGCACACACGGGCTGCACGTGTCGCTCGGTCTCGTATGGATGATCGGGCTGATAATGCAGCTGAGCCGCCGCGGCATTACGCCAGTGACCGAGCGAAAGGTCAATGTGCTCAGCCTGTACTGGCACTTTCTCGACGTCGTCTGGATTTTCGTCTTCACGGTCGTTTACTTGATGGGGGTGATGTAAGATGAGTCGATCGAACGCATCCGCACATGGCGCCGGCGGCGGGCATCGCGGCCACGGCTCCTTGAAGTCGTATACGATCGGGTTTCTTCTCTCCATCGTTCTCACGATCATCCCGCTCGTCGTCGTGCTAAACGGCATGATGGGCAGAACGGCGACGATCGTGCTGATCATGGCGATGGCTGTGCTGCAGTTTGTCGTGCAGCTCGTCTTCTTCATGCACTTGAAGGAAGAAGATTCGCCGCGCTGGAACCTGATGACCTTGATCCTCGGTCTGGTCATCGTGCTGACGATCGTCGCCGGCTCGATCTGGATCATGACTTACAATCAGGTGGCTCATTAAACATTAATAGCGGTAAATAAGAAACAGAGGGGCGATCCCTCTGTTTTTTGTTGGATCAAAAGACGACCGATGAGGAAAGGACTCGTCGCTATAGGGCGTCTAAAGCATCTTACCGGGTACAAAAGCGACTCCGACTCTATAAGCATGTCAGCGAATGTTGTATTTTATACACAAAAACCGGGGGAATGAACCACATTCGCGGATCAATAATGTATAAAGTGCAACATTTCGGGCGATTTTCCTCGATTTGAAGCCGATCGATCCTGAATTATTGTACGAATTACAACATTCGCCACTCTTTTTTGCACAGGATAGAAAAATGTTGTACTTTTTGCAGGATTCATCACCGGAATTACTTCGATTCCTCCGCGATTTTCTTGTTGATCAGATCATCGGCTTCCCGCAGAATCGTATTGGCGTCAGTGCGGTTCAGCACCATTTTTTTGAACTGCGAACGAAGAATCGAGTAAGCGGATGCGTCGTATTTCGTGATCGACGGCGGCGGGCTGGCCGGCTCGTTTTTTATAAATCCGAGGCGGTTGCGGTCCTTCAGCACCTCGACGTTCGTGCCGAATTGCTCCATAATTTGTTTGCTGTCCAGCACCGTCGTGTTGCCGTTCTTCGAAATCAGCGTCTGCGCTTCGTCGGACAGCATGGCGGATAGCGCCAGGAACGCCTGCTCCTTATGCTTGCTCGTCGTCGTCAAGATCCGGATGCCGCCGTCGACCTGCGTCGTAATGCCGGGGGCCTCGGGGAAGGCGGGAAGCGTGACCATATCGAAATTCAGCCCGTCCTTCACGGCATCGGGCAGCCTCGAGAAAATGGAGCTCGTCACATACATCGCCAGCGTTTTGTCCTTTAAGAAGACGTCGAGGCTTTTGCCGTACGTCTTGTCGCTCACCTCGTTGCCGGGTATCGTGTAAAACCTTGCGTAATTCTCGAACAGCTTTTTCCACGGCTCATTATTCACGATCGCCTTATTCGACCCGGCGTCCACGACGCCGAGGGACAGCTGATTGGCCGCGAACTGGAAGGAGTCCTGAAAGTCGAAGCCGCGGTACTGCACGCCGCCGTCCATTTTCGTCACCTGCTTGGCCAGCTCGTACACTTCATCCCACGTCATGCCGTCTTTCGGATACGCCACGCCGAACCGGTCAAAAATATCTTTGTTGTAATACAGCATAACTACGTTGCCGGAGATCGGCAGGCCGAGCAGCCTGTCATCGCCCGACGCCTTGCGCACCGTATCGAGCACGACCGGGCGGATTCGGCCGAGGTCCATGTTGTGGGCCTTGATGTAAGGGGTTAAATCCTCCGTCAAGTTCAAATCCTCGTATTTGGGGATCGATGCAATCGTATCGTTGATGATGTCCGGAACTTCGTCCGTAGCGATGAGGTCCGGAATTTTTTTGTCCGTTGTGACCAGCTTCATGTCGATGTGCGGGTATTTGAGCTTGACAGGCTCGGCGACGAGCTTTTGAAACAGCTCCTCGGACATGCTGGCCCACATCGTTAAAGTGACCGGAGTCGTATCCACACGATTGACCCCGGTGTCCGTCGCTCCCTCCGAATTCGCAGCTTCCTGCGAGCAGCCCCCTGCCAATGCCGCCGTTAAAGCGCCCCCAAGCGCCGCAATTCCGATCTTGCGCCAATGTTTCATTCGCACGCCCCTCCTGGAATGATTTGAAACAATTCAGAAACGTTTCATGGATATCATCATAATATGAATCCGCTTACATATCAATATGCAATTTTTAAAAAGACGGAAAACCTCGGCGGTCAAGGGTGAAGCGGACAGAGCGATCCTGTAGGAGGGAAAGGCGGCTTGCGTATCTGGATATCAGGCGCCGGAACATGTGCCGGAGTGAGGTGAGAAGGACGTGCTTAGAAAAGGGATGGCAAAGCGACAACTGAGAGTACAATGGGGAGATCTTCTGCTTGTTACTTGCCCGACAAATAACGCGGACATTTGGTGAACGCGGACGTATGGTAACGGAAGATCCAGCGGATGGAGGCTAACCGACAAGGCCAAGGCCTGCTGCAGCTCGGGTACGATGACGCACGCCCTCATTGTTCCTCTATCCCGGGGAAGGAACGTTAACTATGAGAGCGGCTCGTCCGAACCGGGGCGGCGCGTCTCGCGGATGCGGATCGGCTTGCGGATTTCGGCATATTTTTCGTCGATATCCCGGGCGATCGATTCCAGGATGTGCAGCGCTTCTTTGTGCACGCTGTCGTTGCCCATCGAGCGGATCAGGGATTGCAAATGGGCCAGACGCGTTTTGGTCACGAACCTCATGGCGGATTACCTCGGTTAGGATGGTTGTCGATTCTCCATACCATTCGCGCTTCCGGTTCGGTTTGTGACGCCTTGCTTCCGGTGAAGCGCTGCGGGGCGGAGATTTTTCGTTGTTTAGGAAATTATGCGAAGCTAATCGCTGTGGATAACAGGGGTTCCCCCACGAGGAGCCTGAATAAGCTGCGAAGCAGTATGTCATTTCTGGGGGGTTCATTAACAGCAGCAATTGTGGTCTAATAACGGCTTCATGACAGCAAAAAATGTAATATTCTAGAAGCTGTATCATACAAATAGGGGGATCACTGCCAACAGACCGGACTATTTCAAAAACGAGGTGAGCGTTTCATGGATATGCAATCTTCGGGCCGCCCTGACCGGTTCTACGTGCCGCAGCCGATTCGCAGCGACGGCGACGGCGCGACCGACCCCGGGCCGCGGGATGTGCTGCGCGACCTGGAAAATCCCGATTTGCTCGTGCCGCCGCCGACCGATGCCGGGACAATTCCCAACCTGAAATTTTCATTCTCGGACACGCATATGCGGCTTGAGCCGGGAGGCTGGTCGCGGGAGGTGACGGCGCGGGAGCTGCCGATCGCGACGACGCTTGCGGGCGTCAACATGCGGCTGACGCCGGGCGGCGTGCGGGAGCTGCACTGGCATCAGCAGGCCGAGTGGTCGATCATGCTGCTCGGGCGGGCGCGCATTACCGCCGTCGATCAGAACGGGCGCAATTTCATCGCCGATGTCAGGGCGGGCGATCTGTGGTATTTCCCGCCGGGCATTCCGCATTCGATTCAAGGGCTAGAGGAAGGCTGCGAGTTTTTGCTCGTCTTTGACGACGGGAACTTCTCCGATAACAATACGTTTTCGATTTCCGACTGGTTCGCGCATACGCCGAGGGACGTGCTGTCGGCTAATTTCGGCGTGCCGGAAAGCGCCTTTGTCCATATCCCCGGGAAAGAACGATATATGTTCCAGACCGCGGTTCCCGGGCCCATTGAGGCCCAGCAAGTTCCGGATCCGCAAGGGACAGTGCCGCAAAGCTTCGCCTACCGGATGTTCGCGCAGGAGCCGATTCGCACTTCCGGCGGCACGGTGCGGATCGTCGATTCGCGGAATTTTCCGGTGACGACGATTGCAGCTGCACTGGTGGAGATTGAGCCGGGCGGGATGAGGGAGATGCACTGGCATCCGAACAACGACGAGTGGCAGTATTATTTGGCAGGGCAGGGCCGCATGACGGCGTTTGCCGCGCGCGGCGCAGCCCGCACCTTCGATTTCCGGGCTGGCGACGTCGGATATGTCCCGTTCGCCTTCGGCCATTATATCCAGAACACGGGAACGGTGCCGCTGTGGTTTCTGGAGATATTCAAGAGCGACATTTTCGCCGACGTGTCGCTGAACCAGTGGATGGCGCTGACTCCGCGCGAGATGGTGGCAGACACGCTGCATGTCGGGCCCGAGCTGATGAACGCGCTGAACAAGAAGAAGCAGCCTGTCGTCAAATACGGAAGTTACGGCGGTGCCAAGGGAAAACGATGAGCGGGAGGGGAAGGGGCGGCTTCGGGCGGAAGCGGCCCCTTTCTATATAAGTTGAACATATGTTTTCAGCCAGGGCCGCCATGTGACATTGTTCTTCCGATCGCTGTAGTTCCCGGATTTCCTGATTTCAATCGTAGAGGCAGAAATCCGGGAACAAAGGCGAACGCTTCGCTTCTCCAGAACATGTCACACTTTGGCCAAGCCGTGCTGATCCGATCCAGCCCCCAGCTCGAACTCAGGGTCAGGGTCGTCTATGTCCAATCCAGCCTACCTCCAAGCATAATAAGAACAAAAAATGATCTTACTCCTCCCGAAATGGCCCAATAATCGAAAATTAGATCGAACAACAACCTTATTCGAGCTGCTAACCCCGGAAACGGGGCGATTTCATTAAGATAAGCACGAAATTCAGTCTTATTTTGGCGTTTCACTGATTTTTTTCAGGGATAAGATCGAATTTCACGCTTATTCAAGCATTTCCTTCATCGGAAGGCAGCTTGACAGCGAGCCTTCTCGGGTGCGCAGGAAAGAGCAACAGCTGAACCCCCTCCCAAAAGCAGGCAGAATCGGAGATCCGGCAGTACCCCATCATTTTGCTTTAAAGCTTGCGGAGGAAAATGTACTTTCCGGAGTATTACCAAGGTACATAGATATGAATATGGGACCAAGCCAAGTAACTCCCATTCCCTATCTTTACATCCAACGTATGGGTTCGCACGATAAAGAATTTCGCCGTAAGCGAGGTTTTTCTGTATGCCTCGCAGCTTTACCCGGCAAGCCACGCCCGGGCGAGGACGGCGACGCCTTCCCGGATGTCCGTCTCGGACAAGCCGCCGAAGCCGAGCAGCACGGTGGAAGCAGGGGCGCGCTGCTCGTTCAGCGCATAGACGGAGGTCGGATAGACGCCCGCGCCTTCGCGTCTGGCGGTCCGGACGAGCTCCGCTTCGCTCATGCCGTTATGCACCCGAAGCAGCACGTGCAGGCCGGAGCCTTCGCCGATCAGCTCCGCAAGCTCTCCGAAGGAGCTGCGAACGGCCTGCAGCAAGGCGTCGTTCTTCCGCTGGTACAGTGTCCGCATCCTGCGCATATGCCGCGCGAAGTCGCCGGACTGCATGAACAGCTGCAGCGCTCCTTGAAAAATCGGCGAGGCGAGCTGATCGTAGCTGTGCCGCCTCCGGCGAAACCGCTCCAGCAGCGCGTCCGGCAGCACGAGATAGCTGATTCGGAACGCTGGCGTCAGCGCTCTTGAGAACGTGCCGACATAGATGACCCGGCCGTCGTCGTCCATGCTTTGCAGCGACGGAATCGGCATGCCGCCGTAGCGGAATTCGCCGTCGTAGTCGTTCTCGATAATGTACGCGCGCCGCTCCTTGGCCCAGTTCAGCAGCTTGATCCGCTTGCCGGCCGATAAGGTCATGCCGAACGGAAACTGGTGCGACGGCGTGACATAAGCGGCCTGCGCGCCGCTGGCGGCGACATCCTCGATACGAATGCCGTCGCTCTCCAGGCGAAGCGGGCGGCACGCGAACCGGTATTGGCCGAGCAGCGCCTTCACGCCTTCGTTGACCGCCTCCTCCGCGGCGATGCAGGCCACATCCTCCTGCAGCAGCTGAAACAGCAGCTCCAGCGAGTGGTACGTACCGGCGCCGACGACGATATGTCCGGGCGTGCAGCGCACCCCGCGCATCCGGTGCAGGTAAGCGGCGATTTCCTCGCGGAGCCCGGGCTCCCCCTGCCAGTCGCCGTACAGCAGCAGCCGGCTGTTCTCCGGCAGGAGGCAGCGGTTCATCAGCCGCCGCCAGCGAACGAGCGGGAAGTGCGCCAGATCGACGCTGCCGTAGCCGAAATCGTAGCGCAGCCGCTCGCCCTCCGCGGCATGGTAAGCCCGCTGCGGCGCATACGCCGCGCTGGCGGGGGCCGCCTCCGGGCCGGCATGCGGCCGGGCTGCCGAGGCCGGGGACGGGCCAGCGGCAGGGGCCGCGGGCATCGCCGGCACCGTCGGGGCGTCCAGCTCGGCGGCGAACAGCCCGCTCCGCGGCTTGCTGCGCGCGTAGCCTTCGGCCAGCAGCTGGTCGTAGGCCAGCGCGACGGGCGTCCGGCTGACGCCGAGGTGGGCCGCCAGCCTGCGGATAGAGGGCAGCCGCTCGCCAGCCTTGATGCGCCCGGCGGCGATCTCGCCGCGAATATAGCGGTACAGCTGCATGTACAGCGCTTCCGCCGATTCCCCGTCGAAGCGGGGCGTCAGCTCGAACATCATGTTTACCCTCCCGGATAATGAACAATCTGTCATTTAAAATATTTAAAAACTGTCCATTTTACGAATGACAAATCATCGGTATGATCATCATATCATCTCCCGCTTCGGAAAGGTAGCGCGGATGCCTTGAAGCGGGGCGCCTGGCCGACGATTGTTCGCCACGGTCGCCTCGCAAGCGAATAAAGGAGGTAATGAGCATGACACAGACATTGATACTGCCGCATATCGAGAGGCTGGCGCCTTATCCGATGGGCGAGCGACCGCCGGAAGGAATTCGCACCATCAAGCTGAACCAGAACGAAAGCCCTTATCCGCCTTCGCCGCTTGTCCTTAAAGCGCTCCGCTCGATCGGGGAGGAAGAGCTCAGCCGCTACCCCGATGCCGTTAACGGAGGGCTGCGGGCCGTTTTGGCGGAAAGGTTCGGGGTGAACGCAGAGCGTATTTTTTGCGGCAACGGCTCCAGCGAGATCATTTCGCTCATCATGAAAGTGTTCGTCGGCGCGCAGCGGCGGGTTGCGCTGCCCGATCCGACCTTTGCCCTGTACGCGACGGCCGCGGCCGTTCATCAGGCGGAATGCATTGCGGTGCCGACCGATTCCGATTACGCCATATCAATCGACGGGCTGCTGAACAGCGGCGCGGATGCGGTTGTGCTCGTCAATCCGAATGCGCCGACCGGACGGACGCTGCCGCCCGCCGAGGTCGAAAGGCTTGTAAGCCGCTTCCCGGGCCTTGTCATTATCGACGAAGCGTATATCGATTTCGCTCCGGAGGGCACGTCCGCGCTGCCGCTGCTTGGCCGCTACGAGAATGTGCTGCTGCTGCGCACGTTCTCCAAATGCTATGCCTTGGCCGGAGCCCGGGTCGGCTACTGCTTCGGCGCCGAACCGCTGATTGCCGCGCTGGAGAAGAGCAAGGACAGCTTCAACGTGAATGCCGTCAGCGCCAAGCTGGCCGCCGCCGCTCTGCAGGACCGGGAATACGCCAAGCGGACGGCCGCCGCCGTCTGCCGCACCCGCGATTGGTTCGCGTCGGGGCTTCAGGCGCTAGGTTTCCGCGTCGTGCCGTCGCACACCAATTTCGTGCTGGCCGAGCCGCCGTCCGGGCCGGGCGCACCGACCGCCCGGGAGCTGTATGGCAAGCTGCTCGAACGCGGCATTTACGTCCGGTATTTCGATCATCCCCGGCTTGCTGACAAGCTGCGCATTTCGATCGGGACGGACGAGGAGCTGGCAGTCTGTATGGCGGCGCTGAGCGAGCTGGTCGGGTGAGCCGACGCCCCGTACGGTGACTCCGCATGTCGTGATCGGTTAAGCCGACGCCCCGTACGGTGACTCCGCATGTCGTGATCGGTTAAGCCGACGCCCCGTACGGTGACTCCGCATGTCGTGATCGGTTAAGCCGACGCCCCGTACGGTGACTCCGCATGTCGTGATCGGTTAAGCCGACGCCCCGTACGGTGACTCCGCATGTCGTGATCGGTTAAGCCGACGCCCCGTACGGTGACTCCGCATGCCGTGATCGGTTAAGCCGGCGTCTTGTACGACGACTCCGTGTGTCCTGGTCGGTTAAACCGGCGTCTTGTACGACGACTCCGCTGTCCCGACTGGAAAAGCCGACGCCTCATATGAGGACTCCGCGTGTCCTGATCGGAGCCGGCGCCCGTACGACGACCCGGCATGTCCCGGTTGGACTAACCCCCGGATCTCGGGAATATACTCCACTATGTACAAGTCTTATCGGACGGGAGTGTGAGCGATGGGCGATTGGCTGAATGCGATCGTGCTGGGGATTGTGGAGGGCTTGACGGAATTTTTGCCCGTATCGTCGACGGGACATATGATTCTCGCCGGCGAGCTGCTGGATTTTCACGGCGAGCGGGCGGATACGTTCAAGATCGTCGTGCAGCTCGGGGCGGTGTTGGCCGTATTGGTGCTGTATTGGGAGCGGTTCGTCGGGTTTCTGAAGCCGCGGCGGGGGGAGGAACGCTCGGGGCTGAATCTCGGGCATGTGCTGCTGGCGATGGCGCCGGCTATTGTTGCCGGGCTAACCTTGTATCGGCTGATCAAGGATGTCCTGTTCGGTCCCGGTCCCGTGCTGCTCAGCCTTATTTTCGGAGGCGTCCTGATGATTGCCGCCGAGAAGGCCGGCCGGCGGGTCACGGCGGAGACGATGGACGATCTCACCTATCGGCAGGCGTTCGGCATCGGGCTGTTCCAATGCCTGGCCTTATGGCCCGGCTTCTCGCGTTCCGGGTCGACCATCTCGGGAGGCATGCTGCTCGGCGCGAGCCAGAAGGCGGCGGCAGAGTTCACCTTCATCGTCTCGGTGCCGATGATGTTCGCCGCGTCCGGGCTCGATCTGTATCAAAGCCGGGAGCATCTGGTGCGCGAGGACCTGGCGCTGTTCCTGATCGGACTGGCCGCCGCCTTCGTCGTGGCGATGATCGCGATCGTCACCTTTTTGAATTTGGTCAAAAGGCTCAGGTTATCCTGGTTTGCCTATTACCGCTTCGCTCTTGCGGCGCTGTTTTATTTCATCATCTATAGGTAATGCCGCTTATATTCGTTTACAGTCGATTGGCGGTCGGTGAATGGCCGAATGGGGGGTGTCCTAAAGGGGAAGGGGCCTTAACGCCGCCCCGTCGACATTGTCGCGCTGGTCCGTTCTCAGTCCCCGCCACCGCCGCCTCCATCTCCGCCGCCGCTGTCCCCGCCGCTGCAGCTGCTATCGCTGCCTGAGCCGCCGAACCAGCTGCCGCCTCCGTTTCCGCAATCGCTGTCGCTGCGGGCCGATCCGGTATCGCCGGAGGTATAGACGTAGCCGTCGCTGCCGCTGTTACGGCGCCTCCGCTTGTTTTTGCTCGAGAATGAGCTTAAAACCAGCACCGCAATAAAGATGACAAGCAGAATAAAAAACATTTCCATAGGCTGTACCTCCGTTTCTAAGCTGCTGTTTGTTAGTTGGGTGATACAGCTTCAGTATAACAGCGATTTGTTAACATCATGTAAACAATTATCTGAAAATTGCAAAAATTCAATCAAATAAAAGCTTTTTTTTTTGGGTCCCCATATGGAAAAAAATCGCCTCCGCCCCCGTTGCCGCATACCGCGCATCTATGCAACAATAATAGAAAATACGGCACTGCGCCGCGATAGCAGCATTCCAAGCAGATGCGCCGGAGGGAATCGCATGAAGAAAGATATGAATTACTATAGTACATTCATTACGGCCGCGCCGGATTGTCCGGTTGACGAGGGAGTGATTCCTCCGGCCAAGCAGGGAGGGCCTACCAAGCCGCGGATCGAGTATGAGCTGCTTTCGGCTCATCCTTATACGTTCACCCAGGAAGAGCTAATCTACGAGGTGCACGTCCGCCATAAAGGAATTTCGGAGGAAGAGCGGGAAAGCCGGGGAGACGAGATCCGGGAAGCGCTGTTTCAGAAGCCGCAGCCCTGCCTGCGGGCATCCATGCTGCCGAAGAAGTACGGCTGGGGGCTCCATTTTGACACAGACGGAAAAATCGCCCTGTACGGCAAGGAATCGCCCGAATACCAGCGGTTCCTTGAGAATAAGGACGGCAGCCTGAAGCTGCTCCCCGCCATGCGGAACGGCAAAGCCCGGCCCGGAGTCTGATGGTCCGCAAAAATGCATGGGAATAGGCACTTTCCAGAAGCTGGGCGAATATCCTGTGTTGCATAACAATGCAAAGGAGATTTCGCTAATGATTCCCATGTACGGTTACTACGGCTATGAGACGAGATGCAGGCAGGAGCCGATCACTTTCCCGCCGCAGCATCAGAACGTGCAGCCCGGTCTGGAATATGTGATGAATCCGGTTCCGATCTCCGACAATCCCGGATACAGAGGCAGCGGGAAGCTCGATGGGAAGGTCGCTCTAATTACCGGGGGCGACAGCGGCATCGGCCGGGCCGTGGCGATCGGCTTTGCCAAGGAAGGCGCCGATGTGGCGATCGTTTATATGTACGAACGGAGGGACGCGGACGATACCCGGCAGATGGTGGAGCGGTACGGCCGGCGCTGTCTGCTCATCGAAGGCGATTTGCGGCGGTCCGCTTTTTCGGCGGAGGCGGTCAGGCAGACGATCGACCGCTTCGGCAAACTGGACGTGCTCGTCCTGAATCAGGGGGTCCAATTTCCGCAGCGGTGCATCACGGACATTTCGGACGAACAGCTTGACGATACGTTCCGGACGAACATTTATCCGCATTTTTATATGACGAAGGCTGCCCTTCCGTACCTGAAGCCGGGAAGCTCCATCATCTCGACGGCCTCGGTGACCGCATATCGCGGCGCGCCGCTGCTGGTTGACTATTCCTCAACCAAAGGGGCGATCGTCTCGTTCACCCGTTCGCTCTCGCTCCAATTGGTGTGCAGGGGGATCCGGGTCAACGCGGTAGCTCCGGGACCGATCTGGACGCCGCTCATCGTCTCCAGCTATTCGGCGGAGTTCGTCAGAACATTCGGGCTGGAAACGCCGATGAGACGGGCTGGCCAGCCGTTCGAGCTGGCGCCGACCTACGTTTATTTGGCCTCGGACGATTCCTCTTTCGTGACAGGGCAGGTGCTTCACGTGAACGGAGGCATCATAACGGAAACGTAACCGCCCCAAGGAGCGGTTACGTTTTGTTTCCGGCCAGCATCGTCGGCATCGCGCCGGATTCTTCCTTGTGTCCGCTGCCGTCCGGCGGCTGATTCGTCGTGCGCAGCGGAATTTCCTTCAAGAAGAACACGAGGATGAAGGCGACGGCGGTGACGATGGCCCCGGTCAAAAAGACGACCGACAGCGTGCTGGCCAGCGCATGACGGATGCTGTCGATCATTTGCGCGAACAGCGCCTGCGCTTCCGGAGGCAGAGAGGCCTGCGTCTGCTCCAGCAAAGGCTTGTTCATGAGCGCTTGCGGATTGGCGAAGGTAAGCAGCTGCTGCGCCAGCTGCGGATCGAGCCTGCTGAAATCCGGGGCGTCCGGGCCTTGGAGCGCTTGGGTCAGATGCTTGGCCAAATTGTTGGACATGACCGTACCCATCACGGCAATGCCGATCGTCCCGCCCAGGTTGCGGAACAGCTGGGTCGATGCCGTCACGACGCCGAGCTGATTGTGCGGCACCGCGTTTTGCGTGGCCAGCGAGAAGACGGGCATGCCGAGACCAAGGCCCACGCCGAAAACGATCATGCTGATGACGGCCAGCCAAACGCTGTTCATGAACACCATGATGATCATGCCGGCGATCATGATCGGCATGCCGATGACCGCGTAACGCTTGTACTTGCCGCTTTTGGCGATCCATTGGCCGGTCAAGGCGCTGACGACAACCATCGCGATCGACATCGGCATCGTCACATAGCCCGCGAGCGTAGGCGAAATGCCGAGCACGCCCTGGACGAAGAACGACAAGTAGATCAGCGCGCCCATCATGCCGAAGTTCATGATAAAGCCGATGACGTTCGATATGGTGACGATGCTGTTGCCGAACAGGCTTAAAGGAAGAATCGGGTTATCCACTTTCGTCTCCGCATAGACGAAAATAACGGCCGATACCACAGTGGCGGCAAGCAGTCCAACAATTTGCGGCGAGCTCCAGGCGTATTGCGTGCCGGCCCAGGAGAAGGCGATCAGCAGCGGAACGATAGTCGTCGTCAGCAGCAAGGAGCCTACATAATCGACGCTCTCCGCCTGCCCGCGCTCCACCTTTGGGAACAAGCTCATAATCATTGCGAAAGCAACAATGCCAAGCGGAAGGAAAATCCAGAACAGCCAGTGCCAGTCCATATGGTCTACCAAATAGCCGCCCAAGGTCGGCCCGACGACGCTGGAGAAGCCGAACACCGCCGTCATCAGCCCCATCCATCGGCCGCGCTCGCGCGGCGCGAACAGGTCGCCGACAGCCGTGAAGGCGGTCGATTGAATGACGCCGGCGCCGATCCCTTGAATGCCGCGGTAAGCGATGAAATGGAACACGTTGCTGGATGTGCCGGTCAAAAAGGCGCCGAGCATAAACACGAGAATGCCCGTCAGCAGGAACGGCTTGCGCCCGAACATGTCGGACAGCTTGCCGACCAGAATGGCCGCGATGGTCGAGGTCAGCAAGTAGATGTTGATCGTCCACGTGTAATACTCCATGCCGTTCAAAATCGCGATAATCCGCGGCATCGCTGTGCTGACAATCGTCTGGTTGATAGCGGCGAAAAACATTGCGGCCATGATCGCAATCATGATGGTCATTTTGCGACGGGTCGATAAATGCTCCATGGAATCCTCTCCGCTGTCAAAAATTATGGTTTGTCGTCCATGTTCGCAAGCAGCTGGGAAAATATTCTTTTCAGATGATGAATGTCTTCGTCCGGCAGTTTGTCGAAAAACGTTTGAAAAATTTCCTCCTGGGTCTCTTTAACTTCGTCCAGCATGTGCCGCCCTTTCTCCGTGATGGAGACGTACACGACCCGGCGGTCGCTCTCTGCCCGTTCCCGCTGGATGTGCCCTTCGGCGAACAGCTTGTCGGCAAGTCCTGTCACAGCGGCCGGCGTATTGCCGAGCGCCATAGCGAGCTGGGAAACTTTTTGCGGGCCTTCCTTGTTCAGCAGATAGAGCATCTTATACTGTGGAAGGCTCAGCATGTAGCCTCGCTTGTTCCATTCCTGCGAAAATTGTTTGAGCAGCGCCCGAAACATCGAGGAAACCTCGAACAACACTTCGTTTCTGGCCAAATCTGGATTCCTCCTAAAGGCAGCAACCCGCGCCTAGAATAGTTTTCCTTCGTATCGGATGTTTATTCACATGGGGACATTTCGGGGGAATGCTTTAGTTCTTAATAATATATATCATAAAGTGTATGAGGGCTAAATACAAATCGCCGAGTGACGCCCAATGGGGAGCGACAAAAAAGCATAGGCATCGCGGAAGAAGTAAAGTATCCTATAGGAACAAGCAGTTCTTGCTTTCGGGCAATTTTCGAAGGGCACTTTGAAGCGAAGGAGGAATGAGAAAAATGCTGCATATCGTCAACGGAGATACGGTAGGGGAGAAGCTGAGGGGGAACGTGCCGGGCGATATTCTGGTCTGGAGGGAAATATATTCAGACGGGCCGATCTTTATCGATCCGACCGAAGAACGGAGCCGGATGCTGCGGGCACGCTATTTGGAACGAACGATGGGCATTCCGGCGTCGGAATATGCGCGCATGTGTGAAGAACAGGAGCGGGAACTGTCCCGTTGTCGACAGCACGAAGAGATTGTGCTGTGGTTCGAGCATGACTTGTTCGACCAGACGATGCTCTGTTATTTGCTTCACCGGTTTGCCCGGCAGCCGCTGGAGCGTACAAGGCTAAGCCTGGTGTGCATCGGGGCGTTTCCCGGCTTGGAGCCGTTTCGAGGATTAGGGGAATTGTCCTCGGATCAATTAAGCGCGTTGATGAGTTCGCGGGAGCCGGTCGGAGGCGACGTTTTAGCATTAGGCAGCGCCCTTTGGGAAGCTTACGCATCGTCGGCCCCCTCGCCATTGCTTGAGCTGCTGCAGGGCGATACCGCGGCGCTGCCGTATGTGCAGGAAGCGTTCCGGCTTCATCTGTCCAGATTCCCTTCGACTCGCAACGGACTCGGCATCGTCGAGCAGACGACGCTGGAACGGGTTAGAGAGGGCGCAAGCGATCCGCTGAAGCTGTTCGCCGAGGTCGGCCGGCAGCTGCACGGACTGGGGATGGGCGATCTGTCGTATTGGCATTGCTTGGCGAGAATGTCCCAGGGCGCTTATCCGCTGTTTCATATAGAAGGGATCCGGCGTTTCCCTAGTTATCGGGAGCCGGAACCTTCCTTCCGTCAATGTACGGTTGTCCTGACAGAGACGGGCAACCGCGTCCTGAGCGGGGAGACGGATTGGGTTGAATTGAACGGCATCGACGAATGGTACGGCGGTATCCAGCTGCAGGGACATGCCGTTCCATGGCGGTGGGATCCGCACGAAGGCAGGCTCGTTAAGCGGTAATGGCGTGACGAATAGGGGGATGCGGCCAGCTCAATTGCGTTATGTGCAGCACGCTGGCCGGGCCTTTCTCCAGCCTCATACCAAATAACGACAAGGAGATTGGACGATGGAGCTGCTGTTCGTGCGTCACGGACAAGGGGAGCATAACTTGAACGTGCCGGTTCGGCTGAACATGGATCACCCGCGGCTGACGGCAACAGGCAGGAGGCAGGTGGAGCGATTAAAGGAAGAGATTGCGCCCGGGCCTGACGACCTGCTCTTGGTGAGCCCGACCGTGCGCACGCTGGAGACGGCGAATCTGCTCACGGATCATCTGAATTGTCCGCGAAAATATGCAAATCCCTTGGTCGGGCCGAGAATGTTCCCGCAGCATGAGGGTTTCACTCCCGTCCGCTGCGACATCCCGTTATCTTACGACCGCGTCGGACGGGATTTCCCCGATTTCGTTCGCTTGGAGGCGGAGCATGATGCTTTATGGAGGGACGGAATCAATACGATGCCGGAAGAGCCGTTCCGCCTGCTAGGGCTTGGGCTGCTCGCATGGGCCAGGAAACAGGCTGCAGGCCGTGTCATCATCGTTGCGCACGACGGCACGATTACCGCTTACAGGGAGGTGCTTGGGGAGAGGGGTTTAACCCGCCGCGATTTTTTGGGGGAGGCGGGGGTTTACCGGACCGTTTTGGATGCGTAGAACCGCATTGTAATTGCTGAGGAGTGACACGTAAAGCTGCGCGACGTTCGTCGACGCCTGCCGGAATCGGGTGCAGCCCCAACCGGGGTACGGGCGGAGCTGGTCATTGACCCGTTTTCCTAACGCAGCGGCTGCTCCTCAGACAATCTAATATAGTCGGATGGAATCACAACGCCGGCTCCTTTACGTACCGCTTGCATAACGGGGGCGACATGGACGCTTTCGTATTGGGTCGCGGGAATGTAGGAATGAACATAGGCTTGAGTGATTTCCTTGCCCGTACTGAAATCATAACCTAATTGCAAAGGGGCTGTTCCTCGGAGCGTAAAATGCTTCTCCTCCAGCACATGCGCGTAATCGGCGACGTACAGCCCCTGATCATTGCGGGGCAGTTCAATTCTCAACAAAATATTCCCGATATATTGCTTAACCATTTTGATGCCCAAATCTCCGAAATAAGGGCAGTCGGTCAACCACATCGGAAGCGGTTCTAGAAACCCTTCGGTTAGAAAGCACCCCGTCAGCTCCTCCGGCGGATTCGGACAGACGTCAACCTGCCGCCAGGCGTACAAACCGCTGTCAGGGGACAAAATCCGCTCCAAATGTTCTTCCTTTGTATAATGATAAAACACGATATTTCCGCTGCCGGTGAATTCGACACGGCCCGGATCGGGCTTATAGCCGAATTGGCTCAGGCTCACACCTTTTTGCTCTATAAAATGTTCCCCTAATCTCATTCCCATCCCGTCCTCGACTTTCTAATGTGTTGATCCTTGAACCAACGTGTGCGTAGGCAACGTCGTTTCCAGTCTCATTGCGGATAACGGACCTGAGCGCCCTTATTTTGGCCCAAAAGACGCAGTTTTCATAGGCAACGGACAGGAGAGCCGCTAACTACACAAAAAAGGCCGGGTACGTACACATCGATATCGATTAAGGTCTGCGGCGTCCGTCATTTAGAAAACGGTTGTTTTCATTGAAATAACAGCGCTGTGTTCCGTTAGGGTTTGGCCGAGAACGGGCTTTTTTCGATGCTTCGTATGCTGCTCAAAAGCATAGGCGATACGAATCAGAGCGGCTTCGCTAAATGCTTTTCCGGCAAAAGTAACCCCGAAGGGCCTGCCGTTCGCTTGGTATCCGGCAGGATTACCACGTTCCTCCATCATACCATACTCCGCGTCCGTGTTACCTGGCCGAGCTGTATTTGTTTCGATACTGCTTCGGAGTAACCCCTGCAAATTTCTTGAAAATTTTGGTAAAATAACTTTGCTCGTGAAAGTTGAGCAGCGTTCCGATCTCTGCGATCGGGCGGTCCGTTAACGTGAGCAGTTTTTTCGCTTCTTCGATTCTCGTGCGCTGAATGTATTCGCTTAAGGCAACGCCGGTTTCTTTTTTGAACAAGGCCGACAAGTAGCTCGGATTTTTATTGCACCGTTCAGCAAGCAGCGGGAGCGTAATTTCTTCATAAAGATGATTGAAAATATAGTGGATGCACATGGTCACCGGCTTGGAATACTGCTGATTTCTGGCTTCATTCACGCGTTCCGCGAAGGCGCGCAAGGCTTCCCTTCGCAAGCGGTCAATCGCTTGTCTGTCATGCAGTTCCTCAAGCCGTTGAATGAATATATCGCTGAGCGTATAGGCGATTTCCGGATGAAGGCCGCCTTCCATCGCGTATCGGGTGGCGAGCGTAATCATGGCTATCGTTAAATTTTTTTGGCTCCGGATATGGCTCGTTTTTGACAGCACCCCAAGCTCTTCTTCGGGAATGGAATCCCACACTGTCTCCAGTTCGTTTGTACGCCCTTCTTTGATAACATGGTACAGCTTTTTTTCGACGACAGGGTCGTGATGAAGCAAAATATTTTGGCGCCGCTTGGCGATCGTGATGTCCGCATGTTCTATGTGGTTAGAGAGAGGGCCGGAATGATGTTCGTTTGTGAACGCGATTTCCGGATGCAGCCTTTTGCGATAAATCATATAGTAAACCATTTTGGCTGCGTTCATAAGCGCTTGCTTGCTCAGCACGGGAAGCGACTCATAGTAGCGAACGGCGGCTTTTTTGTCGGTGAATACACGGAAATCGTTCATTAAACCGCTTAAGGTCTCGTCGGACAGCCTGGCGAAGAGGATCGGTCCCAATACGACGCTTCCCGTCCGGCGCTCCTGTTCTTTCAAAGGAATGAACGCGAAATGCTCCAGATAGGCGCTTGTTATTAGAACGGGATGATCGGATGCTTCATGCTGCCGAATCGCCTGTGCCAGATGCTCCTCACGCGCAGCATGGAATGGATGGACGGAATGGTCCATGATCCATTCGTGCACGATGTTGCCGCTGTCGTTCAGCCAGATCACAGGCACGCGGAACGATTCAAATATCAATTCGCCAATATACTCCATATCGCAAAGGTTCGGAGCATGTCCCATTTCATTCACCACCTATCTTGAACACAAAAAAAGTATCAAATTCCTAAAAATAATACCATAAACGGTGTAGAGAAATAAATAAAATATAGGTATCGACTTCCATTGGCGTAGGCTTTCGGACTGAATTTCTTCAAGGGGAAGATCCGAGGATTATTCGGAGCGAGTTTGCACGAACGAGATGAAAGCGAATTCAATCGGATGGTCCGCAGTCAAAGTCATGCATAACCCAATTCGACATCTACTTTTTCAAAAATGGGAGGATCTGAAATGAACCGGGATATCAAACAATTGGTGAAGGAACTGACGTTGGAGGAAAAAGCCGGGCTTTGTTCGGGATTGGACTTTTGGCATCTCAAGGGCGTCGAGCGGCTCGGTATTCCTTCCATTATGGTGACGGACGGTCCGCACGGACTGCGCAAGCAAAAGCAGGGCGCCGATCACTTGGGGCTGTTCGACAGCGTGCCGGCAACCTGCTTCCCGTCGGCCGCGGGCATGGCCAGCTCGTGGAACCGGGAGCTGCTCCGCAAGGTCGGACAGGCGCTTGGGGAAGAGTGTCAGGCGGAAGACGTCGCCGTATTGCTCGGACCGGGCGCGAATATTAAGCGATCGCCGCTATGCGGGCGCAATTTCGAATATTTCTCGGAGGACCCGTACTTGTCTTCGGAAATGGCGGCGAGCCACATTCAAGGCGTGCAGAGCCAGGGCGTCGGCACATCGCTGAAGCATTTTGCTGCCAATAACCAGGAGCATCGCCGCATGTCGACCGATGCGATCATCGACGAACGGACGCTGCGCGAAATCTATTTGGCCAGCTTCGAAGGAGCGGTGAAGCAGGCGCAGCCGTGGACGGTGATGTGCTCGTACAATAAAGTGAACGGCGAGTTCGCCTCCGAAAACCGCTATTTGCTGAGCGACATTCTCAAAGAAGAGTGGGGCTTCGAAGGCTTCGTCGTGTCCGACTGGGGCGCTGTCAACGAGCGGGATGCCGCTCTCGCCGGCGGACTGGAGCTGGAGATGCCGGCAAGCTGCGGAATCGGCGAGAAGAAGGTCATCGAAGCGGTGCAAAGCGGCTCGCTGTCTATGGAGAAGCTCGATGCCGCCGTCGAACGCATTTTGCGCATTATTTTCAAAGCGGTGGACGGGAAAAAGGAGAACGCCGCCTACGACCGGGAGGCGCACCACCAGCTGGCGCGGGAGACGGCCAGAGAGAGCATGGTGCTGCTGAAAAACGAAGACGGCATCCTGCCTCTGAAAAAGCAGGGAACGATTGCCGTGATCGGCGAGCTGGCGACGCGCCCGCGCTACCAGGGAGGCGGCAGCTCGCATATCAATCCGACCAGGCTGGAAAATATTGTGGATGAGATTCGAGCTTCGGCGGGGCCGGAGGCAACGGTTACCTATGCGCAAGGCTATTACCGCGACAATGACGATCTGGACGAGGCGCTTGTGGAGGAAGCGAAGCAAGCGGCCGCAGAGGCCGATGTGATTGTCCTGTTCGCAGGCCTGCCGGATCGCTACGAATCGGAGGGCTATGACCGCATCCATCTGCAAATTCCGCTTAATCAGCAGCGTCTGATTGAGGCGGTTGCCGCGGCGAATCCGAATCTGGTCGTCTGCCTGAGCAACGGGGCGCCTGTGGAGATGCCTTGGCTGGACAAGGCGAAAGGCCTGCTGGAGGCTTATTTGGGCGGTCAGGCGCTGGGCGGCGCCATTGCCGACCTGCTGTTCGGCGATGCGAATCCGAGCGGCAAGCTGGCCGAGACATTCCCGAAGAAATTAAGCGACAACCCGTCGTATTTGTTCTTCCCCGGCGAAGGCGATCGGGTGGAGTACCGGGAAGGCATCTTTGTCGGGTACCGGTACTACGATACGAAACAGGTGGAGCCGCTGTTCCCGTTCGGATTCGGACTCAGCTATACGACGTTCGAATACAGCAATCTGACAGTGAGCGCTGAGCGCATCAAGGATACGGATTCGCTGACGGTGTCCGTCGATGTCCGGAATACGGGAGCGGTCGCCGGCAAGGAGGTCGTCCAGCTTTATGTCAGGGATGTCGAGAGCAGCGTGCAGCGTCCGGACAAGGAGCTGAAAGGGTTCCACAAGGTGGAGCTGCAGCCCGGCCAGCAAAAGACGGTCGTCTTTACGCTGGATAAGCGGGCATTTGCCTACTATAATGTGGAGCTTGCCGACTGGCTTGTGGAGACGGGAGCGTTTGACATTTTAATCGGAAAAAGCTCCAGGGACATAGTGCTGTCCGCGAAAGTATGGGTGGACTCGACCGTGGAGCTGCCGTTCCGCGTCCACCGCAACACGACGGTCGGCGATCTGCTGGGCAATCCCGCTATCGCCCCGCTCGCCAAGGAGCTGCTGGCCAAGGCCAGCGAGGGCAGCCCGTTCGCCGCTGCCGACACGGACGGCGAAGCCGCCGAGATGATGGCGGCGATGATGCGGTACATGCCGCTGCGGGCGCTGTCCAACTTCAGCGGCGGCGCATTCACCGAAGACGCGCTGCAGGCGATGATCCGGCAGCTGAACGATGCGCTGATCCGCTCATAATAGCGCGAGCCGTCTGAATAGGAAGCCGTCCTGCTCGGTCGTGAAACCGGCGGGGCGGCTTCCGTTTTTTGGAGAATTCCAAGTCATGCCCAGGCTAAGGAGCAGAAGCATTTTTTCTATTGACGAAAAATGAAAACGGTCACTATAATTTATATGTGAAAAATAATTTCACTTATAAAAGGAGTGAAGGCGATGAAGCCGCTTGACGGGCTGCTCGTTCTCGATTTCAGCCAGTTTTTGGCCGGACCTTTCGCTGCGATGCGGCTGGCCGACCTGGGGGCGCGCGTGATCAAAATCGAACGGGCGGAAGGCGGCGATTTGAGCCGCAAGCTGACGCTGGCCAATCTGGTCGTGGACGGCGACAGCACCGTGTTCCATGCCATGAACCGCAACAAGGAGAGCTATGCCGCCAACCTGAAGGACCCGGCCGATCTGGAAAAGGTGAAGCGGCTGGTGAAGCAGGCGGACGTGCTGATCGAAAGCTTCCGCCCGGGGACGATGGCCCGGCTCGGGCTGGACTACGATTCGGCGAAGGCTATCAACCCGCGCCTCGTCTACGGCAGCGTGACGGGCTACGGAGCCGAGGGGCCGTGGAAGGATAAGCCGGGCCAGGATTTGCTCGTCCAGTCGCTGTCCGGTCTGCCCTGGCTGTGCGGCAATGCGGACCAGCCGCCCGTACCGTTCGGCCTGTCGGTGGCCGATATGTTTACGAGCGCCAATCTCGTGCAAGGGCTGCTGGCCGCTCTCGTGCGCCGCGGGGCGACGGGCCAGGGCGCGCTGGTCGAGGTCAGCCTGATGGAATCGGCGCTCGATTTTCAGTTCGAGGTGCTGACGACGCACCTGAACGACGGGGGCAAGCTGCCGCAGCGCAGCCGGGTGAACAGCGCGCATGCCTATCTGGGCGCGCCGTATGGCTTGTACGAGACGGCGGACGGGCATATCGCGCTGGCGATGGGCTCGGTCGTGCGGCTCGGGGAGCTGCTGGAATGCCCGGAGCTTGCGGCATACCAGGACCCGGCGAGCTGGTTCGACCGCCGGGACGAAATCAAGCGCATCCTTGCCGATCATTTGAAGCGGAAGACAACCGCAGAGTGGCTGGCAAAGCTGGAGCCGGCCGATTACTGGTGCGCCGAGGTGCTCGACATGCAGCAGCTTATGGAGCACGACGGCTTCAAGGCGCTCGACTTCGTTCAGGAGGTGCGTCGCTCTAACGGCGCCGCGCTGCGGACGACGCGCTGTCCGATCCGGATCGACGGGGAGAAGCTGTACGCGGAACGGGCTGCGCCGGTGCTCGGCGAGCACAATGCGGCGCTCGATGCGGAACTTGCGAAAGGCGTAAGGCTTGGCAGGTGATAGGTCCGATATAGCGGAAGCAAAAGGCATAGGCATGCCGCTTATGCAGGAAGGATTCGTCGAAAAGCTGGAGCGGGGCTGTTTTATCGAAAAACGAAGGAGAGAAGAAAGGACGCGGGGCGAAAATGAAAGCGATTTATTTTGAAGACTACGAGATTGGGGCGGAACGCACATCAACCGGGCGCACGATTACAGAGACGGATATCGTGATGCATGCCGGGCATACCGGCGACTTTTACCCGCACCATATGGACGCGGAATGGTGCCGGACGCAGCCGTTCGGGCAGCGGATCGCGCACGGCACGCTCATCTTCAGCGTCGGCATCGGCATGACGGCTGGAGAGATCAATCCGGAGGCCGTCTCGTATGGCTATGACCGGTTGCGTTTTATTAAGCCGGTGTTCATCGGGGATACGATCCGGGCCAAGGTGACGCTGAAGGAGAAGCGCGACCATCCGAAAAAAACGGACTGCGGCATCGTCGTGGAGCTGGTCGAGGTGTTCAATCAGCGCGGCGAGACGGTGCTGGCCTGCGAGCATCTGCTGCTCGTTAACCGGAGCAAGCGGGCTTAGCGCATATGGCAAACGGCAGGTGATTTCGGGATGGTTAGCAAACCGCTGCAAGGCATGATCGTGATCGATTTCAGCCAGTTTTTGTCCGGCCCGTATGCGGGGCTGCGGCTCGCTGACCTGGGCGCGCGGGTCATCAAGATCGAGCGTCCGGACGGCGGAGACCTGTGCCGGCGACTGTATATTTCCAATCTGCAGCTGGACGGGGACAGCACGCTGTTTCATGCGATCAACCGCAACAAGGAGAGCTTCGCAGCCGACCTGAAAAACGCGCAGGACCGGCGCGATGTGCTGAGGCTGCTGGAGAAGGCCGACATGATGATTCAAAATTTCCGTCCCGGCATTATCGAGCGGCTCGGCTTCGGCTACGACGAGGTGAAGGCGATCAATCCCCGCATCCTGTACGGCTCGATCAGCGGGTACGGTGAGACGGGGCCGTTCGCCGGCAAGCCGGGCCAGGATTTGCTCGTGCAGTCGCTGTCCGGGATCGCCTGGATGAGCGGCGGCGACGCGGCCGGGCCGGTCCCGTTCGGGCTGGCGATCGCCGACATGATGGCCGGCGCCCATCTCGTGCAGGGGCTGCTGGCGGCGGCCGTGCGCCGCTCCGTCACCGGCCTCGGGGCCAAAGTGGAGGTCAACCTGCTCGAATCGACGCTCGATACGATGCAGGAGGTGTGGGCTGACCTGCTGCAGCGGCCGGACGCCGGGCAGCGTCGCAACGGCGCGGCCTATCTCCGCCTGCAGCGTCCGGCTCCGTATGGCATCTATGCGACGGCCGACGGGTACATGGCGCTGGGGGCCTGCTCCGTGCCTGCCGTTGGCCGCGCCGTGGGCCTGCCCGCGCTTGAGCGTTACGACGACCCCGGCGCGTGGACTTCGTGCCGGGATGAGATCCGGCGGCAGCTGCAAGCGCATTTGGCGCGGCGGCCGACCGCCGCATGGCTCGCGCGGCTCGAGCCGGAGGGCATCCCCTGCGCGGAAACGCTCGATTGGCGCAGGCTGCTGCAGCACGACGCATTTCGCGCGCTGCGGATGACGCAGCAGGTGCGCCGCCCGTCCGGAGCCGGGCTGCAGGCGCTATGCTGTCCGATGCGGATCGACGGGCAGCGCTTCGCCTCGCCCGTCGGCTCGCCGCGGATCGGGGAGCACAGCGAAGCGATACGAGAGGAGCTCGCAGCCGGCGGTCTGTTTCCCGTTCCCGGATCAAGGGCTGACGAAGACAAAGGAGGATGACGATGATCCGCTTGAAAGGCATGACCTGGAAGCATGAGCGCGGCATCGCGCCGCTCTTGGCCGCCACCGCGGCATTCGGCGAGCGGCGGCCGGACGTAACGATCGAGTGGGAAGCGCGCTCGCTGCACGATTTCGAGCAATATCCGCTGGAGCTGCTGGCCGGCGCTTACGATCTGATCATGATCGACCACCCGCATCTCGGCGAAGCGGCGGACCGCGGGCTGCTCGTGCCGCTGGACGGCCTGCTGCCGGAAGCGTATTTGCGGGAGCAGGAGCGCGGCAGCGTCGGCTTAAGCTATGCCAGCTATGCGTGGGCGGGGCGGCAATGGGCGCTGGCGGCCGACGCCGCCGCGCAGGTCGGCGCATACCGCGAAGACCTGCTGAGCGAAGCGGGGCTGCAGCCGCCGAAGACGTGGGCCGACGTGACGCGGTTGGCCGCGGAGCTTCCCGAAGGGCGGCGGATCGCCATGCCGCTCGTGCCGGTGCATGCTTTCGCGAGCTTTTATACGCTGTGCTCGCAGCTCGGCGGCGGGGCGTTCTGGCAGGACGGCGCCGCGCTTCCGTTAGAGACGGGGGAAGGCGCGCTGGCGCTGCTGCAGGAGCTGATGCCGCTATTGCATCCCGACTCTGCCGACAGCGACCCGATCGCGATGTCGGAGCGGATGGCGCGCACGGACGACATCGCTTATGTGCCGCTGATTTACGGCTACGTCAACTATGCGCGCGACGGCTTCGCCCCGCATCCGATCCGCTTCGCCGACATTCCGGCGAGCGGGGACGCGCCGAGCGGCAGCATGATCGGCGGCGTCGGCCTGGCGATCTCTTCGCGCTGCCGTTACCCGGAGCTCGCGGCGGCATTCGCGGAGATGACCGTCTCCCCCGAGTTTCAGCGCACGACCTATTTTCGCAGCGGCGGGCAGCCGGGACACCGCTCCGCCTGGCTCGATGCGGAGGTCAACCGGCAGTCGCGCGGCTTTTTCGTAAATACGCTGCGCACGCTGGACCACGGCGCGATGCGACCGCGGTTCAACGGCTTTGTGGCGTTTCAGGAGCGGGCCGGGGTGCTGATCCGCGAATTTCTGCTTCGCGGTAGCGGGAGCCGCAAGGAGCTTGTCGAGCGCCTGAACGCCATGGCCCTGGCCAGCTACAGGGCTCGCGGCTGAGATTGGCGGCGGCTGCTGCCGGGCCGCCCCGTCGTATGTCATACGCAAGCGTGGCTTGTTCATCGCAAAGATCGATACCGATGGCGGGCGATTTCTTTCGCCATCGGTCGTCACCTGCGGTGTTGAAATTTCAAGTTAAATCAGCATTGTAGCAGGCGTTAGCTAAGTAAAAAGCCAATCGAAGGCGAATCATGACGCTTTTGCTCTAAATGCATCACGGATAGAAGGGAGCCGCCTCAGCATGAAGGACTTCAAAGTGCCGGCTTTGGCCAAAGGACTGGATATCTTGGAGGCGCTGTCCGCCAGCAGTAAGCCGATGTCGCTGACGGAGCTGAGCCGCGCCTTGGACCGCAGCACAAGCGAGCTGTACCGGATGATCGGTTTTTTGGAGACGCGGGGCTATATTGTCAAGGAGCCGCATTCGGGCAACTATCGTCTTTCCCTGAAATTGTACGAGCTGGCGCACACGCACTCGCCCGTCGATCAACTGATTCGTGCCGCCACCATTCCGATGCGCGAGCTGTCGGCGGAGGTGAAGGAGTCGTGCCATCTGAGCGTGCTGCGCAGCACCGACCTGCTTGTGCTGCGGCAGGAGGAGAGCCCGCTGCAGTACCGCCTCTCCGTCGAGGTGGGCGGACGGTTCGACGCTGTGCGCACAGCGTCCGGACGCTTGCTGCTCGCTTATTTGCCGGAGGCGGAGCGGGAATGGTTTCTGCGGAAGCATCCCGGGTACCAAGAAGCTGACGAAGCAGGGCGGAAAGCGCTGCTGGACAAGCTGGAAGAGATTCGCAAACAGGGCTACAGCCACGCGGAGAGCGAATATCATATCGGCGTCACCGATTACGCCGTCCTCGTCGGCAATCCGCGGATCGGCCTGACCGCTGCGCTGGCCGTGCCGTGCCTGCGGACCGCCGGGCACAAGGGCTCCGACGAAGCGCTGCTCGCCCGCCTGAAGGCGTGCGCGGCGGAGATTACCGGCGCGCTCGGCATCACGCCGCCGTGAACAAGGGCGCCCGACCCGGTCGGGCCGGGCTTGCTTGGTTAATGCGGCGGCAGTTTGCCGCCATCATGGCCATCATGGTTCACCCTGCGCCACCTCCGGGCCTGCCTGCACCGCAGCAGAAACGCCTCGCCGCATCCGCACCGCAACCGTCACGATCCCGCAGCAACTGACTTCCCGCGCCTCCTTCCCCTCTGCTGCACTACCGTAAAACTCCGGTACGATGTACAAAAATTGATACATAATGGTTGAATATTTACCATATTCATCGCCCCTTTATCCGCTTACAATGAAAGCGTAACCAAAAAGTAAGAAGGCTCGATCACTGCCGGATATTGCCCGAAAGCAGAAACTGTCGGAACAGTGCGCAGGAGCAGAAACTGCCGGAACAGCTCCCGAAAGCAGAATCTGCCGGACAATGTCCGGAAGCAGAATCGGTAAAGGAAGGGGTAGCGGAACAATGACACGATTAGGAAAAATCATCGGCCTCGCCGCCGCGTTCGCGGCCGCGCTGACGGCCGCAGGCTGCGGGGGAGGGGAGCAGGCGGCAGAAGCCGATCCGTCCAAGCCATACGCTGGCGAGAAGCTGATGGTATTCGCTCTCAACCACCAATGGGCGGATACGATCAAGGGGCGGCTGCCTGAGTTCGAGCAGAAGTCAGGCATCAAGGTGGACCTGCAGACGTTTGCCGAGGAGCAGCTGCAGCAGAAGCTGGCCGTGCAGCTGACGTCGAACTCGGAGACGCCGGATTTGTTCATGTACCGTCCTTACATGGACAAAATTTTATACGCCAAAAACGGCTGGACCGAACCGCTGGACGAGTATGCGAAGCAGAACGCCGACTACGACTTTGCCGATTTCGCGGCATCCTCCATTGAGGCCAGCAGCATCGACGGCAAGCTGATGTCCATCCCGCTGTTCACCGACCAGTTCGTGCTTTATTACCGGAAGGATGTGCTTCAGAAGCATCAGCTCGCCGTCCCGAAGACGCTGGAGGAGATGCAGGCGGCGGTCAAAACCGTGCACGATCCGGCGAACGAGCTGTACGGCTTCGTAGCCAGAGGCCAGCGCAACGCGCTCGTCACGGCGCTGTCCTCTTTCATTTTCTCGGAGGGCGGCGATTTCATGAAGGGCGACCGGGCGACGCTCAATACGCCGGAGACGATCAGCGGCATTCGCATCTACGCGGATTTGCTGAAAAATTACGGACCGCCGGGCACGCTCAATATGAGCTGGCCGCAGGCGGCCGGCCTGTTCGCGCAGGGCAAGGCGGCGTTCTATGTGGAGACGGCGTCCATCTATAAAAACACGACCGATCCGGAGAAATCGCTCGTCAAGGACCATGTCGGCTTTGCCACGTTCCCGGCCGGCTCCGCGGGACCGAAGCCGGCAAGCATTACCGCTTGGTCGCTCGCGATGAATCCGAAAGCCAAAAATAAAGATGCGGCCTGGGCCTTCGTCGCATGGGCCAGCAGCAAAGAGAACGTGCTGAAGATTCAGCAAAGCGGCGTTCCCGGCCCGCGCAGCTCCGTCTGGGCGTCGAAGGAAGGGACGGCCAACTTCCCGGCCGATCTGGCGGCGACGATCCAGGAAACGATGAAGATCGGAGTCGGCTATAACGTGCCGCAGGTCATTAGCGTCGGGGAAGCGCGGGACGCGGTCGGCAGCATTGCCGTCAAGGCGATGCTGGGAGAAGACATTCAGGCGGCCGCCGAGCAGGCCAACGCCGAGCTTCAGGACATCATCGACAAGGATAAGATGAAGTAGTCGGAAGGCGCACGGATCGAAGAACATGAAACGCAAGGAGTGGATGATATGGTCAACTGGCTGGACCGCCAGCTGAAATGGGTATTTACACTGCCTGCCGTCCTGTTCGTGCTGCTCATGATCGCCTTTCCGATTGCCTATACGGGACGCATCAGTCTATACGAATGGAGCATGTCGGCGATATCGCCTCCAAAATGGGTGGGGCTTGGCAACTATATCGAGCTGCTTCGGGGCGAGCGCTTCTGGAACTCGCTGCGGCTGACGTTCTACCATTCCTCTGTCAGCATCGTGCTGGAGACGGTGCTCGGCGTGGCGGCCGCGCTGCTGTTCTCCCGTTCGTTCGCCGGCAAAAAGCTCGTCAAGGCGGTCATGATGCTGCCGATGGTAGCGACGCCGGTATCGATCGGCCTCGTCTGGCTGCTGATTTACGAGCCGTCCATCGGCCTGGCCAACCAGCTGCTCAGGCGCATCGGCTTGCCGCCGCAGGAGTGGCTCGGCTCAGTGCACCAGGTGATGCCGTCGCTGATTTTGATCGACGTCTGGGAATGGACGCCGATGATCGCGCTCGTCGTCATCGCCGGTATCGCCGGCCTGCCTGCGGAGCCGTACGAGTCCGCCGCCGTGGACGGCGCCACTCCCTTTCAGCGGCTTACGCGCATTACGCTGCCGCTACTGATGCCGACGATCGTGACGGCTGTCACGCTGCGCGTCATCGATCTGCTCAAAACGTTCGATACGATTTACGCAACGACTCAAGGCGGACCGAACTTCGCCTCGCAGACGCTCAATCTGATGATTTTCGATCTGGCGTTCCAGAACTTTAAGCTCGGCGCTGCGTCGGCGCTGCTGCTCGTGTTCTTTGCCGTCATCCTACTGCTCATCGTGCTGTTGACGGCGATCCGCAACAAGCTGGGAGGTCGTTTCGAATGAAGCCGAAGGCCGCGTCGCGCGCGGGATATACGCTGGTGAATATGGCCATGCTGCTGTTTTTTCTGTTTCCGTTTCTATGGATGCTATCCGCCTCGTTCAAAACGCAGGTGCAGGTGCTGTCCTCGCAGCATTTGTTCTTTTTTACGCCGACCTTCAAAAATTACGTGACCGTATTCCGGGAATACGATTATCTCAAGTTCATCGCCAACAGCTTCGCGATTGCCGCCGCCTCTACAGCCGGCGCGCTGCTCCTCGGCCTGCCTGCCGCCTATGCCATCGCCCGGTACCGGATGCCGTACTTCGGCCTGACGATCCTGATTGCCAAAATCATCCCGGGCATCACCTATCTGGTGCCATGGTATATTTTATTTAACAAGCTCGGACTGATCGATACGTATACGGGGATGATCGCCAGCCACATGGTTATCGGCCTGCCGTTCATCATCTGGGTGATGATCCCGTTCTTCGAGACGTTTCCGAAGGAGGTCGAGGAATCGTCCTGGATCGACGGCAGCTCGCGAATGCGCGCATTTGTTCAGATGGTGCTGCCGGTTTCCATCCCCGGCATCGTCACCTCCGCGCTGCTGGCGTTCATTTTTTCGTGGAACAACTTCATGTTCTCGCTTATTTTGGCAGGCGAGAAGACGAAGCCGCTGCCGATCGCTGTATTCAATTTTATCTCCGGCACCGCGATCAACTGGGGCGCGCTGATGGCCGCCGCCTGCATCATTACCATCCCGGTCGTCGTCATCGCGCTGTTCTTGCAACAATACATCGTTAGCGGCCTTTCGGCCGGCGCGGTCAAAGGGTAATTCAAAGGAGCTAAAGTTCTATGAGCACGGGAGGAGAGCGGCCATGTGGAAGCTGAGAAGGGGCTTGCGAGACCTGTTCGGCGAATGGAACATTTTCAAAAAAATCGTGCTGCTCATTGTTTGTCTGCTGCTGCCGGTTGTACTATTGTACAGCTATACGAACGGGGTGTCGGTCGAGGTCATCGAGAAGGAACTGAGGGATTCCAACCTGAAACGGCTGTCTTTCGTCACAACCCAGATGGACAATATCGTCGATCAGCTGTCGATTCTGTCCCTGATCGTCAGCAAGGATGCGAGCGTCAAGGCGTTCGGGCAAAAGGAGACGCACCGCGAAGCCTACGAGCAGCTGCGGCTGCAGGAGGATGTTGTCGGCAAGTTGATTTTGCTCAGCGCAGCGAGCAGCTGGAGCAACCGGCTGACCGTCTATTTCCCAAATGTTCGGCAAGCGCTCGCAAGCGACGGCTACGGCATTTACGACGAAGCGGAGGCAAGCGGCCCGCTGTCGATGCAGTGGAGCTATCGGCCGGACGCAGGCGGCGGTTATTTCGTCAAGCGCATCTGGGAGCCGCTGCTCGTTGAGAAGCGGCCGGGCACGCTGGAGTCGATTGTCGAAGCCCGCTTTCCGGCGGCCAATCTGACCGCGATGCTAGCTGATTTCAGGGGAGACGGTAATGCCAATCCGTTCTTTTATTCGCCGGGTATGGAGCCGATTGCAGGTCCCCAGCGTCCGGAAATGACAAGCGAGCTGGTCGCGGAGCTAAGTGCCCGGCAGCTCGGCCCGTCCGGCCATCAGGTGATTCGACTGGGCGGGGAGCCTTATCTGGTCAGCTATGTGCAGTCCAAAAGCCTTGGCTGGTACGCTGTCGATTACGTTCCGATCAAGCAGGTGCTCTCGCCGATTATCCGCAGCCGCAACGGGTTCTACGCCTCTATTGCCCTGCTGCTGGCGATGGGAGTGACGGTCGCCGTCGTCCTGTACCGGCAGGTGCAGCTGCCCATCCGACTGCTGCTGCGCGGCGTCGGGAAACTGCAGTCCGGTGCTTTCTCGCATCGGCTGCATTACCGGCCGAACAATGAATTCGATTATTTGTTTGCGAAATTCAACGAGATGGCCGCTGAAATTCAGCGTCTGCTGGAGAAGGTATACCTGGAAAAAATCCGCTTTCGCGAGGCGAAGCTGAAGCAGCTGCAATCGCAGATCAATCCGCATTTTTTGTCCAACAGCATGTTTTTTATCAAAAATATGATCGAAATAGGCGACACGCAGGCGGCGACGACGATGATTCTCAATCTGGCTGAATATTACCGCTACATGACGAATCTCGAGCATACGATGACGACGCTTGCGGAAGAGCTCAAGCTGATCGAAAATTATTTGACGATCCAAAATCTGCGCATGGAACGGTTCCATTACGAGCTCGATATTCCTCCGTCCATGCTCAAGCTGCGCATTCCCCGCCTGATGATCCAGCCGATCGTCGAGAATGCGATCGTCCACGCCGTCGAGAAAACCGGTCGTTACGGCATCATCCGCATATCCGGATTGGTTGGTCCGGACGGCTTCCGCATTACGGTGGACGATAACGGGAACGGGATGAGCGAGCAGGAGCTTGCCGCGCTGCGCCGCACGATGACGCTGCCCCTCGGGCAGGAGACGGGCTGCGGCTTATGGAACGTGCATCAACGGCTAAACTTCCAGTTTGACGAGCGCTCAGGGCTGTCGTTCTCGCCATCGCCGCTCGGCGGTCTGCGAGTGGCGATCCGTTGGAGCGGAAAGGCGCAGGACGAGCGAAGCGGGGAGGCGAAATCGGATGTGGAAGGGAGGGGCGCGGATGCTGCAACTGCTAATGGTTGACGACGAGATGAGCGTCGTGGAGACGCTGTGTGCCACCATCGCCTGGGAGAGCATCGGCATCGGCACGGTGCACAAGGCGTTTTCGGCCAAGGAGGCGCTCGACGTCCTGAACATGCACGATATCGATATCGTCATTACCGACGTGCGCATGCCGGATATGAGCGGGCTCGAGCTGGCCGCGCACATTCGCCTGCATTGGAAGCAGACCCAATGTCTGCTGCTTACGGCGCATGCCGATTTTGAATACGCCCAGTCAGCGATTCAGAGCGACATCTGCGATTATGTGCTGAAGCCGGTCGCAAGCGGCGAGCTGCTTGAAAGGGTAAGCGCTGTCGTCCGGAAGATTCGCGCCGAGAAAGAAAATAACGAGGCTTACCTGCGGGCCATCAGGACGATGCGCGATCATTTGCCGAAGTAGAAGGGAGAACTGCTCTACGAGCTGATTCAGGGCAGGCGGATGTCGCCGGAGCGTCTGGCCGACAAGCTTCAGTCGCTCGAGGTGCCGGCCCGCCTTGGCGGAGAAATTGCCGTTGCGCTCGTGCGCTTCAAGGAAAGCTTCTCGGCCGATTACGACCCGTTTGAGATGTCGCTGATGGAATACGCGATCGCGAATATGGCGGAGGAGACGTTCGAGGAAACGTTCCATGTGTGGAGCTGCAAGGACCATCACGACTACCTGGTGCTCGTGCTGATTCCGAAGCAGGAGCCGGAAGGCGGCGGGGAGCGCGCATACGGCTCCCATGTGCGGCGCATGGGCAATCAGTTGCAGATCAACGTTCAGCATTATCTGAAGCTGCAGGTTTCCGTGCTGATCGGCGCCTGGGGGCGCTTCCCGGGCGATGTGACCCGGCTCTATGACAACCTGCTGCTCATCTTCAGCAGGCGCTTCGGCAGCGGCAAAGAGCTGCCGGTCTACATCGCCGAAGCGTCGGAGATGTCGAGCATCGGCACGCTGCAGCGTCTGTACGAGCCGCCGCTGCTGATTCATCTGATGGAGGCGGGGGATTGGGAGGCAGCCAGGGACAAGCTGGAGGCGATTATGCAGGAGCTGGAGGACGAATGGGCGGAGTCGGCGGAGCATGTGACGGAAGCGTTCTTCAATATTTTCGCCGCTTTCTCTCATATCGCCCACAAGAACGGCCGGCAGCTGTCGGAGATGATCGACGCCGATTATGCGCGGGGCAAGGAGCTGATTCCCGCCAAATCCGCCGCCCATCTCGGCGTCTGGGTGCGCAGCGTATTCGGGAAATTCCGCTCCACGGCGCTTCAGGAGACGCGCAGCGCCCGTGCCGTTGCCGTCAAGGAGGCGCAAAAATATATTTTGTCCAACCTGTCCGGCGAACTGTCTGTTCAGTCGATCTCGGACAGCCTGCGAATGCATCCGGCGTATTTGTCCCGGCTGTACAAGCTGGAGACCGGCGAAAATATAAGCGACTACATCACCCGGCAGAAGCTGGAGAAGGCGCTGCAGTTGCTGAAATTCAGCCCGCTGAAAATTTACGAAATCGCCATCGAAATCGGCTACCAGAACCCGAATTATTTCATTAAGGTGTTCAAAAAGCACTTCGGCCTCACGCCGCAGGAATACCGCAACGCCAACGCTTGATTGCGAGCATAAAAAGGCCCCTTTCCGCCAGATGAGATCGGAAGGAGGCCTTTTGTCGGATAATGGGGGGTTGTTCAGTAGGATGCTGCTGCTTCATTGTATGCCGACGCCGTTTGAAACGTGTCTAGCTTGCGGACAGCGGCCATGCTGCATCGCTGCTCGCCGGAACCGGGCGAATCGCCAACAGGCGAATATCGTGTTATTCGGGCTAATATTGTTTTATGGCGCGGAGTCTTTCCATCTTTTATCATAGAGTTGATGCACCTTTTACATACATAGCGAGGAGCGGTAGGAGATGCTTGATTTCGTGCAAAAATATTGGGAGGATCCCGGCATACTGCAGGTGAATCGGGAAGCGGCGAGGTCGTACTACATCCCGTACGGGGATATCGGCGGCGCCAGCTCGAACAAGCGGGGGCGGTCGCCGTTTTACCGGACGCTGAACGGAAGCTGGAAATTTCGGTACTGCCGCAGCGTCAAGGAAGTGCAGGACGGATTTTACACGGACGAGGCCGACGTGAGCGGCTGGGACGAGCTGATCGTGCCTTCCTGCTGGCAAACGAGCGGCTACGATCAGCTGCATTATACGAACGTCAATTATCCGTTCCCCTGCGATCCGCCTTACGTGCCGAACGACAATCCGGCCGGTCTCTATGTCCGGGAGTTTCAGGTGCCTGCGCAGTGGGACGGCAAGCGGATTTACACCGTTTTCGAAGGGGTGAATTCGTGCTGCTATGTTTGGGTGAACGGGCAATTCGTCGGGTACAGCCAGGGAAGCCGGGTGCCTGCAGAGTTTGACGTAACCCCTTACATTCGCGAGGGGCGGAACCGGATGGCCGTCATGGTGCTGAAATGGTGCGACGGCTCTTACTTGGAGGACCAGGATGTATGGCGGTTTTCCGGCATTTTCCGCGACGTTTATCTGCTGGCCCGCGACCGGGTTCATGTGCGCGACGTTTTCAACCGCCAGGAGCTGGCTGCGGACTTCGGCGAGGCGCTGCTTCGCTGCGAGCTGGAAACGACAGGGCGCCTTGAGGTGCAGGCCGAGCTGAAGGATGCGGACGGCCGCACTGCTGCAAGCGGACAGGCGGAGATCGACGGGAAGGGCGCGATCGAGCTGCGGGTTGAGCGGCCGGTATTGTGGAATGCGGAGCAGCCGTACCTGTATCAGCTGTACGTCCAGGCCGGCGAAGAGACGCTCCGCTTTCCCGTCGGGTTCCGGAAGGTGGAGATCGTCTCCGGCGTCTTCAAGATCAACGGCCAGGCAGTCAAGCTCAAGGGGGTCAACCGCCACGATTCCCATCCGTCGCTCGGTCAGACGATACCGCTGCGCCATATGCACAAGGACCTTATGCTCATGAAGCGGCATAATGTCAACACGATCCGGACGTCACATTATCCGAACGATCCGCGGTTTTTGGAGCTGTGCGACGAATACGGCTTCTATGTCATCGACGAGGCCGATCTGGAATGCCACGGCGTGCAACCGGCCGGCGATTTCCATATGCTGACGAACGATCCGGCTTGGCAGGCCGCTTTCATCGACCGGGCCGTGCGGATGGTGGAGCGGGACAAAAACTTCCCTTCCATCATCATCTGGTCGATGGGCAACGAATCGGGCTACGGGGCGAACCATATCGCCATGGCCGCGTGGACGAAATCGCGCGATGCCTCCCGCCCCGTTCATTACGAGGGCGCAGCCCCGCATTACAAGGGCAGCGAGGAGACGGAATGCCTCGATATGGAGAGCCGGATGTACGCTTCCGTCGAATATATCGAAAACTACGCCAAGGACGAGCGCAACGTCAAGCCGCTCTTCCTGTGCGAGTACAGCCATGCGATGGGGAACGGCCCGGGCGATCTGCACGACTACTGGGAGGTCATCTACAAGTACCCGAAGCTGATGGGCGGCTGCGTCTGGGAATGGACCGACCACGGCATCGCCGCCGAAACGGCCGACGGGACGCCGTTCTTCGCTTACGGCGGCGATTTCGGCGACAAGCCGAACGACGGCAACTTCTGCATCGACGGGCTCGTTGCTCCGGACCGCAAGCCGCATACGGGGCTGCTCGAGCTGAAGCAGGTCATTGCGCCGGTTCGGGCCGAGGCGGCCGATCTGAAGGGCGGAACGATCCGCGTCATGAATTTGTACGATTTTCGCGATTTGTCGCACGTCGGCATGGTGTGGAAGCTGGAGAAGGACGGAGAGACGATCCAGCAAGGATATGTGGCGGAGCTGCCTGCGGGTCCGCACGAGACAGCTGAGGTAACGCTGCCTTATACGCTGCCGGAGACGGCGGCAGGCCGCTATTATTTGACTTTGTCGTTTCGCGAGAAGCGGGAGACGCGCTGGGCCGACGCCGGATACGAGATCGCCTTCGAGCAGTTTGAGCTGCCTGCCGCGGCCAAGGCGGCGCCCGCTTCGGCGATTCCGGCGGCCGGGAAGCTGCCGCCGCTGCGCGCCGAGCGGCAAGGACATCTGCTCGTGCTGGAAGGCTTCGATTTCCGTCACGAGTTCGATCTTTACGGCGGGGCGTTCGTTCGCATCTCAAGGCACGGGGTGAACATGCTGGCGGCGCCGACGCGCTTTAAGGTGTGGAGAGCGCCGACGGACAACGACCGCAACGTCAAGCATGAGTGGATGGCCGAAGGCTACGAGCGGGCAAAGACGCATATCTACCGCACAGACTGGCGGCAGCTGCCGGACGGCTCGGTCGAGATCGACGCCGCATTTTCGCTCGGCGGCTATATCAAGCGACCGATCCTGCGCGGCGACGCTTGCTGGCGGGTGGACGGTTCGGGAACGGTCGCGCTGCGCGTGAAGGTCAAGGTGCGCGAAGGCATCGCATTCCTCCCGCGCTTCGGATTGCAGCTGACGATGCCGCCGGGGACGGAGGAAGTGGAATATTTCGGCTTCGGTCCGCACGAGAGCTATATCGACAAGCGCCGCAGCGTCAGAAAAGGCAAATATGTGCTGACAGTCGACGAGATGCACGAAAGCTATATCAAGCCCCAGGAGAACGGCTCCCGGTTCGGTACGGAATGGGCGATCGTCTCCAGTGAGCTGGGCATGGGCCTCAAGTTCTCGGGAGCTGAGCCGTTCTCGTTCCAGGCGTCCCACTATACGCCGGAAGACTTGACCGAGGCGACGCACGCCCACCTGCTGCGGAAGCGGAAGGAGACGATCGTTCACATCGATTACAAGATGAGCGGCGTCGGCTCCAACTCGTGCGGTCCGGAGCTGCTGCCGCAGTACCGGCTGGATGAGCGGGAATTCGAATTCGCTGTCGATGTGGTTCCGATTTTCAAGGAAGACGAATAATCCCGCAGCGAGGGAGACCTATTTGCGGCTTTAGGAGATGGAACCTATAGCCGCTCCGCAAGCGTGCCAACCGCTAAATCATTCGAAGGGAGCTATCGAACAATGAGCCAATTCCAGCACATTACGTCATTGCTTCATCGTTTTGTCGACAAGGGACCGGCAGGATGCGCTTGCTCGGTCGCCTTGGACGGCGAAACGGTATATGAGGAATATGTCGGCCTGGCGGATATCGAGCGGAACAAGCCGATCGCTCCGGATACGATTTTCCGGATTTATTCCATGACGAAGGTGATCACCTGCACGGCGGCGCTGATGCTTTATGAGCGCGGCCATTTTCTGCTGAACGATCCGCTGGACGAGTATCTCCCGGAATTCAGGCACCCGCAGGTGTACCGCCGCAATCCATACGGCGCCGTGTCGGTGGAGCCTGCGGCCGGCCCGATTCGGGTCAAGGATCTGTTCATGATGACCTCCGGGCTTACTTATGCGGGGAGCCGGATGGAGACGGAGCGGGAGACGAAGAAGGTGCTGGACGAGCTCAAACAGAAGGAGAAAGCAGGCGAACCCTACGACGTACGCGCGCTTTCGAAGGCGATCGCCAGCGTTCCGCTCGCCTTCGATCCCGGAACGCACTGGCGATACGGAATCAGCCACGACATCCTGGGAGCGCTGATCGAGGTCGTCTCAGGCAAAACGTTCGGACAATTTCTGCAGGACGAAATTTTCGAGCCGCTCGGCATGGAGGATACGTTCTTTCGCATTCCGGAGCATAAAAAGGACCGGTTGTGCCATCTCTACAACCGCGCCGAGGACGGCACGCTGACGAAAAATACGAGCATGGACGACTATTACCAGCCAGGCGCAGTCTACGAAGGCGGGGGCGGCGGCCTGCTGTCCACGCTGGGCGATTACAGCCGGTTCGCCAGCATGCTGGCCCGCGGCGGCGAGCTGGACGGGGTTCGCATTCTCGGCTCGCGGACGATCGGGCTGATGGCGACGAATCATCTCGGCCCGCAGCAGCTGGCCGATTTCGATTGGCCTCATCTGGCCGGGTATGGATACGGCTTGGGCGTCCGGGTCATGATCGACCCTGCGGCCGGCGGCAGCAACAGCTCCATCGGAGAATTCGGTTGGCTCGGCATGGCCGGAACGTGGGTGCTGATCGACCCGAAGGAGCGGCTGTCCGCCGTCTATATGCAGCAGATGCTGCCGAATTTCGAAGCATATCATCAGCCTCGTCTCAGAGCTGTCATCTACGGAGCACTGTAAATCGGCGCTTTCAAGGGTATGGCGGCATGGCGGGCGAAAAAATTTTTTCGGTCAGGATGTCACGAATGACCTCGGTTCGTTGTCTTCTTATATGTAAGTGCAAAAATAAGAAAAGGAGAGGAAACGACCATGTCATTGCGATTCAATTATTATGCCGCCTGCCCGGAAGCGCTGCAAACGATGCGCAAGCTGGAGGAGTTCATCAAGGAGAGCGGCCTCGACCGGACGCTGTACGAGCTGATCAAAATTCGCGCTTCGCAGATCAACGGCTGCGCCTTTTGTCTCGATATGCACACCCGCGAGCTGCGGGCGATGGGCGAAACGGAGCAGCGGGTGCATCTGATCAGCGTATGGCGGGAATCGCCGTGCTTTACCGACAAAGAGCGGGCTGCCCTGGAGCTGACGGAAGCGGTTACGCGCATCGCCGAGCAAGGCGTGCCGGCCGGGCTCTACGATCGCGTGCGCCAGCATTTCGACGAGCGCGAGTACACGATCCTGATCATGGCGATCAATACGATCAACGGCTGGAACCGGCTGGCGATCTCGACCGGCATGTACCCGGGTTGCTTTGACCGTTCGAGCGATCGCTCGTGACTGACGCTCATGGCGAGCTAGTGCTTCGGCATCGCTCCTTCCCTTCGCAAACAAAGCCGCCGCTTCGCTATTGTGAAGCGGCGGCTTTTTATTGAGCGGCCCGGCCCGCTGCTTGCCCATCTGCGGCCGAACAGAACCGGTTAGCGCCGTGATCTCTTCACTCAGGAATACAGCATCACAGCATTATGCCCTGCGGAACATCGGTAACGACGGTAATGTTCACTCCGAATTTGTCCGTTACATTGCCGAACAGCGGGCTGAAGGGCATTTCGCATAGTGGGCATATCGTTTGCCCACCCTGCTGCAGCGCCTCGAACACCTGCCGGGTTCTGTCTGGTTCTGGAGAGGTGATGCAGAGGGTCACCTGGCTGCCCGATTGCCAAGGCTGGCCATGGCTGGGCAGACAATCGGACAGCATGAGCTCCGTATCGCCGATCTTCAGCATGGCATGGGCGACAAGATCCCTAGCCTCGGGCGGAAGCGGCATGTTCGGGTTTGGCGGCAAGTCGCCGTAAGCCTGGATGCCGATCACTTCAGCTCCCAAAGCCTGCTCGTAAAACCGAATCGCTTCGCGGGCGTTGCCGTTCATCATCAAGTAAGGACAAATTCGCAGAGACATCACTTCAGCTCCTTTGGGGGTTGTTCAAGTTAATCATAGCGCCAAAGAAGTGGTCGTATTTCTTACGGATTGCGGAAAATGTGTTTGTCGCGTATTGCCCCTCAAGCTCACACTTCTACGAGCTCGGGCCGTTTCAACTGCAGCGGAGGCGGAACAAGCCAGCCTTTCTTCTTGCTCATGCGCAAAATTTGCAGCCCTTGCGCGGCTTTCGTCGCGTGATATTTGGCGAACAGCGCGGCGATATCCTCGCGGATAGAGGTGCCCATAATTTGGCTGCATGCCATGAGACTAATCGATACGTCCGCGGCGATCATCGGAGCGATCTCCTGATCGGTGAGACGAGCGCCGGCCGGAATATCCTCCAGCCTGGCCTCGGGCCTTTGCGGCAGCGCCGGGAACGGCACGAACCCGTGCTCCGTGAGCAGAGCGTCGCATTCAGCAGCTTCCAACTCCGCCTGCTGGATGAGATCCTGCAGCATATGCTTCAAATCTTTGTCGCCGGCATGTGTGCCTGTCGTTGTTGAGCAAAGCGGCCGCGGCGAGCGGTCCTACGATATTTACTCGCGGCTGTTGAAGGACCGGATTATTTTCCTGGGCACGGCCATTGACGATGCGACGGCGAACGCCATCATCGCGCAGATGCTGTTCCTCGCGGCGGATGATCCGGACAAAGACATTCATTTGTACATCAATTGTCCGGGCGGCTCCACAACGGCCGGCTTCGCCATCTACGATACGATGCAGTTCATCAAGCCGGACGTAGCGACCATCTGCGTCGGATCGGCCGCCTCCTTCGGGGCGGTGCTGCTCGCCGCAGGCGCGCCGGGCAAGCGCGCCGCGCTGCCGAACGCGGAGGTGATGATCCACCAGCCGTGGGTCGGAGGCGGAGGCATTAAAGGCCAGGCGTCGGATATCGCCATACACGCTGCCAACATCATCAAGACGCGGGACAAAGTCAACGAGCTGCTTGCCGCCCGCTGCCGCCAGCCGATCGAGAAGATCGCCCGGGATACGGACCGCGATTATTATATGACCGCGGAAGAAGCGGCGGCCTACGGGCTGATCGACCGGGTCATCGTCCAATGACCGGCATCCCGACATATACGGGTTGATACCGACTGCAAGAGCTCCCCGGCTATAGCTGCCGCTCGGGAGCTTTCGAGCTTCTGAGCGATTATGCGCTTTGCAAATCCCTTTCATCCCGTGTAAGATAAATTCGAGATCGGACATCCAGATGGAGGGATTGTTTTGGTATTCGGCGCCAGAATGCTGAAAACGGGGATGGCGGTCACCCTCTCCTTGTACATCAGCGTGCTTTTGGAATTTACGCCGCCGGTGATCGCGGCGGTTGCGGCTATCTTTGCGATGCAGCCGTCCATCTATCGCTCTTGGCGGTATTTCCTCGACCAGCTGCAGACGAACACGATGGGCGCGGCGCTGGCAATGGCGGGGGGAGCCCTACTGTCCAACGAACCGTTCGCGATCGGATTGGTGTGCATCGTCGTCATCATGATCTGCATGAAATTGAAGATGGAAGAAACGGTAGGCTTGACGCTGGTCACCGTAATTTCCGTCATGGAGGCTTCGGGCGACTGGGGGTTTGCGCTGAACCGCTTTGTTCTCAGCATCATCGGCATCGTATCGGCATTTTTGATTAATATTATCTTTTTCCCGCCAAATCCGCGCAAGCAGTTCGTCAAGCAGATCGAATCGGTGTTCGCCCGCATGTCGCTGCTGCTGCGAACCGTCATCTCTAATGAAATGAAGGAAAAAGTGTTCCGGGACGAAAAGGAGGCGCTGGAGAACGCGCTCAAATCGCTCGGGGATAAATTCAAGCTGCTGGAGGAAGAGCTGAAAAAGCTGAAGCGGGGCAAGCTTGGCCATACCCGGCAGCTAGTCGTATACCGGCAAATGCTGCTGACGCTGGGCAAAGGGATGGAGGTGCTGGATGCAGCCGAACGGCATTACTTTCAGGCGAAGCGGCCGCTTGGGACCGATCAGCTGTTTGATCAGCATCTCGAGCATCTGATCAAGTTCCACGAGCGCATCCTGCTAAAGTATGAAAATAAGCTGAAGCCGGACCCCGATGAGGCGAAGCGGGTAGAGGAAAGCAATGAGCGGTTCATGCAGCAGTCCAGATCGGTGGAAGCGGCCTCGGACAAGAGTCATTCCCGCCTTATCATCGTCGCCGCGGCGATGTACGATTACGGCTACCAAATGCTGCGGCTGGACAAGCTGATCGAGCGGTATCGTAAAACGGCGGACAAGCCGAAAGCGAACGGCGGCCTTTTTGCCGGAAGGCTGCAATGAAAGCGACATGAAACGAACTGAAACGAACCTTAAAAACATTAAAATTAGCTTAAAAAAGGCCGAAATCATAAGGATTTCGGTCTTTTTTTGCACATGCTTTTTTATGAAAACCAGGGCCAATTTTTTCCTCGGCAATACAAGAAAATCCTTGTCGTTATGGGCTTTTCCATCTGATGGTTATTTGAAAACAGGGCTTTGCCACAAATTGGAGGGTTATGATGCCAGTTCTCGTATGCTACCATTTTTAATGTCCCGCCGAGAAAACTATAAACGAAAGGAAGTTGATCCATGATTCGGAAAACGATGCTATCTTTGGTCATGTGCCTATTTGCTTTCACAGCTATCATTTCCCCTTCGGCGTTTGCTTATTCGGCTTCGAAGGCGAATGCCATTATTAAGACGGGCGAACGTTACCTGGGCACGCCATACCAATTTGGCGCCAAGTACGGCCAGACGAGAACGTTCGACTGCTCCAGCTTCACCAAAACGGTTTTTGCCAAAAACGGCATCACCTTGCCGCGGGTATCCAGAGACCAGGCTAAGGTAGGAACTACGGTATCGATCAAAAACCTCAAAAAAGGCGATCTCGTCTTTTTCAAATCGGCCGGTTCTTCCTCCAACCGCATTACCCATGTCGCCATTTACGCCGGCAACGACAAGCTGCTGCACACTTACGGCAAGGGCGGAGTGAAATATACTTCCTTCAGCGGCTACTGGAAAGGAAGATTCGTGAAGGCTAAGCGGGTACTGTAACGGTTTTTGGTTTTGCAATCTTTTTCCCCAAGTTGGAGCCATGCAGCCAGGAGCTGCCGCTCCTTTTTTTTGTCTATGTCTGATCCCCAGTCGCTCCGCTGCCCCCACGCTTTCCGATCCCGCTTTGTGGATTTGCTGCGAAAACGACCATGCTGGCGCGCATGTCGATCGCAAAAATCCGTCGGTTTTTGTCCCATCTGCTATACACCTGTATATACGAATGAGTTAGATGATTTGTTGCTGGGAGTTTCAACCTGAAAATATGGCCGCGGTGCGGTAACCCCATAACGCGCCAGCCGCCCGATCGTCGCAGCAAGAAGCTCAAGCCTCGGCAGGCGGTGAGAGATTCGCGTCCACTCCTAACGCAGAAATGGATTGAAAAATCAACAAGGCCGGAGTACAATGGAATCAATATTGTACGTACAAATTCGTACCGAATTTTTGTTCGACTGCTGTATAATCCGCTTTCATTCGTTTTATGTACGTACAATAAAGAAGGCGTTGATTTTTATTTCCCGACCAAGGAGGAGTTTTCATGCAATTATCCAGATCGTACGAGTTTTGGTTCGTTACCGGCAGTCAGCATTTGTACGGACCTGAGGCGCTGCAGGAGGTGGAGCAGCATTCGCGGCAAATGGTCGAAGCGCTGAACCGGTCCGGAGGGCTGTCCTTCTCGCTGGTGTTCAAGGAAGTGCTGACGACGCCCGACGCCATTCGCAGGCTGTGCGTCGAAGCGAATGCGGAAGACCGCTGCGCCGGGATCGTCACCTGGATGCATACGTTCTCCCCGGCCAAAATGTGGATCGCCGGACTCGCTGAGCTGCGCAAACCGCTGCTGCATCTGCATACCCAGTATAACCGGGACATTCCGTGGGATACGATCGATATGGATTTCATGAATTTGAATCAGGCTGCCCACGGCGATCGCGAGTACGGCTTCATCGGCGCCAGAATGGGCGTGCCGCGCAAAGTGGTCGTCGGCTATTGGGAGGATGCCGGCGTGCAGTCGCGCATCGGCGGCTGGATGCGCACGGCGGTCGCCTTCACGGAGAGCCGCCAGCTCAAGATCGCCCGCTTCGGCGACAACATGAGGCAGGTTGCTGTGACGGAGGGGGACAAGGTCGAAGCGCAAATCAAGTTCGGTTGGTCGATTAATGGCTACGGCATCGGCGATTTGGCGGTGCGCATCAACGACATTGCGGAATCGGATGTGAACCGTCTCTTCGACGAATACTGCGAGCGTTACGAGCTGGCTCCGGAGGCCAGGGCGGCCGGTCCGGTCAAGGACGCGATCCTGGAGCAGGCGCGCATCGAGCTTGGAATGAAAGCGTTTCTCGAAGAGGGCGGCTTCGGCGCATTCACGACGACCTTCGAGGATCTGCACGGCGTGAAGCAGCTTCCCGGCCTCGCGGTTCAGCGGCTCATGGAGCAGGGGTACGGCTTCGGCGGGGAAGGGGACTGGAAGACGGCGGCGCTGGTGCGCACGATGAAGGTCATTGCCAACAATGTCGGCACGTCGTTCATGGAAGACTATACGTATCATCTTGAGCCGGGCAACGAGCTCATTCTCGGGGCGCACATGCTGGAGGTATGTCCGACCATCGCGGCTACGAAGCCGCGCATCGAGGTGCATCCGCTGTCGATCGGCGGCAAGGCAGACCCGGCCCGTATGATCTTCGACGGCCGTTCCGGGCGAGCGGTCAACGCCTCACTCGTCGATATGGGCGGACGATTCCGCCTGATCGTGAACACGGTCAACGCGGTGCAGCCGGAGCAGGCGATGCCGAAGCTGCCGGTTGCCCGCGTGCTGTGGAAGCCCGAGCCGTCGCTGAGCGAATCGGCGGAAGCCTGGATTTATGCTGGCGGTGCGCATCATACCGTCTTCTCGTATGTGGTCACCGTCGAGCAATTGATTGATTGGGCCGAGATGACGGGCATCGAGTGCGTTATCATCGACAAGAACACCTCGATCCCATCGCTGCGCAACGAGCTGAGATGGAGCGAGATCTACTGGAGAAACCGCTGAGGCGCCGGGAAGCGGGATAGAAGCGGCAGGAGCCGTCCCTTATGGTCATGAAGCTGGCCTGATCGGGATGGCTTCTTTTTTTAAATATCAGAAGTCCTTTTATTCATCGGGCGTCTCCTGCGGTATTGAAAAATTGATACAACAAAAACGGGGGGGATAAGCCCTATTTGCGGCTCAATGTTGCACAACGTACAACATTTTAGGCCACGTTCCCGGGGGTGAACCCCTTTTATTCCAAATTGTTGCATAACGCGGAGTTCGCATGCTGAAGCAGAGTCCGAACGCTGATATGGAGCTCGCACGCTAAAAGCGGGCTTCAGGGGCCGTCGGCTGAGCATTTCCGACGCAGCAAAGTGTGGATGTGCACAATAAAGGGCCATACCGAAGGCAAGGTTTTCTCCGCGCTGCCGGAAAAGTTTGGCTTCGATAAAGCGTAAATAGTGTCAAATCGAGGTGAGGCATTCCGTGCCAGGCAAAACTGCTGCGCAAGCGCAGCCCCGCTTATCTGGTGAATGTGCTTCGATCGAGACTTCTCTTCATGCTCGTTAGTAATGCTCGCTAGCCTAGGGTGCTGTTTTGCCGGGCAGACCTAGTACTCCGCAACCCCAGAAATGAATGAAAAATGCTTATCCAACCGATATATCCAATAAAAGGATAAGAAAGGATAACACTTAGAACAGCTGACCAATAAAAGGAAAGTAGCCGGGTCGCTCGTCCCAGTAGCGGCATAATCCTAATTTCTCAGGTTCGACTGGTCAAGGATTAGGAAAACTTGAAGGGATGGAGATAAACGTATCTCAAAAAGGGCTCGATATCGTTAAAAACCATATTTCCACATTTGATTCATACGCTCCAAATCAAGCAATGATACAACGATTAGAAGATGCTTTACAAAGTGGCAGACCACTGACAGGAGCAGAAGCAAGCTTTTAGATGCATGAAGTTTCTGAGTTTACAAAAATGAGAAAAGGTATGAGTTACGATACTGCTCATGCATCTGCAATACAGAAATATAATGTTTCACCATTTAGTGTGTATCATCCCGATGTTATAAAATCCATGCCGGGAGAATTTAATTCTTCATGGTTTAAGTTTTGGGGGTTAGATAAATGAATGTAGTGTTTGATTTAGGGAAATTTAGAAAGGCAGTATTGTGGAAAGATGAATTTCCACCACTTCCTAATGAGGCAGACGATGAGTTGGAAACTACATTGCAATTAAGTAAACCAGTAGTTTCTGAAAATAAGAAACTAGCACTGGAGTTGAAGTTGCCAAGGAATAGTTCGTATTACGCATTACTGGGGGTAGAATATATACCAAATCAAACCTCAGAAGTGAAAAGATGGGAAGATGTTGGGCCCTAACCTTACAGTCTTCCTATTCGTCTATTTACGACACGCCTCTCCTTATGGTTGTCGGCTGATGTTATATTCACCACCGCCAATCTCACCTCCTTCTCTCCGACACTCTACATAACAAATAACCGTCCATCTTCCGTCAACGGAAGTGAGCGGCGACACGATGCTAACTTTTCTTGATCGGATATGTTCATCATGCTCGGGCCATCCTTCCTTCATTTCTTTTTTGAGCTTGAGAAGGTCATTCGCTGACGGTCATAGGCGGGCCGTTACTCGGGTTCGCGGCTGCCCAGCTCCTTTTTGCGGTAGCGGAGGGGAGAGGTGCCGGTCATTTTTTTGAACGTCGTATGAAAATGGGAGACGTGCGAGAAGCCGAGATCCTCGGCGATCATGGCGATCTTCTCGTTCGTCTCGCGCAGCCGCCGCTGCGCTTCCTTAATGCGGAGCACGAGCAAATATTCGCGAAAATGAAAGCCGGTCAGCTTTTTGAAAATGCGGCTCAAATACGACGGGCTGATGAAAAACCGGGCGGCCACCTGTTCCAGCGTCAAATCCTCGGTAAAATGGCTGTTCAAATAGACGGCGATTTCCGATACCTTCCGGTGCATTGGATGCTCGAACGTCTCCGGCTCGTCGTTCTCCTGCACGCTGCGGCGATAAATACGCACGAGAAGTCGCACGAGCGCAGCCTTCACGCATAGCTCCCACCCTTCCCGCATCTCCTTGCATTCCTCGATCATTTCCTGCAGCAGCAGTTGAATTTCTTCCTGCTCGCGCAGCGGGAACCGAAGCAGCCGCGAGCCCGGGACGAATGGCAGCAAGGGCATGTCCGGCGGCCAGCTGTCGGGCTCGGCGAATTCGCGATGAAAGCTGAGCAAAATGCGCTGATACGCCGGCTCGTCCGCGCTGGTCGTCCGATGAAGATCGTATGGATTGATGACGATCAGATCGCCGGGCCGAACCGTATAAACCCTGTCGTTCATGAAATAAATGCGCTCGCCCTGCAGCAGGTAAAAAATTTCGTAATACGGATGCATATGATAATCCCGCATGGCGTAAGGGGTTTGCTGCTCCAAATATTGTATTTTAAAACTGTGCTCGCCTGGGCCGTAGATCGGCCATAACGTCTTCGACATGCACCATTTCGCCTCCTTCAGAGCAAAAGAATGAAATTTTCGCGTAAACTGGTCATCTTCTTGCAAAGATTTTATCAGATTTATGCCTTACCATGAAGAGAGCGTTTAAACTGAAGGAGTAGATGACTATGTTTACCGAGACAACGAATGCGAACGAAAGGCCGTTTCCATCGATGCCGGAGGTCAAGCTGCCGGAGATTCCGGAACGGCGCTTTGTGATTACCGAGTACGGCGCTGTCGGAGACGGCGTTACGATGAATACAGATGCGATTGCCGCCGCGATCGAGGCTTGCGCGAGTGCCGGAGGGGGCAAGGTCATCATCCCTGCCGGACTGTGGCTAACCGGCCCGATTCGGCTGAAAAGCCGGATCAATCTGCACGCTGAAAAAGGCGCTCTTGTCGTGTTCAGCAAAAATCCCGAAGATTATCCGCTCATGCGCTCGCATTGGGAAGGCCGCGAAAGCGTCAGGGCGACGCCGCCAATCCTCGGCGAAGGGCTGGAGCATGTAGCGATTACCGGCGAAGGCGTATTCGACGGCAGCGGCGACGCCTGGCGGCCGGTGAAGGATTGGAAGATGACGGAGGGGCAGTGGAAGGCGCTCGTTAGCTCGGGCGGAGTCGTCGATCCCGAGACGAACATTTGGTGGCCGGACGAGGGAGCGATGAAAGGGGCGTGCGCGGTTGCCGCCCTCGACGCGAACCCTGCGGCGAAGCTGGACGATTACGCTCCGTATCGCACGTTTTTGCGTCCCGTGCTTGTCAGCCTGAGGGAATGCCGGTACGTGCTGCTGGAAGGGCCGACCTTCCAGAACTCGCCGGGCTGGAACCTTCATCCGTGGGCTTGCGAGCATGTGACGGTGCGCCGGGTATCTGTGCGCAATCCGTGGTATTCGCAGAACGGGGACGGCCTCGATCTCGAATCATGCCGCTATGCGCTGATCGAGGATTGCGTGTTCGATGTCGGGGACGACGCGATCTGCATGAAGTCGGGCAAAGACGAGGAGGGGCGCCGCTTCGGCAAACCGGTCGAGTATGTGACTGTCCGCGGCTGTACGGTGTATCACGGCCACGGCGGCTTTGTCATCGGCAGCGAAATGTCCGGCGGGGCGCGCAACATAATCGTCGAGGACTGCTCGTTCATCGGAACGGACGTCGGCCTGCGCTTCAAGAGCACGCGCGGCCGCGGAGGCGTCGTCGAAAATATCGTCATCCGCGGCATTCGGATGAAGGATATCGCCGGTGCAGCCATCAGCTTCAATATGTATTACGGGCTGGAGGAGGAGGACAGCGCGCCGGTTCCGGTCACGGAGGAGACGCCGAGCTTTCGCGGCATCCGGATGGAGGACATTTACTGCATCGGCGCGAAGCAGGCTGTTGAGCTGAAGGGGCTGCCGGAGATGCCGATCCGCGATATCGAATGCCGCCGCATGGCGATTGCCGCGGACAGCGGCGTGCAGTGCACGTACGGCAGCGATATCCGCTTCAGCGACGTCGCAATCGCTCCGAAGGCAGGGGCGGCCTGGACGGTGCAGCACAGCAGCGGAGTCGTCTTAAGCCGCTGCCGTGGCGAGGGCGGAGCCGGCCGGCTATTGCAGGAGCCGGATGGGACGGCGAGCCGTGTCGTCGTGGAGGATTGAGCAAAGAGCCGCGCGAGCCGCTTTGTAAGCGGGCTCGTTGTCCAGAGCCGGGCATGAAGTCGGACGGAACGTGAAAGCGGAGCCGTCTAAAGCCGCACGCCGCGGCGAGGGCGGAGCCGACCGGCTATTGCAGGAGCCGGATGGGACGGCAAGCCGTGTCGTCGCTGAAGACCGAGCACGTACGCAGCCGCGATTGTGTCGATTCGTCGACATCTCCGGAAGCTGTGACCGAATTTACATCTCCGCCGCTAGAGGCCGTTCTACAATGGGATCATAAGCACGAGCGACTTGATCATGCATGGGAGGTAACATTCATGAGCAAAGCTTGGATCACTAGTATAGACGGAAAAAATGAGGCGGAGGACGAATTCGGAACGGCTTACGCGAGACTAAAGGCAGAGCATGAACGGCTGTTGGGCCTGCTGACGGCGATCCGCGTTGCCGCGGAACGGCGGACAGGTGAGGGCGGTTCCGAATGCAGCGAGCAGGAGCTGTTGCAGCTGCGGGACGAGCTGATCGAATTTTTGCACAAGCTCGACGAGCATGCCGGATGGCAGAAGCGGGAGCTGTTTCCGTGGCTGGAGACGTATTGCAATGCACGGATGGTCCCTTCGATCCAGCCCTCGATCTGGGTGATGCAGAAGGACCGCGAGCTGGCCGAACTGTTCGTCCGCTCCTTCCTGAAATGCGTAGACAGCCACGATAAGCAAGGACAGCCGCAGATCAGCGAATGCCTCGCGCATCTGGTTCAGGCCTGCCGCATGCTGCAGGAGCATTTGAGCGTGGAGGAAGAGGTCGTCTTCCCGATGGCGGAGCAATTGCAGTGGCTGCATTGATGGTTCTTCAGGGTGAAACTTGCAACAGGGCGGTCTGCGGGCCGAAGGATGTTGGGAAGTGGGGGAAGCCCGGCAATATCGCCCATCGTATTCTCGCATCGGCGCGATAAAGGGAAGGCGAGCTTCGGCCACGCCTTCCCTTTGTCAACGTTACAGAGGTGCGGCATCAATCGGCGGTTCCCGAACCTCGAGTTAGCGTTCGCCCTCCGCAATAACGTCCGCAATCCGCGATAACGTCCGGGCTCCGCAATAACGTCCGCAATCCGCGATAACGTCCGGGCTCCGCAATAACGTCCGGGTTCCGCAATAACGTCCGGACTCCGCAATAACGTCCGGGCTCCGCAATAACGTCCGGACTCCGCAATAACGTCCGGGCTCCGCAATAACGTCCGGACTCCGCAATAACCGCGTTAGCGCTGCCCCTCCCCGGGCGCATGAGGCGACGAATCCTGCAAAAAATACAACATTTTCCGTATCCTTTGTACATGAGTTGGGGAAATGTTGTATTTCGTGCAACAATTTAGGTGCGATTGGCTTCAAATCAAGGCGCATCGCCCCAAATGTTGCACATTCTACAACATTGAGCCGCAAATGCCGCTAATCCCCCCATTTTTGTTGTACAAAATACAAGATTTGCTATCTTGAAAATAGCGCTTGGTGCGCCGCGGCACATTTTCACCATCTGATGGTGCCGCGCAAGGCGGCATGGGGGTCTATCTTGAAAATTCGAAGCGTTTTGGGCCATGAGGGAGTCTTCGCGCCTGCCTCCTCCGATGCCGCCAGCGGCATGCGGCGAAAACGCAGCCCCCAGAGCGCTCCGACGGCCAGCAGCGCCAGCGACAGGCCGAATATCCAGGGGGACAGGCTCATGTACGATACCCCGGTAAGCAGCACCGCCGTGGCAACAAGCGGCTCGACCAGGTTCCAGACGGCTACGGTGCCGAAGCCCCGCAGCACGGACATAGCCATAAAGCGATTGGCGAAGTTCCGGTCCTTGTCTGCAAAATGCTTGCCGAGCATCCGATGCAACAGGGGGGAGCGAAGAACAGAAACAGGCATAGCAAGTAGCTGACAACGAGCGAGCGCGCATACAGATGTCCCACATGCCCTTTGCGACGGACGTTGAGCCAACGGCTCATATGCCGGTCGTAGCCGCCGATCCGGATGACGTGGTTTACAAAAGGCAGCATGTACAGCAGCGAGATCAGCATGACATTGGACGTCATGAGATAGGCAGAGCCCGGAGCGGGATGCCCGTCCAGACCATACAGGCAATACCCGCTGCGATGAACAGCGAGCCGACAATCTGGAACATTTTTTTCGCGTCATGCAGCGAGACAGCCAGGGACCGGATGGACAATGTCCCGACGGCAGGTGTCGTCCAGCCCCAGCCTGTAAGCATGCCAAGCAAGTAGCAGACCACGAGCAAGGTGTAAAGTATCGTTCTGAATGCAGTCATCATGAAGATGCATTTTATACAGATGGCGAGGCGCTTGCAACGCTGCAGGGACAAGAAAAGAGCCGATTTTTCAGGGATGACGGCGGTAAAAGGGAAAATGCCGGGCTGTGGGCTTTATTTTGCAGGACGATGAGGAGGGGAGTGTGGCGGTGGCGGGCAAGCTGAAGTTGCTCTCTGCCGGAGAAGAACGAGCCGTTGAATTCGCGGCGATTGGAGAGGAAGCGGGGGCGCTGGCCCCCGTTTTCTGTTTGCTGTTACTGCAACTGCCAGGCAATTGTCAAAAAGCCGCATTTTATGTCAGCAGAGCGCGCAGCCATAGCAGCACGCCGAACCCGGTGAGCCCGGCGGCCGCGGCCAAGCTGTCGCTGCGCGTCCACTGCAGCCGTATTGGGGGATGCGCCCCCGTCCCGCCGCCGGCCTGCTTGAGCTGCATCGCTGTGACCATCTCTTCCGCGCGGTAAAACAGCGAGAGCAGCAGCGGCACGACCAGCGCGGGAACGTCGCGCATCCGGACGCTGCCGGGGCGAAGCGGGGCTTTGCCGCGAGCCCGCACGATGGCGGAAAACCGCTGCCATTCGCGGATGATGAGCGGGATAAAGCGAAACAGCGTCGATACGGCCAGCACGAACGAATCGACCGGCAGCCGCAGCTTTTGGCCGAACTGCAAAGCCCAATACAAGCCCTGGGCCAGGCTGCCGTACGGCGTCGTGACAGTCAGCCAGTAGCTGGCCATGGCGACAAGAAAGAGGCGGGTGACGTTCAGTCCGGTCGCGAGCGCCTTGTCCGCTGCAAAGCCGACTGCGGACACATCCCCCGTGCCGGGCCATTGCAAGCCTGCCAGGCCGACCGATACGAGCAGAAACGGCAAATACAGGACGGCGACCTTGGAGCCGCCGCGAACTGCTGAGCGCGGCGCGCCAAGGAAGGCGGCGAGGAGGGCGACGGCGGCGGCCGCCATGCCGGCCCAGCGATCCTGCAGCATGACGCCGGCCACGAGTGCGGCATAGACCAGCCATTTGGCCCGCGGATCGATCCGGTGCCAATACGGCTTCGCCCGACCGCCGTCCGCAGCGAACGCAGGAAGCGCCAACTCGGCCGCCGCAGCCGCGTCGGAAGCCATAGGCGCGAACCCGGCCGCCGCCGCCGCGACGGAAGCCGGGAGCGTGGCCTCGGCCGCCGCCGCATCGGACACCGGCGCCGGAATAGCGCCGCCTGCGGGCGCGCTAGGCCCCGCCCCCTTGAAGGAAACGGCGCCTGAAGCCTTCGCTGTCGCGCTGGCCGCGGCCGCGGAGCGAATCGCCAAGGTAGCTCCAAGCGGCGGCGCCTTGAGGCTCGCCTCCAGGAGGCGGTGCCGCGCTTTGTAGCCACTAGCGCCCCCGTTGTCCGGGGAAGAGCGCTCCGCGAGCCGGGCGCGAATCGCTCCGGCGATCGCCTCGGCCGTCGCTTCCGGCGTAAGGAGATCGCCGGCGATGTGCAATCCGGAGCAGCCTAGCGCTTGGGCGACTTTGACACAGCCCGGCAATCCGACGCCGGCAGCCGTGAGCCGCTCCGGCATGCGGCACAGCTCGGCTGGTGTCCCGTCGAAGACGATGGCGCCTTTGGCCAGCAGCAGCACCCGGTCGGCGAGCGGAAAGAACGTGTCCAGATCGTGCGTCGCGATCACAATTCCTCCGCCCGGAGAAACTTTCGCGCGCAGCAGCTGGATCAGCTCGCTAGACGCCGTCGACGCAAGGCCTGCTGTCGGCTCGTCCAGCAGTAGCCAGTCCGGCGCCGCTGCGAACGTCGTCGCCAAAGCAAGCCGGCGCTTCTCTCCGCCGCTCAAGGCGAACGGCGAGCGGTCTGGACCGAGAACGCCGCCGGGGTCCAGCTCGTCGCAGGACGCGCGAACGCGCCGCTCCCGCTCGCTGTGATCGAGGGCGTAAGGACGGAGCGAGTAGGCGAACTCCTCCCGAATGCTGCGGGCGAAGAGCTGCTGCTCGGGAAATTGAAAGATAAGTCCGAGGCGCAGCAAATGCTCTTTGGCAACGCGATGCTTGCGCCACAATGGCTGACCGTCGAGGAGAACGTTGCCCGACGACGGTTCGCGAAGGCAGGCGAGCGTCTGCAGCAGCGTCGTTTTGCCGGAGCCGGTGCGGCCGATCAGCAGCGTAATCGTGCCATCGTTCAGCGTCAAATTCGTATGCTTTAATAATGGGGCGTTCAAGCCGCCGGCCGGCAGCACCTGAACCCCTTGCAAGGTTAACGGCATAATTTCGCAAGCGCCTCCCCCAGCTCCGATTCATTCAGAGGAAGCGGCTCCAGCCGAACTCCCCGGCGCAGCAGCTCCCCGGCCGTCCGCACCACGAACGGCGGCTCGAGCCCGATCCCGCAGCAGGGCGGATGGGCCGCAGCACGGCCGGCATCCTCCTGAGCTTGTCCATCTCCATAGAAAAATTCCCTCGGCTTTCCATCAAACTGCACTGCTCCGTCGCGGAAGGCGATGATGCGGTCGGCTGCCGCCGTCTCTTCCAGGCGGTGTGTGATCCATATCAGGGAGGTGCCGCTGTGATGAACTCGGCATGCCGCGTCCATAACGGCTTCTCTGGCAGCCGGATCGAGCATCGCCGTCGGTTCGTCCAGCACGAGCACGTCCGGATCGGAAGCCAGCGCGACGGCAATATTGACGAGCTGTTTTTGTCCGCCCGACAATGTGCTCAGCTCGCGATCGGGCTCCAGAGGCAAGCCGACGGCCTGCAAAGACCTTCGGCACAGCGCGTGCAGCGCTTCCCGCGGCATACCCGCTGCCGATGGCACTGAAGCGAATTCCTCCTCAATCGTATCGCCGACGAACTGCACATCCGGCGATTGCAGGACGCCCCGCGCCGTCAGATGCTCCGCCCGGACCAGCTGGCCAGAGGAGAGCGGACACAGTCCGAGCAGCACGCCGGCCAGCGTGCTTTTGCCGCTGCCGTTCGGTCCCGTTACCGCAATCCATTCCCCAGGCAGAACGTCGAGGGAGACGCCGGACCATACCGTGCGGCGGGCGTCGCCGCCAGTCGGATACACGACGGACGCGCCCTGCAAAGAGTAAAGAATAGAAGAATTGTGCTGCATCAGAAAAAAATCCTTTCGTCTGATCAGAAGGTTGTGCTATAATCCCGATTGTCAACCATATAAATTCGTTATCGGTTGACAATTATACAATATCAGAAATGGGAGAGGCAGACAATGAAAAAATTTACGCTTCAAGGCATCGTATTTAGCGCGCTGATGGCGGCGCTGCTGGTGCTGTTCAGCTATGTGAGCATTCCGCTCGGCTTCACTCCGGTTCCCGTTACGCTTTCCACGCTCGCCGTCATGCTGGCAGGAGGGCTGCTCGGAGCGAGATACGGTTTTCTGAGCATGGCGCTGATCATCGTGCTGACGGCCGTCGGTTTGCCGATGGTGCGCGGTATGGGAGGCTTTGCGGTTCTGCTTGGCCCGACGGGCGGGTACATATGGATGTGGCCGTTTGCCGCTCTGCTCATCGGCCTTGTGTTGCCGAGGATCAAGATGCGGGGGGCTGCCGGTAATATTGCCGCGTTCTTCGTTATCATGCTGTTCGGCTCGCTGCTGTTGTACGTGACAGGTGTTCCGTGGCTGGCGCATGTCACCGGCATTTCCTTATCTAAAGCGATGGTGGGCGGGTTCTATCCGTACTTACTCGGCGATGCCCTCAAGGCCGCGCTGGCGACAGTCATCATCGCTTCCGTAAGACAGGTGTTTCCGCCGGAACGGCTGACGGGGAGCGGCTCGCGTCCGGTTTCGCCAGGCTCTCGCGCCAGCTGACGGCTTTCGTTTGCAGCGGCTAGCTCGGGCGCCTGACAGGCGATCAAGGATAGCACCGGGTCGTCGGCTCGGAATGCCCGCACCCGCCGCCCCGCTATTGTGAGGCGCAAGCTAGCCAAGGCCTTGCCGGAAGCGCCGCCGTCTCTGTCGGCCAAGGCATCCGCTGCGCCGCTGGCTTCCGCCCTGGCAGCGCCTGCGCGGGTCTGCGCGGGCCCGGCACTGGCGCGAGGCCGCAGCCTCCGCAATCCCCCGCCGATTTGCCGGGGGATTGCTCCGTCACTCCGCTCGCCTATATAACGGAGCGATCCGGTCGATCCGGTTCGTCCAGATCCCGCCAGTGTAGCCTTCCGGCAGACGCTCAATATCTTCCGGCGTATCGAACCCGCTTGAGAAGCCGCTGCCGTCTCCGCCGACGACGATGACGCGCGTATTCGCTTCGTTCATGCGGCCAACCAGCCGATGCGGCCAGCCCCATAGGAAGGGAGCGAGCTTCTCGGGAATGTGCAGCTGCGTATGTTGACAGGCTGAAGGGACGTAGCCCGTCCATCCGACAGCTTCGTAGGCGAGCAGGCAGCGCTTCAGCGTCGCTTTGGACATGACGCGCAGCTCAGGCAGCCGCGCCTTCAGCGCATCGATCGGCTCATCGCCGCCGTATACGGTGAGCTGCTGCAATCGCGGCTCCGGCAGCCCGCCGAGCACCCGCGCAAGCTGCTCGCCCTCCTGGCGGTCATTGCTCTTGATATGCAGCAGCAGCGCCTGATTGGGAAAACGGTCCAGCACTTCCTCCAGCGATGGCATCAACCCGACGCCTTTGCCGCGAAAAGGGTACGTTCGGCCGCCATCAGCCGTATAACCGTACCCGATATCCGCTTCTTTCAGCTGCGCCATGGTGTAATCGGTCGTTTTGCCGGTCAAATTCGTGCGGCAATCCAACGTCCAATCGTGAAAAACAGCGAACGCCCCGTCCTTCGTCGGCTTCACGTCGAGCTCGACGATATCCGCTCCCGCTTCGAAAGCCGCCTCCATGGACGGAATCGTATTTTCCAAATAGGAATGCTCCGGTTCATGCATCCGTTCGGCCGTGCACGTATCGTTCTCTACGCCTTCCAGCGGGAACGTTTGCGCCAGCCCCCGATGGGCGAGCAGCAGCGGCCCGCCGCTTTCCGTCCGCGCCAGCCAAGCGCTGTTGTTCAAATAGACGACAGCAATAACCGCGATAAGCACGATCGTCATCTTGCTTTTCAGCAGTTTTGCGAGTCTACGCATCGGCGAGTCCTTCCCATACCAGCTCCAACTGCCGCCGCAGCGTTTCCACGATCTCGGCTTCGTTCAGGCTAGAGGCGTGGCGGATCAGCGTATGGACAAAAATGCCCGACAGCACCGAGGCGCACAGCCTCGCATCCCAGCGGCCGCGAAGACTGCCGTCGTCCCTGGCCTCCTGAATCATGTCCGTCAGCGCGTCCTCGAGCAGGGCAAGGTTGGCTCCCCCTTCAGGCGACTCAACGGCTGCCTTCATCGTTTCCGCCAAGGCAAGGCGCAGCAGCTCGGCATGGCGCCAATACATCGCGACGAGATCCTGAAAAACATGCAGCACCCGATCCTTGATCGCGCCTTCCCGATGCCGCCGAACGATGTCGCCCATCAGGCCCGTGTACGAGTCGGCCAAATGCAGCAGCACATGTTCTTTTTTCGGAAAATAGTTGAAAAAAGTTCCTTTGGCAATGCCGCTTTGACAAGCAATCTCCTCGACCGTGACGCGGTCGTAGCCTTTTTGCTTGAACAGCTCGATCGCGCTGCGGACGATATTCTCTTTGACGCTCTGTTTGCGGGCTTCCCTGGACATGACATGCACCTCCAACAATAAAAATGACCACGGTCATTTATGACCATGGTCATCATTATACGTGAAGCTCGAACCGAGGACAACCATAAGATACAGGAGATTTAAACCGGGCCGGCGCCCTTCACCGTTTTCGCGCCAGCAGCCTGCCGATCCAGCCGGCCAGCTCCGAGGCGAGGACGATTACGGCAAGCGAAGCGAGCGCGTACGGGACGATCAGCGGGACTGCCCGAATATCGTGTACGTTGACGATGTGCAAAAACAACGGGTACATCAGCAGCAGCGCGACGAATACGATGGTTTTGACCATAGGCAGGCTCCGTTCTCATGCAAAATATAGTGATCATTGTAGCGCGCGGCGTCCCGGCATTCAAGTCAAAAGCCCGGATTCCTTATGATGGAACCGGGCTTTTCCATTAACCTTCCAAAATCAGCTCAATTGCATCCAGCGTATCCTGCGACAAGGCGATGTCCGAAGCGGCGCAATTTTCGACCACCTGCTCCGGCCGGCTGGCGCCGATGAGCGCGCTGGCGACGTTGTCCTGCCGCAAAATCCAGGCCAGCGCCAGCTGCGACAGCTTGATGCCGAGCTCCGCGGCGATGCCCTCCAGCTTTTCGACCTTGATCAGCTTGCTTTCGTTAAGCTGCGTCTCGGTCCAGCTTTTGCTGGAAGCGCGGCTGTCGGCAGGGATCGCCTGACCTCTGCGGTATTTGCCGGTCAGAATGCCTTGCGCAAGCGGGGAAAAGACAACTTGTCCGATGCCTTTGGCCAGACCGAGCGGGATGATTTCTTTTTCGATATAGCGGTTGAACATGTTGTAGACCGGCTGATTGACGACAATGCGGTCCAGCAAATATTTGTCGGCCAGGCCGAGCGCTTCCGTCATCTGCGCCGCCGTCCACTCGCTGACCCCGACGTACAGCACCTTGCCGGCGCGGACGAGATCGTCCAGCGCGCGCAGCGTCTCCTCGAGCGGCGTGTCCGGATCGTAGCGGTGACAGTAGTAAATATCGACATAGTCTGTGCCGAGCCGCTTCAGGCTGGCGTGACATTGCTCCATAATATGCTTGCGGGACAGCCCGCGGTCGTTCGGACCGTCGCCCATCGGCCAGAACACCTTCGTGGCGAGCACGTACGATTCCCGCGGATACGCGGCGAGCGCTTTGCCCATGACCCGCTCGGCCTCGCCTCTCTCGTACACATTCGCCGTATCAAAAAAATTGACACCCAGCTCGTACGCCTGCTCGATCGAACGGACCGACCGGTCGTCGTCGACATAGCCGCCGTACGTCATCCAACTGCCCAAGCTGATTTCGCTAACCTTCAGACCGCTGCGGCCCAATCTCCGATACTTCATGGTTACGACCTCCCGTCAGCTGTAGAGAAATATCAGTTCTCTGCCATTATAAGTAGGGCGCGGGAGTTTGTTAAGTACTGAAATTTATCGCCGCAAGTATCCCCGAGGTGTTATCCTCACCTTGAGGTAACTTGGTTTCGCCGAGCTTACTTGAGGAAGAGGCCCGCTTACGTCCCATTGAAAGGGAGGGAAGCCGCCATGTCATGACGGCTTGTCCGCCTGCCCGGCCAGCTGCCGGGTCAGCTCCCGTTCCTCCGGCGTCGTATAACATATTTTGGGAAAAGTAACAATTTGAGCCTTGCGTTAAGGGGGATGAGACGATTGGCGTTCAGCCCGTGATTCTCTCCGGGTGGGTGTAGACATTCATCCGCCCGTCGCGGATGAACCCGGCTGCCGTCACGCCCAGATCGTGCGCCAGGCGCAGCGCGAGATCGCTGGGGGCGGATTTGGACAGCAGCACCGGAACGCCGATCTTGGCGGCTTTGAGCACGACCTCGGAGGAGATGCGCCCGCTGAAGGCGATGATTTTATCGCTGGCTGGTACCCGCTCGCGCAGCCGCCAGCCGTACAATTTGTCCAGCGCGTTATGGCGGCCGATGTCGGTGCGGGCGACGAGAATGCCGCTGGCATCGCACAGCGCCGCATTGTGCAGTCCGCCCGTGCGGGCGAAGCTGTCCGATGCGCCGTGCAGCTCGCTCAGCAGCCGCATGCAGCAGGCAGCTGGCACGCGCAGCCGGCTGGTGACCGTGCGGGCGGTCAGCACGTCGCTGTGCAAATAAAACTGTCGGCTCGTGCCGCAGCAGGAGCCGAGCCAGCGCTTGCCATGCAGCCCGGCCGGCAGCGGCCGCCTATGGCTGAGCTCGGCATAGGCGAAGCCGCGGCCGAGATCGATGTCGAGCCGGCGAAGCTCGTCGGCGCTGCGGATGACGCCCTCCGAGGCCAGAAAGCCGGTGACGAGCTCCTCGGGCTGCGAAGGCGTGCAGACGAGCGTGGCGAATTCCTCGCCGTCCACCCGAATCGTCAGCGCGAATTCGACCGCGATTTCCTCGTCCTGTACCGTGCAGTCGCTGCCGGCATATTTGCGCACGCCGGCCCAGACGGCGATGCCGGGATCGGGCTCTCCGGGATCGGGCTGTGCGCCTGCAGCCGCATCCGCATAGCCCGTATCGCCCGTGTTGCCTATGGCAGGACTAGCAGTCTCCGCCGCGGCCGCCGGAACGCCATCCCGCTCCTTCGCGGGGCGGCTCGATTCCCGCAGCTCGCCAGCCGCCGGCATGCCGTCCGGCTCGTGAGGCCGGCGGGCAGCGCCTGGAAGAACCGCTTCGCTTGTCTTCGCGCCGGCGGACGGCTCCTTCGCGTCACCCTGCATCGGTTTCCAGCTCCTCGATCCGCTTTTCCGCATATCTCGTGTCCTTATGAGCGTGGAATGTCTCCGCTTTCTCGACAACGACGGCGGTGTTGTATTCGGGAATGCCGGCGTGCTCCTCGTAGACGCCTTTGGGCAGCAGCATATTGCCTTCGGGCCAATGCACCTCGATGTTGCCCGGCGCCACATCGGCGAACCGCGCCCGGCCATGGAAAATGCCGCAGCGATTATAAGCGACCACGGCGTCGCCCTCGCGGATGAACAAGGCGCCGGCGTCCCGCTCGTTGATCAAGAGGTCGTACCGGTCGGCGCCGTTGAACGGGTCCGTCTCGGCGTAAATCATCGAGTTGAACTGCTTGCCGCGGCGCGTCGTCACGTAGAAATGGCCCTCCGGCTTGCGCAACTCCGGCACCTCGATCGGCAGCAGCCGCCCGCGCCCGTCATCGGTCGGACAGATGCCGCCTTCGCACAGCCAGGCGCCGCCCCACTGGAAGAAATCGCCGCGCTGCTTCAAATGCTGAATGCCGTCGTAATTCGGCGCCGCCACCGCGATCTCCTCGCGAATATGCTGCGCATCCCGGAAGCGGATCAGCTCGGCCTGCTCCGGCCGCACGCGGGCCGCCAGGTCGACGTAGATTTGCCATTCCGGGCGCGCCTCGCCGATTCGCGGCCCTTCGATTTCGGGCGAAAAGTACACCATCCGCTCCGTCGAGGTCGAGGTGCCGCCCCCCGGCTGCTCGTAGCGCGTCATGGCAGGCAGCACGATGACCGCTTCCCGGGCGTCGGCCAGCGTCGATGTATTCAGGATGATATCCTGATGCACGCGAATATCGATCTGCTCCAGGCATTGGCGGACGAAGTCCGGGTCTGGCATCGTTTCCAGGAAATTGCCTCCCGACGTATAAAACACCTTCAGCTTGCGCTCGTGATCGTCCGGCAGCAGCGCGTTCTCCAGCGTGACGCCGACGATATCCCCCTGCCATCGGGGCAGGGGGAAGCCCCAAAGAGCTTCGATGCGCGAAATATCAGGCTCGCGAAATTCGCCGCCGGGAAGGCTGAACGGATCGGCGCCCATTTCGCCCGAGCCCTGCACGCCGCTGTGGCCGCGAATCGGCATGAGGCCGCAATGCTCCCGGCCGAGAAAGCCGCGCAGCAGGGCGAGATTGGCGACCTGCGATACATTGTCCGTGCCGAAGCGATGCTGCGTGAGCCCCATGCTCCATACGAACACGGCCGAGCGGGCACCAGCGAGCAGCTTCGCCAGCTCCCGCATCCGCTCGCGCCCAAGGCCGGAGGAGCGCTCCAGCACGTTCCAGTCCTGCCGCAGAACGTGCTCCCGCAGCGCCTCGAAGCCGGTTGTATGCTCGCGGACGAAGGCGTGGTCGATCGCGGAGCCGGGCCGCTCCTCCTCCATCTCGAACCAATGCTTCATGATGCCGTTCATGAAGGCGATATCTCCGCCGATGTTCACCTGATAGAAGTCGTCGGCCAGCTTCGTCCCGAACAGCGCCGATTCGGCTACGGACGGAATCCAGTAGCGGTCCATCGCCGGCTCGCGATACGGGTTGATGACGATGATCTTCGTTCCTTGCCGCTTGGCCGCGTACATATATTTCGTCGAGACGGGCTGATTGTTGGCCGCTACGCTGCCCCAGAAGACGAGCACGTCAGTGCCGATCCAGTCCTTGTAGCTGCAGCTCGAGGCGCCGATGCCGACGGAGCGCTTGAGCGCGGTCTTCGAAGGGGAGTGGCAGATGCGCGACGCGTTATCGATATTGTTCGTGCCGATAAAGCGCGCCGCTTTGGCCGCTGCGTAATACGATTCGTTCGTAATGCCGCGGGCGGTGAGATAGAACGCCAGCTGCTTCGGGTCGATCTCGCGGATGCGGCCGGCGATTATATCCAGCGCCTCGTCCCAACCGATGCGGGAGAAACGCCGCTCGCCCTGCCTGCGAATCATCGGGTAAGGGATGCGGCCAAGCTTGCGCAGCTGCGTGCTGTCCATCTCCCGCAGCCGCCCGATATCTCCGAACAGCAGATCGTCCGGAATCGCCGGCATCGTATTCAGCCGCAGCACGTTCAGGCGGGTCGTGCACAGATGCGGGCCGTCCAGCGTGCGGTCGCGCAGTCCGGAGACGCCAAGCGCGCACCCGTCGCAGACACCCTGGGTCAAAATGCGGTAAGCGTAGGGCAGGTTATCGCGGTTATCCCAGACGACCTTCATCGTATCGCGGATATGATGCGGCTTGATCTGACCGAGCCCGAACGGGATGGCGCTCACCCAGAGAGACGGGTCCGGCTTCGTCGGCAGCTTGACCGGCCCGGTATGCTTCGTTTGTCCCATAAAGCGCTCACTCCGAATCCATTATAGTCATCATCAGTATAACTTGAAAGCGGCAACACTGACAATGAATTGACGGAGGCGAGGCACCGCGTTTTGCGCGAAATCGTGCGCCGTCCAGGCGGCGCACGCGGAGGAGGAAGGAGCGGGCGAAGCTGCACTTCGGTCGAGCTGCTTTCGATCGAAGCTGCACTTCGCTCGAAGCCGCACTTCGGTCGAGCTGCATTTCGGTCGAAGCCGCATTTCGGTCGAAGGCTGCACTTCGCTCGAAGCCGCACTTCGGTCGAAGGCCGCACTTGACCGGCAATCGGCCGGCCATGCCCGCCACAGTGCCCGTCCTGCACGATGCCGCCCCGCACGCAACAGCCTCATATGCCTGCCGCGCCTTTCGCCAGACTCAGGCCCGGCCTGCGCGTCCGCCCCGGCGAACGGTTGACTTTCCTCGAACGGGATCTCTATAATATTTTGGAAGGGAATGGATTAACTAAAAATCGGACAAACCGCGGGGTGAATGAGAATGGACATTTTGTATCACGGGCATTCATGCGTGCAACTGTCGGCGGGAGGTCGTTCGCTGATCATCGATCCTTTTATTTCGGGCAACAGTCTGGCCGTGACGAAGCCGGAGGATATCAAGGCCGATTACGTGCTGCTGACGCACGGGCATACGGATCATATTCTGGATGCGCTCACCATCGCCAAAAACAACGACGCGACGATCATCGCCACCTTCGAGCTGGCCACGTATATGAGCTGGAAGGGAGCGAAGACGTTCGCCGTCAATCTCGGCGGCAGCACTTCGATCGGATTTGCCGAGATTCAGATGATTCAGGCGTTCCACAGCTCGAGCATCATCGATGAGGCGGAGCAAAAGATTATTTACGCCGGCATGCCGGGCGGCTTCGTCATCCGTTGGGACGGCCGGACCGTGCTGCATACGGGCGATACGGGGTTGTTCTCCGATATGAAGCTGATCGGCGAGCGCAATAAGATCGATCTGGCGTTCGTCCCGATTGGCGGCGTCTTTACGATGGGACCGGAGGATGCCGTGCAGGCGGCCGAGTGGCTGCAGGCCAAGACAGTCGTGCCGATCCATTACGATACGTTCCCGCCGATTCGCCAGAATCCGCACGATTTCGTCGGCTTGCTTGAGAAGAAAGGCATGAGGGGCCTTGTCCTGAAGCCGGGAGACAGCACGACGCTGTAACGGGGCCAGGGCAAATGCCGCGAACTGGAACAAGGAAAAGAGGCGCGCAGCGATGAAAGCAGTACTGGCCGATACGCAGGAGCGGCTCGCGCAATGTCTGGCTGTTCGCAGCAAAGTTTTTGTCGACGAGCAGCAGGTGCCGCCCGATCTGGAACTCGACGACTACGACGCTTCGCCGAAAGGCTGCCGGCATTGGCTCGTCCTAGGTGGCAGTGAGCCTGCGGCTGCAGGGCGCTGGATTCCGTACGGGGATGGACGGGCGAAGCTGCAGCGAATCGCAGTGCATAAGCATTACCGGGGGCAAGGCCTCGGCAAGCTGATTGTGGAAGCGATGGAGCGGGACGCGGCAGAGCGGGGCTATGTCGAAGCGATTCTTGACGCGCAGGTTCAGGCGGAGCCGTTTTACAAGAAGCTTGGGTACCGTACGATTTCCGAGGAGACGTTCCTCGATGCGGGCATCGAGCACGTCCGGATGAGCAAGCGCATCGGCTGAAATCTTTCGTCAGAGGAACTTGGCACTCCCGTCCTATATACGATCCTAATGTAAGCGACGGCTCTTGTCCGCAGGTGCGGAACAAGGGCCCTTTGCTTCCCAATCAGGCAAAACAAGAAACGGCCAGCGGCGCTTTTTTTCGTTTTCTGCCAGACTGAGCAAGGCATGATAGTGTCTGTCCGATATTAGATTCGCCGCAAGTACAATCCGGCAGGAGCAGCGGCGGTTAAGCTTCGGACAATTTGCGTTCGCCGCCGCAGGCGCGCTGCTGCTCCGCGAAGGCCGGCTGATCGGCACGGGCATGACGCTATTCGTTCGACGATCGCGGCGAATACGGCACGGCCTGCAGCGCATACGGCTCCGATTCGTGCAGTGTCCGATTCTCCGAATCGACGACGCGCACCTTGAGCTCGAGCGAAGCGGTATCGCCGGAGGCGGCCCGGGGCAGCGCCGCGGTCAGCGTGTCCTCCGCGACCCATTCGGTGGAAAGCGGCTCGCCATTGCAGACGATGACGCTGCCGAGTCCGAAGCGCCCGCCTTTGACCGTGACCTTCCGCGACGCTTGTTCATCCCCGGGCGCACCGGCCGATGCCCGTTCCTTGAACGCCCGCTCGATGCGCGGCTTGCCGTAGCCGAGCACGTACGGCCCGCCGCTGCTGCCGCTCGGCCCCGCGCCAGCCGCCGCCCGTTCGGCCGCCAGCCGTTCGCTTTGCCTGCGGCTGTATTCCTGCACCAGCGAGGCGTCGATTCCCATCGACTCGTAGTAGGCCGGCGGCGGGATGACCGGCGTCGTATTGTACAAGGCGAGCAAATAGTCGCTGAAGTTGCTGCTGGGCATCCCGGCCAAATGCAGCACATACGGGCCGAGAAACGACGGGCTCATATACAGCTCCCGTTCGGCCGGCTGCGGCGTGTTCGGCAGCTCGTAATTGCTCCAGACGACGAACGGGACGCGGTGCATTTTGTCCAGAAAATCCGGATCGTCCTCGCCGCTCAAATAGCCGCTTTCGCGATATACCTTGTAGTTTTCCTCCAAATAGGGCAGGTGGTCGCCGAAAAAGACGATGACCGTCGGCTCTTTCGTCTGCCTGTAATGAGCAACCAGCTCCTGAAGCATCCGGTCTGCGCCGCTTAAGCCTTGCGCCAACGTTTCGGCGATGCCGATGGCAGCCTCGGACATTTCCCCCTGAACCTTGATCGTATTGCGCTCGAACTTGCCCGGCCAGAAGTGGTAATGGTTCTCCATCGTGCTGGCAAAGATGAAGTCGGGCTTGTCCGTCCGCGCGCTTTCCTCGATAATTCGCTTGGCTACGGCGTGGTCGCCGATATACGGCCCGACATACTCGTCGGGATTGAAAAATTCGAGACTGATGAACCTCCCGAAGCCGAGATGCCGGTTCACCTCGGAGCTGCGGGAGAACCAATGGTGAAACGCGCTGATCGCGGTCGTATCATACCCTTGACCGGCCAGGATGGACGCCAGTGACTCGGTCGGCTGGTTGATCTCTGTATTGTACGGAATGGCCCCTTCCGGAAAGAAACGCATCGACAGCCCTGTCAGCACCTCGAGCTCGACGTTGGCCGTGCCGCCGCCGAACATCGGGGACAGCATGGTGCCGTGCGGATATTTTTTCGTCAAGGAGCGGAAGAACGGGATCGGGTCGCGGCTGAACTGCAGCTTGTCCATGCGGGTCGGGTCCCAGAACGATTCGCTCAGGACGACGATGATGTTCGGACTGCGCGCCAGCTGCTCAGGCGTCCAGTCGATGGGGGAAGGCTCGTCGATGACCGGAGGCTTCTCCGGCGGCAATACGGAATCCCCGGCAGACGAGCGGATGATGACGATCAGACAGCATACGGCGGCCGCGACCGCCCAACGAAACCATTGCGGCATGTGCATGCTAGACGTCTCCTCGTGATCGATTTCAGCTATTATATCATGAGTATTTCCGCGATGACAGCGTTTGCGCGGGCGCGTGTATTCTATGGGGAAAAAGGGTATAATTAGAAGTTAGACGTCGATGACGAACGAGAATTTCGTCATCGGTCGTCGCCTGCGGCCGTTGAAAATTTGTCGGCGACTACCGTCCAATTTTCAAGGTGGACACCTATGACGAGCGAATCTTTATGTCATCGGACGTCGCCTGCGGCTGCTGGCAAAATCATCAAATGGTCAGAATGGCGCCTCCCGTCAGGAGGGGGGACAAGCCGAAGGAAACGCGGTTTTTAAACAACGGGATGGAGGTCATGGCAATGATGCAAAGAACGTTCATGATGGTCAAGCCGGACGGAGTGCAGCGGGGATTGATCGGCAAAGTGCTGCAGCGCTTTGAGGAGAAGGGGTTTCAAGTGATCGGCGCCAAGCTGATGCATATTTCGCGGCAGCAGGCGGAAGTTCATTACGGGGAGCATAAAGAAAAGCCGTTTTACCAGGAGCTGGTCGATTTTATTACGTCGGGCCCGGTCTTCGCATTCGTGCTGCAGGGCGAGGACGTTGTCGCTATCTCGCGCCTGATGATGGGCAAGACCAAGCCGTGGGACGCCGCGCCGGGCACGATTCGCGGCGACTATGCGCTTCATCCGGGCAACAACGTCATCCACGGCTCCGATTCGCCGGAGAGCGCGGAGAGGGAGATTGCGAACTTCTTCCGGCCGGAGGAATTGCTTGACTACAGCATGACGATGGAGCCTTGGATTCGGGGACAGTAGCCCCAATCAAACGCCCAGCGGATATCAACCCGAAAGCAGGCAGGTTCGGGGCATAGCCGCTGAGGCGTTTTTTTAACGTTGCTGCCGGCGTTCGCGAGCGGCGGATCGGGCTGCCGGGAATGGACTGCTTGACTCGCTAGCTTTCAGTACAATAGACGCCTCTCTGCCGAGCGATTCGTTTCGTCATCGGACATCACCTTACGGGTGTTAGCAAATGTTGTATTTTGTACAACAAAAACGGGGAAACAGGCCGCACTTGCGGCTCATTGTTGTAGAAAGTGCAACATTTCGAGCGATATTCTTCGATTTGAAGCCAATCTCGCCCAAATTGTTGCACAAAATGCAACATTTCCCTCATCTTGCTACGAAGGATACAGAAAATGTTGTATTTTTTGCAGGATTCGTTGCCTCATACGCCTGGTGAGGGGCAAACGCCCTGGGGGAAGCGGATCGCCTCATGCGCCTGGTGAGGGGCAAACGCCCTGGGGGAAGCGGATCGCCTCATGCGCCTGGTGAGGGGCAAACGCCCTGGGGGAAGCGGATCGCCTCATACGCCTGGTGAGGGGCAAACGCCCTGGGGGAAGCGGATCGCCTCATGCGCCTGGGGAGGGAGTACGACCTGAGGGGAGCGTAACTGTCTCTTGCGCTCGGTGAGGGAGTACGCCCTGAGGGGAAGCGGATCGCCTCATGCGCCGGGGCGCAAGGGGAGGGGGATCGCCAACGTGAAGTGTGAACGCCAACGCGGAGGTTCGAACGCCAACGCGAAGTCTGAACGCGAATGCGCGAAGCCCGGGGGCCGCCGGCCGAGTATTCCCGATTGCAGCAAGTACAGGTTTGCACACTAAAAAGAACCTCGACGGAGCGAGCATTTTTTCATTCCGTGAACGGGAACGAAATTCGGGCTGCGTGCGTCTATATTGTAGCTTACGGATGTTAGGCGGAGTGCTTGGATGAACATACTGCGTTTTGAATTGAAGAGATCTTTTTCTAGTCCGTGGTTTCTGATGGTTATTCTTATCGGGATCGTGTACTCGATATTGCATTTCGTGTTTCGGATTTATCCGTATCTTCCAACGAACAGCGCGATGCCTCTATCCGCGTTTAATGCGTGGTTTCCTATGAGGCCGAACGAATATTTCTCGGTTTCGCTGTATTTGCTGATGCCGATTCTTGCCGCTATGCCTTATGCAGACAGCTATTATACCGATCTCCATGATCACTACATGCGTCTGGTGACAACAAGGGTATCGAAAGGGCGCTACTTGCTTGCCAAAACCGCTGCTGTATTTTTAACAGGCAGCACGTCGTTTACTTTTATTATCGTACTGAATTTTATCGTCGTTTCCAGCTTTCTTCCCTTGGTATTTCCGCAATTTACGGACGGTACTTATACCGTTGGGGCGAACAGCATGTGGGGAGAACTATTCTATGAATCCCCCTTTCGATATATCGTTTTGTATACCATACTTAACTTTATGTTTGCAGGATTGTTTGCTGTGTTTTCTTTAGCGGTCTCGGCATGGGCAACCCATCGTTTTATGGCGTTGCTTGCTCCTTTCGTTCTGAATCTGTTTATTTTATTTTTATGCGATTGGACGGAGAAACTCTATGCCGCGCCTTTTTACTTTTTGCCGCCTGGACAGGCAGCCATGTTTGTCAATATAAAAGTCATTGCGGCCGTATTTGCCGGTGTTGCCGTTGTTTCCGGCATGATGCTGTATGCGGGGGCTTATCGACGTGAGGCGACTTAACATGTTTCGATACGAGATGAGGCGGATGTCGGGCGCTTATGCGCTCATCTTCTTTTTGATCTTTGTTCTATGTTATTTCAGCGATAAAAGCCTGATGAGGCTTATCGAACCGTTCGACAAAGGAATAACGGATGCGATTTACCGTATGTTTCAGCCACCTTTCCTATCCATGATCATTGCGCCTATGTTTGCCGTCGTCAATCTTGGTCTTGCCCTAAGGGAGAAAGACGGCAGCTATATCACAAGATTTCGCAGCCGGGCAGATTATTGGGCCAAAATCGTCTTTCAATTGGTTCAGCATTCCTTCTTCTATGCCGTTGCAGTGGTAGCAGTTTGTTTATTGGCTGCCGCGCTTACGATCCCATGGACGAATGAATGGACGCGTGAATCCGGATTCGTATTCTACAATGTCCAAAATACGATGCTTGAAGAGGTATGGAAGAGCGAGTCTTGGCGATTTTCCGTTCCGGTTGTCGTCATCATGGCCATTTTGACAGGGTGGATGACCTTTTTGGCGGCAGGCATAACGGTTCATGTCATTTCCATGCTTCTGAACAGCAAAATTTTGGCCCTTGGTTTGCTTGTTCTCATTGCGATATGCGATACTTATTTATCTTTTGTGTCTATTATATTCCGCTATTCTTTTTTATCTTTAACGTATTGGTTCGATTGGGTTACTTATCTGATCAGCGTTATTTATTTGGTCGTTTTTAGCTTTATCATGTATCTGATAGGCGGTTATATCGTTAAAAGCAGAGATTATTTGGCGCTTCATAGGTGGAATGCGGAAGAATAACGAGGATCGCGAGGTTGCATGCTTTGCTCGATTTTTATCGAATTTGCCGATGCGACATCGCCTTATTTTGGCGAATCAATCGAAAGGTGTATGGGATATGGGCAGTCCTATTGATTCTAATCGTTGGCGGATTGAATACAGGAAGCGATCATCATGTTTGGAGCGGGGTATTGGCTTTATTCGGAGGTTTTGATCCAAACGCTAAAAAAATCGCTTTCCTATGGCTTGTTCCCCAGCTGCTGGCCGCGATTTTGTCGGCCAATTACTGGGGCTTTAAACTGTCGCCGATTCCGGTATTTCATCTTGTTCGGACAGGCAAGCGAAGCTATTGGTGGTTAGCAGCCGTAGTGTCTATGATTTTCCATACAGCGATTTACTATATGGGTTCATTTGCGGTATTAGTTGGTATGAGTCTGTTCGTACATAGCTTTTCGAACGTGGTATCTTTTGGGGCGCAAATTGTAGATGCGGGATACTTATGCTTTCATTTGTTCGGTATGTTTGCAACGACGACGATGATGATCGTTCTGTTCCAAAGCTGGGTCAGCTTGTTAGCAGGAGTCATCCCGGCTTATATGGCGACCGTTATGCTGTATGCTGCGGCATTCTATGTTCCCAGTCGTTGGATGCCCACGGCGCATTCCAATCCGCGGGTTTACGAGGCGTTTGCAGGAAGCGAGTTGACTTTTGCCTTCAGCTACACCTATAACGCTGTCATCATCTTTCTATGGATAGGGATCGGTATAATAACCGTAAGCAGAATCGACTTTCTCGAAAAGACGGGCCGAAAGTGAGCGAGGGCGACATGAGCGGGTATATCGAAATTCGCAATCTTAGCAAAAAAATAAAGGGCCAAGCGGTCCTCTCGAACATTCATTTGCAGCTTGATCGGGGCAAGATATATGGTTTTCAAGGAAGGAACGGTTCCGGCAAAACGATGCTTTTCCGCGCGATCTGCGGCTTGATCCTGCCGACTGAGGGAGAAATATCGGTGGGCGGTCAAAAAATTGGAGAGGACGTTTCATTCCCTCCAAGCTTGGGCGTGCTTATCGAACAGCCGGGATTTCTTGGCGGCTATACCGGTTTCCGAAATTTGCAATTGCTTGCATCGATAAAGGGGAAAATTGATGATCAGGCAATCCGGGAAGCTATTCGCAGGGTCGGGCTGGACCCTGAAGATCGCAGAAAATACAGGAAATATTCGCTTGGCATGAAGCAACGGCTGGGCATTGCCCAGGCGATCATGGAGGATCCGGACCTTATTGTGTTGGACGAGCCGACCAACGCGATCGATGAAGACGGCGTTCATCTCGTCAAAGAGCTGCTTTTTGAACTGCGCGATAAGGGGAAGACGATTTTAATTGCCAGCCATTTAAAAGAAGAGCTTGATTTGTTAGTTGACGAAAAGTTCATCATGAGCAACGGCACGATTGCGGAAGGGAGCGCCGAAAAATGAAAGGCATCGCAAAAATTGGCGGGCTGCTTATCGCTGTCGCTTTGCTCGGGATCTCGGTATGGCTTGTGAACACGCTCATTCTCCAAAGAGCAGGAACGCTGGCGCAATCTTTGGAGAAATCCAAACCTGCCATAACGGCAGGGATTGGGGAGCCAATCGTTTCCGGAAACGTCCAGGTTACAGTGAACAAGGTCGATCTGTACGAAAAGCTGGACGGTTTTAACAATGAGCAAGATTATGATAATAATCGCAATCAATGGTGTCTTGTCGCATTTGCGTTGAATAATCAAGGGACTCAACCTGTGGAATTCAACCTTGCGCAGTTTGCATTGGTACCGGAGGAAGGAAATGTAAGTTATGACCTTATGAAAGATGCAACAAATTTTATTATGAAACAAGAATTATTTGAAACTAATAAAAAACAGAAAACAATCATTTCTCTGGAACCAGGAAAGCACTGGGCAGCGACACTGGCTTTTCGTGTCAACAAAAACGATAAAAAGGTGTACCTTGAAATCCCGATTCAGGAATTTGAAGGAGACAATGCCGATACCAAGAAGCGAATTCTCGTGATCGATTCTTCGCAATGAGGGGTGGGACTGCATAATGAAAAGCCGTATTTGGATTATTGCCGGGTGCCTCATCGCAGCCGCCGCCCTCTATGGATATCGGCTTTACGAAGTGAACAAGCATTTCGTGATTCATCCGGAAACCAAGCTTTACGCCATGGGCGAGCCTGTGCCCACCGGCGATCTGGCAACGACGGTTCAGGGGGTCTCGTTGTTCAAGGAATATGAAGGATTGTCGGCTCAGCCGGGGTTTGTCTTTGCCATTTTTGACGTATCCATTCAGAACATAGGGGATCAATCGGCAGCATACCGGCTCACGGATTACGTCCTTTACCGAAAATTTGATGTTTATGTCCTGGATTATGACGCACAAATCCAATTGAAGAGCGAAGGCAACTTCGAGAAATCAAAGATTGAACCCGGAGAAACGGTTACAGGGAAGCTCGTATACCAAATACCGGAAAACACGAAATCGCTGGAATTCAAGTATCCTGCCCGCGAGATCGAGCAGGAACGGTTTCAATTTTTGAAAGAAACGACAGTCGATTTTATGCAACTTAGGAACATGTAATTACCTACAGCGATTCCCGGTACTTGCCGGGCGTCGTTCCCTCATATTTCTTGAATACGCGAATGAACCCGATATCGCTGGCGTATCCGACCTTGCTCGCGATCTGCGCGAACGTCAGCGTCTTGTCCTGCATCAGCCGCTTGGCCTGCTCGATGCGGAACTTTGCAATGTAGTCGGACAAATTCATTCCCGTCTGCTTCTTGAAGAACGCTGACAAATATTGCGGCGTCAGTTGAAAGTGCTCGGCGATCATCGTCAGGCTGAGCCGGTCGTCGCCGTAGTGCTGCCGGATGAAAAGCGCGATGCGCTCAGACAGCTGCCGGCTGTGTGGGCTGCGGCTCGCATTCAAGTAATTGCACAAGGTCAGGAACCATTCGCGGACGAGGATCTTCATGTTCTCCACCGTCGCGCAGGCGGACAAGCTCCCGATCGGGTCGAACCGCTCGCCGAACACCTCGCGGTACAGCGGGTCCATCGGGTTGATGATTTTCCACAGCGTGCTGACCATGTTGTGAAACAGGCTGCGGCCAAGCTCGGGCGTGATGCGCCGCTGCTCGAAATGCGCGTGAAAGATGCTGCCGATCAGCTGATCGACGTGTTCCACGTCGCCGCTTTTGGTGAAATTGATCAGCTGAATTTCCGTTTCGATCGGGTAGTAGTAGTGGCGGTCCGCGTCGGCGATTTCGGCGAAGCGGATAATCGCGTCCTGGCCCCGGTACATTTTGTAATCCAGGGCGCCGAGCGCCTCGAGGTAAGACTCGTAAGCGCCGCTCGCTCCTTCATGCACGTCGCCGATCGCGATGGCGATCACCGTCTTGAACCGCCCCTCGATCACCTGCTTGAGCCGTACAGCGATCTCGTCCAGATCGCGCAGCGCCTCCGGCAGCCGTCCTGCGTCGAAGTTGACCAGCAGGGCGACGCGGCTTTGGTCCAGCTCGACCGCATAGCCCCAATGCCGCTCGCGAAGCAGATCGCTGCCGACATTGGACACGATAAAGCGGATCAAGGTCCGCTGCCGTTCCGAAGGATCGCTGCTGAAGCGGCTGAAATCGGCGATGTCGATCAGGACGACGGCGAAGTGCTCCGAGATCAGGCGAACATTCATAAACTGCAGCGAATCGTCAGTGATCCGGCCAGGATCGACGTGTCCGCGGATGAAGCGCGACAGGAAGTTCGCCTGGATGACCGGCGTCTGGAGGGACAGCGTCGTCCGCAGCTCCCGTTCTTCGCGCATCGTCATCCGGATCGTTTCGCGGATAAACTCGTATTCGTTGGCCGTCCGCGCTTCCGCCGCCGGCTTGGCCCGCTGCAGCGCGCGCACCGTATCGCGCAGCGGGGCGTAATTGCGGTGCAGCCAGAAGCCGATCGCGGCGGCACCGCCGAAGAGGCCGATCAGAAGCAGGGACAGCGTCGTTTGCTCCAGCGTGCGGACCTTTGCGAAGTACACCTGCTTGGGCATCACCAAAATATATTTCCATCCGTTCTGCTCCGATACGGTATATGTCAGCATTCGCTGTTCGCCCTCATCCTCATACTCGTAAGGCATGCCCTGCGTCGGCGCGCCGCCGCGGATGCGGTCCCAGGGCAGCGCCAGCTCGCGGTCCCCGGCAATGAGCCGGTCCTGATGATCGAGGATCAGGACGGAGCTGTCGTAAGCCGCTTCGATGTTCTCCAGCATGCTGCGAATGTGGCCCATATCGAGCATCAGGACAAGCGCGCCGCGAATCTCGCTCAGTTCGCCCACAGGCAGCGTCTGAACGTAGGTGATCGTATCGACCGTGCCGGTCGGCGTCTCGTAGCTGGCGGGCGCATAATCCTTGTAGTGCGGGGATGCGGTCAATTCGCGGCGCCAGTCGCCGAAAGAGACGTGCAGCGGACGATACAAGCGATGGTACAGCACGTCCGCCGTCGTCTTGGCCTTCGGCAGCAGCACCGTATCGTTCTCCTTGATATAGACGTAATAGTCGCGCACCAGATCGCTCATGTTCTGGAAGCGCGCCAAGTGATCGGCCATGAACTCGACGAATTTGTACGCTTCCGGCGTCCCGGCGATGTCGGGGTTGCTCATCAGCCACTGCAGCCGGGAGTTGAAGGCGAGCTGCTCGGACATCCGCTCGACGTTGCGCAGCTTGCCATCCATCACATCGCGCAGCTGTTCCAGCATCGCGTAGTTGGCGCGGCTGGCATGCTCCGTCATGATCGTTTTCGTTTTCGTATACAGCACGGAGCCGAGGGCGAGAGGGAGCAGGAAAACGGCTAAATAGGACAGCAAGAGCGTGGTGAAAGCGCTTCCGAATTGTATCCGCACAATAATACCGCCTCTCTCAAACAGTGTCGATGCTATATTATTTCCGAAAGCATTGCTGTTTTTCCTGCTCATCACCCTTTATTCTTTCAGCGCCCCGATCATGACCCCCTTGACGAAATATTTTTGCAGGAACGGATACAGCACGAGAATGGGGATGGTGGCGACCATAATCGTCGCGTACTTGATCGTTTCCCCGATCGGCATTTTATCGACGCCGGAGGCGTCCGTCATCATGCTATCCGTGCTGTTCGTAATGAGAATTTCACGCAAAATCAGCTGCAGCGGATACAGCTCGCGGTCGCGCAAATAAATCATCGCGCTGAACCATGAATTCCAATGGCCGACGGCGTAGAACAGGAGCATGACGGCCATGACCGGGATCGACAAGGGCAGGATGATGCGCCACATGATCGTCCATTCGTTCGCCCCGTCGATCTTCGCCGATTCCTCGAGGCTGACCGGCACGGCCTGGAACGAAGTGCGCATGATGATCAGATTCCAGGTGTTGATCGCGCCGGGAATGATGATCGCCCACGGCGTATCGACGAGCCCGAGATTGCTGACGAGCAGGAAGGTGGGGATGAGCCCGCCCTGGAAAAACATCGTGACGACGATCATGAACATGACCGCGTTCTTAAAAAATACGTTCCTCCGCGACAAAAAATACGCGCCAAGCGCCGTCATGAACAAATTGATGCACGTGCCAACGGTCACATAAAACAGTGTATTCCGGTATCCGCTAATAATGTTCGGGTTGGCGAACACGGACCGGTACGCGTCCAGGCTAAGGCCGTACGGCTTCCACAGCAGGCCGCGGTGCTGCGACAGCAGGCCCGGATCGCTGAGCGAGGAAAAGGCGACATACAGAAAAGGATACAGCGTCAGGAAGCAGAGCGCGACCATGAAGGCCGCATTGAGCGCGTCAAATGCCCGTTCGCCGATCGTCGGTTTTTCCATTGCACAGCTCCTCCTTCATTACCATAGTTTCGTCTCGCTGACCCGCTTGCTGATGCTGTTGGAGATGACGAGCAGGGAGAAGGCGATGACGGCGTTGAACAGGCCGACGGCCGTCGTGTAGCTGTAGCTGGCCTCCAAAATCCCCTTGCGGTAGACGAAGGTGGAGATGACGTCGGCTGTATCGTAGGTGAGCGGGTTGTACATGAGCAGTATTTTTTCGCTGCCGACGGACATCATCGAGCCCATTCGCAGAATAAGCAAAATAATGATCGTGGGCATAATCCCCGGAATCGTGATATGCACCATCTGCTTCCAGCGGCCCGCCCCGTCGACTTTGGCTGCTTCATACAAGGTCGGGTCGATGCTTGAGAGCGCCGCCAAATAAATGATCGAGCCCCAGCCGACCTGCTGCCAAATGCCGGAGGAAATATAAATAAAGCGAAACCAGCCCGGCTCGGACAAATACGACTTGGATTCGACGCCGAACACGGCGAGCAGCTGATTGACGATGCCGTCCCTGGCGAGAAAATCGACCAGCATGCCGACGATGACGACGATCGAGATGAAATGCGGCAGGTAAGTGATCGTCTGGACGATCCGCTTGAACCATTGCCGGCGCAGCTCGTTCAGCAGCAGGGCCAAAATGATCGGCGCGGGAAAGCCGAACAGCAGCTCGTAGATGTTGATCAGCAGCGTGTTGCGGATCAGCCGCCAAAAATAATAGCTGTTGAAAAACTCGATGAAATGGTCGAAGCCGACCCACGGGCTGGCCCAAATGCCGGCTCCGGGGCTGTAATCCTTGAAGGCGATTTGCAGGCCGTACATCGGCCCGTAATCGAAAATAAGGTAATAGGCGATGACCGGCAGCACCATCAGATAGAGCAGCTTGTTGCGTCTCAGATCGCGGCCGATCGTGACCAAGACGCTTTGCGAGGCGCGGGCCGTCCTGGCCGTTCCGGCAGCGGTATGTTTGACCGAATTCATAATATCCTCCTTTGCTTCATGAAAAGGACAGGGAGATGAGCGGATCATCTCCCTGGCATATGAACGATTCCCGCCGCCATCTACCGCTTGTTGTACCTCTCCAATGCGGCCTGCTGAATCTTGATCGCTTCCTGAATGCCCATGCTTTCGATCGTTTGGACATATTTGTCGAAGTTGTCCAGCGGCTCCGCGCCCATGATGAACTTGTTGAACATCTCATCCTTGAACGTATTCACGTCGTTCATGATCGAGGCGAACTTGCTGCTCTCGTCCGAGGTCGGCGTTACGGGAGGAAGCTTTCGTTCGTTCGTCGGCTCCGACCAGATCTCGATCGATTCCTTCTGCTCCGGCAGGGAGGCGTACTGCTCCATATAGCGTTTGTCCTGGACGAACGGCCCGTTGAAATTGGCGCGGACGTGACGGGCCATCGCATGCGCGACCGACATGTCCTTCGGCTTCAGCACCTCGTCCGTATAGACCGGATTGCCGTTTACCATATTGTAGGAGACGCCCTCCAGCCCGAAGTTGAACAGCATCTTGCCTTCTTCGCTGTAGGCGTAGTCGAGCCATTCCGCCGTCGCCTCCGGGTTCGGGTTCGAGGTCGAGATCGCCGCGGCGACGCCGCCGGAGAAATTGTACGTCTTGGCGCTCCACAGCTTCTTGTCGCCTTTGTTTACGACCGGGAACGGGGCGGCGGCCAGCTTGAAGCCGGGAATTTTGTCCTTGACGAGCGACGTGTAGTTGCCGATTCCCGAGCCTGTGCTCATCACGGTGGCGAACAGCTGGTTACCTGTTATTTTGGCGTCCTTCAGCTTGCTGTCGGTGACGGCGAAATCCGGATCGAGCAGCCCTTCCTTATACCACTGATTCATCACGGTCAAAAATTGCTTGTATTCCGGCTGGATCGGCCCGTAGTTCACCTTGCCGTCGACATGGTAGAAATCGTAGTTGACGCCGAACGAGCCGAGGAACGCGACCGATCCTCCCATATCGTTCTTGCTGATCAGCAGCGGAATTTCGTCGGCCTTGCCGTTGCCGTTCAGGTCGCTGTTCTTGACGGCGGTCAGCACGGCGTGCCAATCGTCGATCGTCTCCGGCATCTTCATGTTCAGCTTCTCGAGCCAATCCTTGCGCAGCGCAATGCCGTTGCTGACGAGCAAATAATCGTCGCCGCGCAGGAACGGGAAGCCGTAAATGCTGCCTTCGTCGGTCACGACCTGCTTGCGCCATTCCGGATGTTCGTTCAATATTTTTTGCAAGTTCGGCGCGTGCTTCTCGATAATATCGTTCAGCTTAATAATTTTGCCGTCCTTGATCGCTTTTTCCGGCCCGCCGGGATACCCGGTCCAGCCGTACTCGATGACGTCCGGCAGCTTCTTTCCGGTGATTAGCAGGTTGAATTGATCCTTCTCCTGACCGACCGGAGGATGCTGGAATTCGACCTTGACGCCGGTCCGCTTCTCCAGCTCCTTATAAACGGTCATGTCGCCGAAGCTTTTGAGCGTGGCGGCGACGTTGCTGGCCAGGCCGACCCAATACGTAAGCGATTTCAATTCTGGCGCTGCCTCATCCCCCGGCTTCTCTGTCCCTTGCCCCCCTGGACTTGCAGTGCTGCATGCGACGAGCGAGACGGATAATAGCGCCGACGTGCCCGCGGCGATCCATCTCTTCCGCTTGACGTTGTTCATACCTCTTGTACCTCCTTCGATTGAAGCTGCGGTTTCAGCGAAAATGGCGGCGCCTTCCGCAACCTTGCGAACGAGCCTTAAGCAGGCCCGGCGCCGGAAAGCGAGAGCGCTTTCTTCAAATTCGCTGCTTCTCCATTGTACAAAGGATACGCCGGATAGGAACCGTTTAGTTTTCAGACCGGTAATCCGGGGTTAAGATCGGCCGCAATCCGTTGTTAAGATGAGCTATCCGATTTTAAGATGCCGCGCGGATGAAGGGAAAAGCAGCGCTTTGTCCCCGTCTCGATCGGTGCGGCTTTCTCCGGGCAATAAGAGCGGACGGCACCGGTTTCTATGAATCTATCGAACTTTGTGCCAATTCACCGGGAGAATCGCCGCGGCTGCCGACTTCACCGCATCATAACTTGTACTATGCTCCGAGCAAGGGAGGTGAGCACATGAACTTCCAACGCATCGCGCAAATCTGCTTTCTGACGCGGATCGTTCCGAGACTGCTGCGGGTATGCGTAACGTTCTCGGGCAGAGGCGACCTTAACTTCCTGCGCCGTCTCGTTCGCCGCATCGTCCGTCTGAATCTCGTCCGCCTGCTGGCCCGGCTGATCGTGACCGGCCAGATCGGCCGCATCCGCAATTTGTTCGATCGTCTGACTCGCGGTCTTCGCGTCGTCGTTCGCCGGATTGACCGCCGTACGGTTGAAGTCAGCTTTATCCGTAACGGGCGGGTCATCGCCGTCCTGCGCATCCGGGTCTCCATCCGCAGAGTGCGCTAACCGCCTGCAGCCGTCTTGAGCAAGGCTTAAGAGAATACGGCTCCTTGCTCCCTGGTCCATGCCTTCTTCCCTGAATGGGGAAGAGGGCTTCTTTGTTGTCCTTGCAAGTGGCATAAAAAGATCCTAGGGAGCGTGCCTGCTTTGGAGCGTGCCTGCTTTGGAGCGTGCCCGGCTTTGTCGCGCAAAATGGTTCGGTTTCATCGTGCGAGCTCTCCCTTGATCCTTAAAACGCAAATGCGGCGCTGCCTGCTGCGCGGCGGAAGGGTTTGAAGTTTGGCCCGATTTTCGGTACAGTGGAAAGTGTATCCATTCTATACTGCCGCATGCAGCGGCTAAAGGGGATAAGCTGATGAGAGATCCGAGATTGAAGCAATTTGCCCGCAACCTGATCCGGTATTCGGTGGACCTGCAGCCGGGCGAAAACATTTTGATCGAGATGATCGGCCTGAAGGACCAGGAGCTGACCCGCTGCCTGGTCGAAGAGGCGTATGCGGCCGGCGGGCATCCGTTCCTGGAGCTGCGCGACCCGGCGGTTACCCGCAGCCTGATGCTGGGGGGCAGCGAAGCGCTGTACCGCTCGATGGCCGACATCGAGCTGCACCGGATGAAGCAGATGCACGCTTACATCGCCGTGCGCAGCGGGGACAATATCACCGAGACGTCCGACGTACCCGAGGACAAGATGCGGCTGTACATCCAGCACTACCAGCGGCCGGTCTTGAACCAGCGCGTCAATCATACCAAATGGTGTATCATGCGCTATCCGAACCCTTCCATGGCCCAGCTTGCCAATACGAGCACGGAAGCGTTCGAGGACTTCTACTTCAAAGTATGCCTGCTGGACTACAGCAAGATGTACGACGCGATGCAGCCGCTCGTCGAGTTGATGCAGCGGACAGACCAGGTGCGGATCACCGGTCCGGGCACGGATCTGACCTTCTCGATCAAGGGCATTCCGGCTATCGCCTGCGCCGGCAAAAACAATATCCCGGACGGCGAAGTGTTCACGGCGCCGGTGAAAACATCGGTCAGCGGCGTCATTGCCTATAATACGCCGACGGTGTATACAGGGGCTTCCTTCGAGAACGTGACGCTGCGCTTCGAGAACGGCAAGATCGTCGAAGCGACGGGGAGCGATACCAGGAAGCTGAACGAAATTCTCGATACGGACGAAGGCGCGAGATACATCGGAGAGTTCGCCATCGGCGTCAATCCGCACATCCGGAAGCCGATGAAGGACATTTTGTTCGATGAGAAGATCGACGGCAGCATCCATTTCACCCCGGGCAACGCCTACGAGGATGCGGACAACGGCAACCGTTCCTCCGTCCATTGGGACATGGTGCTCATTCAGCGGCCGGAATACGGCGGCGGCGAGATCTACTTCGACGGGCGGCTGATCCGCAAGGACGGGCGCTTCGTCGTGCCGGAGCTTGAGCAGCTGAATCCGGAGAACCTGATGTAGCTCACGGCCCGGGCGCGCGGCCGGGCGAGCCGTTCGGCGCGGCGGCCGACTTGCGGTACTGCAGCGGCGAGAGGCCGCAGACCGACTTGAACACGCGGCCGAAATGCGTCCCGCTCTCGAAGCCGACGCGCTCGGCCACCGCGGTCATCGGCAGGCGCGTCGCCATCAGCAGCTTCTGCGCTTCCCGAACGCGCATCCGGTGCACGTATTCCAGCAGCGTGAAGCCGGTCGCCTCCTTGAAAATATGGCACAGGTAATAAGGACTGATATGAAACCGCTCGGCCACGCTCTTCAGGCTGAGCGGCTCCATATACGTATCGTTAATGTACTGGACGATATCGGACACCTTGCGGTGAAGCGTCGTCGGATGTTCGGCGCGCTCCGATTCCGCCGGGGCGGTTTTGGCGGAATACCGGTACACCCACACCAGCAGCTCGGCCAGCAGCAGCTTCATGCAGCCTGCGGCGCCGGGCTCTTGTTTTTCCTGCTCCTGCCGCATTCTCTCCAGCAGCCCCTCCACATAATCCTTGTCCGCTTCGCTCAGCCGGATCAGCGGGTAATCGCCGAACGGGGCCAACAGGTCGAGGCCGATGTCCGCCATGTGCGCGCTCAAGCAGTCCGGGGCGAAGTTGATCAGCACCCGCTCGTGGCTGACGGTATACGCCTCGGTCGTCTTGTGCAGCACGTTCGGCTCGATCAGCACCAGATCGCCCGGCCGCACGTGGTAAGAACGGTCTTTAATAAAATAGAACCGCTCGCCAGAGCGCATGTAATAGATTTCGTAGGTGTTATGCGAGTGATTATGCGACATGTTGAACGTGCCCGAGCGGGAAACCGTCTCGAACTGAAATGGAGCGTCGGTCATGCCTGTACTCATACTGTGCACCTCCTTCCGAATCGATCGCAATATCTGTTGATAAAATAGAATGTAAGCAATAAAAGTGCTGTTTTCATCGGTTTATTGCGCTATACTCCTAATATATCACATATAGCGAAAGAGGAGGAACCCCTTTGACTAAGCGCAAAACGTACGCCCTTGTCGGCACCGGCGGCCGGGCCCAGTTTTTTTATTTGGCTGTTGCCCGCGATTTCAAGGAAACTTCGGAAATGGTCGCATTCTGCGATGTCAACCAGACGCGCATGAACTACGCCAACAAGCTTCTCGAGGAGCACGGGGCGAAGCCTGTCCCGACCTATAAAGCGGAAGATTTCGACCGCATGATCGAAGAAGTGAAGCCGGACACCGTCATCGTCACGTCGGTGGACCGCACGCACCATAAATATATTATCCGCGCGATGGAGCTCGGCTGCGACGTCATTACCGAGAAGCCGATGACCGTCGACGAGGAGAAATGCCAGGCGATTCTCGACGCGGTCAAAGCGACGGGCCGCAACCTGCGCGTCGCCTTCAACTATCGCTATTCGCCGCACAACACGAAGATTCGCGAGCTGATTATGGACGGCGTCATCGGCGACGTGCATTCCGTGCACTTCGAATGGCTGCTGAACACGAAGCACGGCGCAGACTATTTCCGCCGCTGGCACCGCGACAAGCGCAACAGCGGAGGGCTGCTCGTCCACAAGTCGACGCACCACTTCGATCTCGTCAACTTCTGGCTCGGCGCGAAACCGAAGACGGTGTTCGCATTCGGCGACCTGATGTTCTACGGCCGCGAGAACGCCGAGAAGCGCGGCGAAACGAAGTTTTATTCCCGCGCCTTCGGCAGCGAGAACGCCAAGGGCGATCATTTCGCCCTGCATCTCGACCAGAACGAGAAGCTGAAGGCGATGTACCTGGACGCCGAGCATGAAGACGGCTACTACCGCGATCAGAGCGTATTCGGCGACGGCATCAGCATCGAGGACACGATGGCGGTGACCGTTCGCTACGACACGAACGCCATGCTGACGTATTCGCTCTATGCCTACGCTCCGTGGGAAGGCTTCCGCGTCGCGTTCAACGGCACGAAGGGCCGCATCGAGATGGACGTCGTCGAGTCTTCCTATGTGAACTCCGGCGGCGATCAGGCGCTCGAAGGAGCGGTCAAAGGGAAGAAGATTTTGGTCCACCCGATTTTCGAAGCGCCTTACGAGGTGCATGTCGAAGAGAAGAAAGGCGGACACGGCGGCGGCGACCCTGTGCTGCTGAACGATCTGTTCGGCACGCCGGAGCCTGACCGCTTCAACCGGGCCGCCTCCCATGTGGACGGGGCGATGTCGATCCTCACGGGCATCGCCGGCAACCGTTCGATCCGCACGGGTCTTCCGGTGAACGTATCCGAGCTCGTCCGTTTTTAATTGCTGCAGCCGGCCGGTTTGCCGCTCCTTGCACGGGGCGCCAAGCCGGCCGGCTTCGTTGTCGGCCCTGCTGCGGCATGCACGGCCCGAATTTTCAATACTGCAGGCGACGATCGATGACGATAGATTTGTTCGTCATAGACGTCAAACTTGAAAATTTGGCGGCATGCACGGCCCGAATTTTCAACACTGCAGGCGACGATCGATGACGATAGATTTGTTCGTCATAGACGTCTATAATGGAATAACAGACTTATGCGCGTTATTTGAAGCGCCTTGCCTAGGCTTCATCAAAAGGGGCTTCAGGGGAAAAGAGGGATCGCACCATGCTCAAACTGCTTGAGACCATCGTCGTGACGGGCGTCGGCGGCGCGCTGTTCGCCTGGCTGCACGTGCCGCTCGCCTGGATGCTCGGCCCGCTGACTGCGGCGCTGCTCTGGACAGCCTTCGTTCGCCGGCCTCTGTATTGGCCGGCTTCGCTGCGCAATGCGGGTCTCGTCGCCCTTGGCTATGGCCTAGGGCTCTCCTTCACCGTCGACAGCGCCAGACAGATCGGCTCGCAGCTGCCGTTCATGCTGGGCGCCACTGCGCTGACGATCGCGTTCAGCCTGATCTTCGCCTTCGCGTTGTCCAGGGGCACGGGCATCAGCTTCCCGACGAGCGCCGTCGGCAACATTCCCGGCGGGCTGTCGCAGATGGTCGTGCTGGCCGAGGAGATCCCGGATGCCGACCCGGGCGTCGTGACGTTCCTGCAGACGATCCGGCTGCTGACCGTCATCTTCGTCGTGCCGTTCTTTGCCGTGCACGGCTTGTCGGACGGCGTCCGGCAAGGGGCCGCAGCGCTTCCGGTGGCGCCGGCGGAAGCAGCGGGGCCGCTCGCTTGGGCTGCCGGGCTGCCGCAGCCGGTCATGGCCGCCGGGGTGCTGGCTCTCGCGCTGCTGGCGGCTTGGGCCGCCGTCCGGCTCAAGCTGCCGACGCCGTGGTTTCTCGGCCCGATCATCGTCGCGGCCGCGCTGACCGCCGGCGGCGCGGAGCCGCCGCATCCGCCGAACGAGCTGATCCTGGCGGCGCAGTGGAGCCTCGGCATCCATCTCGGCCTTGGCATCCGGCTGAACGCGCTGTCTGGCTGGCGCCGGCTGCTGCCTTACGCGATCGTCAGCTCTGCCGCATTGATCGCCTGCTCCTTGGGCATCGCCTGGATCATGAGCCTGGCGCAGCCGGTCAGCATCGCCACCGGCTTCCTGAGCGTGTCTCCCGGAGGAATGACGGAGATGGGAGTCACGGCCGGCGCCGTAGGAGCCGACGTGTCAATGGTCGTTGCGTTCCAGATGTTCCGGATTCTCTTCATTTTGTTCCTCGTCCCTTATGCGCTTCGCTGGATGTTCTGCGGGCGGCAGACGCTTTCCGGCCAGTAGCGTGCTTTCGGCCAGCACTCCGGCCAGTAGCGCGCTACCAGGCAGTAGCACACTTCGGTCCGCAGCGCGTTTCCGGTCAGTAGCGTGCTTCCCGGCAGTAGCGCCTTTCGGTCCGCAGCGCGCTTCCCCTCCAGGGGAAAGCGTGAAAAGGCCTGAGCTGCGCCTCGCCGGCCTCGATCCGAACATCAGCTGCATAATCGGCATCAGCTCCCGGCCCTAGTCGGTAAGGGAATATTCGACCGGGAGGCACCATGCCGAAGCCGCGTCAAACGTGTCAACAATACATTTTAAGCAAATAAGAAATTCCACCTTATCCTGGCCGATTCTTAAACGTTGCCGGGCATAAGGTGGAATTTCGCGTTTATGCAAGCGTTATGTATGCACTCGCAGAGAAGGGGGGCGTCCGTCGCCCCTACACTAAACCTGCAGCAGCAGAAGAATGATCGAGCTGAGACTGAAGCACATGTTGAGCAGGCATAGGAACAGGACGACCTGCTTCGGGTTAAGGCCGCTGCGCAGCAAGCGGTAATGGGCCTGGGAGGCGTCCGCCTGGTAGATCGGCTTGCCGCTTAGCATGCGCTTGAACACGACGAACAGGTTGTCGAAGATCGGCACGCCGAGCGCCAGCACCGGCACGAACAGCGACAGCAGCGTCGCCTGCTTGAACGCGCCGTCGAGCGCGATCACGCCGAGCATGAAGCCGAGGAACGTCGCGCCGGCGTCGCCCATGAACACCTTGGCCGGCGGCTTGTTGTAGCGCAGGTACGCAAGCGCCGTGCCGACGAGGATGATGGCCATGATCGCGGAGTCGGATTGGTTCTTGGCGAGCGCGACGACGAAGAGCGTGGCCGCCGAGATAGCCGAAAGCCCGCCCGCCAGGCCGTCCATGCCGTCGGAAAAGTTGATGACGGTCGTCACGCCGAAGATCCATAAGATCGTCAGGATGAACTGCAGCCAGCTCCACAGGATGATGTCCTCGCCCGTGAACGGGTTGTTGAAGCCGTAGAAAACGACGCCGGAATAATAGACGAGGACGGCGGCCAGCAGCTGCACGAGCATTTTGGGCAGCGCGGGGAACTCCTTGCCGTGCGTCTTGTACCAGTCGTCGACCATGCCGATGATCAGAATGATGAGTCCTCCGCCCAGGATGCCGGCCGTCTTGAGCGACCAGTCTCCGATAAACAGCAGGTAGGTGGCGACGAAGCCGATGAAAATCGCGGCTCCCGCCGTCAGCGGAATCGGTTCCCGGTGCAGCTTGCGCTCCACGTCCGGCTTCGGCTTGTCCACGAAATCGATGCGGAACGCCAGCCGGCGAAGCGGCGGAATGAGCAGCAGAACGATAATGGACGACATCGCGAAGGCAGCAAAGTATGTAATCATAATCCCTCCGTGAGCGAACGTATCGAAGCTTGTCTGTATTTGGCAGTTGCTGTATTTCATGATATCACACCGTCGAAAAATAGCAAACTATCTTGAAAATTCGACGAAGCTTATCGGCGAATTTTCAGCACCGAAGGTGACGACCGATGACGAACAATTCGTACGTCACAAGCGTCCAGCCATCGGACAATGCGGCTGGAAGACTCCTGTTCGAACCTGTAGGCGCCGGAAAAAACGCCGAAACCGCATGTCGGCTCAGCGGTTCAGCTTGCGGTATTCGAGCGGCGTGAGCCGGGTGAGCTTTTTGAACATGCGGCCGAAATGGGCGATATTGTCGAAGCCGACCTTCTCGGCGATCTCGATAATTTTCAGCTCTGTCTCCTTCAGCAGCCGCTGCGCTTCCTTGATGCGGGTCGTGTTGACATATTCGACGAAGGTGAAGCCGGTCACTTCCTTGAAGGCGCGGCTCAAGTAATACGGGCTCATATAGAAACGCTCTGAGATGCTGGGCAGCGTCATCGTTTCGTGAAAATGATCGTTGATGTAGCGGACGATCTCCGATATTTTGCGGTGCAGGGGGCTTGCGTGCGGGGCGGCCGGCGCCTCCCTGCGCTCCGCCATCCGGCTGGCAAACAGCAGCAGCTCGGCCAGCAACAGCTTGACATACGTTTCGTAGCCGGTCGGCCTCTCCTTCAGCTCCTGCGACAGCTTGTTCATCAGCGTCTGCACGAATATTTGCTCCTGCAGCTTCAGGCTGAAAACATGCGACGGATGCTGGAAAGCGCCGAGCAGCGCCGGGTCGAAGTATGGATGCTCGGCACCGATAAACCGCTCGCTGAAATTGATGACGATGCGCTCGTGGCCGGGCTCGCCGATGTCGGACGTTTTGTGCACCTCGAGCTTGTTGATAAACACGAGATCTCCCGGCGAAATGAAATAAGTCCGGTCTTTAATGAAATAAGTCCGCTGTCCGGCCAGCAAAAAATAAATCTCATACGTCGAATGATAGTGATTGGTGCGCTCGAACGGCTCGGTCCGCTTGACGTGCTGCATATGAAAATCGCCTTCTTCGGCGCCGTAATGGAGCGTAACGGTTTCGCTCAAGGCGGCTCCTCCTTTGCCGCGGCGAAAGAATAAGTGTATCTCGCCGCAATTCGGTTGCTAATCTCGGTTGCTAATCATTGTAGCAAAATTTGCGCGGGCTGCACAGCAAGAAATGCATAGATATTGTTTATTGCAGCAAAATACGCGGAGAATATGATCATTTTTTGCGTTATGATAATGGGAGAATAATCGAAAGATCATTTTCTTGACATGGATGAGGAGGACTCCAAACATGGGCAAATACGCCGCATTGGCGCAAGCGCTTGCGCAGGGCAGTGTTAACGCTTCCGAAGGAGAAGTCAAAGTTTATCCGCAATCGCTGGCGGAGCACGGCAACACGAAGCTGGTCATGGTGAAGGACAACCATACGAAATATATTGCGGCCGCAGGCGAAGGCGAGCTGTACGACGCCCTGCAAGGACAGGTGGAGGACGGCGCCAAGCTGTGCCCGTTGACGCATGAAAACCGCCTTGTGCTGAACCGCTTCTTCGACTACACGGTGCCGCGCGCGTTCGGCACGCAAATCGCGACGATCGGTCTCGGCGACCGTCTCGGCATCGCTTCCCCGGGCCACATCAAGACGGTGAAGGGCCGCGATGTCCGTCCGATTCTCGCACAGCAGAGCATCCGCGAGCTGAACTTGACCGGCCGCGACTACAAGCAGGTTGTTGACGCCGCATGCTACGCCGTCTTCCAGGAAGGCTACAAGGACGGCTTCGGCGCCGACGGCGACCACCTGAAGGTGGAAGCGGACATCGAGATGGCGCTCGGCCTCGGCTTCACGATGCTGACGCTCGACTGCTCCGAGAAGATCGACAACACGGTGGAAGGCACATCGAGCGCCGAGCAGGAGGCGAAATACGCCGCGCTGCCCGCCTCCGTCCGCGAGCATTACGAATCCCGCTATTTGAATCAGACGTTCACTGTCGCCGGCAATTCGATTACGTTCGACCGCGAGACGCTGATCAAGAATGTGCTCATTTACGGCGCGGCGATCGATTTTATGGAGCATATTTATAATACCTACATTGTGAATGCGGGCCGCGAGATCGATTTCGAGATTTCCATCGACGAGACGCTGACGCCGACCGCTCCGGAATCGCATTTCTTCGTCGCCAAGGAGCTGTATGCCCGCGGTCTTACGATCTACAGCATGGCGCCGCGCTTCTGCGGCGAGTTCCAGAAGGGCATCGACTATATCGGCGACATCGCCCAGTTCGAGAAGGAGCTTGTCATTCATGCCGGCATCGCCGACGATTTCGGCTACAAGCTCAGCATCCACTCCGGCAGCGACAAGTTCAGCGTATTTGAGCTGATCGGCAAATATACGAAAGGGCGCTTCCACGTGAAGACGGCCGGCACGAACTGGCTCGAAGCCGTGCGCACGGTAGCCCAGGTCAATCCGTCCTTGTACCGCCGCATGCACCAGTATGCGCTGGAGCATTTCGAGGAAGCGACCGCTTATTACCACGTGTCGGCCGATCTCGGCAAAATCAAGCCGCTGGATCAAGTGTCCGATGCCGAGCTGCCGGAATACATGAACGAAGACAACGCCCGCCAGCTCATTCATATCACGTACGGCATCCTGCTGCAGGCCAAGGATGCGCAAGGCAACTCGCTCTTCAAGGACGAGTTCTACCGCACGCTCAGCGAGCAGGAAGAAGCGTACGAGGCGTCTCTGAAGAAGCATATCGGCAAACACCTCGATTTGCTCGGCAAATAATATCGCCAGGTAAACAGCCGGTCCGCTTATGCGGGCCGGTTTTGGTATATAATGGAGAGAGCTTGCGGTGACCGCAATCATTGGGAAGTCATGGGCGCCCGAGGAGGATGATATGGATTACATTGGGTTTAGTGACGCAAGGCCAATGTTGGAGCAGCTTCCTTACCCGTCGAACATCGGAGTGGCGTTAGGCGTCTCTTCGGAAGTGATTTTGGAAGAAGATCGGGCGACGAATACGTTTGGGAATGCGCGCTTTTCCTTGGAGGTTTTGCAGCAGCGAGGAATATCCCCCGGCAAAGCGGTCTTGGTATGCAAAAATTACCACGCGCGGGAGACGCCATTCTGTTCGCCGATGCGGCAGATAAATCAATCAAACGGTTGAACCGTTAGCTTCGTTTCAATTTTATAAGCGAAAGCGGGCTTCATAAACGTGTATAAAGAACGCTATGCCTGCCGCATTCAAGCGGTATGACATAGCGTTCTTTGCGCTTGGCGGGCGCAGCGGGGTCGATCAGCCGGCAGTGCCGCGGCCGTCCGGCAGACTGCCGTCGAACCCGCCCGATTCGACATGCACGACCATATCCAAAGCGTAAATCGCTTCGAGCGCTGCGAGCAGCTTCTCCGGCTTGGCGCTCTTCAGGCTGACGGCCAGCTTCATCTTCGGCGCCGCCTGCGGAAAGCTGATATCTTCCTCCACGGGATTCATTTTCAGATTGGAAATATGAATGTTCAGTTCGCCGAAGATCGAAACAATTTTTCCGAGCGCCCCGGGGGAGTCGAAGATCGTAATCTCGAGATCGTGATAGCGGCGGTGGCGCATCATGTATTTTTCGCCTTTGTTCAGCAGGTACAAGCTGACCAGCACGAGAAAGGTGCACATGAAGGCGCCGGTGAAAAATCCCGCTCCTACGCACAGCCCGATCGCCGCAACGGCCCAGATGGAGGCGGCTGTCGTCAGCCCTTTGATTACGTTGCCGTTCCTCAGTATCGCGCCGGCTCCGAGGAAGCCGATGCCGCTGATGACCTGGGCTGCAAGCCGGGCGGGGTCGACCCGCACATTCATTTCGTCGACGAACTCGGAAAAGCCGTAAATGGACATCAGCATAATGGTAGCCGAGCCGAGGCAGACCAGGATATGAGTCCGAAAGCCGGCCGCGTGATTGCTCCATTCGCGCTCGAAGCCGATCAGGCCGCCCAGCACCGCAGCCAATATCATTCGGACCATCAGGTCCAGTTGGGATATTTCCCACACGCTTCCGGTTTCCTGCAGCATGACAAGCCCTCCTTCTTCGCAGTTGCATTGCCGTCATTATATCTCACTCGGGTGACAGCTGTCGACTGCTTGTCGCCCGTTGAATGAAGGCAACCCGGTCCCCTTCGTTCAAGTTAATCATTTAATAAAGATCCAAAGCCGCCAGTCGTTAAAGGCCTATGCGAAGCTTACAATCATCGATGCCTGACAGGAAGGCGACCCGAAGATCGATGGGGCGGCAGCGGCAGCGAAAATCCGAGGATTGACGTCCGGTAGATTTAGGTTTACACTAAATCCGATTAAATCCATGAAATAACTATGATATTAAGAGGGGAAGGATGTCCGATGAACAACAATTTGGTGCAGGCGTTGCAGTCCAATGCGGTCAGCCTTGCGGTGTCGGCGGTCGTCATCGGCTTGCTGGTCGCGCTGGCGAGAAAAAGGGTCGCTTTCGGCTACCGTGTGCTGATCGCCATGGGGCTCGGTCTGGCGGCGGGCATCGTGTTCAACCGCTACCAGTTCGACGCGGCCAGCGCGAGCACGATCGGCACCATCTATGTGAATCTGATCAAGATGCTCGTCATTCCGCTCGTCGTTGCGGCCATTATTTCCAGCATCACGTCGGTATCCAATCTGGGGCAGCTGCGCAAAACCGGCCTCAAGACGATCTCGCTGTTCCTGATCACGACGGCAGTCGCCGCGCTGATCGGCATGCTGGTGGCGCTGGCCGTCGATCCCGGAGCAGGCATCGCGCAGGAGCCGCCCAAAGATTACAAGCAGCGCGAGGTGCCGACCTTTTCCCAAGTTATACTCGACCTCGTGCCGTCCAATCCGGTGAACGAAATGGCCGGCGGCAAAGTAGTGCCTGTCATCGTGTTCGCGATCTTCGTGGCGGTGGCGATCGTCCAGCTCGGCTCCAGAAAGCCGGAAACGGTGCGGCCGGTCAAGCAGTTCATCGATTCGATCACGCAAATCATGTTCCAGGTGACGAAATATGTCATCCGGCTGACGCCTTACGGCGTCTACGCATTGCTCGCGTCCATGGCGGCGAGGTACGGGCTCGACACGCTGCTGCCGCTCGTTAAGGTCATCGCCGCGACTTATGCCGCGCTGCTGCTTCATTTTATACTCACCTTCGGAGGACTCGTAACATTTGCCGCCAGGGTGAATCCGCTGAAGTTTTTCCGCAAGGCGTACCCGACCATAGCGGTGGCGTTCACGACCCGCAGCAGCTATGCGACCCTCCCGGTCAATCTGGAGGTCATTACGAAGCGGCTGCGCGTCTCGCAGAGCATCGCCAGCTTCATCGCTCCGCTCGGCGCGACGATCAACATGAACGGCTGCGGCGGCGTATGGCCCGCCGTCGTCGCGGTGTTCGTCGCCCGCGTGTACGATATTCCGCTCGGCCTGCCCGAGTATGCGCTGCTGGTGCTTGCGGCTGTCATCGCTTCCGTCGGCGTGGCGGGCGTGCCGGGTCCGGCGTCGATCTCCACGACGGTCGTGCTGACGGCGCTCGGGCTGCCGGTCGAAGGGCTCGGCCTCGTGCTGGCGATCGATGCGGTGGTGGATATGGGCCGGACGGCGGTCAATGCGACGGGAACGACCGTCGTTTCCCTGGTCGTCGCCGCTTCGGAGGGCGAGTTCAACCGCGAGGAATTCAACAACGACGTCGAGGAATCGTTGGAGAGCAGCGCGGCCTAAGAGGCAGCCGGCCCGCCGCGCCAATGCCGCAAGCCGGCTGCTCGCGCTGCCAAGGCAGCTTCAAAAGCAGATGCAAAAGCCCCCGTCTTATGATAAGATAAGTGAATCATTGGCATCTTGGAGAAAGGCGGGGGCCGGATTCGTTCGGCCTTCTTGCTGGCGGAGGGTTACTGTTTGCGCAAAGGTATACAATGGTTTAAGGGTATGACCCCGACGCAGTTTATATTCGTATGTTATATGGCGGCGATTATCGTTTCGACGCTGTTGCTGATGCTGCCGGCCAGCCGCAAGCCGGGCGTCGGGCTGTCTGCAATGGATGCCCTGTTCACGGCGGCGAGCGCCGTCAGCGTGACCGGACTGACGGTCGTCAACATTTCCGAAACGTACAGCTTCTTCGGCTCTGTGCTGCTGATGGTGATGATGCAGTTCGGCGGCATCGGCGTGATGGCGCTCGGCACGTTCCTGTGGATGCTGTTCGGCCAAAATATTACGCTCACGTACCGCAGGCTGATCATGATCGACCAGAATCGGCGCAATTTGTCCGGACTGGTGCAGCTGATGCGCAACATTCTGGTGCTTTCGCTATTGTTCGAGGCGAGCGGCGCGCTGGTGATCGGAACCTACTTTTTGGCGGCAGGATATTATACGAATGTCTTCGAAGCGTATTATCATGCCCTGTTTCATGCCGTATCTTCGTATACGAACGCCGGCTTCGATCTGTTCGGCAATTCGCTGCACTCGTTTTCGGGCGATTACTTCGTGCAGACAGTGACGATGATTTTGCTGTTTCTGGGAGCCATCGGCTTTCCCGTGCTGATCGAGGTTCGGGAATACCTCGTCCGCAAGGACAAAAATTTCCGGTTTTCATTATTTACGAAGCTGACGGTCAGCATGTACCTGATTCTCCTGGCGGTGGGAACGGCCGGCATCTGGATTGTGGAGAGCTCGGTTTATTTTGAAGAGATGCCGTGGCACCAGCAGCTGTTCTATTCGCTGTTCAATTCGGTCTCGACGCGCAGCGGCGGGATTTCGACGATGGATGTGGCGCAATTTACGACGCCGACCCAGTTTCTGCTGTCGATTCTGATGTTTATCGGCGCCAGCCCGTCCAGCGTAGGCGGAGGGATTCGCACGACCACTTTCGCCGTCATTATACTGACGCTGGTCGCTTACTCTATCGGCAGAAACGATGTGCGCGTGTTTCGGAGAACCGTGAAGCCGGAAGACGTGATGAAGAGTTTTGTCGTGTTTTCGGCGGGCGTCATTCTGGTCATCGGCTCGATTATGCTGCTCGACGCCGTGGAGCGCCAGCATTTTGCGCTGAACAAGATCATTTTCGAGGTATGCTCGGCATTCGGAACGGCCGGATTCTCGACAGGGATTACCCCTTATCTGAGCGGCCCGGGCAAAGGCATTCTGGTGCTGCTCATGTTTATCGGGCGGGTCGGCCTGCCGGTGCTGCTGTTCATCTTCCGCAGGAAGACGCTGAAGGACAAATATCATTATCCGAAAGAGGATCTGATTATCGGTTAGTTCTGCCGCGACAAATTTCGACCTCGTTCGGCGGCTGCTCTGGCGGACCGCAGGCGTGCGTCTATCCAATTTCATATCGTTGCGCGTTGCAATAACGCCTCCCCGCACCGAGAAAGGGGGAGGCTTTTTTTGTTTTTGCAAGCGCAAACATTTCGTTTTACCCGAGAAACATGTAATTTAATGGGAAGTTTTGTCGAATGTGCCAAATAGGGAAGGAATTCTGAAGCTTATGTAGAAGATTTTAGTGAAAAAGAAAGAACCAAAGGAGTTGGAGGTCAAGATTGTCGTGGAACCGGAATTTGTGACGAAATCTAAGATTCGTTGTATCGAGCGCGGCCTTGTACCCTATTCGCTCCCTGCGCCGGGAATCGCCTTGACGGGGATCAAGCTGGCTCAGCGACGGATCAAGTACAGCGAAGTGCTGTCTGTTATCCGCTTTTTCGGAGAAAAGATTTTGCAGCTGCTGGAAGGCGTCCCTCTGTTGATATTGTTTACCGATGACGAGGCGAATGTGCTTGAAATGTTCGGTGACGAGACCATGAAGGAGATCATCGAGCGGCTCGGCATTTTGGAGGGCATTCGTCTGAACGAAGAAAGCATGGGGACTAACGCCGTTGCCCTCGCTTTACAGCAGCAAAGTCCGGTTCAGACGGTCGGGGAAGAGCATTTCCACGAATTTTTGCACGGCTCGGCCTGCTATTGCGTCCCGTTTCATTTTCCGGAAATCAGCAATTTGTCGGGCTCCGTCGCCATTATGACTTCCAAGGAGCATCACAGCATGTTTCAATTAGCGATCCTGGCCAACATGGTCGATTCCGCTTTCCGCGAGCTGCTGCTCCGGCGAACGAACAAGACGCAGCATTTGCTCAATTCCATCATGATCAGCACCGTGAAAAACGGCGTCATCTTAACCGATAAATTCGGGAATATTACGCAGTTCAACCATTTTGCGGAGAAAATTACGAATCGGACGAGAGAGGAAGTCATCGGAGGCACGATCTTCTCGTTCGAGCAGTTCGGCAATCTGATCTACGATGTGCTGAAGAACGGCGCCAGCTTCGAGGATGTGGAATTGACCTTCACCAGTTCGCTGGATCACCGCATTGTATGCCTGTTCGACGCTATTCCGATTTTCGACGAACATGAAGATCTCGTCGGCGCCTATGCCCAGTTTCGCGACATTACCGACCGCTACGAGCTGGAGAAGCAGATCATCACGTCGGAGAAGTTCTCGGCCATCGGGAGGATGGCGGCAGGCCTGGCTCACGAAATCCGCAATCCGTTAACCTCCATCACAGGCTTTATTCAACTGCTCAAGCAGCGCCTTGTCCATCAGGAGCACGAGTACCGGTACATCGACTTGATTTATCAGGAGCTGCTCCATGTCAACAAGCTGGTCTCCGATTTTGTGCTCATGGCCAAGCCGAGCTCGCCGGACCGCAAGCAATGCGTCATTCAGCAGCTTATTCTCGATACGGTTCAGTTTATGGAAAGCCAGGCGATTTTGAACAACACGATTATTTTGCCTCAGCTTATGCCGGAAGCCGTGGAGCTGTTTATCGACCCTGCGCAAATGAAGCAGGTGCTTGTCAATCTCATTCAGAATGCCATCGATGCCATGCCCAAGGGCGGTATCGTCCGCATAGACATGAAGCTGTGCGAGGAGAGACAGAAGCTCAAGATCAGCATCAGCGACGAAGGGACCGGGATGTCCGACCAGGAGATGAAGCAAATCCTGAACCCGTTCTTCACGACCAAGGAGAACGGACTCGGACTCGGGCTGTCGGTCAGTTACCGGATTATCGAGAACCATAAAGGGGATATCGCGGTATCATCGCAGAAAGGGGTCGGAACGACCTTCGACATTTTGCTGCCGATGACCGTGAAATCATAAATAAAACCTGTGGAGGGATCCGTATGAAACCAAGCGTGGCATCTGTTCTGGCGCAGCAGTTGAAACGGTGGGGAGTCGATCATGTGTTCGGCGTTCCCGGCAAGGCAATCGTTCCATTGATTCTCGAACTGGGCAACCACGGCGTGAAGTATGTGCTCAGCCGGCATGAAGCGGGAGCCGGATTCTCCGCAGGAGGCTATGCTTATATGAAACGGTCGCTCGGCGTGGCGCTCGGAACGTCCGGCCCGGGAGGGACGAATCTGATTACGGCGGCCGGACAGGCCAAGGTGTATCACGTGCCGCTGCTCATCATTACCGGACACGCTTCGATGCGGGAGACGGGCAAGGGACTCGGGCAAGACTCCACCTTCTTCGGCGCTGACCTTGTCGAAATGTTCCGTTCGGTCACGCTGTTCAGCGCCCGGCTGGAGCGGGGGGACATGCTCAGAACGTATTTGGCTCATGCGGTCGAAAAAGCGATGACCGGCGTCCGCGGACCGGTGCATCTGCTCATTCCCCGCGACGTGATGCTCGAGGAGATCGAGCCGTTCGAGCTCGAGCTTCCCGACCCGACGCCGCATATGGTATCGGACCGGGTGCAAGAAATGCTTCCGCTGCTGAACGAAGCGAAGCGGCCGGTGCTGTTTCTCGGCAAAGGCGTGCACTTGTCGCGAGCTTACGAGGAGGTCGGCTGGCTCGCCGAACGGTGGGATTTGCCGGTCATGACGACGCCGGGAGGCAAAGGCTCCTTCCCGTCCCGCCATCCGCTCTCCCTTGGCGCGTACGGCCTCGGCGGAACGCCGGAAGCTGGCGAATACATGACATCGGGCATCGATCTCATGGTGGTCGTCGGGACGAAGCTGAGCGACATGTCCGTCCCCGTGCTGAAGCCGGAGCAGTATCCGAAGAACGTCATCCATCTGGATGTGGACCCGACCTTCATCGGCAAGTCGCTGCCGGTGCCGACGCTGTTCATCCAGGGAGACGCCAAGGCTAACCTGAGGAAGCTGATGGCGCTTGCGGGAGCGGGGGAGGAGCGGCCCTCCTACCTGGAAATTGCCGCCGCATCCGAGGCCAAGGAAATCGACAGCGAAGAGCTCTTGAACCCGGCGATCGGGCAGGACGGCGCCCATAACGGCGGGGGCGAGCAGATCACGGCCAAGGAAGTGATGGAGGTGCTCGGGCGCACCTTGCCGGATGACGCGATCGTCTTCGGCGACGACGGCAGCCACAGCTATCACGCCCTGCTTCATCTCGAGATTCGGCGGCCGGGCAGCTTCCTCTTCGACGACGTGTTTGCCTGCATGGGGCACGCGATCGGCTACTCTGTCGGAGCGAAGATCGCTGCGCCGCAGAAGCCGGTCATTTGCCTGACGGGCGACGGCTGCACGTTCATGCACGGAGCCGAAATATCCACAGCGGTCAATCAGGGGGCGGCTGTCATATTCGTCATACTGAACAACGGCCGGCTGGACATGGTCAATAAAGGCATGAAATACAATCTCGGCCGTACCGACGGCACCGTCTTCGACATTCCGATGGACGCGCGCAAATATGCCGAGGCGATGGGGGCGGAGGCCTACAGCTGCCGCACCGGCGCGGAGTTCGAGGACGCGCTCCGTCAGGCGCTGGCCGAATCGGTCACCGCGGTCATCGAGGTGCTGGTCGATCCGGAGGAAATTCCGCCGACCATGGCGCGCGGGTAAACGTAATGGGTAAACATCTAGGTAAACATCTGGTTGAACATCCGGATAAACTCTGGATAAACGTATGGATAAACATCTGGATAAACGTATGGATAAACATCTGGATAAACATATGGATAAACATCAATAGATTAAGGAGCGAGATGGGATGGATAAAATGAGCAAGGGCTTGGCCCAGGTGGAATTGATGAACGGCGAATTCGGCATGAACGCCGTGGAGAACGTGCGCCGGAAGTATCCGGAGCTGGCTCCGTTCGTCGTCGAATTCGGGTTTGCCGATGTTTATGCCAGACCGGGGCTCGATCTGAAGCAGCGGGAGATCGCCACGATCGCCACGCTGACGACGCTGGGCGATGCAGGCCACCAGCTGGAATTTCACCTGAGAACGGGTCTCCACGTGGGGCTCACGGAGACGGAGATTACCGAGGTGCTGGTGAACTGCATTCCGCAAATCGGCGTTCCCCGCGTCATGAACGCGTTCCAGGTGTGGGAGAAGGTGCTCGAGGAGAGGAGGGCTGCCGCTGCCGCCGGTTCTGCGTAAGTCATTTTAACGAAAAGAGGTGTCGACGCCCATGCCGCACGAACCGTCGCTTGTCTTGATAAGCTCTTATACGAACGAATCCCGCATCGGCATTCGGGTATGCTCGTTCGATCCGCAGGACGGCTCGCTCGCCGTTTTGCGGGAGTTCGATACGCTCCCCCAAGCGTCGTACCTGGCGTGCGATCCGGGGAATCGCCGCATTTATGCCGTCAGCGAAACGGCCGAGGGGGCAGGCGGGCGGCGCACCGGCTATGTCGCCGCCTGCGAGCTGGACCCGGAAACCGCTCGGCTCCGCGAGCTGAACCGGATGGCGACGCAGGGCGCGCACCCCTGCTACGTCAGTCTCGATTCCTCGCGACGGCTGCTTTATGTGGCGAATTATTCCGGAGCGAACGCCGCCGTCTTCGCGCTGCAGGCGGACGGCTCGCTCGGCCAGCTCGTGCAGCTGCTGGAGCATGCCGGCAGCGGACCGCTGGCCGCCCGCCAGCAGGAGTCCCATCCTCATGCGATCTTGACCGGGCCCGGGGAGAAGCATCTGTTCGTCCCTGATCTTGGCATCGACGAGATCGTCATCTACGGAACCGGGCAGCCGGGCGGAGCGTGGGAGAGGGTCGGGACATGCCGAAAGCGGCCGGGCTCCGGTCCGCGCCACCTGGTCTTTCATCCGCAGCTGCCCGTCGCTTATGTCGCGGGCGAACTCGACTCGACCGTATCGACGCTCGCTTACGATGCGGAGGCCGGCGCGCTCGCCGTCGTGCAGACCGTCTCCATGCTGCCCGAGGAAGGAGCTCCGGACAATACGGCGGCCGATATCCACGTGTCCCGGGACGGGCGCTATGTGTACGCTTCGAATCGGGGGCTCGACTGCATCGCGGTATACCGGACAGCCCCGGAGACCGGGACGCTGTCATTCGTCGCCCGCGTTCCGACGGAAGGCCGCACACCGCGCAATTTTGCCTTGTCGCCCGATGGGGGCTATCTGCTCGCCGCCAACCAGACGACGGGCGATATCGCCGTCTTCCGCCTGGACGCTGACGGCGTGCCGCAGTTCACGGGCAACCGGTGCGCCGTGCCGGAGTCGGCCTGCATCCGGTTTTACGGCGCGTAGAAGCCCGAAGCGGAGATTGCCGCTCGATTCGCGGAGCCATGCCCGTCCGCATCCTCTAACTCTGCGCTTGGCGGAAGTCCCGTCTGCGCACGGTTTGCGTGAGGGAGTCGTGTCTGCGTACGGTCCGCGTGAGGGAGTCGCGTCTGCGCACGGTTTGCGGGAGGCAGTCCCATCTGCGTACGGTTTGCGTGAGGGAGTCGTGTCTGCGCACGGTTTGCGGGAGGCAGTCCCGTCTACGTACCGGTCCGCGTGAGGGAGTCGCGTCTGCGCACGGTTTGCGTGATGGAGCGTCTGCGGGCGGCCGACCCCCTTTCGCGCCATCCGCCTATCCCGGCGTGAACGGTCGTCCGGCTTGCGACTCGCGGGCGGCATGGCAGCAAGGGCCATGAAGATATATAATAAGCTGGTAAGGTCTTACTGATCTTGCCAGCTTATTTTGCAGGCGGTGATGTTGGAATGAACGCAAAGTATGTAATGGGCCTTCTGTTTATCATGCTGGCGGGCCTCATCTATGCGATCGAGCGGGCGGCGAGCGTGATTTCCGGCAATTTGGAGGTTGCCGGCTTTTGGGCGGGCGGGAGAACCGGTCAGGTGCCCGTGCCGGAGCCGGCCGGTTTTTTCGACAATCCGTTCGCTCCGCTGTTCGTCGTTGCCGGGGTGATTCTGCTATTTTTCGGCTGGTATGAAGACAGAGGCAAGTGATCTCCGTCGCCAGCGAACATTGCCTCCTCTGCCGAATCACGCTGCGCATCGCCGCTGCTGCGGCCCGCACGCTTCGGGATGTCTTGCGTCCGAGTGCATATGGCGATATGGCGGAAAGAAATTCGCGCGAGGCTGGAGCTACAGTGGCGGGGAGTTTTCAGGTACCTGCCGGCAAAGAAGTCTCTTTATTTACATAGGGCTTTCTGGGCTTGGTGAAACAAATCAGCCCTGGAGCATCATGAACATGGTGAGCGGTCTGCGGCCAAGGACGAAAAGGAGCCAGGTCTGAGCGGGATCAAGGAAACTGCAGCATTCCGGGGATGCGGAGAGCGGAGAACGGCGCACGGAATAATGGCCTGATTGTCTGCGCGGGAGGCCATGGAAGAATGCCATAACCTGCGGCTCGCTTCTAGATCGGTGCAAACAATCGTCGTCGGCACTTGCGATCGGTGGACCCGAGCTGCCGGGAATGGATTGCTCGCTTCCGTACCGCGGCAAAGGCGGGTCGCTCGCTTCGATAGCCTGCGTTTAATGTGAGGCTTTAGCTCTAACGCAAGCTACAGAGCTTATTTGCCTCGAAATGATCGAATTGAAATTGTAACGCAAGTGAGCAGCCTTATTCGGCAATTTTGGCTATCAGATTCAGCGTTTTTGACAAAATAGCGTTACCCAGTTGCGTTACATTTTAAACAAGGTACGATTCAGCAAAATAGCGTTTGTCACAAGCGTTAGAGATGAGATGGTGGTCCAGAAACTTCCTCGGGAATGTAATTGAAGCACAAAGGCTGACTGATGAGCGGTATTCGTTCCCTATAGATGCCCGGATAGGCGTCCAGCGCGAAATAGGGCTGGCTCCGCGTCCCAGGAGCTGGCGCGGCACCATCAGATGGTGAAAATGGACCGTGCACCTCAGGCAATTTTCAAGAAAGTCCGCAAATGTTGTATTTTGTACAACAAAAACGGGGGCATAAACCCGATTTACGGCACAATGTTGTAGAATGTGCAACATTTCGGGCGATGAGCTTCGATTTGAAGCCGATCTCTCCTAAATTGTTGCACAAAATACAACATTCTCCTTCCTAATGCACGAGGAATACGGAAAAAGTTGCATTTTTTGCAGGATTCGCCGCTCATGTGCCCGGGGTGGGGCTGTGCTGACGTGGGGGCCGAAGACTCACGCGGGCTTCGAGGGCTGATGTGAGGCCCGAATGCACACGCGGGCTTCGATCCAACACGGAGTTCGAGCCTCAACACGGACTTTCAACGCTAACGGGAAATTGGACCGCTAACGCGGAGTTCAGGGACCGCAGGCCGAGCATCCTCAGCTGCAGCAAAGTAGAGGCTTGCACAATGAAGAAGGCTTTCGCCGAAAACAAGGTCTTTCTTGCTTAGACGACGACCGATAACGAGGCCGTCTTTCGCCAGAAGCGCCCAATTTATGGATTGACAACTGAAGTGATAATCATTATCATGAAAACAAGGTGAAAATGATTATCATTATCTTGCTTGTCAATAACCATATATTAATCGGCAGGGAAGGGGAACATCAATGCCTCGATTATATACGAAGCAATTGGATATCGCTTACGGAGACAGCCTTATCGTCAGCGGTCTGAATTTGAGCATTCCCGACGGTAAAATTACGGCGCTCGTCGGGGCGAACGGCTCGGGCAAATCGACGATCCTGAAGACGATGGCGCGGATTATGAAGCCGAAGAGCGGCAGCGTCTTTTTGGACGGCAAGTCGATCGCGCAACAATCCACCAAGGATGTCGCCAAACAGCTGGCGATTTTGCCGCAAAACCCGACGGCGCCCGACGGGCTCACCGTATCGGAGCTTGTCTCCTTCGGCCGCTTTCCGCATCAGAAGGGCTTCGGCACTATGTCGGCCGAGGACAAGGAGCATATCCGCTTCGCGCTAACCGTTACGGGGATGATGGAATTTGCCGACCGGCCGGTCGATCGGCTGTCGGGGGGACAGCGGCAGCGGGCCTGGATTGCGATGGCGCTTGCGCAGGGGACCGATATTTTGTTCCTTGACGAGCCGACGACGTTCCTCGATATGGCCCATCAGCTGGAGGTGCTGAAGCTGCTCGAGCGGCTGAACCGCGAGGAGGGCCGGTCCATCGTGATGGTCGTTCACGATCTGAACCATGCGACCCGTTATGCGCATCATGTCGTCGCAATCAAGCGCGGGACAGTCGTCAGCGAAGGAAGCCCTGCGGAGGTCGTTACGCCCGACGTGCTGCGCGAAGTATTCGGGATCGAAGCAGATATCGTGCCTGACCCGCGCACCGGCGTTCCGCTCTGCCTTCCGTTCGAGCTCGCTGGCCAGCCGTACAGCGCGTCGCCATACAAACGGGGCGAAGCAGGCCCAGGAGAGGGAGGCGCTGTCGGCAAATCGGAGGAAGAGCCGAAGATTGCGATGGCAGCCGGATCAAGATAAAAGCCCGCGATCAAGGCAAAAGTGCGTGAATGAGATAAAGTTACGCGATCAAGGCAAAAGTGCGTGAATGAGGTAAAGTTACGCGATTAAAGCAAAAGTACGTGAATAAGGTGAAAATCCGTAGATGATTCAGCCAGCGAATAAGGCCGCTTCCCGGACGCGAACCCGTTGGCTCGAACAGTGCGCAAGCCTCCAAACTTCCGTTTAGGAGGCTTTTTTTGTTTGTTGAACGAGTAAGCCGCGGTAATGGAGGACGAATGGCAGACGATTCAGACCATTTGTGATATAATCCATCGAAGCAGACATTTCATACAGAAGAAGGGATTTTGCAATGAACGCCGGTTTTATGTATGCCGTCTTGGCTTATCTGGTATGGGGGCTGCTGCCGCTCTACTGGAATTTGTTTCATTCGGCCTCCGCTTGGGAAATATTGGCGCATCGCGTCGTATGGTCGTTCGCTTTCGTGGCGCTGCTGTGCATCATCGGCAGACGGTGGAAGGAAGCGCTGGCGGCGCTGGCCGACCGGAAGAAGCTGGCGGTGATCGGGGCAGGCTCGCTGCTTATCAGCACCAACTGGGTGCTTTTTATTTGGGCGGTCAACAACGGACATGTCATCGATACGAGTCTAGGCTATTACATTAACCCGCTGATCAATGTGGCGCTGGGCATCGCCTTTTTGAAGGAAAGGCCGGGCATCGGCCAATGGCTGGCCATCGGCATCGCCTTGATCGGCGTCGTCGTGATGGCCGCGCAGCTCGGCAGCGTGCCCTGGATTTCGCTGGCGCTGGCGGCGTCGTTCGGGCTGTACGGACTGACGAAAAAAGCGTTCTCCCTCGACCCGATGATCGCGCTCATCGGCGAGACCGCCGTCGTCCTGCCGCTGGCGCTGCTCTACCTGCTGTTCATCCACAGCACAGGAACGGCGACGGCCGGCAGCCTGCCTGCGCCCCGCCTTCTCGCGCTGCTGCTCGCCGGGGTCGCGACGGCAACGCCGCTGTTCTGGTTCGCGCAGGCGGCCAAGCGGCTTTCGCTCAGTACGGTCGGCTTTATTCAATATATCGGCCCGACGCTCACGCTGCTGCTGGGCATCGTCTTTTTCAAAGAATCGTTTACCGGCGCGCATATGATCAGCTTTTCGCTCATTTGGCTAGCGTTGATTATTTATACCTGGACCTCCCTGCGAAAAGGAAAGAGGGCGCTGCCGGCAGCAAATACCGCGATCGGGGAGCGGGCTTGAAGCGCGGGACGATGAAGGCGCGCGGCGATGATCGAAGCGGCAGGACGAGGGGCTTACGAGACACAGGTAACGTCAATGCTCGTCCAACACTGCCATCGTCTCGCCGTGCTTGCGGTACTCCTGGGGCGTCATGCCTGTCCGCTGCCGGAACAGCGAATGGAAATATTTCATATCCTGATAGCCGACGGCCCCGGCGATCTGCTGGACGGTCATGCCGGTCGTCTTAAGCAGCTCGCAGCACCGCTGCACCCGCAAGTTTTGCACATACGAGATGAACGAAACGCCGGTTGCCTGCTTGAACAGCTTTTGCAGGTGACTTTCGCTGAGGAAAGAATACTCCGCTACCTGCTTCAGCGTAATATTGCCTTGATAATTGCGCTTGATGTAGCGGATCGCTTCCTGCACCTTGCTGCGGCTGTTGACGGACGCCGTCGAGTTCAGCAGAGCGCGATGCAGCTGCGCAATCAACTGGATGAACAGCGCCTGGACGACGGCCTCGTATCCCGGTTGCCGCTGGCGGTATTCCGACAAGAGCGATAGGAAAAGTTCTGTGAAAGCGCTATTTTTATCGTAATGGTGAAACCAGGGCCTGCTCAGCTTCGACGGGCAGTACAGCGCGTCGTGCAGCTCCGTGCCGGGAGGAGGGAAGTCGCCGAACGGCTTCAGCGCCTCGAGCCGGAAGACGCAGTTGATGATGCCGAGCGAACGAACCTTGTCCGGCGAGGTCGGCCGATAGACGTGAGATGTTCCGATCGGCAGCAAATAAATATCGCCGCGCTTGACGCGAACGACGGTATCGTTAATAAACTGATAACCGGTCCCTTCAACAACGAAGCTGATCTCGATCGCGTCATGGGTATGCTGGGGAATATTGAACGCTTCGAACGCCCGGTTGACGAACACGTTCATGCCTGGCCGAAAACGCTGATGCGAGAGAAAAACAGGCTTATCCATAACCCCTCCAAGCACCTCCGATATGCTCCATCTCCAATTTGCAGCATGCTTGACTATCATTATATCGCTATCTCTCCCATAAAAAAAAGGTATATCCCCTATAAATATAAAGTGTTTCCCCCATATCGCGAAAACAGGACCTGTTATAATGAAATTACTGTCGGGAAAACGATCAGCGCGCACAAGCCGTGTGCAGCGCCAGAAGAGATGACGAGGAGGACTTATTCCATTGAAAATAGACCGTAAATCGCTGGTCAGCCGGCATCATCCGGTGATCCGCGGAATCGAACCATTATCCCCGTTGTCCGTCGGCAACGGCGAGTTTGCTTTTACGGCGGACTTTACTGGTTTGCAAACGTTTCCGGAACGATACGAGGCGCCGCTCGGCACGCAGACGCAGTGGGCCTGGCATTCCTCCGGGGGCAAGAACGTCTGGACGCTCCAGGATGTTCGCATGCAGTATCGCGACGAGGCGAAGCAGAAGGGCGGCTATCCCGTTCACGCCGAGGACCGCGAAGAGCCTTACCATTGGCTGAGGCAAAATCCGCACCGCCTGCAGCTCGGGCAGATCGGCTTCGTGTTCACGTCGAAGGAAGGAGAGCGCTTGACCGCGGATGCGGCGACGGACATCGAGCAGACGCATGAGCTGTGGACCGGCGTGCTGTACAGCCAATTCCGCATTCAGGGACATCCGGTGAAGGTGCGGACCGTCTGCCATCCGGATGCGGACCAGCTCGGCGTCGCCGTGGAAAGCCCGCTGCTCGCCGAAGGCCGATTGGCTGTATCGATCCGCTTCCCGGCGCCGGGCATGACGTCGCGCAGCTGGGATAAGACCATTGCGCTGAATTGGGAGGGCGACGACACGCACCGCACCGAATGCAGGCATGCGGCGGAGCGGACCGCGCTGTTCGAGCGCGCGATGGACGACGACGGCTACCGCATGGCTGTGCGCTGGTCGCAGGGCGAGCTGGCGCAGGAAGGGACGCACGCCTTCGCGCTGCGGCCGGCGGGCGATTCCGACAAGCTGGAGCTGGTCGTCGCCTTCGCGCGGCGGGAAACGGAGCCTGCGCTGACGTCGCTTGAGGAGACGCTGCGCGCAAGCGCCGCCCATTGGGAGCGGTTTTGGCAGGGAGGCGGCGCCGTGGAGCTGGCCGGCAGCCGCGATCCGCGGGCGCACGAGCTGGAGCGCCGAATCGTGCTGTCGCAGTATTTGACGGCGATCCATTCCGCCGGCTCGATGCCGCCGCAGGAGACGGGGCTGCTCTACAACAGCTGGTTCGGCAAGCCGCATCTGGAGATGCACTGGTGGCACGCGTTTCATTTTCCGCTGTGGGGCAGGCCGCAGCTGCTGGAGCGCAGTATGGACTGGTACAACGCGATTTTGCCGAAGGCGCGGGAGCTCGCCGAATCGCAAGGCTATACCGGCGCGCGCTGGCCGAAGATGATCGGCCCCGAAGGCGATCAGAGCCCTTCGCCGATCGCGACGCTGCTCATCTGGCAGCAGCCGCACCCCATCGTCATGGCGGAGCTGCTCTATTTGGCGAAGCCGACGGAGGAGACGCTGCGGAGATACGGCGACATCGTGCTCGAATCGGCGGAATTTATGGCCTCCTTCGCCGAATGGGACGAGGCGGGCGGGCGCTACGTGCTGGGGCCGCCGCTGATCCCGGCCCAGGAGCTGCATAAGGCGGCGGAGACGTGGAACCCGACCTACGAGCTGGAGTATTGGCGCCACGGTCTCGAGACGGCGATGGCCTGGGCGGAGCGGATGGGCAGGGAGATTCCGGCCCGCTGGAAGGACGTGTGCAGCAGGCTGTCGCCGCTGCCCGTCAAGGACGGCGTCTATCTCGCTCACGAGAATTGTCCGAATTCGTATTCCGATCGCAACAACCGCGATCATCCGTCCATGCTCGGCGCCCTCGGCATGCTTCCCGGCAAAATGGTCGATCCCGAGACGATGCGCCGCACGTTGCTGCGCGTTAAGGCATCGTGGCAGTGGGAGACGACGTGGGGCTGGGACTACCCGATGGCGGCGATGACTGCCGCGCGGCTCGGGGAAGGCGAACTGGCCGTCGATATGCTGATGATGGATGTCACGAAGAATACGTACCTTCCGAACGGACACAATTACCAGCGCCCGGGCCTCCTGGCTTATTTGCCGGGCAACGGCGGACTGTTGACCGCCGTCGCTATGATGGCCTGCGGCTGGCAGGGCGGGCCCAAGAGCCACGCGCCAGGCTTCCCCGCCGACGGCAGCTGGAAGGTGCGCTGGGAAGGCTTGAACGCCTGGATGTAGTCTGGTGCTGTACTTGGAGAGTACAGCGAATTGAAGAGTACAGCCACTTGGGGAGGTCAGGGAGATGAATAAGGCGTCGGCGGCATTATCGGGCACGATCCTTGCGATGTTTCTCGCCGGCTGTTCGAACAGCGATTCGGCATCGCCGAATCCCGGGGAACCGGACGGACAGCCGCAAGCGACAGGCGGAGAACCGGTGGAGCTCACCATCTATTCCGCGGGCGGGACGAACAACGACGAGTTCGAGAAAAATTACGCGGAATTTATTCGCCAGAAGTTCCCTCATATCGCGATCAAGTACATTAATCCGCGTGAAGGGGAAGGCAGCAAGCTCGAGAATCTGATTTTGGCGGGCGTCAATATCGATCTCTACTACGAATCCATCGGCACCTTTTTCTCTACCTTGCCCAGGAATCAGGCGCAGTACGACTTGACGGAGCTGATCAAACAGCACGGCGTCGATTTGAACCGTTTTGAACCGACGCTCATCGATGCGCTTCGGCAGAACGGCAACGGCGAAATCTGGGGCTTGCCGGTTACGACGAACGGCATGTCGCTTTACTACAATAAGGAGTTGTTCGACAAATTCGGCGTGCCTTACCTGAAGGACGGCATGACCTGGGAAGAAGTATACGCTGTCGCAGCGAAGCTGAACCGAAGCGATGGGGGCCAAAAAATCGTCGGCCTGGCCGTTTCCCCTAGCCACAGCATGCGAATGAACGCGTATTCCTTGCCTTTTGTCGATCCGGCGACGCTGAAATCGACTTACAGCGATGAGCGGTGGCGGCGAATACTCGAACCGATCCTGAAGCCGGCGGAGGATTCGCTGTATCGCTCCAAAATGGACGATTTGGGCGGCAAGCTTCCTTATTCCGCAGAGTGGCTGAAGACGCAGGAGCTTGCCATCCTCGGGGTATTTTCCGATTGGCAGGTCGTAAGTCCCAATCCGGTTCCGTTCGATTGGGATATGGCGGCCTATCCGACGATGGAGGATCAGCCGGGGGTCGGCAGCCAGCAGTACCCGGTTTATTGGGCCATACCGTCGTTCGCGCAGCACAAGGAGCAGGCCTTCGAGGTGCTCAAGTACCTCGTATCCGACGAATACCAGCTCGAGGTGTCCAAGCGCGGCGGACTCACGGTGCTGAACAATCCCGAGATTCGCAAGGCGTTCGGCCAGAACAGCATTCACAAGGATAAGAATTTGGCCGCCGCTTACTACAACAAGTTCGCGCCGATCTCTCCGAAGACAGCTTTCGAGAAAACGGCGGAAACGGCGCTGACGAGTAAGCTGCCCGACCTCGCCGCAGGCCGGATCGACCTCAATACCGCCCTTCGCCAGGCTGAGGAAGAAGCGAACAAAGCGATCGAGGCGGCAAGCCCATAACGACGGAGGATTGGAAGCAGATGACAGAAAAAATTGGCTATGGCGTATTCGGGCTCGGCGTAGGCCGCAGCCACGTGTCCGGCGCGCTGAAGGCGGACGGCTGCGCGTTTGTGGCCATTTGCGATATTCACGAGGCGACGCTGCATCGGGTAGGAGACGAATACGGAATCGCTCCCGAGAACCGCTATACGTCGTTCGACGAGATGCTGAGGCGGCCGGACATCGCCGCCGTCAGCATTTGCACGCCGAGCGGGATGCATCGCGACCACGCGATCAAGGCGATGAAAGCCGGCAAGCATGTCTTGACGGAGAAGCCGCTCGAAATCCGCCTGGAGCGGATCGACGAGATGCTGGCCGTCGCCGAGGAAGAGCGGCGGCTGCTCGGCTGCGTATTCCAGAGCCGCCTGGCGCCCGCTTACCGGTTCGTCAAGGAGACGATCGACAGCGGCCGCATGGGCAAGCTGATCACCTGCAATTTTCATTTGAAATGGTACAGAGAGGACAGCTACTACCGCAAAAACGGCGGCTGGAGAGGCACGTGGGCGATGGACGGCGGCGGCGCGATCATGAACCAGACGGTGCACACCGTCGATCTGATGCAGTGGCTGATGGGCCCCGTGAGCTCGATCTTCGCCAAGACCGGCACGTATACGCATGACATTGAGACGGAAGATACGGCCGTGGCCGCCGTCACCTTCGAGAACGGAGCGATCGGCACGCTGATCGGCACGACCTGCGCTTATCCGGGGCTTGAGGTATCGGTGCAGATTCACGGCGCCAAAGGCTCCATCTACATGAGCAATCAGCGGATCGTCCTGTTCAAGATGGCGGACGACGACAGCGATTTCAGCGAGGAGAAGCGGGTGCTGGAGCTGTACGGGCCGAACCGCCCGAAGGAGGCGGACGCGCAGGCCGGAATCAAGACGGGGCATGCCGGTCAAGTGCAGGATATGATCGACGCCGTCATACAAGGGCGGCCCCCGCTGATCGAGGGTCGGGAAGGCCGGGCCGCGGTCGAAATTATTCAGGCGTTGTATGAATCGGCAAAGTCCGGGCGCGAAATTTCGCTGCCTTATCAACCGGAGGTGGTTGGCGTATGAGCCAGACCCAACGCGAAGCCCGTCTGCCGCTTGGCTGCTGCCTGACGGCAGGCACGTTCATGCCGCAGGGCGGCACGGCGGCCGCAGCGGTTAGCGAATCCGATCCGGCGGCGCGGCTGGCCGCGGAAGTGGAAGCGATATGGCGGGAAGGCTACGACTTTGCGGAGCTGACCGTCGGCTCGCTGACGGCGTTATCCGAGGAAGCGTTCGTCCGCTGGTGCGCATGGCTGCGCGAAACGGGCCGTTCGATTCCCGTATTTAACAGCTTCATCCCGCCGGCGGTCCGGCTGACGGGGCCGGACGCCGATCCGGCAGCGATCCGCAGCTATGTGGAGCTGGCGATGAGCCGGGTAGCCGCTTCCGGCGGCGAAGTGATCGTCTTCGGCAGCGGCGCGGCCCGCACCGTGCCGGACGGTTATCCGCTTGAGCAGGCGATGGAGCAGATCAGGCAGTTTCTGCGCCTGTGCAACGAACTGGCCGAAGGGCATAACCTGCAGATTGCCATCGAGCCGCTGAACCGGGGAGAGAGCAATATAATCAATACGGTTGCGGAAGCGCTCGAGCTGGCCGATGCGGTGAATCTCCCCCGCATCCAGGTGCTGGCGGATGCATACCATATGACCCTGGAGCGCGAGCCCTTTGGCGTCATTTTGCGCGCCGTTGCGAGCGGCCGCCTCATTCACGTCCATTATGCGGAGCGGGACCGCGGATTTCCGAACGGCAGCGCGTCCGAGCCGGTCGACCTGGAATCGCTGCTGCGGGCGCTCGAGGAAAGCGGCTACCGCGGAAGAGTCTCGGCGGAATGCATGTCGGCCGCCGGGCCGAACAGCCGCAAGGAATCGCTGGCCTATGTCCGCTCGATCTGGTCGCGCATCGCGAATTAGACGTCTCTGACGAAGCGTTTTTCGTCATTGGCCGCGAGCGGCTCTTGACCCCATGTTGAATAAAAAGACGCCCAATAAATACGACAGAGGAGAACCTGAATATGTCCGAATTGTTCAAGCTTACTGTGCAGGCCGGCCGGCACGACCGCGAGAATTGTCCGGTGGCGTTCGGCTTGCCGGCCGATTCGCCGCAGCTAAAGGGAGCCGGCGACAGACCGCTGCGGATGATTGCCGAAGACGGCCGCTTGATCCCGGTGCAAAGCGAACTGAAGGATGGCCAGTTCATTCTGCATTGGATCGTCGATCGGCTGCCTGCGGGCGAGACGCTCGCCTTAACCGTCGCTTCCTCTGAGGGGGACGCGGCAGAAGGCCAGGGTGGAGTACGGGTGGTCCGGAAAGAGCACCGGTTCGATGTGGAGATCGACGGCGCCTACTTCACTTCGTACGTGACCGATCCGGAGCTGGCGAAGCCTTATCTCGGCCCGATGATGGGGCCGTATGGCGAGAGCTTTACCCGTCTCGATTTCGAAACGACGGAGCATCCGCATCACCGTTCTGTCTGGTTCGCCATAGGCGACGTGAACGGCATCGATCTGTGGAACGAGCCGAAGGACAGGCACGGCAAGCAGCGGGTTCTCGGCTCCGTCGAAGCCGCCGATGGCCCGGTGCTGGCGCGGCTTGTGTCGAAGCAGCAGTGGTGCAGCTTTGCCGGCAAGCCGCAGCTGGAGGAGACGCGGACGATGACGTTCTACCGGACGCCGTCCGGCGGCCGCATCGTCGACATGGATTCTGTGATGACGGCGCTCGGGCGCGTCGAATTCGGCGCGACCAAGGAGGCCGGCCCGCTCGGCATTCGCGTCGCGGAGTCGATGAAGGCGGAAAGCGGCGGGACAATCGTCAACGCTTACGGCTCCATCGGCGAGGCGGAATGCTGGGGCCGGCGCGCGCCGTGGTGCGACTATTACGGCCAGGTCGGCGGGCATACGCTCGGCATCGCCGCCTTCGACCATCCGGACAACGTCGATTACCCGACGTACTGGCATGTGCGCGATTACGGGCTGCTGGCCGCCAACAACCTGTACTTCCTGGGCGGCAAGCTGCTGCAGAAGGGGCAATCGATCGCGTACCGGCACCGGATGTACTTTCATGAAGGCGACGCGGCCGTCGCGAAAGTGGCCGACAAATATCAGGACTACATTCATCCGCCGAAGGTGGCGCTGATCAGTCCGTAACGGCAAGGAGAGAGCAGCATGAAAGACGACAATCGCAGCGGCGGGTCCGCGCGCGGGCGCAATCGGCTCGTGCTCCGGACGCCGGCCTCCTGGTGGGGCAATGCGTGGCGGGAAGCGCTGCCTTCGGGCAACGGGATCGTCGGGGCGGCAGTATACGGCGCCGTTAGCAGCGAGACCGTGCTGATCAATCACGGCGAGCTGTGGTATGGCGGCAAGCCGGGCGAGCTGCCCGACGTCAGCCACACGCTGCCCGAGGTGCGGCGAATGATGGATCAGGGCCAATACCGCGAGGCGAGCGCGCATCTGGCCGAGACGCTCGGCAGGCTCGGCTACGAATCGGTGCGCGAGACGCCGCTGCCGCTGGCCGATCTGAACATTCGCCGCCCGGTCGACAGCGGGTTTCGCCGGTACCGGCGCACGCTCGATATGGAGAGCGGCGAAGTGTCCGTCCGCTGGGAGGAAGGCAGCGACGCGTACGAGCGCGCGCTGTTCGTCTCCCGCAAGGACGATGTAATCGTCTGCGAGCTGCGCGGCAGCCGCAAGGGCTCCGTCGCTGCCGAGCTGGAGCTGAAGCCGCATCAGAAGGGCGAGGCTGCCTCGCCGGGCATTCCGAAATGCGTGGAGGAATCGGCGGCCGTGTCGACGGCCGTGTTGGCGGCAGACGGCTATATCCGCTACGCCGCCAAGAACGACGACGGGCTCGATTTCGGAGCCGTGCTTCGCGTCATTCCGCAGGGCGGTACGATGACGGCGGGCCGGGATAAGATCGCGGTCAGCGGAGCGGATTCCGCGCTGCTCTTGATCAAGGTATTCGTCAAAGGCGAGCGCGAGCGGGACTGGCTGCGGCTGGAGCGGGAGCTGGCCGCTATCGGGCAGGCTTACGCGGAGCTCATGCAGCGGCACGCAGCGGTTCACGGCCCGCTGTTCCGGTCGGCGGCGATTCGCCTTCAGGACGAGTCCGAGGCGGACCGATCCAACGAGGAGTGGCTGCTGGAAGCCTATGAAGGCGAGCTTCCGCCAGGCCTTGCCGAGACGATGTGGGCTTACGGCCGGTATTTGTTCATCTCCGGCACCCGCGAGGACGGCCTGCCCATTCCGCTCTACGGGCTGTGGTGCGGCGATTACAAGGCCGTCTGGAGCCATCTGATGGCGAACGAAAATGTGCAGATGATGTACTGGCACACCGATGTCGGCGGCCTGTCCGCGTTGGCGCTGCCCATGTTCCGCTATTACGAGGAGCGAATGGAGCAGTTCCGGGACAACGCGCGGAAGCTGTTCGGCTGCCGCGGCATCTTCATTCCGGCCGGGACGACGCCGGGCAATGCGACGCCGTTTCAGGTCGTGCCGGTCATCCTGAACTGGACCGGCGCTGCCGGATGGCTGGCCCGTCATTTCTACGATTATTACCTGTTCACCGGCGACGAAAGCTTTCTCCGCGAACGGGCGCTGCCCTTTATGCGGGAAGCTGCGCTGTTCTATGAAGATTTCTTCGTCGTCGCTGGCGACGGCAAGCTGCTGTCGTATCCGTCGGTTTCGCCAGAAAATACGCCGGGCAACTTCATGCCGGAAAACCATACGTTCGGCGGCGTAGGGCACCCGATGCCTTCCGCGATCAACGCTACGCTCGACTTCGCCATCGCCAAGGAGCTGCTGACGCAGCTGATCGAGGGCAGCCGGATCGCCGGCGTTTACGCGGGCGAGATCGGCCGGTGGGAGGAGATGCTGGCGCGCATCCCGGAATATCAGATCAATGAGGACGGAGCCGTCAAGGAATGGATGCATCCGGATTTTCAGGACCGTTACCGGCACCGGCATATCTCCCACATTTACCCGGTGTTTCCGGCGCATGAGATTACCCGGGAGAAGGACGCCGCGCTGTTTGTGGCGTTCGCCGAAGCGGTGCGCCGCCGGCTCGTGATCGGCATCGGCGATCAGACCGCCTGGTCGTTCGCCCATCTGGCCAACATTTACGCGCGCATGGAGGAAGGGGAGCTTGCGCTGGAATGCTTGTCGCTGCTCGCTCGCTCGTGCCTGCTGAACAACTTCTATACGGTGCATAACGATTGGCGGCAGATGGGCATATCCTTGAATTATCGGCGAGCTCCCGTGCAAATGGACGCCAATCTCGGCTGGGTCTCGGCCGTGCAGGAAATGCTCCTGTACGTCTCGCCCGGCACCGTCAAGCTGCTTCCTTCGCTGCCGCAAGCCTGGAACGCGGGGGAGGCGCGCGGGCTTCGCTTATGCACGGGGAGCATCGCTTTCGCGTGGAACCGGGATCAGGGGCGGCTCGTGGCCGAGCTGAAGGCGGAGCGGAAAACCGAGCTTGTTCTGCGCCTGCCCGCATGGGCCGGCGAGTGGACTTGGGAGGCTGCAGGCGAGGCGGAGGCGCAGGCCGCCGGGCCGCATCGCGCAGTGATCCGGATGGCGCCCGGCAGCCGGCTGACGATTGCCGCCGGATCGGCATAAACGACAACCAGATCGGCATATACGACAAAAGAAAGGAGAGTGAACGATGGAAGCTTCAGCTTTGCGCCAGTCATTTTTGCATCCGGACGACGAGTTTACTCCTATTCCTTTCTGGTTTTGGAACGACGACTTGACCGCGGAAAAGCTGGTTGCGCAAATTCGCGATTTTGCCGACAAAGGAGTGATGGGCTTCGTCATTCACCCGCGGATCGGCATTCCGGAGACGATACCTTATTTGTCCGACAAATATATGGATTTGGTGGAGGCGGCCGTCAAGGAAGCGGCTTCGCTCGGCATGCAGGTCATCCTCTATGACGAGGCGATGTACCCGTCCGGCTCGGCGCAAGGCCGCGTCGTGCGGGACAATCCCGAGTACGCCAGCCGCGGGCTGCGCATGCTGGAATTCGACTGGAGCGAGGCGGTCCGGCTGTCCGACGTGCTGCGTCCGGGCGATGTGCTCGTATCGGCGCAGGCGGTGCCGATGGGAGAGGAGCGCATGCCGCAGACGGAGGAAGCGGCGCTGCTTGCCGCGGAGGACGGCCTCATCCGCTATGACGCCCCGGCGGACCGGCAAGGCGCGATACTGCTGTTCGTCGAGACGTATTCGGGAGGCACCATCCGCGGCATTCATTTCGGCGAGGACGACGGAGAGCCGAACGCTCCGGCTTCGGCAGACCTGATGAACCCGGAAGCGACCGCCAAGTTCATCCGGATTACGCACGACCGTTATTATGAGCGGGTAGGATCGTACTTCGGGACGACGATTCGCGCCATGTTCACCGACGAGCCGGATATTCTCGGCCGCCGCCATGCGAAAGGGCTGCGCGCCTGGACGAATCATTTTCTCGACGATTTTGTCCGCGCAGGCGGCCGCGAAACGGAGCTTTCCCTGCTATGGTTCGATACGCCCGAGTCGTTCTTCGTCCGGCGGACGTACCGCAGGGCGGTCAACGAGCGGCTCTCCAGCTCGTACTACAAGCCGCTCAGCGAGTGGTGCGAGGCGCACGGCATTGCGCTGACCGGCCATCCGGCCGCAAGCGATGATATCGGGCTGCTCGAGCATTTTCAGATCCCCGGGCAGGACGTCGTCTGGCGCTGGGTCGCTCCCGAGAACGGACTGGCGCTGGAAGGGAAGCACAGCACCGCCGCCAAATGCTCCTCCGATGCGGCGAGACACCGCGCAAGACGCCGCAATCTGAACGAATTTTTGGGCGTGTGCAGCCCCGGCGGAGGCTGGGCGCTGAGCGGCGGCGACATGAAATGGTACATCGACTGGCTGGCCGTCCGCGGCGTCAATCTGCTATGCCCGCATGCTTTCTATTACTCCATCGACGGGCCGCGCCGCTTGTTCGAGCGCCCGCCGGATGTCGGGCCGAACAATATATGGTGGCCGCATTACCGCCAGTTCGCCCAGTATATGAAACGGCTGAGCTGGCTGATGACCGACAGCGTCAACGTGACTCCGATCGCGGTGCTGTGCCGCGAAGACGAGCTGCCGTGGCGCCTGACGAAGCCGCTCTATACGGCGCAACGGGAGTTCAACTACCTGGAAGAGCGTCTGCTCATCTCCGATTGTCTGCTTGAGGAAGGGCAAATTCGCATCGCCTCCCAGACGTATTTGGTGCTGCTGATCGAGGACGAGACGCGACTGGAGCCGGAAACGCGGCGGGCCGTGGGCCGCTTCACGGCGCAGGGCGGGCTGGTCATTTGCCTGGATGCGGCGACGGGACCGACCGGGGAGGAATTTAAGGCGGCCGACCGGATAGTCGACCCGGAGCAGATCGTCTCCGTGCTGGACCGCTATGTTCGCAGGGATATCGAGCTGCAGCCGGCCGCGACGGATATTCGCGTCAGCCATGTCGTGAAGGAAGGCAGCCACTTCATCTTGCTGGTGAACGAAGGGGAGGTGGCGTACGAGGGCGAGGCAACGGTTCGGGTCACGGGCCGGGCGGAGCTGTGGGATGCGTGGGAAGGAACGATATCTCCGGCGCAGGTCGCGCTCGCGGAAGAAGGCATGAAGCTGCCGATTCGGCTGGAGCGGAGACAAAGCCTGATCGTCCGCATCGATCCGGGCGAAGCGCCTGAATTGCGGCAGGAAGAGCCGCGGAGCGCGGCCGAACCGGCCGCGGTCATCGCCCTGACGGACGGCTGGCGGATCGGGGAGACCGGCGGCGAGCCGCTGCCCGGAAGCCTCGGCTCCTGGACGCAGCTCGAGGGGAAAGAGCATTACTCGGGTACGTTCACCTACCTGCAGACGATTGAACTAACGAAAGAGCAACTGTCCCGCAAAGCGGTGCTCGATCTCGGCGACGCCTTCGAGCTGGCTGAGGTATGGGTGAACGGCCGGGCCGCCGGCGTCCGGATGTGGAAGCCTTATACGTTCGACATTTCTTCCTTGCTGAAGGAAGGCGACAACGAGCTGAGGATCGACGTGACGAACAGTTTGGCGAACCGTTACGACAAGGTGACATTGCCGTCGGGACTGCTCGGTCCGGTTACCGTCTCCTTGACGCCGTGACCGCCGCCGCTGGCTGACGTGCGGAGCTTTGCGCGGCCGTCGGCAGCCAGCGGCTGTTTATAGACATATTTTGCATGAAAGACAGGCTGCGGTGTTATCCCCGTTGAGATGCCCTATGACGAACGAATCGTTGCATCATCGCTCGTCACCTGCGGTATAGAAAATGCGCCGAAGGGTTTCGTCGCATTTAGGGATAATCTATTAATTTATTATGGTGGGGGAATGTAAAATGAAACGTCACTGGTTCAAGCCTGCAGTTGCCGTGCCTGTCGCATGCTCCGTATTTTTGGGGGCTTGCGGCGGAGGAGGCGGCGGAGAGAACAAGCCTGCTGCCGAAGCTGGCCAAGAAAATGAAATCGCTAACCTGGTTGTTTTTTCCACGAGCGGAGACTCCGTGGAAAGCTGGAACGAACGTTTTGGCAACGCTTTAAAAGAAAAGTTCCCCAATTATACGATCAAGTACATTCAGAGCCAAAAGGATTACGGCATCAAGGAACTGCTGACCTCCGGCGAGACGATCGACATCTATTGGGATTCTATCGGCGGTTTTGCCTCGACGCTGCTTGACAACGGCCTCGAATTCGACATGACGGAGCTGGTTAAGAAGCACAACATCGACTTTGCCAAGATCGAGCCGACGGTTGCGGATTCCGTCAAGCTGATTTCGCCGGATAAAATTTATGGGATTCCGGTCTTCAACAACAACATGGTGCTGTATTACAACAAGGATATTTTCGATAAATTCGGCGTGCCTTACCCGCAGGACGGCATGACCTGGACGGAAGCGAGCGCGCTTGCGGCGCAGCTGACCCGGTTCGATCAGAAGCAGTATGTCGGCCTGTCCTCCTCCGAGACGCATATGCTGTCGATGAACCAGCTGTCGATTCCGTTTGTGGACCAGGCGACGGAGAAGGCGACAATCTTCAGCGACGAGCGTTGGAAACAGCTTTTTGACACCGTTTTCGTCGGGCCGAGCAAGGCGGCGGGATACACCGATTATATGAAGGAGCATAAAGATAAGCTGCCTTATCGCATCGAATTTTTGCAGGATCGGGACCTGGCGATGTTCGCCTGGCTGTCCTCCATCGTCTTCGTATTCCCGGATGAATTCAAGGCGATGAACTGGGATATGGTATCGCTTCCGACGTTCGAATCGAACCCCAAGCTCGGATCGCAAGCTTATCCGACGTATTTTACGGTAACCTCGATGTCGAAGCAGCCGGAGCAGGCGATGAAGGTGATCGCTTACCTGCTGTCTGAGGAAATGCAGACGAAGCTGTCCAAGCAAGGCGTCATGCCCGTGTTGAACGACGATGCGGTGATTAAGGCTTACGGACAAGAAAGCGTATTCAAGGACAAAAATTTGGCGGCGTCGTTCTATAACGATTTTGCGCCGATTCCGTTCAAATCCCGTTACGATAGAACGCTGCTGACGCCGTATGCGAAAACGGTGCCGAAAGTCGTGCTGACTGGCGATTACAACACGATTTTCCGGGCGACCGAGGAGGAGACGAACAAGAAGATCGAGGACGCGAAGAAATAAGCGCCGACGGCAAGAAATAAAGCGCAGCATTGGAGAAGGGGCTGTCTTCCGGCTTTCATTTGGGAGGCAGTCCCTTGCTATTGCTTGGCAGCCATCGTGAGACGCCGTGCCTGCGCTGCCTGTTCAGGCTTGTGTGAGCCCAGGTGGGCTAAAAATGCCCGCTCCCGCAGGGAGGCGGCCTGCCCGACCGGAAGGATTTGGGCGTTCTGGCGGCGAAGTACATAAGGCGAGCGAACAGACGGCTGCGGGAGAATACGATTATTCCGGAGACGGCGGCAATCATATATATCTAACTGAGGTGAATCGATCATGCCTAAAATATTGATGACGTTTCCGCAAGGCAAGCATAAAGTGCTGACAATGAGCTACGACGACGGAAGAAGAGCGGACGTGCGGCTGGCCGGGCTGTTTAACCGGCACGGCATCAAAGGAACGTTCCATATTAATTCCGGCATGTTTGGCACGAATGACCGGCTGACGGTGGAGGAAGCCGTCAAGGTTTACGAAGGTCACGAGGTATCGGCGCACACCGTTACGCATCCGACGATCGCCCGCTGCCCGAAGGAGCTGCTGGTGAGCGAGATATTCGAGGACCGCAAGACGCTGGAGCGGATATTCGGCTATACCGTCAGAGGGATGTCTTACCCGAACGGATCGTACAGCGCGCAGATCAAGGAGATGCTGCCGCATCTCGGCATTGAATACGCGCGCGTCGTGCAGACGACCGGCCAATTCGGCATGCCTGACGACTGGCTGGAGTGGAAGCCGACGTGTCACCATAACCGCGATCTGATGAAGCATGCGGAGCAGTTCGTCGCGCTGAACAAGACCCAATATTTGTATATGATGTATGTCTGGGGACACAGCTACGAATTCGACAACGACGACAACTGGGAACTGATCGAGCAGTTCTGCGAATTTATCGGCGGCCGCGACGACATCTGGTATGCGACAAATATCGAAATCGTCGATTATGTGAAAGCGTTCCAGCGGCTGCGCTTCTCCGCCTCCTGCGAGTTCGTGCACAACCCGTCCGCCCAGTCCGTATGGCTGAGCGTGGATCAGCGGATCATCGAGGTGAAGGGCGGCGACCAGCTTCGGCTGGCGTAAGGCAAAGCGAGGCGGCCAGGTACGGCTTGTGTACAGTAAAAGCGAGGCGGCCAGGTACGGCTTGTGTACAG